>NZ_CP032570.1:1200000-1800000 GCF_003626915.1 Tsuneonella amylolytica
CTTTTGGGGTTCGCCACGCCCCTGCAGGGCCTCGGCGTGTGGATCGGCCTGCTGGTGGCGCTGGTGTTCGTATCGGCGGGCCTCATGTGGCGCTGGCTGCGCCGCGAACGGCTTGCCCCGCTTGCCGTGCCGGCTGCCTGAAAAAACTTGGGCCCGGCCGCTTGACCCCCATTCGCGGGGCACTATCTGCGAGCGCGCTGGCACTCTCGACAAGGGAGTGCCAATAGCGTTCATCACTCAACCAACCCGAGAGGCAAGCACCATGGCATTTCGTCCGCTGCACGACCGCGTTCTCGTCCGCCGCATCGAGGCCGACACGAAGACCGCCGGCGGCATCATTATCCCCGACAGCGCCCAGGAAAAGCCGAGCGAAGGCGAGATCGTCTCCGTCGGCACCGGTGCCCGCAACGACCAGGGCCAGATCACCCCGCCCGACGTCAAGGCCGGCGACCGCGTCCTGTTCGGCAAGTGGAGCGGCACCGAAGTCAAGATCGACGGCGAGGACCTCCTCATCATGAAGGAGAGCGACATCATGGGCGTGATCGGCTGATCACTCCGTCATCCCAGCGAAAGCTGGGATCGCTGGCCGTAGGCGCCAGCACGCTTTCCCCTCAAACCAACCCGATCCCAGCTTTCGCTGGGATGACGAACTGGAGATAGAAACATGGCTGCCAAGGACGTAAAGTTCAGCCGCGACGCGCGCGAACGCATCATGAGCGGCGTCGACACCCTCGCCAACGCGGTGAAGGTGACCCTCGGTCCCAAGGGCCGCAACGTTGTGATCGACAAGAGCTTCGGCGCGCCGCGCATCACCAAGGACGGCGTCACCGTCGCCAAGGAGATCGAGCTCAAGGACAAGTTCGAGAACATGGGCGCGCAGATGCTGCGCGAAGTGGCCTCGAAGACCAACGACAACGCCGGTGACGGCACCACCACCGCCACCGTGCTCGCCCAGGCGATCGTGACCGAAGGCATGAAGTCGGTCGCCGCCGGCATGAACCCGATGGACCTGAAGCGCGGCATCGACCTCGCGGTCGAGAAGGTCACCGAGAACCTCAAGGGCCGTTCGAAGCCGGTTTCCGGTTCGCAGGAAATCGCCCAGGTCGGCATCATCTCGGCCAACGGCGACCGCGAAGTCGGCGAGAAGATCGCCGAGGCGATGGAAAAGGTCGGCAAGGAAGGCGTGATCACCGTCGAAGAGGCCAAGGGTCTCGAATTCGAGCTCGACGTCGTCGAAGGCATGCAGTTCGACCGCGGCTACCTCAGCCCCTACTTCATCACCAACCCCGACAAGATGACCGTCGAGCTGGATAACCCCTACATCCTGATCCACGAGAAGAAGCTGTCGTCGCTGCAGGCGATGCTGCCGATCCTCGAGGCGGTGGTGCAGTCGGGCCGTCCGCTGCTGATCATCGCCGAGGACATCGAGGGCGAGGCGCTCGCCACGCTCGTCGTCAACAAGCTGCGCGGCGGCCTCAAGGTCGCGGCGGTCAAGGCCCCCGGCTTCGGCGATCGCCGCAAGGCGATGCTGCAGGACATCGCGATCCTGACGCAGGGCGAGATGATTTCCGAAGACCTCGGCATCAAGCTCGAGAACGTCACCGTGGGCATGCTCGGCCAGGCCAAGCGCGTGTCGATCGACAAGGACAACACCACCATCGTCGATGGCGCCGGCTCGGCCGACGACATCAAGGCGCGCGTGGGCGAAATCCGCACCCAGATCGATGCGACCACCAGCGACTACGACCGCGAGAAGCTGCAGGAACGTCTGGCGAAGCTCGCCGGCGGTGTTGCCGTGATCAAGGTCGGCGGCGCTTCGGAAGTCGAGGTGAAGGAGCGCAAGGACCGCGTCGACGACGCCCTCCATGCGACCCGCGCCGCAGTGGAAGAAGGCATCGTCCCGGGCGGCGGCACCGCGCTGCTGTACTCGGCCAAGGCGCTCGAAGGTCTCGAAGGGGCCAACGACGACCAGACCCGCGGCATCGACATCGTGCGCCGTTCGCTCACCGCGCTGGTTCGCCAGATTGCCTCGAACGCCGGCCACGACGGCGCGGTCGTCTCGGGCAAGCTGATCGACGGTCAGGACGAGAACATGGGCTTCAACGCCGCGACCGACACCTACGAGAACCTGGTCCAGGCCGGCGTGATCGACCCGACCAAGGTCGTGCGCACCGCCCTCCAGAACGCGGCCTCGGTCGCCGGTCTCCTGATCACCACCGAAGCGGCGATCAGCGAGAAGCCGGAAGACAAGCCGGCCCCCGCGATGCCCGACATGGGCGGCATGGGCGGCATGGGCTTCTGATTTCGGACGCGGGGTAGCCGCACGGCTACCCCGGTCTCGAAATCGGAAGCGGCCGGCGGGTCGGCGCAGCCGAACCCGTTCGACGACTCGGGCTTCGCCTGGGTCGGCTCACCGAAAGCAGAAAAGGCCGGCGGAGCGATCCGCCGGCCTTTTCCTATTGCGCCAGACCCTCGCCGAGCGCACTCGCCAGCACCGCCGCCATCCTCTCCACCCCAGCAGCATCCGCCAGCAGGTCCTGCCGCACCTCGATCTCGACGTAGCGCAGGCCCCGGCCGTAGGCGTGACGCGGCACCGTGTAGTCGGTCGCGTCCATCCGATAGGGTTCGTTGTCGCCCACCACGAGGTCGCCCCGCGTCCGCAGCGCGGCCAGCACCGCCAGCGCGAAGCCTTCGCGGTGCCCGTCGTGCAGCACGCCGATCTCCCACGGTCGCCGCGCTTCGCTCATGACGGGTGTGAAGCTGTGGACCGAGACAAGGACGGGATCGTCCATCCCCTCCAGCGCCGCGCCGATGGCCGCATGGTAGGGCGCGAAGACCGCCCCCTCGCGCGCCGCGCGGTCCCCCGCTGTCAGACCCCGATTGCCCGGGATGGCCGTCCCGTCGCTCGCCCGCACGATCCATTCGGGATGATCGGGCGCGCGGTTGCAGTCCACCACCAGCCGCGAATAGGCCTGCGCCACGAACGGCGCCGCCAGCCGGGCGGACAGCGCTTCGCCCAGCGCCTGCGTACCGAGGTCGACGGCGATGTGGCGCGCCCGGTCCGCCGCCGACACACCGAGGTCGCCGAGCGCGGCCGGAATCGCCGCCCCGGCATGGTCGCCCACCAGCACGAAGGGGCCATCCGCCCGCACCGGCAGGGTTTTTCGGACCGGATCGGGGTCTGAGGGGTTGAGGAGGGACAGCGGCATCGCGGGAACACCCCTCGCACAGGCCGCGCCGCCGGACCAGCCATGCCCATCACCGTCTCGATCAATCACGTCACCCGCTATCGCTACCGCCGCGATGTGGCGTTCGGCGAGCATCGCATCCTCGTGCGCCCGCGCGAGAGCTTCGACCAGCGAGTGCTGTCGGCCAACCTCGAGATCGATCCCGAACCGCAGTCGCTCCGCTGGCTGCAGGACGTGTTCGGCAACGCGGTCGCCATCGCCACGTTCGACCGGCGCGCCGATACGCTGGAGGTGCGCGGTAGCGCCGAGGTCGAGCACCTGCCGACCTGCGAGGAAGACATCGAGATCGAGCGGTACGCCGAAAGCTACCCGTTCACGTATTCCTCCGAAGACATGCCCGACCTCCTGCGCTCGATCGAGCGCGACTATCCCGACCGCAACCGCCAGGTCGACGACTGGGCGATGGACTTCGTCGATACCGCGCATCCCAATGGCACGCTCGATCTGTTGAAGCGGATGACCGAGACCATCCGGCGCGACTTCGCCTATCAGCCGCGCGAGACGAAGGGCATCCAGTCGCCGCTGGAAACGCTCGATCTCGGCAGCGGGACGTGCCGCGATTACGCGGTGCTGATGATGGACGCGGTCCGCGCGCTGGGCTTCGCGGCGCGGTTCGTGTCGGGCTACCTCTACCAGCCCGACAACGAGAACGCGCGCGTCGGCGGCCATTCGACCCATGCCTGGGTGCGCGTGTTCCTGCCGGGTTCGGGCTGGGTGGAGTTCGACCCCACCAACGGCATCGTCGGCAACCGCGGCCTCATCCGCGTGGCCGTCGCCCGCGATCCCGCGCAGGCGACCCCGCTGTCGGGCACCTGGCGCGGGGTGAAGGGCAGCCAGATCGACATGGGGGTGGACGTGCGCATCAAGCAGCACACGGTCGAAACCGACCACCCGCCGATGATTCAGAAGGAGACCGAGCAATGCTGATCCGCACCGGCTTCGATATCGCGTTCGAAACCGACACCGACGTGCCCATGCTCGCCCTCCTCAACGTTCGCCCCGAACGGCAGGCGGACCTGCGCACGCCCGAG
Source organism: Tsuneonella amylolytica (assembly GCF_003626915.1). NCBI lineage: Bacteria > Pseudomonadati > Pseudomonadota > Alphaproteobacteria > Sphingomonadales > Erythrobacteraceae > Tsuneonella > Tsuneonella amylolytica. The sequence goes on from NZ_CP032570.1 coordinate 1,204,280, forward strand.
GTGCTGCGGGCCGAGCCGGCCGTCCCCTATCGCCAGTATATCGATCCTTTCGGCAACGTATGCACCCGGCTGGTCGTGCCGGCGGGCGGCATCTCGCTGCGCGCCGATTTCGTCATCGAGGATCCGGGTACGCCCGATCCGGTCGCGCTCGATGCCGTCCAGCACCCGGTGGACGAGCTGCCGGACGAGGTCCTGACCTACCTCATGAGTTCGCGTTACTGCGAGGTCAGCCGATTGTCTCAAGAGGCATGGGACATCGCCCGGGACCATCCGCCCGGGTGGGCACGCGTGCAGGCCATGGTGACCGCGGCGCACGAGCGGATCGAGTTCGATTACATGAAGGCCAGTACCGAAAGCACCGCGCGGTCGGTTTTCGACACGCGCTGCGGGGTGTGCCGCGACTTCGCCCATCTCGCGATCACGTTGTGCCGCGCGATCAACGTGCCGGCCCGATATTGCACCGGCTATCTCGGCGATATCGGGATCGACCCGATCGACGCGCCGATGGACTTTTCCGCCTGGTTCGAGGCGTATCTGGGCGGCCGGTGGTACACGTTCGATGCGCGCCACAACACGCCGCGGATCGCGCGGATCGTGATGGCCCGCGGGCGCGACGCGACGGACACGGCGATCACCACCAGCTTCGGCAACGCGCGCCTGACCCGGTTCGACGTCCACACCGACGAAGTCGCCGATACCGACCTGTCGCGTCCTCCAGCCGAGACCGCCCTTCCCCAACGCGCCGTCGCCTGATCCGCAGGAAAATCGCGCCGGAATGCGGACCCCTCCCCCGCCCGGATCGTTGGTTCGGGAGAGGAGACAACACACATGAAACTGAGCCACAACGCCCACGTCGCCATCGTCGACGGCACCCGCTTCGTCGTGATGCGCAACAAAGGGCAGGCCTTCGAACCCAAGCTCGAGGCGGTCGGCGAACCCGAGCTCGATCCCACGAACTTCAGCGCCGGCGTGCGCCACCAGGATCCCGGCAGCCAGCAGACCGGCGCGACCGATCTCAACGAACTGGCCCACGGCGCGGCGGCCAGCGAATGGCTCAACGCCAGGGCCAAGGCCGGCGAGATCGAGGAACTTCTCGTGATCGCCGATCCCAAGACGCTCGGCGAAATGCGCCGCCACTATCACGGCGAACTCGAAAAGCGCCTCGTCGGCGAAATCGCCAAGACGATGACGGGCGAGCCGACCGACCGCATCGAAGCGGCCATCGCGGCCGCCTGACGACGCCTCGCCAACGCCGGACCCGGTTCAGTCCAGCCGGGTCCGGACGCGCCGTTCCTTCTCCGATATCGCGGCTGCGACACTTTTCGTCGCGCGGCTGTTGCGCAAGAAAACCTTGTCCCGTTAAGTCTGTGCAAAGGATGATGGGGCCAGGGTAGGGACATGGGACTGGGACGGATCGCGCGGCTCGCCGCCGCACTCACGCTCGGAATTTCGAGCATTTCCACCGCGCATGCGGCGGAAAACGAATTCAACCAGCTGTTCGACGCGATGCTCGGCACCGAGGTGCGCGCGCCGCAAAGCTACCAGACGCAAGGCGACTGGGCGCTCGAACGCACGGTGGCGCAGATCGCGAACGGATCGGGCGGGCGGATCGGCGTCTATGCGGTCGATCTTGCCAGCGGGCGAGAAGTCTCGGTGCTGGGCGACCAGCGATTCCCGATGGCGTCGACCAGCAAGATCGCCATCGCCGCGACCTTCATGGAAGGGGTCGAGAAGGGCCGCTGGACCCTGTCGAGCGAATTTCCGCTGATGGTGCCGGTCGCCTCGGCGCGGTTCTCGTCGACCAAGGCGCCGGTCGTGCCGGGCAAGTACTACAGCGCGGTCGATCTCATCGAGATGATGATCACCCGTTCCAGCAATCCTGCCACCGACGCGCTGCTCAAGGTCGTCGGCGGGCCGGCCGCGGTCAACGCCTGGGCGGCGCGCAACGGGATGCCGGATTTCAACATCACCCGCGACATCGCCACGCTGGTGCGCGACGACGGCGAGATCGACCCCGCCCAGCGCATCGACGTCCGCGACAGCGCCACGCCTCAAACGATGGGACGGCTGCTGGCCGGGCTCTACCAGGGAAAGTTCCTGCGCGAATCGAGCCGCCGGGTCATTCTCGGCGCGATGGAGCGCTGTCGCACCGGCGCGCGCCGGATCAAGGGCATGCTCCCCAGCGGCGTGCAGGTCGCGCACAAGACCGGTACGCTCAACAACACCGCCAGCGACATCGGCATCATGCACACGCCCGACGGACGCGCGATCGCGGTGGCGATCTACGTGACGGGACAGGGATCGAAGCCCGCCCGCGATGCGAAGATCGCGAGCATCGCCCGCGCACTCTACGACGGATATCAGGCCCCCGCGCTCGCCGCGGGCCGCGCCTACGCCAACGCGACCTACTGATCGATCGGCCAGGTCGGGGGCACGTTTTCCGGCCAGGTTCGAGACACAAGAAAAAGGGCGGCGCCTCGCGGCACCGCCCTCTTCTTTTTCGCTCGATGGAGGCGAAGGCTCAGTCGGCCTGCGCTTCAGTCGTCGTTTCGCCCTGCACGTTGGCTTCGGCAGCGGCAGCAGCGTCGGTCGCGGCAGCGGCCGTGGTGTCGGCGGCATCGGCAGCGACAGCGGCGGTGTTGTCCGCGGCGTTGTCGACGGCTTCGCCCATCGCGTCGGCGTTGGCGGCGGTGTCGGCAGCAGCCGACTCAGCGGTGGTGGCGGCGGCGTCTTCGGTCTTTTCCGAGCAGGCCGACAGGGTCAGGGCGGCGGCGCCAGCGGCGGCGGCGAGAATGATCTTACGCATAGTCGTTGTTCCTCTGAACAGCGTTGGTTGGGTGCACCGTGTGGTCACCGTGCCGATCCCAAATAGTGGCAGGAATGTGGCGGCGCAAGGGCAAACGCACATTTCCGCCCAAATTCTGCCGCAGTTCGCCACAATCTGCTGAACGTCGCCGAATTCGGCACGTGTTACGGCGCCGAAATTCGGCTGACCCGATGCGCCGGCGCTGCTAGCAGGACCGCGATGGCAGACAAGCAGCATCTCTACCTGGTCGACGGATCGGCCTATATCTTCCGCGCCTATCACCGGCTCCCGCCGCTGACGAACCCCGCCGGAACCCCGGTCGGCGCGGTCTATGGCTACACGACGATGCTGTGGAAGCTGGCCGACGATCTCGACAAGGCCGACGGTCCGACCCACCTCGCGGTCATCCTCGACAAGGGCGCGACCAGCTTCCGCAACGAGATTTACGACCAGTACAAGGCGCACCGTCCCGACCCGCCGGAGGACCTGGTACCCCAGTTCCCGCTGATCCGCGACGCCACCCGCGCCTTCAGCCTGCCCTGCATCGAGGAGGACAACCTCGAGGCCGACGACATCATCGCCACTTACGCCAGGGCGGCCACCCGCCGCGGATGGGACGTGACGATCGTGTCGAGCGACAAGGACCTGATGCAGCTCATCGGCCAGTGCGCCGACGAGCACCTCGACCCCGGCGTGACCGAAGGCGGGTGCATCGACATGCTCGACACCATGAAGAACGCTCGTATCGGGCGCGACGAGGTGATCGAGAAGTTCGGCGTGCCGCCCGAACTCGTCGGCGACGTCCTCGCGCTGATGGGAGACAGCGTGGACAACGTGCCCGGCATCTACGGCATCGGGCCCAAAACCGCTGCGAAGCTGATCCAGGATCACGGGACCCTTACCGCCGCGCTCGATGCCGCGCCGGAGATGAAGGCCTCCAAGCTCAAGGAACGGCTGATCGAAGGCCGCGAAATGGCCGAACTGAGCCGGGTGCTGGTCGAACTGAAGTGCGACTGCCCGATGCCCGTCGACCTCGACGACATGAAATTGGACGGCGTGCCGCCCGAACCGCTCGCCGCGTTCCTGACCGAACACGGCTTCACCAGCCTCCTCAAGCGGCTGGACGATGGCAAGGGCAGCCCCGACCGCCCCACCCAGCTCAATCCCGCCAAGCCGCAGACCGCCGGTGCCCCCGCCTCGCCGCAGGGCAACCGCCAGCCCCTGCCCGAGATGCCCCCGGTCGACCGCACCGCCTACGAATGCGTCACCACGCCCGAACGGCTGCAGCACTGGGTCAAGCGCGCCTTCGCCGCCCGCGTCGTCGCCATCGATACCGAGACCAGCAGCCTCGACGCCATGCGCGCCGAACTCGCCGGGATCAGCATCGCCCTCGAACCCAACGACGCATGCTACATCCCGCTGGCCCACGGCGGGTCCGACATGTTCGCCGAGAAGCCGCAGCAGGTGGACCGTTCCGCTGCATACGCGATGCTGAAGCCCCTGCTGGAAAGCGACGCGGTCCTGAAGGTCGGCCAGAACATCAAGTACGATCTCAACATCCTGTCGCGCTGCGCCGGGATCCACGTGGCCCCGATCGACGACACGATGATCGTCAGCTTCGCGCTCGACGCGGGGCGGAGCATCGACGGCATCGGCGCGGGCGGCATCGGCGGCGGACACGGGATGGACGAGCTCGCCCAGCGCCACCTCGGACACAAGACGCTGACGTTCAAGGATATCTGCGGCACGGGCAAGAAGGCGATCCCCTTCGGCGAGGTCCCGCTCGACAAGGCGACCGAATACGCGGCCGAGGACGCCGACGTGACCTGGCGTCTGTGGAAGACGCTCAAGCCGCGCCTCGCGCAGGAAGCCGGCACGCAGGTTTACGAGCGGGTGGACCGGCCGCTGATCCCGGTCGTCGCCGCGATGGAGCGAAACGGCATCAAGGTCGATCGCGCCGGCCTCGCCCGGCTGAGCGAGGAGTTCGCCACCGAGATGGCGCGGATCGAGCAGGAGGTGTATGCCGAGGCGGGGACCGAGTTCACCATCGGCAGCCCCAAGCAGCTTGGCGACATCCTGTTTGACAAGATGGGCTACAAGGGCGGGCGCAAGGGGAAGAGCGGGCAATATTCGACCGACCAGGCGATCCTCGAAGGACTGGCGAACCAGGGCGCGACGGTCGCCACCAAGGTTCTCGAATGGCGGCAGCTGTCGAAGCTCAAGTCCACCTATACCGATGCACTGCAGGCGGCGATCAACCCCGATACGGGCCGGGTGCACACGAGCTACAGTCTCGTGGGGGCGCAGACCGGCCGCCTGTCGTCGACCGACCCCAACCTCCAGAACATTCCCATCCGCACCGAGATCGGCCGCCAGATCCGCGACGCGTTCGTGGCGGAGGACGGCAACGTCCTCCTCGCCGCCGACTACAGCCAGATCGAACTGCGCCTGGCCGCGCACATGGCCGACGTGCCGCAACTGAAAGACGCTTTCGCCAGCGGCGAGGATATCCATTCGCGCACCGCCGAGGAGATGTTCGGCACCGTCGACCGCGACACCCGCGCGCGGGCCAAGACGGTCAACTTCGCGATCCTGTACGGCATCAGCCGCTGGGGCCTCGGCGGACGACTGGGGATCGAGGCGGACGAGGCGCAGGCGATCATCGACACCTACTTCCAGCGCTTTCCCGGCATCCAGCACTATATCCACGCCACGCTCGAAAGCGTGCGGGCCAAGGGATACTCGGAAACGCTGTTCGGGCGGAAGACGTGGTTCCCGCGGATCAACTCGAAGAATCCCAACGAACGGGCCGGCAGCGAACGCGCCGCGATCAACGCGCCGATCCAAGGGACCAGCGCCGACATCATCAAGCGTGCGATGGCTCGCATGATGCCCGCACTCGAAGCTGCAGGGCTGGGCCACATCCGGATGCTGCTGCAGGTGCACGACGAACTGGTCTTCGAACTGCCTGAAGGCGACGTGGCGGCCGCGACCCCGGTCATCGGGCGGGTCATGGCCGAGGCGGCCGAACCCGCGGTGCGGCTCGACGTGCCGCTGGGGATCGAGATCGGCACCGGACGCAGCTGGGGCACGGCGCACTGACGCTGAGGCGCCCGGGCGTCCGGTCCCGCCAGCTTGCGCCGACCGCGCACGGCCACTAATCCGACTGGCATGGACGCGAAGGACGACACGGCCGCCGCACCGACGGCGCGCTTTGCGTTCGGCCCTACCCGAATGCGCTGGACGACGCCCATCGCCTTCGCCGTCGTCGCCGCCGCGCTTCTGGGCGCCATCTTCCTGATTTTCGAGACCGTCGAGGCCGAGCGGCGGGAACGCGAACAGGTCTTCCGGACCAACGAGATCCTCGTCCAGCTGCGAAACGTCAGCCGATCGGCCCTGAATGCCGAGACTGGCCAGCGCGGGTACCTCATCACCCTCGACCGGCGCTACCTGCAGCCATACTTCCTCGGCCGCGAACAGTACCGCCCAGCGATGAACAAGCTGCGCGAGCTTGTCGGCGACACGCCCACCGGGCGGCAGGAGGAACTGCTCGACGAAATGGAGAACCTCGGCGATGCAAAGTTCGCCGAAATCGAACAGTCCATCGGCCTCATCGAACGGGGCGACCGCATCGGAGCGCAGCGGCTCGTCCTGACCGACGAGGGGCAGGAGGCGATGGAACGCCTGCGGCTGGCGGTTCGCGAGCTGGAAACGATCGAGCGCGATGTCCTGCTAGGCGCGTCACGCGAAGCCGCCCGGGCGGAAGGGCGGGTCTTGCCCCTGTTGGCCGGCCTTCTGGCGCTCGTGCTGGTGGCGCTGTGGCTGGGCCTGCGTCTCTCGGTCCGCGCCGCGCGTGCGGAGGCCGAGGCGGCCCAGGCGGTCGTCGTGGCCGAAGCGCGCGACCGTGCCGACCTCCTCGCGCGCGAGCTCAATCACCGGGTCAAGAATCTGTTCGCGGTGATCCTGGCTATCGTGCGCATGACCGGCAAGGACGTGCCCGAAGCGAAGCCCGTAGTGGAAAAGATCGCCGAGCGCATTCACGCCCTGCTGACCGCCCACGAGGTCACGCAAGGGACGCTGGACAAGCCCGTCGCGTCGCTGAAGGCGCTGCTGGAGACCACGGTGCGCCCCTACCTGACCGCCGATCGCACTGCGGAGTTCGAAGGGCCGCCGGTGGAACTGTCGGCCAAGCAGGTCACGCCGCTCGGTCTCGTCCTCCACGAACTCACGACCAACGCCGTCAAGTACGGCTGCTGGAAACAGGGCGGCGTTCTCCGCGTCGGCTGGAGCGACGACGGCAACGACATCGAACTGACCTGGCGCGAGGAGTGCAAGGGTGACGGCGCGGAACCGACCCGACAGGGGTTCGGCAGCCTGTTGATGACGGGCGCCGCCAAGCAGCTTCGCGGCAGTATCGACCGCCAGTTCTCGGCCGACGGGGTCGTGGTCACCATCCGCTTCCCCAACTCCTGAAGGGGCCACACGGGTTGAAACGGTGCCGTGCGGCCCATAGGGCGCGGGCATCATGTTTCGTGAACTGAACCCCGCCCGCTATTCGATCGACTGGACGGAGGCTGCGCACGCCGCGATCTACGGCGCGGTCGCGATCGCGATCGCGCTGATCGTCCACCGAATCGCCTTCGCCATCGCCGATCGCCTGTCCGCTCGGACCGCGACCCCGGTCGACGGCATGGTGATCGACCGGATCCGCACGCCCGTCCGCTGGGCGCTGGTGGCGGTCGGCATCGCCCTTGCCGCCAAGGCGGACCCGTGGATCGGCCACGTCTGGTACGCGCTCGACAACTTCCTCCTCCCCGCGCTGCTCGGCTGGATCGCCTACGCGGTGATCAAGGCGTTCGCGCTGGCCCTCGACCACCGCGCCGAAGCGTCGGTCGATCTCGCCGCCGCGCGCAGCCACCGCACGCGCATTTCCATCCTGTCGCGCACCGCAACGTTCGTGGTGCTGTTCGTCACCGTCGGGTTGATGCTGTTCCAGCTTCCCGGCGTCAGCCAGGTGGGCGCGACGATCCTCGCCTCCGCCGGTCTCGCCGCGCTGGCGGTGGGTGCCGCCGCGCAGCCGGCGTTGAAGTCTCTCATTGCGGGATTGCAAATGGCAATTACCGAACCCATCCGCCTCGGCGACATGGTGGTGATCGACGGCCACACTGGCCGGGTCGAGGAAATCCGCATGAGCTTCGTCGTGGTGCGGATGTGGGACGAGCGCACCGCCATCGTGCCGACGAGCCGGTTCCTCGATAACAGCTTTGAGAACTGGACCCGCGCCAGCGAAGTGCTGACTGGCCCGGTATTCCTCCACCTCGACCCCTCGGCCGAAATCGCGCCGATCCGCGCCGAATTCGAGCGCTTCGTCGCCGAACACCCACGGTGGGATCAACGCACCGCGCAGGCGTTGCTAACGGAAGCGCGCGCCGGTTCGGTCGAACTGCGTCTCGCGGTTAGCGCGGCGACCATCGGCGACCTGTTCGAGCTTCGCGCCGCCATTCGCGAGCACATGCTCGACTGGCTGCGGAAGGAACAGCCGAAGGCACTGCTCCATGCGACGGTGGCGGCCGGCGCGAGCTGATCGCGCCGGCCACCGACGGGGTCAGTCGTCCTTGCGTTCGCCCTTTGCAGGGGCGGGGGCGGGTGCGTGCTTGTACTCGCGCGTGGGCTCCAGCATGCCTTCGGTGATGAAGCCGATAGAGGTGGCCGCCTCCGCCGCGCGCTTCTTCAGCTCGCCGCGCATCTTCTTGTATTCCTCTTCCATCGCGGGCGTCACCGTGGCGCGCGAGTCGCCGAGTGCCTGGGCGAAGTCGGCCGCGGTCACTTGCGTCACCTCGCGCCCCGCGCGCCGCAGCGCGACGAGACCGGCCCGGCGGACCACGTCTTCCAGGTCGGCGCCGGTGAAGCGCTCGGTATCGGCGGCAATGCGGCCGAGATCGACGTCGGACGCCAGCGGCATGTTCCGGGTATGGATACCCAGGATCATCGCGCGGCCCGCCTTGTCCGGCGTGCCCACGTAAACGAGCTCGTCGAACCGGCCCGGCCGCAGCAGCGCCGGATCGACCAGCGTCGGGCGGTTGGTAGCGCCGATGACGACAACCGACTGCAGCTCTTCCAAGCCGTCCATTTCCGCCAGAATCGTGTTGACCACGCGGCCCGTCACCTGCGGTTCGCCCGCCGACGACCCGCGCGCGGGCACCAGGCTGTCGATCTCGTCGATGAAGATGACGCACGGCGCCACCGAGCGCGCGCGCTGGAACATCCGGGCGATCTGCTGCTCGCTTTCGCCGTACCATTTGGACAGGAGATCGGACGACTTCATCGAGATGAAGTTCGCCTCCGCTTCCTTGGCGACGGCCTTGGCAAGCAGGGTCTTGCCGGTGCCCGGGGGCCCATAGAGCAGAAAGCCCTTGGCGGGACGGATGCCCAGCCGGCGGAACGCGTCGGGGTTCTTGAGCGGCAGCTCGATCCCCTCTTTCAACGCGTCGATCGCCTCGGCCATGCCGCCGATGTCGTCCCAGGCAACGTTGGGCACCTGCACCATGACCTCGCGCATCGCGCTCGGCTGGACGCGCTTCAGCGCCTCGAGGAAATCCTCGCGGGTGACCATGAGGTCTTCCAGCACCTCGGGCGGAATGGTCCGTTCGTCGAGATTGAGGCGCGGCATGATCCGGCGCACCGCCTCGATCGCCGCCTCCCGCGCGAGCGCGGCGATGTCGGCGCCGACGAACCCGTGCGTCGTGCGCGCCAGCTCGTCGAGGTTCACCTTGTCGCCCAGCGGCATGCCGCGGGTGTGAATGCTGAGGATTTCGCGCCGGCCCTTCTCGTCGGGTACGCCGATCACGATTTCGCGGTCGAACCGGCCCGGACGCCGCAGCGCCTCGTCGATGGCGTCGGGGCGATTGGTCGCCGCGATCACGACGACGTTGGAACGCGCCTCCAGCCCGTCCATCAGCGTGAGCAGCTGCGCCACGAGCCGTTTCTCCGCCTCGCCGGCGACCTGGCTCCGCTTGGGTGCGATCGAATCGATCTCGTCGATGAAGACGATCGCGGGAGAATTCTTGGCCGCTTCCTCGAACACCTCGCGCAGGCGCTTCTCGCTCTCGCCGTAGCCCGAACCCATGATCTCGGGCCCGTTGATGATGAAGAACGTCGCGTCGCTTTCGTTGGCGACCGCCTGTGCGAGCCGGGTCTTGCCGGTCCCCGGCGGGCCGTGAAGCAACACGCCCTTCGGCGGGTCGACACCGAGGCGGGTGAACAGCTCAGGATAGCGCAGCGGCAGCTCGACCATTTCCCGAAGCTGCTGGATCGTGTCGCCGAACCGCCGACGTCGTCGTAGTTCACCACCGCGCGGCCGTCGCGTGGCTCCTCGAACTCGGCTCGCAGCTCGACTTCGGTGTTCTCGTCGATGTGGACGATGCCCTTGGGGCTGGTCGACACGACGCTGAGACGGATCTGGGTGAGCGCGTAGGCCGGCTGGTTGAACATCCGGCTGACCTGCGGCGGCATGTTCTGCACCGGCTGCTGACCGGTCGTCGCGACGATGTCGCCCGCGACCAGCGGCTTGCGGAAAAAGTTGCGCTGTAGCGCCTGCGTGGGACCTTGAAGACGCATCTCGCGCTGGGCGGGGGCGAAGACCACCCGGGTAGCGGGGCGCGATTCGGCGACGCGAATCTGCACGTGCTCGCCGCTGCCGACTTCGGCGTTGCCGCGCTGCAGCCCGTCGAGGCGGACGACCTCGAGCGCCTGATCCTCGTCGTAGGCCGGTACCGCAATCGCCGCGGTGGTCCGCTTTCCGACGATCTCGACCACGTCGCCTTCGGTTATGCCGAGCGCCTGGAATGCGCTGCGCGGCATGCGCGCGATGCCCTGCCCGCTTTCCTCCTGCCGCGCTGCCGCGACCTGGAGCCTGATGGTGGTGTCGCCTGTCGTCTCGCCGTCCGTATCGGCCATCGATCCCGGCCCTTTCTTCTCGTGTCTTTTGTCCCCTTCCAGCTAGGAAGCGGAATGCCGTTTTCCAATGAACGGGGGGACAGAAGGTGCCGAGGACCCTGTATAGGCGGCACGAAAAAAAGGCCCGGCGAATAACCACCGGGCCTTGAAAGTCTTGGGAGAGGATGCCTGAAAGGCAGGGAGACATATGCTGCACTGCACACTTTTGTGCAAGTGCGAAAAGGACATGTACCGTTCGATTTTCTGCAACCGAGCGTCCGATGGAAACCCGGGTGGATGACAGGCGCGTGCGGCCTCGCTAGGACCGCCGCGATGAAAAAGCTCCACGCCGATGCCGCCGCCGCCCTCGATGGGCTGCTGAAGGACGACATGCTGATCGCCGCGGGAGGCTTCGGCCTGTGCGGCGTGCCCGAACGCCTGCTCGATGCGATCCGCGACAGCGGGGTCAAGGGGCTGACCTTCGCCAGCAACAACGCCGGGATCGACAACGAAGGGATCGGCAAGCTGCTCCGCACGAAGCAGGTCGCCAAGATGATCTCGAGCTATGTCGGCGAGAACAAGGAGTTCGAGCGTCAGTACCTGTCGGGCGAACTCGAGGTCGAGTTCTGCCCGCAGGGCACGCTTGCCGAACGGATGCGCGCGGGCGGTGCGGGCATCCCCGGGTTCTACACGAAAACCGGGGTCGGCACCAAAGTGGCCGAAGGCAAGGAGACCAAAGTCTTCGACGGGCAGGAGTACGTGCTCGAACGCGGCATCTTCGCCGACCTTGCGGTGGTAAAGGCGTGGAAGGCGGACGAGACCGGCAACCTCGTGTTCCGCAAGACCGCGCGCAACTTCAACCTGCCCGCCGCCACCTGCGGCAAGGTCTGCGTGGTCGAGGTGGAGGAGATCGTCCCCACCGGCAGCCTCGACCCCGACTGCATCCACCTGCCCGGCGTCTACGTCCAGCGGATGATCGTGGGATCGCCCTACGACAAGAAGATCGAGTTCCGCACCACCCGCGAGCGGGCCGCGTGACGCCCGCGCGCGTGCGTTTGCCGCTGGCGATCGCCGCGCTGGCGGCGTTGCCTGCGCTGTCGGGCTGCGTCGCGGCAGTCCTGCCAGTCATGGCGGCCGGAACCGTGGTGGGCGTCGACAAGAGCAAAGACAAGCGCCGTGCCGATGCGGCCGAACGGCAGGGCCGCGTCGCCATTCCCGCCGGCCCCGAGCCCGTCGCGGTGGCCGCATCCGGCCCCGCCGCGGCGACGCCTTCGGCGATCGTCCGCTCGCAGGATTTCTCCGACGGCAGCCGGGTGGAAGTGACGATGCCCACGCAGTCTGCGCGCTCGACTCCCGTGCCCGAGTTGCCCAGCGCACCCGCGCCCGAGATCGCCCCCGGCGATGCCGTGACGCTGGCGGACGGAACCCGGGTCGCCGCGGTCCCCGGCGGTCTGCCGCCGCCGGGCGGCGCCGTGCCGGACGCGCTGCGTCGGGCATCGTTGCCCGCCCCGGCCGCCTCGCTGCCCGCGAGCGGCGACTACGGCGCCTTCACGCGTTTCGCGGCGGACATGGGCACCCTTCCGATCGCCGGGGCCGAGCGGCGATCGGCCATGCTCTCCGATCCCGAAGCTCTCAGCCCGGTACGGCGCGAATGCTCGATCCATCCGGCGGCAGTCATGATCGACCTCGACCCGGCCGGCGCCACTCTCGACCCGCAGCGCGCGACCCGCGGCGATCCGGCGTTGGCCGACGCGCTGGCACGGTTGCGGGCGGACGACATCGCGATCGCGTGGGTATCGTCGAACACGGCCGACCGTGCGGGGGCCGTGCGCCGCGCCCTCGTCTCCTCAGGGCTCGACCCGGCGGGGCGCGACGAACTGGTGCTCCTGCGCTTCCCGGAAGAGCGCAAGCAGACCCGCCGGCAGGATGTCGCCAAGGAACTGTGCATCGTCGCCATCGCGGGCGACGAGCGCGCCGATTTCGACGAACTCTTCCAGTATCTCAAATCCCCGGCGGCAGGCGCCGCGCTGGAGCCCATCGTCGGCAACGGCTGGTTCCTCATCCCCACACCGCTCAGCTAAGGAATTTCCATGCCCTGGACCCGCGACCAGATGGCCGCCCGCGCCGCACAGGAGCTCGAGGACGGCTACTACGTCAACCTCGGCATCGGCATCCCGACCCTCGTCGCCAACCACATTCCCGACGGGATGGAAGTGACCCTGCAGAGCGAGAACGGCATGCTCGGCATCGGTCCGTTCCCCTACGACGACGAGGTCGACCCCGACCTCATCAACGCCGGCAAGCAGACGATCAGCGAGCTACCGCAAAGCGCCTACTTCGACAGCGCGGCGAGCTTCGCGATGATCCGCGGCGGGCACATCGACCTCACCGTGCTGGGCGCGATGGAAGTGTCGGAAACCGGCGACATCGCGAACTGGATGATCCCGGGCAAAATGATCAAGGGCATGGGCGGCGCGATGGATCTCGTCGCCGGGGTCAAGAAGATCATCGTCGTCATGGAACATACCGCAAAGGACGGCAGCCCCAAGCTCATCCCGGCGTGCAGCCTGCCGCTGACCGGACGCGACGTGATCGACATGATCGTCACCGATCTGGCCGTGTTCCGCCGCAAGGATCACGACAGCCCCTTCGAACTGATCGAGCTCGCCCCCGATGTGACCGCCGAGGAAGTGGCCGAAAAGACGAGCGCGAAGTACGAGGTGGCGCTGGGGTGAGCTACACGCTCGTCACTGCGAACCGGAACTACTCGAGTTGGCTTGGGTCGGTCGGGTGATCGCCCATCCGGCGATGCGGGAATGGGAAGCGGCCGCGCTCGCAGAAAGCTGGCGCAAGGGGCGCCACAAGGAAGAGCTTGCCGCGGCAGGACAATTCGTCGCAGACTACCGGGCAGGAGCCTGATCGCTCCGGACGGGAGAGCGAGCCGATGGCGATGAACCGCGTATGCGAGATGACGGGCGCGGAATTTCCGCTGTTCGCGTTCAGCCATTGCCGCGACGTCGTGGCCGCGGTGAGCAAGGCAGGCGGCTTCGGCGTGCTCGGCGCGACCCGCTTTAGCCCAGAACAGCTCGAGGAGGAACTCGCCTGGATCGACGCGCATGTCGATGGCGCGCCCTACGGCGTCGACGTCATCGTGCCCGAGATCGTCGATGCGCGGGTCGCGGGCATGGCCGACAACGCGGCACGCGCGGCGGCCATCGAGCCGCGCTATGCCGAATTCGCCGCCGACATCCTCCAGCAGTACGGAATCGAGGCGAACCGCTCGGTCGCTCCGTTGCGCGAGAGGATGGGCATTACCCCGGAGAACGGCATGGCGCTGATGGAGGTCGCGTTCCGGCACCCCATCCGGCTCATCGCCAACGCGCTCGGCATCGCGCCGGCGGCAATGATCGCCGAGGGCAAGAAGCGCGGCGTGCCCGTCGCCGCGCTGGTGGGCGCGAAGGAACACGCCATCCGGCAGGCGGACGCTGGCGTCGATATCATCGTGGCGCAGGGGGGCGAGGCGGGCGGCCATTGCGGCGAGGTATCGACACTGGTGCTGATTCCGGAGGTCGTCCGCACCCTGGACCGCGCCGGCCATGCCGTGCCGGTATTGGCGGCCGGCGGCATCATGACCGGCGGTCAGATGGCGGGCATGATGGCCGCCGGCGCGCAAGGGGCGTGGACCGGCAGCGTCTGGCTCGCGACGCCCGAGAGCGAGACGAGCGCGACCTTCCGCGACAAGATGGTTCATGCGCGCAGCCGCGACACCGTGCGCTCGCGCAGCCGCACGGGCAAGCCGGCCCGCCAGCTCAGGACCGCCTGGCACGAGGCGTGGGATTCCGCCGGCGGCCCCGGGACGCTGCCCATGCCGCTGATGGGCATGGTGTCCGAGCCCGCCTTCGCTCGCATCGAGCGCGCGGCGGAGGCAGGCAATCTGCAGGCGAAGGAACTCGTCAGCTATTTCGTGGGACAGGGTGTCGGGCTGGTCGGGGACGTCCGGCCGGCCCGCGCGGTCGTCCAGTCGTTTCGCGAGGAATTCGTCGAGGCAGTGGAAAGCCTGGCCGCCGCCTTGCGATGAAGCGCCTCCGCCGTCATTCGCCTTCGCTGGCCCTTGCCATCATCACCCTCATCGGTCTGATCGGGTTCGTAGACCGGATCGTCGTCAATGCGCTGGTCGAACCGCTGAAGGCCGAATTCGGCCTCAGCGACGCGCAGATCGGCACACTCGGGTTCGCCTATTCGACGCTCAACATCGTGCTTGGCGTGGTCGTCGCGCGGATGGCCGAAAGCCGGCGGCGGCTGACCTTTACCGCGGTCGGCACGCTGCTGTGGTCGATCGCCGCAACGGCCTGCGGCTTCGTCAACGGCTGGTACCAGCTTCTCGCGGCACGCATCGCGGTCGGCGTGGGCGAAGCGGTCGGCCTGCCGGCCAACCAGTCGCTCATCGCGGACTACTATCCGCCGGGCCGCAGGGCCACCGCGATGTCGGTCCTGCTTCTGGCCGCCCCGCTCGGCGCCTTCGTCGGTCTCGCCGGGGGCGGCTACATCGCGCAGATCTGGGGCTGGCGCTGGGCCTTCATCATCACGGGCCTGCCGGGAATCCTCCTCGCCGCGATCGTCTGGCTGTTCCTGCAGGAACCCGAACGCGGCGCGCACGACGCGCTCAAGGACGAGCAGGTCCCCCCGATCGGAACGGTGATCAGGCGGTTCGTGATCCTGCCCAGCGCCCGGCACCTCCTTATCGGATCGTCGCTCGGTTCGATGGTTGGGTTCGGGATGATCGCGTTTCTCTCGGCGCTCATCAGTCGCAGGTTCGGGCTTCCGGTCGGGGAAGCCGGGCTGACTACGGCGCTGATCTCAAGCTTTCCGGCAGCGCTGGCGACGATCGGCGGCGGGGTCCTCGCCGACCGGCTCGCGCCCCGCCTGCGCGCCTCCTACGCGCTGGTCCCGGCGATCGGACTGCTGCTGGCCGCGCCGCTCTACTTCCTCGCCTTCACGCGCAGCGATTTCGTGCCCTTCGTCGTCTTCACCAGCCTCGCCGCGCTCGTCCAGTTCGCCTACCTCGGGGTGACGGCAGGAACGCTCCAGAACATGATGGGATCGCGGATGCGGGCGACCGCCAACGCGCTCACGAACATCCTCGGCGGCCTCATCGGCGGGCTGGGCCCGGTACTCATCGGGCTTCTGAGCGACCGGCTGGCGGCGACCGGGCTGCCGTCCGACGTCGCGTTGGGTTACGCGATGTGCGGTGGCGGACTGCTGTCGCTATGGGCGGCCGGACATTATTTCCTGGCCGCGCGAACGGTGGCGAACGATCTCAACGCGGTGCGCGAGGGGACGCACGCCTAGGTCAGGCGACCGCCGCTTTCAGCGCGTCGACGAGGTCGGTCTTTTCCCACGGAAATTCATCGCCCGACGCGGTGCGGCCGAAGTGGCCGTAGGCCGCGGTCTTGCGATAGATCGGCTTGTTGAGGCCCAGTCCTTCGCGAATGCCGCGGGGGGTGAGGCCGCCCAACCTGTCGGCGGCGACCGCTTCGATGGCGGCCTCCAGCTTCTCGTCGGGGACGGTGCCGGTGCCGTGGGTGTCGACGTAGATCGACAGCGGCTGCGATACGCCAATGGCATAGGCCACCTGGATCGTGCAGCGTTTGGCCAGCCCGGCCGCGACCACGTTCTTGGCGAGATAGCGCGTCACGTACGCCGCCGAGCGGTCGACCTTCGTCGGGTCCTTGCCGCTGAACGCACCGCCGCCGTGCGGGGCCGCGCCGCCGTAGGTATCGACGATGATCTTGCGGCCCGTCAGACCGGCGTCGCCATCCGGCCCGCCGATCTCGAAGCTGCCGGTCGGATTGATGTGGTAGACCGTCTCGTTCGTCAGCAGGTTGGCGGGCAGCACGTCGGCCACCACGCCCCGCACGTAGTTGTGCAGTTCGGTCTCGTTCGCGCCCTCGTCGTAACCCTTGGCGTGCTGGGTCGAGACGACGATCGCCGTCGCCGCGACCGGCTTGCCGTCGGCGAAGCGCAGGGTGACCTGGCTCTTGGCGTCGGGTTCGAGGAACGGGGCGGCGCCGCTCTTGCGGTCCTTCGCCATGCGGTGGAGAATCTTGTGACTGTAGTCGAGCGTCGCCGGCATCAAGTCGGGCGTCTCGTCGCAGGCGAAGCCGAACATGATGCCCTGGTCGCCCGCGCCTTCGTCCTTGTTCTCGCCGGCGTCGACGCCCTGCGCGATGTGGACGGACTGGCCGTGCAGGTTGTTCTGGAATTCGAGCGTTTCCCAGTGGAAGCCGTCCTGCTCGTAGCCGATGTCCTTCACGACGTTGCGGACGGTGCGCTCGATCTCGTCGAGCGCGCCTTCGGCCCACTTGCCGTTTTCGTACACGCCCTTGCAGCGGATCTCACCGGCCAGGACGACCTTCTGCGTGGTGGTCAGGGTCTCGCAGGCGACGCGCGCCTCGGGGTCCTTCGACAGGAAGAGGTCGACGATCGCATCGGAGATCTGGTCAGAGACCTTGTCGGGATGGCCTTCGGAAACCGATTCGGACGTGAACAGGAAGTCGGACCGCATGGCTCGGGAATCTCCGGATATAACGAAAGCTTTATATGTGATGCGCGGCCTAGCGGCCAAGCCTTCGCCTGACAAGCAGCGATAGGAGGAGCGCGAGCGCCGCCCAGCCGAGCGAGAGCGGATTGCCGAACAGGGCGAAGGGAGTGGGCGGCAGAGCGCGCGGAATGCGCGTGTCGATGCGGCCCGGGGTGAAGCTGGTCGGCAGGTGTTCGCGCACCGTGCCGCGCGCGTCGATCACCGCGCTGATGCCGCTCACCGTCGCGCGGATGACGGGCAAGCCCTCCTCGATCGCCCGCATGCGCGACTGGCCGACGAACTGCGGCGAGCCGAAGCTGCCGAACCAGCCATCGTTGGAGGGATTGAAGATCCATTCCGGCCGGTTCGCCCGGTCGACCACTTCTCCCGGAAAGATGATCTCGTAGCAGATCTGCATTCCGACGGTGCCGAAACGGCCGAGATCGACCGTCTGGGGCCCGGGGCCAGGGATGAAATCAATCGAACCGGCGACGAGCCGAGTCGCGCCGAGCGGTTCCAGCAGCCACCGCAGGGCCAGATACTCGCCATAAGGCACGAGATGCGCCTTGTAATAGCTGCCGACGATCTCGCCCGCAGGGTCGATGGCGCTGACCGCATTGTAGGCGCCGACCGCCTTGCCGTTTTCGATTTCGAGATCGACCGCACCGGTCAGAAGCATGCTGCCCGGCCCGATGACCTTTCCGATGCGCCCCCTGGCAAAATCGGGATCGGCGCCGGCGGTGGTCGCGAGGTAATAGCGCCGCGGATAGCCCGGGCGCAGGTAGTCGGGCAGGCCGGATTCGGGCCAGAGCACGAGCCGCTGCCCGTCATCCCTGCGTGGCTGCGTCATGGCGGCAAGCGTGCGGAACTGGTTCTCGAACTCGCTCGGGTCGTCGATCTGGTGTTGCCTGAAACCGGGCTGGACGAGCGCGATCTGGCGCGTGCCCGGCATCGGCGCGGGGCCCGGCAGGTACATGCCCACGGCGACCAGCATGAAGACGGTGGCCACGCGCCACCATGCCCGCGCGGCCGCCAGCGCAGCGATCCCGCCGCCGATGATCGCGGTGAGTCCCGAGAGGGCATAGGTGCCCAGCCACGGCAGCAGCGCGGCCAGCCCGGGCCGGTCGTAAGGCCCTAGCAGCGTCAGGCCCAGCGGGTCCCACGCATAGCCGGTAAAGACCCAGCCGCGCAGCCATTCCCCCACAGCCCACGCGCCTCCGAAAGCGAAGGCGAGCGCGATCGACAGTGTTCCGCCGACTGCTCTCGCCAGTCCGGCGGCGATGGCGGGATAGACCGCGAGATAGACGGCGAGCAACGGTACTGCGAGCCAGCCGAGAAAGGCGGGCATCTCGGACTGGAAGCCGAACGCCGCGGCGATCCAGTTGTTGGCAAAGGTGAAGTGCGCCAGACCGAACAGCCAGCCGAGCCGTGCCGCGTGCTTCCAGTCGCGGGCCGCGGCCAGGATCGCCGCGAACAGCGCCAGGCCGACCAGCGCCACCGGCCACAGGTTCAGCGGCGGAAAACCGGTTGCGGCAAGGAATCCGGCGGCAAGCGATGCGAGGCGCGGACGGGCGGCAAGGGCCACCCACCAGCGTGCGAGCCGTTCGGTCACCCCGCGCCGCCCGGCTGGCTCAGCCGGCAGCCTTCAGCGGCTCGCCTTCGTCGTCGGCCTTGCGGCGACGGCGCGGCGGCAGCTTGCGCTTGGGCGCGGCACCCTCGTCGCCGATCTCTCCTTCGGTGACTCTTTCGCCTTCGTCGCCCGTGGCGGAGAACGACGGCGGCAAGACCGCGATGTCGATCTCCCCGCCTTCGACGGCCGATACCGTATCGTCCGCGGCGCTGCGACGAGCGCGCGGCTTGCGCTTGGGCGCGTCGCCGGTCCCGGCGTCTGCATCGCGCTTGCGGCTGCCGCGGGTAAAAGGATTGTCGGCGGGCTCGTAGTCGGACGAGCCGGCATCGTCCGCGCCGATCTCGTCGTCCTGACCGCGCACATCCCGGCCATCCGGGCTGCCGCCGCGGTTGCCGCGCTGACGGCGCCCGTCGTTATCGCGGTCGCCGCGGGCCGGCCGATCGCCACCACGGTCGTTCGAACGGTCGTTGCCGCGGTCTCCGCTCCGGTCGTTCTGGCGGCCCTGGCGCTGACGGCCGCCGTCGAATTCGTCTTCGACCTCGTCGCCGTCGTCGTCGTCGCGCTCGTTGCGATTGCCGCCGCGCGCTTCGTCCTGGCGAGCCTTGTTGTCGGCAAGGACGCGGAAATAGTGATCGGCGAACTGCAGGTAGTACTCGGCCTGCACACGGTCGCCATGATGGGCCGCATCCTGCGCAAGCTTCTTGTACTTGTCGAGCATCTGCGGCGCATTGCCACGCGCCCGGCTGTCGATGCGGTTCTGGTTGCCCCCGCCCTGGTTGCGATTTCCGCGACCGCGACGGCGGTTGTTGTTGTTGTTACGATTGTTGTTCAAGGAAAAACGTTCCTTCGTGGTGACCGCCCGGAACATCCCTCCCGATGCCGGACCGTCCGCAAGACCCCAGCCGCGAGCAACCCGTGCTGCGCGGCGCTCCACCTGCCTGTCGTGCAGCGGGGCTTCCACCCGCGCGGCCTGGCAAATGTCGGAGCTGGACCGGACCGGGAGGCGCTTGCCGACAACCGGTTGGTCCGAGAACAGAGGTAGCCACGCCCGGCCGCTTTGCCAAGTGCTAACTCACCCTGGGCGGAGGATAAGCGCCCGCGGTCGTCCGCCGAGATCGCAGCGAAGCTCCGCCCCGAGGCCCGCATCGGCGGCGATCGCGCCGACGGCGTCGGCCTGGCGATGCCCTATTTCCAATACCGCGAGGCCCTCGTCAGTAAGGAGCGAAGGCAGTTGCGGGACGAGGACGCGGTAGTCGTCGAGGCCGTCCGCGCCGGCGAACAGCGCTCCTGCAGGCTCGTGCTCGCGGACGTCGGGCGCGAGGTCGGCGTCGAGCTCGACATAGGGCGGATTGGCGAGCACGAGGTGGAAACGCCCCAGCCCCTCGGTCCATCCCGGCGCGCTCCAGTCGGCTTCGAGCATCTTGGCACGCTGCGCGAGGCCCAGAGCAGCCGCGTTTTCGCGCGCGATCGCGAGCGCTTCGGCCGACCGGTCGATGCCGATGCCCGTGGCTCCCTCGTTCTCCGCGAGCACGGTGAGCAGCAGCGCGCCCGATCCGACCCCGCAGTCGAGCACGCGGGCGGGCGCGGGGCAGGCCTCGAGCGCGGCGGCCACGACGGTCTCGCTGTCGGCGCGGGGGATGAGCACGCCCGGCGCGACCGCGAACTCCCGGCCGTAGAACTCCTGCACCCCGAGGATGTAGGCGACGGGTTCGTGCCGCATGCGCCGGGCGATCAGGCTGCCGACGCCGGGCGGCACGGGATCGCCCATGTGCCGGAGGAGCATGTCGCTACGGCTGACGTCGAGCAGGGCGGCGACCAGCAACTCGGCATCGAGACGCGGGGTGTCCGACGTGGCGGCGAGCGCCTCGGCCGCCTCGCGGATCGCGACGCCGACGGTCATCTATTCGCCCAGCGCCGCGAGCCGCTTGGCCTGATCCTCGGCGGTCAGCGCCTCGACCAGCTCGGTCAGGCCCGGGCCGGCGAGAACCTCGTCGAGCTTGTGCAGCGTCAGGCCGATGCGGTGATCCGTCACACGGCCTTGCGGGAAGTTGTAGGTGCGGATGCGTTCGGAGCGGTCGCCCGAACCGACCATCGCGCGCCGCGCGTCGGCCTCGGCCCCCTGCACCTCGCTGCGGCGCAGGTCGAACAGGCGGGTGCGCAGGACCTGCATCGCCTTGTCGCGGTTGCGGTGCTGGCTGCGCTCGTCCTGCATCGCCACGACGATGCCGGTCGGAAGGTGCGTGATGCGCACCGCGCTGTCGGTGGTGTTGACGTGTTGGCCGCCGGCGCCGGACGAACGGTAGATGTCGATCTTGAGATCCTTGTCCTCGATCGTCATGTCGACCTCGGCCGCTTCGGGCAGGACGGCGACGGTCGCGGCGCTGGTGTGGATGCGCCCGCCGCTTTCGGTTACGGGCACGCGCTGGACGCGGTGGACCCCGCTTTCGAACTTGAGCTTGGCGAAGACCCCCGCGCCGTTCACGTTGGCGACGATTTCCTTGTAACCGCCAATGTCGTTCGCGGCGATCGAGACCGGCTCGACCCGCCAGCCCTGTTCGGCGGCGTAGCGTTCGTACATGCGGTAGAGGTCGGCCGCGAACAGCGCCGCTTCGTCGCCGCCGGTGCCGGCACGGATTTCGAGCATCGCGGGCTTCGCATCGGCCGCATCGCGCGGCAGCATCGCGACGGCGAGTTGGCGCTCTGCCTCGGGCAAGGCGTTGCGCAGCCGTATCGCCTCCTCCTCGGCGAGCGCCTGCATGTCGGGATCGCTGTCGTCGAGCGCTTCCAGCTCGGCCAGTTCGCCGCGCATCGTGCGGACCTGTTCCGCCACGCGCACGACCGGCTCGAGTTCGGCATAGTCGCGGCTCGCGGCGACGAACGCTTCGCCCTCGAGCGTACCAGACGCCAGTCGCGCCTCGAGCTCGGCGAAGCGATGCGCAATCTGGTCGAGGCGTTCGGCGGGGATGGTCAACTTAGACGATCCAGCAATTTCATGAGGCCCGGGTCGGCACCTCCATCGACATTCAATCCATGCCCGTTGGCTGCGCATTTGAAGATCGCACCCGCGCCACGCTTTACCGCCTTATCATAACGTTTCCGCGGTGAGCCGGTCGCAATAAGCTCCGCGACATACCCTTCACTGCGCAGGGTGGTCAGGACATGCCAAGCGTGGCGTTGCGCGTTTGAGGAATCGTCCTCGACAACCACGATCACGTCAGCGTTGGGCTCCGTGCGCTCACCCACCAGCATCGCCAGCCGCTCGATCCCCGCCGCCCAGCCGACCGCCGGGGTGGGGGCGCCGCCGAGGCTTTCCATCAAGCCGTCGTAGCGCCCGCCGCCCAGCACGGTGCCTTGCGCGCCCAGCCGGTCGGTGACGAACTCGAACGCGGTGTGGCGGTAGTAGTCGAGACCGCGAACGAGCGCGGGGTTGCGCTCCCATGCGACACCCGCCGCATCGAGCCCGGCGGTGACATTGCCGAAGAAGTCCTGTGCCTCGGCCGAGAGGTAGTCGTCGATCTTCGGCGCGTCGGCCACGAACGCCTTGTCGCGCGGGTCCTTGCTGTCGAGGATGCGCAGCGGGTTCTTCTCAAGCCGCTCCTGCGAATCTTCGGAAAGCTCGCCGCGAACCGCGCGGAAGTAATCGACCAACGCCGCGCGCCACGCCTCGCGGCTGTCGCCGTCGCCCAATGTGTTGAGATTGAGCGTCACACCGTCGGCGATGCCGAGTTCTTTCAGCAGCTGGTCGGCCATTGCAAGCAGCTCGACGTCGGCCTGCGGCTCGCCGGCACCGATGATCTCGGCGTCGATCTGGTGGAACTGGCGGTAGCGGCCCTTCTGCGGGCGCTCGTAGCGGAACAGCGGCCCATGGGTCGCGACCTTGAGCGGGGCGTGCTGCTGCCAGCCGTCGGTGATGAAGGCGCGCGCGATGCCGGCGGTGAACTCGGGCCGCAGGGTCAGGCTTTCGCCGCCGCGATCCTCGAACGAGTACATTTCCTTGGAGACGACGTCGGTCGTCTCGCCGATCGCGCGGCTGAACACCTCGGTCCGCTCGAACACCGGCATTTCCACCCGGCGGAAGCGGTAGAGCTTGCGCACGCGTTCGAAGGTTTCGACCACGAAGGCGAAGGCCTCGGCCTCGGCGCCGAAGATGTCCTGCGTTCCGCGAATGGCCTGGGGTGTCTTGCTCATGGTGGCGCGCCGTTAGCGCAGTCGGTCCGCGCGCGAAAGGCGCTCGTCGAAGCGTGGCTTGCAACCGGCGAGGCGATTGCGCATGGCTGCGGCCATGAAGCTTCGTTTCGCGGTCGCGCCGCTCGCCCTCCTCGCCATCTCCGCTCCCGCCTTTGCGCAGGACCGGTCCGCGCCGGTCGCGGTGCAGCTGGAAAACCGCACCCCGCTGCCCGCCGACACACCGTGGCCGGGCGGCACGATCGACCTCAAGATCGACGCGACCGATACCCGCCGCGCGGTCTATCGCGTGACGCAGACGATCCCGCTCGCCCCCGGCACGACCGATCTCACGCTGCTCTATCCCCAGTGGCTGCCCGGCAACCATGCCGCGCGCGGCCCCATCGCGCAGGTGAGCGACATCCGCTTCCTGGTGAACGGCAAGCCCGTGCTGTGGAAGCGCGATCCGCTCGACGTCTACGCATTCCGCGTCGACCTGCCGCAGGGCGCACGCGAGGTGGTCGCCCAGTTCATCCACACCTCGCCGCTCGCCTCGGCCGAGGGGCGGATCACGATGACGCAGGAAATGCTCAACCTCCAGTGGGAGAAGATGAGCCTCTATCCGGCGGGGCATTACGTGCGCCGGATCGCGGTCAAGCCGACCGTGACCGTGCCAAAGGGGTGGGAAGTCTACACCGCGCTTGACGGCATGAAGCGCACCGGCGGCGCGAGCGGCGGCGACACCGTCACTTGGGCGCGCACCGACTACGAGACGCTGGTCGATTCGCCGATCTTCGCGGGCAAGTACGCCCAGAGCTGGGACATCGGCCGCGACGTCAAGCTGGACGCGGTGGCCGACAAGCCGAGCCAGCTCGCGCTCGCGCCGCAGAACCTGCAGCACTTCAAGGATCTCGTGACCGAGGCCGACGCGCTGTTCGGCGCGCGGCATTTCGACCACTACGACGTCCTGCTGGCCATGACCGACCGGATGGGCGGGATCGGCCTCGAACACCATCGCTCCTCCGAAAACCAGTACGAGCCGGATGCGCTGGTCAAGTGGGACGAGATGGACTGGGACCACAACGTGGTCGCGCACGAACTGGTACACAGCTGGAACGGCAAGTTCCGCCGCCCGGCCGACTTGTGGACCCCCGACTACCGCACCCCGATGCAGGGTAGCCTGTTGTGGGTGTACGAAGGGCAGACGCAGTTCTGGGGCTGGGTGCTGGCGGCGCGATCGGGCCTGCAGGGCAAGGATACCGTGCTCGGCCAGTTCGCGAACGCGGCCGCGCGCTATTCCGAAGGGCAGCCGGGCCGCGCTTGGCGCGACGTGGGCGACACCACCAACGATCCCATCGTCAACGCGCGCCGGCCGCACCCCTACCCCTCGCTCCAGCGCAGCGAGGACTATTACGTCGAAGGCGCGCTGACCTGGCTCGAAGCGGACCAGATCATCCGCAAGGGCACGAACGGCGCGAAGGGCCTCGACGATTTCGCTAAGGTGTTCTTCGGCATGCCGGCCGGATCGAGGCCCGGCGATTACGGCCAGCTGACCTACACCTTCGACGATGTCGTCGCGGCGCTGAACGGTGTCTATGCCTACGACTGGGCGGCTTTCCTGACCGACCGTCTGCTCACGCCGGGGCGGCCGCCCGCCACCCGCGGGATCGAGGCGGCCGGCTACCGGATGGTCTGGCGCGATACGCCCAATCCTTACGACAAGGGACGGATGGACTATTCCAAGGGCCTCGACCTCACCTATTCGCTCGGCATGACGCTCGACAAGGACGGCGACGTCGGCTCGGCGCTGTGGGATGGGCCGGCGTTCGATGCCGGTATCGTCGAAGGCGCGCAGATCGTGGCGGTGAACGGCGAGGCCTACTCGGCCGATACGATGAAGACCGCCATCGGGGCGGCTGCCGGCACGAAGACTCCGATCCAGCTTCTGGTGAAGCGTGGGAGCACCTACACCACGATCCCCATCGCCTATCACGGCGGCCTGAGATGGCCGTGGCTGGCGCCGGCGGGTACGGGCGAACAGGGGCTCGACCGTCTGTTGGCGGCCAGGGCCGGCGGCTGACACGCCCTTGGCGGGCATCGGCAACCGCGTCGCGCCCGCGCGTTTCCTCGTCTTCCTCGCGGTTATGGTCGCGAGCTACGCCGCACTAAAGCTGACGATGCCGTCGGACGACTGGCGCGACGGGATCGCGCTGGCGTTCGATGCGGCCGCGGCGGTGTTCCTCGTTTCGCTGTGGCCGTTGCTTCGCGAATGCAGCGCGGACGAAATGCGCCGCCACGCCCGCGACAACGATGCCAACCGCGCGCTCGTGCTCGGCCTGACCACGCTCCTTACCGTGGTCGTCATGGCAGCCATCACCGGCGAGATGAAGGGCGCCCAAGGCGGGGACGCCTGGTCGATCGTCAAGCTCGTGGGCACGCTGCTGCTCATCTGGCTGTTCGCCAACAGCGTCTACACCCTGCATTACGCCCACGCGTTCTATTCGAAGGATCCCGACAAGGGCGGCGATCGCGGGGGCATCGCGTTTCCGGGGTCCGACAGGACGCCGGGTTACTGGGACTTCGCTTACTTCGCGTTTACGCTCGGCATGACGTTCCAGACTTCGGACGTGGAGACGACCACGACCTATGTCCGCACGGTCGCGCTGTTCCACTGCTTCGCCGCCTTCGTATTCAACATCGGCGTGATCGCCTTCACCATCAACGTGCTGGGCGGCGGAAGCTGATCGACTGCGCGATGCGTGTTGCGGCGCAGCATCGGCTTGCCTAAGGGGCCGCACCATGCAGATCGAAAAGATTCCCGTGGGCGACAACCCGCCCGAGAGCCTGAACGTCATCATCGAGGTACCGACCGGCGGCGAGCCCGTGAAGTACGAGTTCGACAAGGACAGCGGCGCGCTCTTCGTCGACCGCATCCTCCACACGCCCATGCGCTACCCGGCGAACTACGGCTTCGTGCCGCACACCCTGTCGCCCGACGGCGACCCGCTCGACGCGCTGGTCATCGCCCGCTCGCCGTTCATTCCCGGCTGCGTCGTGCGCGCGCGCCCCATCGGCGTGCTGAACCTGGAAGACGAACACGGCGGCGACGAGAAGATCATCTGCGTGCCCATCGACACGACTTTCCCCTACTATTCCGACGTTGCCGAAACGAAGGACCTGCCCTCCATCATCTTCCAGCAGATCGAGCACTTCTTTACCCACTACAAGGATCTCGAAGCCGAGAAGTGGGTGCGCGTCGGTGCATGGGGCGACGCTGCGGAAGCCCGCCGCATCGTGGTCGAATCGATCGAGCGAGCGAAGGACGCGAAGGCCGGGGCGGCCTGACCTTCGCCCCCCCGGGGTCACTCCACCGGCTTGCTCGAATCGAGCAGGTCGTTTTCCTGGCCTTCCCCCGACTTGCGGCGCTCGTCGTCGACCATCTCGGCAATTTCGGCGTTGGGGCGGACGTCCTCGGCATGGGCGACATCGGTGGCGGGAGCCTTCGGTGCGCGCCGCGCCGCCGGGGGCGGCGATATCGCGTCGGACGCGTCACGATCCGGTTCGCGTGTTGAGGATACCTGCTCGAATGGCAGCGGGGTCCGCTCGTCGAAGCGCAGGCGGTGGATCGGTTCGGGCAGGGCGAAACCGCCGTGCTCCAATGCCGACTTGACCGCGGCGATCGCCCGGCTGCTGGCCTTGTACCAGTCGGCTTCGCCCTGATCGATCCAGCCCAGGAACTTCAGCACGATGTTCGAATCGCCCACCTCCTCGGTACGCGCTTCGGGCGGGGGTTCGGCGAGCACGAAATCGAGACTCGCCAGCGTCTCGCGGCCGAGCTTGCGCGCGGCGTCGGGATCGTCGTCGGCGTCGATACCCAGCATGAAGTCGAAGCGGCGCTTGGGATTGCGGGTATAGTTGAGGATCGTCGCCTTGAAGACGTTGCTGTTCGGGATGCGCAGGTGGTTGCCGTCCAGCGTCATCAGCACGGTCGCGCGGCTGGTGAGGCGAATCACCCGCCCTTCGCTGTCGTCGATCACCACGTGATCGTTGGCGCGGAACGGCTGGCGTAGCGAGAGCATCAGCGAGGCGACGTAGTTCTCGATCGTGTCGCGCATCGCAAAGCCGAGCGCGACGCCGACGAGCCCCGCCCCGCCGAGTACCGCCCCGAGCAGCGCGGTCGCGCCCACGATATCGAGCGCGATCGCCAGCCCGCCGACCACGAACACGAAGCGGATCGCGCTGGCGATGAGTTCGGCGAGGAAGGAGTTGGGCGCGAGCCGGTGCCAGATGCGCCCGAGCCCGGCGATCAGATAGCCCAGCAGCGCGATGCCCAGCCAGATCGCCAGCGCGAGGCCGATCAGCGGCAGCATCTTGGCAAACCCCGCCACTTTGGCCGCGATCCCGCCGACCGCCGCGGCGCCGTCTATCGAGACATCGCGTTCGAGATCGTTTTCGACCGTGACCACACCGGCGATGCGCCCGGCGATCGCTTCCGCCCGGGCGATGTCGTCTTCCACAGGCACTGGGCCGGCCAGCGTTACCACGCCTTCGCGCACGGTCACTCGCACTTTTTCGAATGCGGGCAGGGCGGCGAAGATACCGCTCAGCCGGCGCGCTATGCGGTCGTCGGCGCCCTGTTCGGTATCGGTGGCGATGGGGGTGGGCGAGGCGGTCGCCGTGGGTTCGGGGGATGGATCGGCCGTAGGGAGGATCGCCGCCGCGGGGGCGGCCGCCAGCAGCAGGGCGAACCAGACAAGGGGTCGCAGCAGCGATGCAATCACGTTCGTTTCCCCCTCACCTTACGATCCCGCCACGGTCATGCCGTCCACACGCAAGGTCGGCGCATTGACTGCGCGCCAGGTTTCGAGATCCCCGGCTGCCCGGATGCCCTGCCACATGTCTAACAAATTGCCCGCGATGGTGAAGCCTGCGACCGGACCCTCGATCCGGCCGTTCACGATACGCCGCCCCGCCGCGCCGCGGCTGTAGTCGCCGGTCACGCCGTTCACGCCCTGCCCAATCAGGTAATCGACGAGCACGCCGTCGCGAATGTCGGCGATGAGGTCGTCCACGCTGCCGCTTCCGCCCACCAGATCGACGTTGCTCGGCGACACGCCGGGCGCACCGCCGGTCCCGCGCGCGGCATGGCCGGTGAGCGGCAAGCCGAGCTGCGCGGCGGATGCCACGTTGGTGAGCCAGCCGATGAGCCGCCCGTTCTCGACGAGCGCGCGGGGTCGGCACGCCACACCCTCGCCGTCGACGGCACGCGAACGCATCCCGCGCGGGCGCAGGGGGTCTTCCACCAGCGACAGATCGTCCGGGAAAAGCGATTCGTCTTCGCGTCCGAGAAGGAAACTCGCCCGCCGAGCGATCGCTGGGGCTGCCATTGCGCCGAGCAAATGGCCCACGAGCGAGGCCGAAACGCGCGGATCGAACACGACCGGCATGGGCCCGCCCGCGAGGCCGCCCGGGTCGAGGCGCGCGACCGCACGGGTTCCGGCGAGGCGGCCGATCTCGTGGGGATCGGGAAGGTCGGCGAGGTGCCGCGTGCTGCGCGCAGCATGGTCGCGCTGCATCCCTGCCCCCTCGCCCGCGATCACGCTCGCGCTCAGCGAATGGCCGGTCCCTTCGAAGGCATGCGCGAAGCCCGTCGAGGTCGCGAGCGCCGCGACGGACCGACTCGCGCCGGCAGAACCGCCTTCGCTGTTCGCGACGCCGGCAACTGCGAGCGCCGCATCCTCTACCGCGCTGGCGCGCTCGCGCAGTGTCTGGGGCGAAAGATCGGTATCGTCGGCGATATCGAGATCGGGGAACGGCCCGCGGGCGAACTTTTCTTCGGGCGCGAGGCCGGCATACGGGTCCTCGGGCGCATGCCGCGCCATCGCGACGGCGCGTTCCGCCAGTTCGCGTACCGCCCCGGCGGAAACGTCCGCGCTGGACACGCTGGCCGAGCGGCGTCCGACGAATACCCGCAGGCCCAGGTCCACGCTCTCGGACCGGTCCACGTCCTCCAGCGCGCCCAGGCGTACGCTGACCGACTGCGAACGGTCGGCGCGGCCCACCGCATCGGCGGCAGTCGCCCCCGCCCTGCGGGCAGCGGCAACGAGAGCCTGTGCGGCATCGAGCAGGATATCGGGTGTCATGCGATCCGCGCTAGGCGGACCGCGCCGTCGCCGCAACGACAGGCTGGCGGATCAGCCGAGCGAGGCGATCAGCTTGAACAGCGCGGTGAGCGCGAAGGGCAGCCCGATGGCGAGGAGCCACAGCAACGCCTGATCGCGCCGGTATGCACCGCGCAGCGCCGGGTCAGCCGCAGCTTCGTCCGAAATACCCATCCAGCGTCCTTCGAACAGGCGGCAGGCGGGGATGATGGCGGCGACGAGGACGACCAGCGCGAGGTAGGGCAACATCGATGCCGAGCCCGACTTCAGCGCATGGACGGTGACGAAGATCTGAAGGCCGGTGTAGACCAGCAGCGCATAAGCAATGTTGTCGCTCATGCGTTTGCGCCAGTCGAGCATCCGTACCGGACGCGCTGCGCGATCGATCGCCTTGGCCATGTCTGGCTCTCCCTAAGTCCTCTCTCCGGCACGGATCATCCCACTAACGCTGCGGTATTGCAAGGGCGCGTCCGCGAACGTCCCGGCGCGGGCCATGCACGTTTCCTGCCAGACGACAACCAACGGGGGTTTCCTGCGCCTCCGGCAATGCTAATGCCGGCCGGGCATGGACACGATGACGACCGACACCCCGCCCGCTCCCGAACGCGCGGACGCCACCGCCCCGCTCCCCAACGGAGGGCTGGAGGTCATCTCCATCGCCAAGAGCTACGACAAGCGCTCGGTCCTGTCCGACATCTCGCTGACGGTGGGCAAGGGCGAGGTGCTCGGCCTGCTCGGCCCGAACGGCGCGGGCAAGACGACGTGCTTCTATTCGATCATGGGCCTCGTCCGCCCCGATTCGGGCCGCATCCTGATGGATGGCGAGGACGTGACGAAGCTACCGATGTATCGCCGCGCGATCCTCGGCCTCGGGTATCTGCCGCAGGAAACCAGCATCTTTCGCGGCATGACGGTCGAACAGAACATCAACTGCGTGCTGGAACTCGTCGAGCCCGACAAGGCGACCCGCGCGGCCGAGCTCGACCGGCTGCTCGACGAATTCGGCCTCACGCGCCTGCGCGAAAGCCCGGCGATGGCGCTGTCGGGGGGCGAGCGGCGCCGCTGCGAGATCGCGCGGGCGCTGGCGGCCAAGCCCAGCATCATGCTGCTCGACGAACCGTTCGCGGGCATCGACCCCCTGTCGATCAGCGACATCCGCGATCTGGTGAAAGACC
This sequence comes from Tsuneonella amylolytica, assembly GCF_003626915.1. Lineage (NCBI taxonomy): Bacteria > Pseudomonadati > Pseudomonadota > Alphaproteobacteria > Sphingomonadales > Erythrobacteraceae > Tsuneonella > Tsuneonella amylolytica. The sequence continues at coordinate 1,234,731 of NZ_CP032570.1, forward strand.
TCAAGACCCGTGGGATCGGTGTGCTCATCACCGACCACAACGTGCGCGAAACGCTCGAGATCGTCGACCGCGCCTGCATCATCTACGGCGGCCAGGTCCTGTTCGCCGGCACGCCCGAGGCGCTCGTCGCCGACGAGAACGTGCGGCGCCTCTACCTCGGCGAGAATTTCACGCTGTGATCTGCCCCCCGCCCGTCTGATACGTCATGGTGCTCGGACCACGCCTCGACCTGCGGCAGTCCCAATCGCTGGTGATGACGCCGCAGCTCCAGCAGGCCATCAAGCTGCTGGCGCTGTCCAACCTCGAACTAGAGACCTTCATCGGCGAGGCGCTGGAGGCCAACCCCCTGCTCGAGGTAGGCGAAGTGCGGCGCGAGGAGGGCGCTGACGCGCCCGAGCCCCTGCCGCAGGAAACCGCATCCGATGCGGCCGGCGTCGGCGAGGCCGCGCTCGACATCGACCAGACCGCGCTCGACCGCGACCGCGACACCGGCGACTGGAGCGCCGCCGCGGGTTCGCCCGGCGGCGAGGACGCGCCCGCGATCGACGAACGGGGCGAGGCCGGCGGCCCGACCCTCGCGCAGCATCTCCACGCGCAGGTCGGCGCGGCGGCGGGCGATGCGCGCGAGGCCTTCGTCGCCCGCGCCCTCATCGACCAGCTCGACGAGGCGGGCTACCTTGCCGCCACGCTGCCCGAAATGGCCGCGACGCTGGGCGTTCCGCTTTCCGAAATCGAGCGCGCGCTTGCCGTCGTGCAGTCGCTCGATCCGACCGGTGTCGGCGCGCGCAATCTCGCCGAATGCCTGGCGCTGCAGGCGAAGGAGGCGGACCGCTACGATCCGTGCATGGCGCGCCTCATCGATAACCTGGAACTGGTGGCGAAGGGCGACGTCGCGCGGCTGAAGCGAATGTGCGAGGTCGACGACGAGGACTTCGCCGACATGCTTGCCGAACTGCGGGGCTACGATCCGCGGCCGGGCCTGCGCTTCGGCGGCGGCGGCGAGGCGGCGGTGGTCCCCGACATCCTCCTGTCCGAAGCAAAGGGCGGGTGGGACATCGCCCTCAACGAAGCGACGCTTCCCCGCCTCATCGTCAACCGCGCCTACTATCTCGAACTGCGCACCGGCGCGGGCGACGACAAGACGGCGCACGGCTGGTTGAAGGATCAGCTGGCGGAAGCGAACTGGCTTCTGAAGGCGCTCGACCAGCGCGCGAAGACCATCCTCAAGGTTGCCGCCGAGATCGTGAAACGGCAGGAGAGTTTCTTTCGTCGGGGCGTCAGCGAACTGAGGCCGCTGACCCTTCGCGCCGTGGCCGACGAGATCGAGATGCACGAAAGCACGGTCAGCCGGGTGACGAGTAACAAGTATCTCGCCTGCCCGCGCGGCACGTTCGAACTCAAGTACTTCTTCACCAGCGGCGTCGGCCGGACCGGCGACGGCGCCGATGGCGAAGGGGCGAGTGCCGAGGCAGTGAAGGCCGCGATCCGCCAGCTGATCGAGGCGGAGGATGCCAAGGCGATCCTGTCCGACGACACGCTGGTCGACCTCTTGAAGGACAAGGGTTTCGATCTCGCCCGGCGGACCGTGGCCAAGTACCGCGAGTCGATGGGTATCGGCAGCAGCGTGCAGCGGCGGCGCGCTCGCAAGCTGGCCGCCCTCTGATCGCGAAGCGCCGGCGCGGCACTGTTGCGAAAAGGACTCAGCAAGTTTTCGCCCGTGTCGTTTACATGCCGTTAACCTTTTTCCTTCAGACGTTTTGTGGTTAATCGCGGACAACACCTCTTACCGAGGAGTTAGCCGCCGGATTTCGGGGCTTTGAGGGGGAACCTGGCCATGCGCGTGTTGCTGATCGAGGACGAGCCGACGACGGCCAAGGCGATCGAGCTTATGCTCACCACCGAGGGATTCAACGTCTACCAGACCGACCTCGGCGAGGAGGGCTTGGATCTGGGCAAGCTCTACGACTACGACATCATCCTGCTTGACCTGAACCTGCCCGACATGCACGGGTACGACGTTCTGAAAAAGCTGCGCGTCGCCAAGGTGCAGACGCCGGTGCTGATCCTGTCGGGCATCGCCGAGATGGACAGCAAGATCCGCAGCTTCGGCTTCGGCGCCGACGACTACGTCACCAAGCCCTTCCACCGGGAGGAACTGGTGGCGCGCATCCACGCCGTCGTCCGCCGGTCGAAGGGTCACAGCCAGTCGGTCATCCGCACCGGCAAGCTCGCCGTGAACCTCGACGCCAAGACTGTCGAGGTTGATGGGGCTCGCGTGCACCTGACCGGCAAGGAATACGCGATGCTGGAGCTGCTCAGCTTGCGCAAGGGCACCACGCTGACCAAGGAAATGTTCCTCAACCACCTCTACGGCGGCATGGACGAGCCCGAGCTCAAGATCATCGACGTGTTCATCTGCAAACTGCGCAAGAAGCTCAGCCACGCCTGCGGCGGCGAGAACTACATCGAGACCGTGTGGGGCCGCGGCTACGTGCTGCGCGATCCGCACGAGGAGGCCGAAGCGGCCTGACCCGACCGAATTTCTTTCCTTTTGGACGGGGGAAGAGCCGCCCGGGGTGTTCGCATCCCGGGCGGTTTTCGTTTCGCGCAAGGCAATTGGCATCCGCGCGCGCTAGAAAATCTATCTTTCCGGCCCGGTCGGTGCGCGGCAGTTCTCTGGCTCCATAGCCCGGAGACAGGCGATGATCGAATTCGGCGATTTCAACCTGTGGGCGCTGCTGCCGTTCATCGGCATCGGCTTCGCGGCGCAACTGGTCGACGGCGCGCTGGGCATGGCATTCGGCGTCATAATGAACACGCTTCTGGTCGGCTTCCTCGGCCTCCCGCCCGCGGTCGCATCGCAGCGCGTGCACGTGGTCGAATGCTTCACCACCGCGATGAGCGGGCTGTCGCACCTCTACCATCGCAACATTGACGTGAAGCTGTTCTTCCGGCTGTTGATACCCGGCGTGATCGGCGGCGTCAGCGGCGCGTACCTGCTGTCGAATCTCGACGCCGCGCTCGTGAAGCCGTTCGTCCTGCTCTACCTCACGGGTATCGGGCTTTACCTTCTGGCACGCGGCCTTCTCTATCCGCCCACCCAGCGCGAGGCGAAATACGTCGCGCCGCTCGGTCTCGTCGGCGGCTTCCTCGACGCGGCGGGCGGCGGCGGGTGGGGGCCGGTGGTCACCTCGAACCTGCTGATCCAGGGCGCCGACCCGCGCAAGGTCGTCGGCACGGTGAACTCGGTCGAGTTTTTCCTCACCCTCACCATCTCGGCCACGTTCATCTGGCACCTCGGCATCGCGGATCTGGCAGGGGCGACGCTGGGCCTGCTCATCGGCGGCGTGCTGGCCGCTCCGTTCGGCGCGCTGGCGGCCAAACGGGTTCCGGCCAAGTGGATGCTGATCCTGGTCGGCATCGTCCTCACCCTCACCAGTGCATACGGGGTCTGGACCGCCTGGATGAAGTGACGCTAGGCGGCGGCGCATGACCGCGAACAAGCCCGGCGATCCGACGACCCTCAACCGCCTCTACGGCCGCAGCCAGGGCAAGCCGCTGCGCGCTGGCCAACAGGCGCTGGTCGACGACCTGCTGCCGCAGATCGCGCCGCCCGCCGAAGGGCCGGTAACGAGCGAGGCCTTGTTCGGCGATGCGCGCCCGCTTCATTTCGAGATCGGCTTCGGCGGCGGCGAGCACCTCGCCTATCGGGCCGACCTGCTGCCCGATCACGGCTTCATCGGCGCCGAGCCCTTCGTGAACGGGGTCGCGCAGGCCCTGACCCATGTGCGCGACGGGGCGCTCGGGAACGTGCGTATTCACCATGGCGACGCGCTGGAGGTGCTTGGCCGCGTGCCCGACGGCGCGCTGACGATGCTCTATTTGCTCCATCCCGATCCCTGGCCCAAGGCGCGGCATGCCAAGCGGCGGATGATGAACGACGGCCCGGTGCGGATGATCGCCGACAAGCTGAAGCCCGGCGGAGAGTTCCGCTTCGGCACCGACCACGCGGTCTATCTACGCCATGCGCTCATGGTGATGCGCCGCTTCACCGACGATTTCGAATGGGTCGTGGAGGGCAAGTCCAGCTGGCAGAACCGTCCGTCCGGCTGGCCCGAGACCCGCTACGAGCACAAGGCCCGCACGGTCTACGGGCACGAGGTCTGGTATTTCCGCTTCCGCCGACGCTAGGGCGCGCGCCGGATCGGAATGACGCGCGAGGGCGGCGCAGGCGTCGCGCTCTCGCTCGCTTCGGCCAGTCGATCCTCGGACAGGGGCTCGTCGAAGCGCAGGCCCGCACTCCCCCGCTTGGCCCACCGCAGGCGCGCCACGATAGAATGGACGGTTCCCAGTGTGAGAATGATCGGGTCGGCCTTGGTCGCGGCGGCGCCAAATCCCCGTACGCGGCATCCGCGCGCATCGAGATCGAGCACGGCGACCGCGAACGGCTCCCCGTCCCCGACCCGGCACACGGCATCAAGCGAAACCGCCTCGCGCTCGCCGGCGCGCGGTCCAGAATACGAAGTGGCCAGTTTCGGCCTTTTTGCGATCCCCATGGCCCGGACCTTGGCCCCGCGAGGTTTCGCCCCGCCGAACGCGGATGGTTAACTAAACGAACCGGCGCCGTCAGGCCTCGAGCTCGATGTCCCAGTAGAGCCAGTCGCGCCAGGTTTCGTGGAGGTAATGCGGCGGAAACGCGCGGCCGTGCTGGTGGAGCTGCCAGCTCGTCGGCCGGATCGGGCGCACGATGTTCATGTGCGCCTGTGCAGGCGTGCGGCCACCCTTCTTCATGTTGCACGGCGCGCATGCGGTGGCGATGTTCTCCCACGTGGTCTTGCCTCCGAGCCGGCGGGGAATGACGTGATCGAAGGTCAGGTCTCTCTCGCTACCGCAATACTGGCAGGCGAACCGGTCGCGCAGGAACAGGTTGAAGCGGGTGAACGCGGGGAATTCACTCGGCTTCACGTACTGCCGCAGCGCGATGACGCTCGGAATCTGCATGTCGAGGCTGGGCGAATGCACCTGCCGGTCGTAGCTCGCGACGATGTCCACCCGTTCGAGGAAGACCGCCTTGATCGCCGTCTGCCACGGCCACAGGCTCAGCGGATAGTACGACAGCGGTGTGTAGTCGGCGTTGAGCACCAGCGCCGGGCAGCTTTCCAGCTTGCGCGCCGGATCGCCTTCCGCGCTGCGGAACTGTGCCGCCCGTTCGATCAGTTCGGCCTTGAACATACGCGTCCTGCCCCTCCGATTGACCCAGAGGACCATTTGCCGATTCGGGAGTCAAGTTCGTGACAGATGCTGTATCCCCGACCGATTGCGGCTAGGCCTCCGGCGATGGAGGTCACCCGCTTCGCTCCCAGCCCCAACGGGCCGCTCCACCTGGGTCACGCCTGGTCGGCGATCGTCGCCCACGATCTCGCGCGAAAACGCGGCGGGCGGTTCCTGCTGCGGATCGAGGATATCGACGGCGCACGCAGCCAGCCCCAATTGGCGGACGAGTTCCGCCGCGACCTCGCATGGCTGGGGCTCGAGTGGGACGAGGTGCCGGCCCAGTCCACCCGGCTCGCCGCGTACGAGGCGGCGGCGGACAGCCTTCGCTCGCGCGGGCTGCTCTACCCCTGCACTTGCACCCGTGCCGAGATCGGCGGCCCGGTCTATCGCGGTACGTGCCGCGGGCGGACCGATGCGCCCCGGGATGCCGCCTGGCGGCTCGACGTCGAACGCGCTCTGGCGATGTCCGGGCCGCTCGAATGGACGGACGAGATCGCCGGCGTCCAGCGCGCCGACCCCGGTTTCGCCGGCGACCCCGTGCTCGTGCGCAAGGACGCGCCTGCCAGTTACCACCTCGCCGCCACGCTCGACGATGCGGCCGACGGTGTGACGCTGGTGACGCGAGGCCGCGACCTGTTTTCAGCGACCCATGTCCACCGGCTGCTGCAGGCGCTGCTCGGGTTGCCGGTGCCGCGCTGGCACCACCACCTGCTGCTGGTCGAGTCCGACGGGAGGAAACTCGCCAAGCGCCGCGGATCGGGCGCTGCGGGGTTCGGCCTCGCCCAAAGGCGCCTCGCCGGCGAGGACGGGCGGGCCCTCGCCGATTCTTTGCGCGCCCACCGCTTCCCGTCTGGAATCTCGCTGGGCGAAGGACTAGATTAGCGTCATGCAGACCCTCCTGATCATCGTGCTCCTCGCCCTCATGGCGGCGGTCGTCTATTCGCTCGTCCGCGGGATCGTGGCGTTCCTGCAATCGCACAAGGCCGATATCGAGGATGGCGGCACGCGGCAGAAGGAAATGCAGCTGAAGCAGAACAAGATGATGATGAACCGCATCCTGTTCCAGGGCGCGGCGATCGTGGTCGTGTTCCTGCTCCTCAGCCTCGCCCGCTGAGCGGGCCGCGCGGGTGGTCAAGCTCAACAAGATCTACACGCGCACCGGCGACGACGGCACCACCGGGCTCGTCGACGGATCGCGCACGTCCAAGGCCGGCGCGCGGATCGAGGCGATCGGCGCGGTGGACGAGGCGAACAGCGCGCTCGGTCTCGCCGCGGTGTCGCTGGACGGCGAACCGGCCGCGAACGTCGCCCGGATTCAGAATGACCTGTTCGATCTCGGGGCGGACCTCGCAACGCCGCTCGGCGAGGTGGGCGGCGCCGATTTCACCCCATCGGAAATGATCCTGCGGATGGTTTCGGCGCAGGCCGAATGGCTGGAAAAACGGATCGATGCCGCGACCGAGCGTCTCGAGCCGCTCACCAGCTTCGTCCTGCCGGGCGGCAGCGAGAGCGCCGCGCGTGTCCATGTCGCGCGGGCCGCGGTGCGCCGAGCCGAACGCGCGATGGCCGCTCTGGCTTCGCACGAGCCGGTCAATCCGGCCGCCCTGTCCTACGTCAACCGGCTGTCGGACTACCTCTTCCAGCTCGCCCGGTTGTGCAACGACGAGGGCCGCGGCGACGTGACCTGGACCCCCGGAGCGAACCGCTGAGCAAAGCGCTGGCCAGCGATTGCTGCGCCCGCTAACGCGCCTTCGCTGCAACTGCGAAGGAATACTCGGCATGGAAACGATCGGCGTCATCGGAGCGGGCCAGATGGGCTCCGGCATCGCGCAGACGCTGGCGCAGCACGGATACCGTGTCCTCCTGTCCGATGTTGACCTTTCCGCAGCCGAAAAGGGCAAGGGCGGCATCGAGAAGGCGCTCGGCAAGCTGGTCGGGCGCGGCAAGATCGCGGTATCCGACGCCGAAGCCGCCCTCGGGCGTATCGAGCCGGTCGCCGATCTTTCCCCGATGGGCGATGCCGCTTTCATGATCGAGGCCGCGACCGAGAACGAGACGGTCAAGCAGTCGATCTTCGGCGCTGCCGGCAAGGTTCTAGGCGCAGATGCCGTCATGGCGTCGAATACCAGTTCGATCCCGATCACCCGGATGGCCAACTGGACGCCCGACCCGGCGCGCTTCATTGGGCTTCACTTTTTCAATCCCGTGCCGGTCATGGGCCTCATCGAGGTCATTCCCGGTCTCGCCACCGCGCCCGAGACGACCGCCCGCACCCGCGCCCTGGCGGAAAGCCTCGGCAAGCAGGTGGTCGAGGTGCAGGACGAGCCGGGTTTCGTGGTCAACCGCATCCTCGTGCCCATGCTCAACGAAGCGGTCTTCGTGCTGGGCCAGGGAACCGCGAGCATCGAGGATATCGATACGGGTTGCCGCATCGGCCTCAATCACCCGATGGGACCGCTGGAACTGGCCGATTTCATCGGACTCGACACCGTGCTCGACATCGTCCGCGTGCTTTATACGACGACGGGCGACAGCAAGTACCGCCCCGCCCCGCTCCTGATGAAATACGTCGAGGCGGGCTGGCTGGGCCGCAAGACCGGCAAGGGGTTCTACGACTATTCGGGCGAGGCACCGGTCCCAACGCGCTGAGCCGCGGGAACGCGAACGGGCGGGCGTCGGTTGTCCGGGCAAAGGAGTTACCCAATGCCCACCGATCCCGATCTCGCCCCCGAAACACACAACGACGAACAGGACGACGAACAAAGCCAGGCGCAGACCGTCGCCGACCAAGCGCAGCAGCTGCGCAAGGGCGATCCGACCTCCAGTGTGAAGCACGACACCACTGAAACGCCCGACGTCGTCGATCACATGCGCGACATGGAAGCTTCGGGCCGGATCGACATGGGGGCCTATCGCGGCGAACCCAACATGGACGACGACGAGGGCAAGTACGGCGAGGACAACGACATCGATCCCGAGCTGCCGTCCGACAGCTGAGCCGGCTCAGGCCTCGGCGATGGTTCCGTCGTTGAGGACCCATATCCCCGCCACCAGCACGAGCGCGCCGAGGATCACCGCATAGGCCAGCATGCGGAAGTTCGGGGCCGAAGGGCCTTCCAGCGCGTGAGAATGAAGCCGCCCCAGCGTCGCGCACATGCGGCGCTGGGCGGACCAAGCCAAAAGTGCGCCGGACAGGATGAACATCGTCGCAATCGCGCGGGCCAGCCACGGTGGGTCGAATGCGCCGAATACAGCCCGGAATGCCAGCCCGATGCCGATCGCCGCGAACGCGGTGCGGATCCAGCCCGCGAACGTCCGCTCCATCGCCATGATGTTGCGGTCCTCCGCGAGTTCGGTCCGTTCGACCGCGAGGTCGTTGCTGTCCGGCTGCGGGCTGTCGGTTTCGTCCTGGGCCATTCCACGCGACGATAGCGTCGTCTCAGCGCGCGGCAACCTCGGGTCCGGGCAACAAATCTTTCCGGCGGTTGCCGGAGCCGGTCAGCCGCCGGTCGCCCCCGCTTCCCGTTTCAGCTCGTAGAGCGTCTCCAGCGCCTCGCGCGGGCTCAGCGCGTCGATGTCGAGCGCGGCCAGCGAATCGCGCAAGGTATCGCACTGCTCCTCCTCGATGTGCGCCGCCGCGGCGAACAGTGGCAGGTCGCCGAGCCCGGCAGCCAGCCCCCCGGTCTGGGCGCGGCCCTTCTCCAGCTTGTCGAGCACGGCCTTCGCACGCGCTACGACCGCCGGCGGCACCCCCGCAAGACGCGCCACGGCGAGCCCGTAGCTGCGGTCGGCCGGCCCCTCCGCCAGTTCGTGGAGCAGCACCAGATCGCCCTTCCACTCGCGCGCGCGGACGTGGTGGAGGCTCAGCGCCTCGCAGCTTTCCGCAAGGCGGGCGAGTTCGTGATAGTGCGTCGCGAACAGGCACCGGCTGCGGTTGCCGGTGTGCACAGCCTCCGCCACCGCCCAGGCCAGCGCCAGCCCGTCGTAAGTCGATGTGCCACGGCCGACTTCGTCGAGGATGACGAAGCTGCGATCGGTCGCCTGGCTGAGGATCGCGGCGGTCTCGACCATCTCGACCATGAAGGTGGAGCGGCCGCGGGCGAGCTGGTCACTGGCGCCCACGCGGCTGAACAGGCGGTCGACGAGGCCGACCCTGGCGCTGGTTGCCGGCACGAAAGAGCCCGCCTGCGCCAGCAGGACGATCAGCGCGTTCTGGCGCAGGAACGTGCTCTTGCCGCCCATGTTGGGGCCGCCGATCAGCCACAGGCGGTCGTCGGGACCGAGCCGGCAATCGTTGGCAACGAAGCGTTCGCGGGCACCGGCCAGCGCCGCCTCCACCACCGGGTGCCGCCCGCCCTCGACTTCGAGCACGGCTTCCTCGACGATCGTCGGGCGGGCCCAGCCCCCTTCGGCCGCGCGCTCGGCGTGGCTGGCGGCAACGTCGATCCGGGCGAGCGCGGCGGCGGTCCGGGCGATCGCCTCGCGCGCGGCGACGGCGCTGTCGACGAGGTCCTCGAAATGCGCTTCTTCCGCCGCCAGCGCGTGGCCGCCCGCCTCCGCGATGCGGCTCGCTTCCTCGTGCAGGACCAGCGAATTGAAACGCACTGCGCCGGCCATCGTTTGGCGGTGGGTGAACCCGCTGTCCGCCCCCATCAGTGCGTCGGCATGCTTTGCGGGCACCTCGATGAAGTAGCCGAGCACGCCGTTGTGCCGGATCTTGAGCGCGGCGATGCCGGTCTCGCTGCGATATTTCGCCTCGAGAGCCGCGATCGCGCGGCGGGCGTTGCCACTCGTCGCGCGCAGATCGTCGAGCGCGGCGTCGTAGCCTTCGGCGATGAACCCGCCGCCGCTCCGCTCGGTCGGCGGCGAGGGGACGAGCGCGCGGGCGTAGAGGTCGGTCAGCGCGCCGTGCCCGCCGAGGTCGGGCAGCAGCGTTTCCAGCAGCGGCGGGAGGTCGCCCTGCCCCTTCACATGATCGCGCAGTCGCCGTGCGCCGTCGAGCCCGTCGCGCAGTTGCCCGAGATCGCGCGGGGAGCCGCGCCCCGCCACCACCCTGCCCAGTGCGCGGCCGATGTCGGGCATGGCGCGCAGGGCGGCGCGGATATCGGCGCGCAGCAGCGGGTCGGCGTGGAGCCAGGCGACGAGGGCCAGCCGTGCCTCGATCGCAGGCCGGTCGGTCAGCGGAGCGGCGAGATCCTCGGCCAGCTGGCGGGCGCCGGCGCCGGTCGAGCAGCGGTCCACCGCCTCGATCAGCGAGCCGCGCCGGCCGCCGCCCGATGCCTCGATAATCTCGAGGCTGGCGCGGGTTGCGGCATCCATCGCCAGGGTCCCGCCGCCGTCCGCCGCGACCGGGGGCAGGAGCAGCGGCAGGTTTCCCCGGCCGACGTGGCGCAAGTAGGATACGAGGCCGCCCGCCGCGCCCAGCATCGCGCGGTCGAACTGGCCGAAGCCGTCGAGGGTGGAGACCCCGTGGACCTCCCGCAGAATTTCGGCGCCGGTATCGCTGCCGAATTCGGCGCGCGGGCGCGGGGTGCTGTCCTCGGGCGCCGAATCCCAGCCGTCGGGCACCACGACCTCGCTCGGGGCCAGCCGTGCGAGAGCCGCGGCAACGTCGGTCTCGGCGCAGGTTTCGAGCACCATGCGCCCGGTCGAGATGTCGACGCTCGCCACCCCGAAAGTGCCGCGCACGTCGCATACCGCGGCCAGCACGTTGGCGCGGCGCGGTTCGAGGAGGGCTTCCTCGGTCAGGGTCCCGGCGGTCACGAAGCGGACGATGTCGCGTGCGACCAGCGCCTTCGACACCGGGGCACCCTCGCGCTTCGCCCGCGCCTTGGCCTCCTCGGGCGTCTCGGTCTGCTCGGCGATGGCGACGCGCTGGCCGGCCTTGATCAGCCGCGCGAGGTAGCTTGTCGCCGAATGCACCGGCACCCCGCACATTGGAATGGGCTCGCCGTCGTGCTCGCCCCGGCTGGTGAGCGCGATGTCGAGCACTTGCGCGGCGATCTTCGCATCGTCGAAGAATAGTTCGAAGAAATCGCCCATCCGGTAGAACAGCAGGCACCCTTCGGCTTCGCGCTTGAGCGCCAGATACTGCTGCATCATCGGGGTTGCGCCGCCGGCCATAGCGCCGGGGCGTAGCGGGGCGCATCCCGATTCGCCAACTCGCCCGCGCGGCGCTTTCCCCTGTTGCCCCTGTTCCCCCTGTTGCCCCTGTCGCGACCGATAATCTTCCGTTACGGCACCGGGCGAACCCGAACCGAAAGACCGACATTGTCCGACACCGAGAAGCCGACCGCCTTCACCACCCGCGAGGCATTGTTCTACCACGAGACGATCCGCCCCGGTAAGATCGAGATCGTGGCGTCGAAGCCGATGGCGACCCAGCGCGACCTCAGCCTCGCCTACTCGCCCGGCGTCGCGGCCCCGGTGGAAGCGATCGCGGCCGATCCGGCCTGCGCTGCAAAGTATACCGCCCGCTCCAACCTCGTCGCGGTCATTTCCAACGGCACCGCGATCCTCGGCCTCGGCAACCTCGGTGCGCTGGCGTCGAAGCCGGTGATGGAAGGCAAGGCGGTGCTGTTCAAGCGCTTCGCCGACGTCGATTCGATCGACCTCGAACTCGATACCGAGGACCCGGACAAGTTCATCGAGGCGGTCGCGCTGATGGAGCCGAGCTTCGGCGGCATCAACCTGGAAGACATCGCCGCGCCCGAATGCTTCGTGATCGAGGCCGCCTTGCGCGAACGCATGAACATCCCCGTCATGCACGACGACCAGCACGGCACCGCGATCATCGCCGCCGCCGGCCTCATCAACGCCTGCCACCTGACCGGCCGCAATCTCAAGGACGTCAAGATGGTGGTGAACGGCGCGGGCGCATCGGCGCTTGCGTGCACCGCGCTCATCAAGTCGCTGGGCGTGCCGGCCGACCAGGTGATCGTCTGCGACCGGCAGGGGCCGATCTATCCGGGCCGCGACAACGTGGACCAGTGGAAGAGCGCGCACGCCACCGTGACCGAGGCGCGCAGCCTGGAAGAAGCGCTGGTGGGGGCCGACGTGTTCCTCGGCCTCAGCGCGGCGGGCGCATTGAAGCCCGAGTGGGTGGAGAGGATGGCGGACCAGCCGATCATCTTCGCGATGGCCAACCCGGAACCCGAAATCCGGCCCGAAGCGGCCAAGGCCGTGCGCACCGACGCGATCGTCGCCACCGGGCGCAGCGACTACCCCAACCAGGTCAACAACGTGCTGGGCTTCCCGTTCATCTTCCGCGGCGCGCTCGATGTGCAGGCGACCGCGATCAACGAGGAGATGAAGATGGCCGCGGCCGAGGCGATCGCCAGCTTGGCGCGCGAACGCGTACCCGACGAGGTCGCCGCGGCCTACGGCGTCAACCACAAGTTCGGCACCGACTACATCATTCCCGCGCCGTTCGATCCGCGCCTGATGGAAGTCGTCTCGAGCGCGGTTGCGAAGGCGGCGATGGACACCGGGGTGGCGAAAGCCCCGATCGCGGACTTCGACGCCTATCGCCTGCAACTGAAGGCCCGCCTCAACCCCACCACGTCGGTGCTCACCCGCGTGTACGAGGATGCCAAGGCGAACCCCAAGCGGGTCGTCTTCGCCGAGGCGGAGGAGGACGTCGTGCTGCGCGCGGCGATCCAGTTCCGCGACTTCGGCTACGGCACCCCGATCCTGGTCGGGCGGACCAAGGCGGTGGTCGACAAGCTGCACATGCTGGGCGCGAGCGATCCGGGCAGCTTCGAGATCCAGAATTCGAACGACAGTGAACTCGTGCCGCAGATGGTCGATTTCCTCTACGAACGGCTGAAGCGCCGCGGGCGCACCTTGCGCGACGTACGCCGGATGGTGAACCAGGAACGCAACGTCTTCGCCGCGCTGCTGGTGGCGCTGGGCCACGGCGACGCCATGATCAGCGGCATCACCCGGACCTTCGCCCAGACCGCGCGCGAGGTGAACCTGGTGCTGGACCCGAAGGAAGCCGACAAGCCCGGCGCGGTGCCGTTCGGTATCCACATGCTGATCGGCAAGAACTACACGGTGTTCCTCGCCGACACGACGATCAACGAACGGCCGACGTCCGAACAGCTCGCGCACATCGCGAAGGAAACCGCGGCGGTCGCGCGCCGGCTGGGCCACGAGCCGCGTGTCGCCTTCCTCAGCTATTCCACCTTCGGCAACCCGCCGGGCCAGTGGCTCGACAACATCCGCGACGCGGTAGCGATCCTCGACGCGGAGAACCCCGGCTTCGAATACGAAGGCGAGATGGGCCCCGATGCCGCGCTCAATCCCAAGATCATGGAGCTCTACCCGTTCAGCCGCCTGTCGGCACCCGCGAACGTCCTCATCATGCCGGGCCTGCAATCGGCCAACCTGTCGGCCAAGCTGCTGCGCGAACTGGCCGGGGCGACCACGATCGGGCCGATGATGGTGGGCATGGAGAAGCCGGTGCAGATCGCGCCGATGACCGCGATCGCGCCCGAGGTGCTGACGCTGGCGGTGCTCGCCGCGGCGGGTGTCGTCGGCTAGATTGCCGTCGACCGGGCGGTGGCTAGATCGCCGTCCGCACGCTGAGCAGTTCGGGGAAGAAGGCCTGCTTCAGCACGCCTTCGAGATAGGGCACGCCCGCCGTCCCGCCGGTCCCGCGCTTGAAGCCGATGATGCGCTCGACCGTTTTCAAATGGCCGAAGCGCCAGCGCTGGAAATGGTATTCGAGATCGACGAGCTTCTCGGCGAGTTCGTAGAGGTCCCAGTGGTCCTGCGGCTTGCGGTAGATCTCCGCCCAGGCCGCCTCTACCCCCGGGGAGGGGGTCCAGCCGCCGTGGTGGTCGCGCTCCAGCACCTCGGCGGGAATCGCGAAGCCGCGCCGCGCGAGCAGCCGCACCGCCTCGTCGTAGAGGCTTGGCCGGGCGAGTTCGGCGCGCAGGTCCGCCGCCACGTCGGGCGTCGCCTCGTGCATCGTCACCATGTCGGGGTTCCGGCCGCCCATGAGGAATTCCATCAGCCGGTACTGCGCGCTCTGGAACCCGCTCGAGCTCGACAGGTGCGGGCGGACCTGCGAATAATCCGCCGGGGTCATCGTGCTCAGCACTTCCCACGAATGGATGAGCTGGCCCTGCGCGCGGGCGACCCGGGCCAGCATCTTGAACGCCGGGCGCAGGTCGTCGGCGCGGATGCACGCGCGCGCGGCGGTGAGTTCGTGGAGGCACAGCTTGAGCCACAGCTCGCTCGCCTGGTGGACGATGATGAACAGCATCTCGTCGTGCGCGCCCGATGCCGGGTGCTGCGCCGAGAGGAGCTTGGGGAGGTCGAGGTAGCTCGAATAGGTGACGTCGGACATGGGCGGCCTCTAGGATATGTCACCGCGAATAAAAACCGGCTCCCGCTCACCCTGAGCCTGTCGAAGGGTGCCTCACCAAGGTCAGAGGTCGCACGGCGTCCTTCGACAAGCTCAGGACGAGCGGGACTGGGGATTACCCGTCTATCGTGCGGGTCGCCGGGTGGTGCTTGTCGAGGTGGCGCTTGACGATTTTCAGATTGCGGGTGTTCGATCGGAACAGGAAATCGAACGCATCGCCCACCACCGGCACCGCGCCGACTGCGGTGTCGAAGGCGACGTTGCCGGTCATTCGCCACAGCTTCCACTTCGGCATGCCGAGGTTGCGGGCTTCCCACACGATATACATGCCCATCGCGGCAGATACGAAATCGCCGATTACGGGGACCAGCCCCACGATCGCGTCGAGTCCCACGCGGCGACTGGTGCCGGGCAGGACGAAGCTGTTTTCCAGAAGCTGCTCCATCGCCTCGATCCGGCGGCGGACGGAGACGTGATCGCTGCCGATCGGAAGCTCGAGGCCCATCGGGCGGGCCCCGGTCGGACGCGGATCGGACGGCGGTTCCATCGGCGGCGCTCTCCTTCGATCCGTCATGTGGGTCCGGCGGCGAGCGGGGGCAAGGGATGGACCGCCCAGCGGTTCTCGGCGAACCCGGCGATCGTGCCGCGGACCATCGACCAGCGGACCGGCGCGCCGAGCGGAATGTAGGTGCCCTGCGCGGTCAGGCGCGCCTCGGCCTCGGCCAGCATCGTCTCGCGCGCGACCGGGTCGGCGACGGCCGCCGATTCCCTGACCAGCGCGTCGGCCTCGGGCGAGCAGAGCGCACGCCGCACCGCGCAGGCGAACTGGTCGAGATACCACCGCCGGCTGCCGAAGCGGGCAACGGCGTCGACGAGCGCGAGGTCGGCGGTCTCGCCCGGGCGCGCGCGGACCGCGGCGACCCCGATCTCGGCCCAGTCGGCGGCGAGTTCGCGCAGGAGCAGGTCGGAGCCGGGGCCATCGGGCAGCGAAACCGTCACCCGCCGCTCGCCGCCGTAGCCGGCGATCCGCTGGCGGGCGACCGCGCGGCGTTGTTCGATCGTCTGGCCGGCCCAGCGCTCGGGCGCGCCGGCCGCGATGGCCGACGGCGCGATGCGGGTGCTCGGCTCCCACCCGGCGATGTTGAAGGGCGCGATCAGCGTATCGCGCTCGATCGCCATCGACAGCGCCTCGCGCCGGCCGGCGTCTTCCAGCAGCCCTTCGGCGCGCATGACCTTGAGGCCCATCAGCCCCTGCGCCGCGTCGAGCCGGACGTTGCCGCGCGACAGCGGCCCGGAATCCGCGAGCGGGAAATCGGGAAGCGTGCCGCCGAGCACGATGTCGACCGCGCCGCTGCGGAACGCCGCGACCGCGGCGCGCGCGTCCATCGCCTTCAGCACCAGCGGCCGGGTGCCCTCGCGCCAGTCCTCGCGCGTGGGCAGGCCGCGCGCCTCGGGCGGCAGCAGCGCGAGCCGGGCGACGTCGCCGGTGCGGGTCAGCGTCAGCGGTCCGGCGCCGCGCTTCTTGTGGAACAGGCCCAGTTCGGGCTGCGCGAGCAGCTGGAGGAAATCGGGGACCGGGCTCGCCAGCCGGATCTCGATCACCCGCCCGGTCATCGCCCGCACGTCGGTCACCGCGGCGAAGTCGAGGCCGAGCGAGGTGCCGCGCAGTTCGCGCAAGGTCCGCCGCAGCGAATCGCGCACCTCGTCGGCGTCGATGGGTTCGGGCGCGCCGCCCTCGCCCGCCGGCCAGTCCGAATTGCGCAGGCGGAAGATGTAGCTCAGCCCGTCGTCGGTCACGATCCACCGCTCGGCGAGCGCGGGGACGACCTCGCCGGTCTCGTTGAGCGATACCAGCCCCTCGGCGGTCGCGGCGCGGATGGCCTGGGCGGGCGGGGACAGGCGCAGGCCCGTGTCGAACGGCGCGTCGGCGGTGCCGATCCACGCGATGGCCACCGCGCTCTCGTCGTCGGCCGACCCGCACCCGGCCAGCGCGGCGGCCAGCACGGCCGCAGTCGCGAGTGTTCGGGAGATGGAACGGCGGCGGGTCATGCGCAGCCGACTAGCAGGTCGGCCGCGGTTCGTCAGCGACCGCGCCTAGATATTCCGCAGGCGCGCCGTGCGTCCTTCGGTACCCGGCGGCGCGATAGTGGACGGGCGGACGTAGCGCGGGGTGTCGAGATCGCCATTGCCGCCCACCTGCGGTCGCGGTGCCTTGGGGTCGATCTCGCGGGCGAAGGCGATGCCGAAGCGCTGGTCCTGCACCCACGCCACGCTGCCGTCCACCGGGGGGAGATTGCGCAGTTCGACCGTCATGCGGGTGCCGCGCAGGACCGGCAGGTCGCCTTCGGCCATCATCCCGGCCGCCGACAGGTTGCGCACCTTGACGCGATGCGTGGCGGTGTCGCCTTCCAGCCGGATGTCGGCCATCAGGAACAGGCTGTCGCGATTGATGTGCCGTGTGTCGACGCCCGACATTGTCCGCCCGTGCCCTTTCTCGTCGCCGGAATATCCGCACGCGCGGAATTACCCGCGCCTTCGCGCAAAACCGGTAAACGCGGATGTCTAACGAAGGCTAAACGGAGCGTGCGCAGAACTGCCCGGATCAGTCGTCGCGGGAGACTTTCTCGCGGCGTTCGTGAGCTTCCTGCGCCTCGACCGTCATGGTCGCGACGGGGCGCGCGACCAGCCGCTTGAGGCCAATGGGATCGCCGGTCACCTCGCAGAAGCCGTATTCGCCCGCGTCGAGCCGGCGCAGCGCCGCGTCGATCTTGGCGATGAGCTTGCGCTGCCGGTCGCGCGTTCTCAGCTCGATGCCCCAGTCGGTTTCGCTTGAGGCGCGGTCGTTGAGATCGGGCTCGCGCATCGGCCCGTCCTGCAGCGATTGCAGGGTGGCACTGGACGATGCCAGGATCGAGTGCTTCCATTCCAGCAGCAGCACCCGGAAGTAATCCTGGTGCGCCGCGTTCATGTACTCCTCGTCCTCGGACGGCAGGTAGTCGGGCGCCAGCGCCCGTTTCGCCTGTTCCAGTACGTCGATGTCGTTCGCCGCCGAAGTGGCCATCGAAGGTCCTCTCAAACCCTGAGCGCCCTACCCCCGCCCCCGGCGACCCCGGCGACCCGTCTGGCGCTTTGCGCGGGCCTATAGGGACGGGCCGGAATCGGCACAAGCGCCCTTTCCGAAAGCGCGCCCCTAGGTCGGCCAAACTTAAGCGCGTTCGAACGGGTGCGGCAGCAACCTCTCGCTTTTCGCGATCATCGTTAACGGGTTGTTAGCCATATCCCGCTTGAAGTGTGCCCACGGCCGCGAGGGGGCGTGCCGGACTGGGGGACACGACATGGAACTGCGTACGATCGAAGGGGGAGCCGGACTTCCCAACGGAACGAAGATCGCCGACCTTGTGGTGGCGCAATGCCTCGCCGCCGCGGCGCAGGGCGTCGTATCGGCCCTGTTCGACCTCGGCGTCGCGTATTCGACCGGGGGCCACGGCCTCGCCTGCGATCTCGTCGAGGCGCACAAGTGGTTCAACCTCGCCGCCGCCAAGGGGCACGAGGACGCCGCCTGGTGCCGCGCCGACGTGTCGGACGAAATGACCGCGCGCGAGATCGCCGAAGCCCAGCGCCGCGCGCGCGAGTGGCTCTCGGCCGGCCACCGCCGCGCCGCCTGACGCCGCCCGACCCGGGCAGGCGGCCCGTCAGGGCCCCTTGCGGAACGGAGTGCGTTCGGACAGCCACTCGGCATCGACCGCGATGCCTTCGCGCTCGCGATCGAGGAAATCGGCGACCGCTTTGCTGAAACCCGGATCGGCGATCCAGTGGGCCGAGGTGGTCTGCACCGGGCCGTAGCCGCGGGCGATCTTGTGCTGGCCCTGTGCGCCGGCCTCCACCCGGGCTAGCCCGCGCTCGATCGCCTCGTCGATCGCCTGGTAATAGCACAGCTCGAAATGCAGGAAGCGCTTCTCGCGCGTGCAGCCCCAGTACCGGCCGTAGAGTGCATCGCCCCCAGCGAAATTGAGCGCGCCCGCGATGGGTTCGCCGTCCTCGAACGCCAGCACCAGCACGATCGCATCGCCCATCCGCTCGCCGAGGAGGTCGAACGCCTCGCGGGTGAGGTAGGGCCGGCCCCATTTCCGGCTGCCGGTATCCTGGTAGAAATGCCAGAAGGCGTCCCAGTGTTCGGGCCGGATGTCGGAACCCGACAGGCGGCGGATCTCCACCCCTTCCTGCGCCGCTTCGCGTTCCTTGCGGATCGCCTTGCGCTTGCGGCTGGCGAGATCGGCGAGGAAATCGTCGAAGGTGCGGTAGTCGCGGTTCTGCCAGTGGAACTGGATGTCGTGGCGGATCAGCCAGCCGGCCGCCTCGAACAGCGGAACCTGTTCAGGCTCGACGAACGTCGCGTGGATGCCCGACAGGTTGTTCGCATCCGCGAACTGCTGCGCGAAACCGAGCAGCGGTTCGACCAGTTCGAGCCGCTGCGTCAGCACCCGCGGCCCGCTCGCGGGCGTGAAGGGTGCGGCGACCTGAAGCTTGGGGTAGTAGCGCCCGCCCGCCCGCTCCCACGCGTCGGCCCATGCGTGATCGAAGACATATTCGCCCTGGCTGTGCCCCTTGAGATAGGCCGGCAGCGCGGCGACGAGCTTGCCGCCCTCCTCGATCACCAGCGGCGCGGGGAGCCAGCCGGTGCCGTCCCCCACGCTGCCCGAATCCTCCAGCGCCGAGAGAAAGCCGTGGCGCATGAACGGGTTGCCGCGGTCGGTCCCCCCGGCGGTCAACGCATCCCAGTCGGCGGCGGGAAGCTCACCCACCGAACCGGCCATGCGGGCGACGAGGTCGCTCATGCCAGCCCCGCCCCTTCCGCGATGGCGGCGTCCGCGTGGCGCGCCGCGCGCTCGCGCAGTTCGGGCGTCCGGACGGTCCAGGTAAGGACTGGCATCCCCTTCGCCCGGTGCGCCGATGCGAAGCGGCTGGGCAGGTCGCGCACGTCGCAGGCGAGAAAGTCGGGCTTCGCGTGGGCTACCGCGAGCCGCCTTTCGACCGGGCCGAGCGCCTCGCCCTTGCCCTCCTCGGTCACCACGAGGCCGCGCACGGTGGCCGGCGCATGGCGATGGAACCAGTGCGGCACCCGCGGATCGAAGCTCATCACCGCGACATCGCCGGTGTAGCCCGCAAGCGCGGCCTTCACCGCGGCACACAGGGGCGCAGGGTCGATCGCGCGTTTCGATTTCACTTCGATCAGCAGCGGCACCCGGCCCGCGACTTGCGCCAGCACGCTCTCCAGCGTCGGGACGGTATCGGCGCTATCTAACAGGGCGATTCCGGTCAGCGTCTCGGCATCGCGCTCGCGCACCGCGCCGGTCTCGCCGGTCAGTCGGTCGAGATCCCAGTCGTGGAAGACCACCGCCCGCCCGTCGCGGGTGACCTGCACGTCGCATTCGATGCCGAGCCCCCGCGCGATCGCACCGGCGAAGGCTTCGGGCGCATTCTCGGCAGCCCCGCCCTCTCCCGCCGCACCGTGCAGGCCGCGATGCGCGTAAGTCCACGCGCCGAGCCAGCCGCCGCGCGCGGTATCAGTCCCGGATGGCGACAATCGCGTCGACCTCGACCGCGGCGCCGAGCGGCAGGATCGGCACGCCGACCGCGCTGCGCGCATGCTTGCCGGCCTCGCCGAAGACCTCGGCCATCAGTTCGCTGGCGCCGTTGGCGATCTTGGGCTGCCCGTCGAACTCGCCGGTCGAATTGACGAACGCGCCCAGCTTGACGATCCGTTCGACCCGGTCGAGCGAACCCAGCGCCGCCTTCAGCTGCGCGAGGATCATGAGCCCGCAGGCGCGTGCGGCGGCCACGCCGTCGTCGAGGGTGACGTTTTCGCCCAGCCGGCCCTTCACCAGTTCGCCATTCACGAACGGCAACTGGCCCGAAACATGGGCGAGCCCCCCGTGGACGACCACGGGAACATAGGCCGCGACCGGCGCGGCCGCGGCGGGCAGCTCGATGCCGAGTTCATTGAGGCGGGTATCGATGCTCATGCGTTTTCCTCTTGCGTGTTCAGTTGGTCGAGCAGCCACGGCAGGGCATGCTCCCATGTGTCGATGCGCGCGTGGGCGTTGCCCGCCGCGTGGGCACAGGCGATGCGGCCCGCCAGCATCGGTTCGCCGCACAGGTGCAGGCGGCGCACCCCCGGCACGTCGGTGCCGACCGAGGCGTGATGCTGGGCGAGATCGTCGATGAAGACCGCGCGGCTCGGCGCGTATTCGTCCATGATCGCCTTCAGCGCCGGGCCCTTGGGGCCCTGGTTGGTGAAGACGCGCGCGTGGATGCCGTGGCCGGCGAGCTGTTCGAAACGCATCTCGCGGTGCCGGTCGGTGAGGTTGGTGAGCACGACGACGTCGGCCTCCTCGCCCAGCCGCGCCATTGCCTCCACCGCGCCGGGGATTGGCGTCTGGCGGTGCATCTCGGTATCGAAGAAGCCGCGCAGCAGCCGCCAGATCTCGTCGGGCGGCACGCCCTCGCCGGTTTCGGCGTATTTCATCGCGCCGGCGAAATCGTTGCCGACCATCTCGAACCTGACGCCCTGGCTTTCGCCCAGCCAGTCGCGGAAGGGCGCGACCATGTAGAGCAGCACCTCGTCGCAGTCGGAAATCACCAGGGGGCGGCTCATTCGAACGTCTCCCGGCCGGCCAGTTCGCGGCGGGCGGCGACCAGCCGATCCGGCGCGACGTTGAGCGCATCGGCCGCGAGCATCAGGTCGGGCTCGTGCGCCGCGAGATAGTCGAGCACGGCGGCGAGAGTGGTACGGTCGGTGAGATTGTCGCGCAGGACCTCGGGCGTCAGGCCGGTCAGCGACAACAGGCGTTCGGCCCGGTCGTCGTCGGCCAGCACCCAGCCAAGCGCGGAGAGCGCCAGCGTGTCGGCGTCTCCGGAATGATGGTGTATGTCGGCGGTAATTGTCAGTGTCCTTCCGGGGCCCTAAGCGCGACGCTCACGCAACCGGCCCGGTGCAATGGGAGAGCCGCCGCAGTGGCAAAGAGAATCCTCGTTGTCGAGGACAACGACCTCAACCGGAAATTGTTCTGCGACGTGCTGCGCGCGACCGGTTTCGAGGTCGAGCCGGTGGCCGACGGCGAGCTGGTGCTGAACGCCGCGCGCGCGTTCGATCCCGACCTCGTGATCATGGACATCCAGCTTCCGGGTGTGTCGGGCGTCGACCTCATCGAGGCGATGCGCCGCGACGGCGCGCTGGCGGCGATTCCCGTGCTGGCGGTCACGGCCTACGCCGGCAAGGGCGACGAGCAGCGCATCCGCGATGCGGGCGCCAGCGGATACCTGTCGAAGCCGGTCAGCATCGGCCCGTTCATGGCGGCGGTGAGAGGGCTCTTCGGCTGACGGACGGACAAGGAGTGGCACGGCGGGAAACTTTCGGTTATTCGGAAGTTCACCAGCACGAGAATCAATCGCACACTTCGGGTACAGATCATGACGATGCGCTGGCGGATAACCGCCAACTGTTCGGGCGTGGACGAGGTCGTCCTCACCGAGAACCGCCCCGCGGCCGAACTGATTTCGGCCGGTTTCGCCGATCGCGGCTGCACCGACATCGCGATCAAGGAACTGCCGCCGAAACCGCCGGCCCCGTGACCTGCTCTTGACAAGCGGCGCGGCAGGCCGCTTTCCCGCAGGCTGAACCCCGGCACATGCCTTCCGCCCGGGCGGAGGCCGCAGACACAGGACAGCCAGCCCCATGGACCGCGCAGAAGTCGACGCCCGCATCCGCACTCTCGCCGAACCCTTCAACAAGAAGGGCGTGGCTATCGACGAGGACACGAGCTTTGCCGGCGATCTCGAATTCGACAGCCTGACGGTGATGGATTTCGTCGCCGCGATCGAGGACGAGTTCGACATCATCATCAGCATGAACCAGCAGGCTGAAATCGAGACCTGGGGCGACCTCGTCGACGCGGTCGCCGACATGGTGAACAAGTGAGCGAGGGCATCGTCCAGCCCGACCGGCCGGAAGTGCTGGAGGGAGACGGAAAGGACCTGTTCTCGAAGTTCGACGACCTCATCGCCATGCGCGAGGGGCTGCTGTCGACCGGGCAGGAGGATCCCTTCAGCCTGGTGATGGAGAAGGTCCTTTCCCCCACCCGCGCGATCTGCAATGGGCGCGACACGATCCTGCTCGGCACCTACAACTACATGGGCATGACGTTCGATGCGGACGTGATCGCGGCGGGCAAGCAGGCGCTGGAGGAATTCGGCGCGGGCACGACCGGAAGCCGGGTACTCAACGGCACCTACCAGGGGCACCGGGCGGTCGAGGACGCGCTCCGCGAATTCTACGCGATGGACCACGCCATGGTGTTTTCCACCGGGTACCAGGCCAACCTCGGCATCATCAGCACGATCGCCGGCAAGGGCGATTACATCGTCCTCGACATCGACAGCCACGCGAGCATCTGGGACGGCTGCAAGCTGGGCGATGCCGAAGTGGTGCCGTTCAAGCACAACGACATCGAGGCGATGGACAAGCGGCTCGGCCGCATCCCCGAAGGCGCGGGCAAGCTCGTGATCCTGGAGGGCGTCTATTCGATGCTCGGCGACATCGCGCCGCTGAAGGAAATGGTCGCGGTCGCCAAGAAGCACGGCGCGATGGTGCTGGTGGACGAGGCGCACTCGATGGGCTTCATCGGCGAGCACGGCCGCGGCGTATGCGAGGCGGCGGGCGTGATCGACGACTGCGACTTCATCATCGGCACGTTTTCCAAGTCCGTCGGCACCGTCGGCGGCTTCTGCGTTTCGAACCACCCCAAGTTCGAGATCATGCGGCTGGTCTGCCGCCCCTACGTCTTCACCGCGAGCCTCCCGCCCAGCGTGGTGGCGACCGCGGCCACCAGCATCCGCAAGCTGATGCACGGGTCGAACAAGCGCGCGCACCTGTGGGAGAATTCCAAGCGTCTGCACCAGGGGCTGACCGCGCTGGGCTTCGAGCTCGGCACGAAGGAGCCGCAGAGCGCGATCGTGGCGGTCATCATGCCCGACCTACAGCGCGGCGCGGCCATGTGGGAGGCGCTCCTGAAGGAAGGGCTCTACGTCAACCTCGCGAGACCCCCGGCGACCCCGGCCAACATGACCCTGCTGCGCTGCTCGCTGTGCGCCGAACATTCGGCGGGAGAGGTCGAGACGATCCTCGGCATGTTCGAGCGCGCGGGCAAGGCGGTGGGGATCATCGAGCCCTGACCGGGTGAAGGCCGTCTTCGCCTGGCTGGCGCGAACGGGGTTTCTCTACGTCCTCCTGTGCGCGGCTATCGCGTTCTTCGTCTTCGCGTGGCCGGCCATGAAGGACGGGCTCGCCCCCGACCGGCTGCGCGAGGATGCGATGGGTGCGGGCGAGCTTCGCGCCGCGCTCGCCGCCGACTACGACGCGGCGCGCGCCGCGCTCGCCCGGCAATCGCAGGCGCTCGAGACGCAATCGCTCGCGGCGATCGACGGTCGCATCGCCGCGGCCCGGGCAAGCCGCGGGGCTATCGACAGAGAGCTGGCGGGCGGCGGCGGCTGGTTGGATGCCGTGCGCCCCTCGCGCATCCTCGCCCGCAAGCGCCTGGAACTGCGCGGCAACGCGCTCAATGCCGAGATCGGACTGTTGCAGGAGGCGCGCAACCTGGCGGCGGCGCGCGACGCGCAGACCCGCTATCCCCGCGTGCCGACCGCGCGATCGATCGCGGCGGCGACGCGGACCTGTGCCATGTGGACCGCCCGGCTCGAGCGGTTCGAGAGCGACAACGCGATCCGCCGCGAATACCGCGCCATCGTCCTCGACGAGCGCGACACCTTGCAGGCCGGCAAGGCCCGCGAATGCGGCAAACGCGACCGCTGGACCGCGACACGCGACGCGGCGCTTGCGGCGAACCGCGCACTCGCATCCGCCCGCGAGCGTTACGATGCGTTTACCGCCGATGCGCTGGAGAACCTGCCCGACCCGTCCGCGAACATCGACAATCGCACGGTGCGGGACATCGCCTGGATGGCGTTCGTCGCGCTGCTCGGCATTCTGCTCGCGCCTTTCGCTATCCGCACGCTGTTCTATTTCGCGCTCGCCCCGATGGTGGAGCGCGGCAGGCCGATCCGGCTCTCCGGGCCTTCTGCCACCGGGGCCGTACCGCGCGCCGGGGGCGGTTCCCGGCCGACCCTTTCGCTGGCGCTGGGCGAGGACGAGGAAATCCTCGTACGGCAGGGCTACCTGCAATCGACCCCCGACGATGCGACGACCGACCACCGCTGGGTGCTGAGCTGGCGGCACCTGCTGTCCAGCATCGCCAGCGGCATGGTCTTCCTCACGCGGGGGTCGGGCGCGGGGAAGACATTCGGCATTTCGGCCCGCGACGATCCGTTCGCGGAGATCGCGCGCATCGACCTGCCGGACGGGGCCGCCCTCGTGCTGCAGCCGCGCGCGCTCGCGGCGATCGTCCAGCCCGCCGGGAGTCCGATGCCAATCCGCAGCCGCTGGCGCTTCGGCACGCTGCACGCGTGGCTGACGTTCCAGTTCCGCTACCTCGTGTTCCACGGGCCCGGCACTCTGGTCGTCAAGGGCGGCCGCGGGGTCCGCGTCGAGCGCGCGGAGAGCGGGCGACGGTTCGCGCAGGACCAGCTGATCGGGTTTTCCGCCGAGACCGCCTACAGCGTGGCGCGCAGCGAGACTTTCCCGCCCTACCTGTTCGGGCGCGAGCCGCTGTTCCGCGACCGGGTCAGCGATGCCGACGGGGGCGCGCACGGCATCCTGGTGCTCGAGGAAGCGCCGATGGCGGGCCGCCGCAAGGGCGTGCGCGGCGGGCTGGAAGGCGCCTTCGACGCCGCGCTGAAGGCCTTCGGGATCTAGCCGGCGGCGATTCGCCCGGCGGCGACCCGGGTTAGAATGACCCTGCTGCGCTGCTCGCTGTGCGCCGAACATTCGGCGGAAAAGGGCGAGACGATCCTCGGCATGTTCGAGCGCGGGCAAGGCGATGGGGATCGTTTGATCGTGGCAGTCTGATTTCGGCAGTCAGGTCCGAGGGAAGCGGCGGGTTCCCCGTGAACCGGCGAGTTCGATCGCGCTCGGCCGGCCGCTTTCGAAGGTGAAGATCGCGCGCATCGCGGGTTGGTCCTTCGGGGCGAAGGTATCGCCGCCGAGCGCGACGAGCTCGGTCGGCCCCATCGGCGTTTCGGCCACGAGCCGGTCGCCCGCCAGCGCCACCGTCACCGCCCCGAAGGTTCCCGCGTAGTCCGGCAGCGGACGCGCGGGTTCGATCGGTGCGGCCTGTGCGTGATAGACCTCGGCAAGCCGTTCGAGCACCGGCCTTTCGTCGTCCGGTCCTGTCGCCGCGAGCGCGGTCAGTGCCTCGGCCTGCGCCCGCTCCAGTGCGACGTCCTGCGATACCGCGATTGCCGGGGCGATGCCGACGCCTTCCCAGCCCTTCCCGGTCTTCAGCTGGATCGCCTGTCCGGTCGAGACCGAGATCACCAGTCCGCCGGGCAGCGGATAGAAATCGTTGTTGAAACCGCCTCCGCCCGTCGTTTCGCCCACGAGCGTGCCGAAGCCGAACGCGGAGACGTGCGCTGCGAACTCCTCGGCGGCGGAGAACGAGCGCTTCGACGTCAGCACGTACACCGGCCGATCGGCGAGCGAGAACGGCTTGGCCGTGGTGGCCGAGGTCTCGATCGGCCCGCCCCGCGTCTGGAACTGCATCAGCGGCGTGCCGGCGGGCAGGAACCAGCTCGCGAGATCGGCGACGGCATCCGGTTCGCCGCCGCCGTTGCGCCGCAGGTCGACGATCACCGCGGACCCGCCACGCAGGAACTGCATAGCGTTCGCGATCGCCGCTTCGGCTGCGGGCGTGCCCCACATGAAGCCTGTGTAATCCATGTAGCGCACGTTGCCGGGCAGCACTTCGAGCTTCGCGACGCCCGCATTGTTGAGCGCGACCGACCGTACCATCGCCGGCGTCGGGCCCTCGTCCTGCGCGGCCGTGCCTGCCGGCCGGGATGCGAGGTCGGCGGCGAAGGCGGGATTGTACGACACGCCGAGATGCCCGTCGGGGGTGACTGCGCCCATCACCCGGTTGACCGCTTCGGCCAGCGCCGCTCCCGACAGTCCCGCGAAGGCGCCGTCGGCCTGCGCCCTCGCGAGCGCGGCATCGAGCGCGGCGCCGGTCTCTGCGATCACGTAGCGGTCGCGCAACAGCGAACGCACCCTGTCGACGACCGCGACCGGATCGAGCGCGGCTGCTTCGGCGGCCTGCGGTGCGGCGGGTGCCGCGACGGCCAACGCGGCCGGGGTTGCGCTGAGCGCCATGGCGATCGCTACCAGGAACGGGCGGACGGAAGCGGACATGGGCTTGCCTTTCGAGGGGTAAATACCGCCTCCTTTTATCTTGGCCGTGCCGCGCGGTGTGGGCAAAGATGGCCTGCGATTTGCCCGTTTCGGGCGCTCGAATACGGATCGTTGCCGCAAATGCGCGAATGGGACGCCTATGATCGCAAGCTCCTGGCCCTGTTGCAGGAGGATGCGCTGGCGACCGCGGAAGATCTCGCCCGGGATGTAGCGCTGTCGCCATCGGCGATCGCGCGACGCATAAGGCGGATGCGCGAGGACGGCACGATCGTTGCCGACCGCGCGGTGGTGAGCGAGCGGATCGGCCCGTTCCTGTCGGCGATGGTCGACATCCAGCTCGATCGTCACGCGCTCGCGCCGGTCGGGCAGCTCCTTAGCCGGCTGGAGGCGCGGCCGGAGGTTCAGGTCGTCCTCGAAGTCGCCGGCCCGTTCGACCTGCTGCTGCTGGTGGTCGTGCCCGACATGGACGCGTTCAACGCCTTTGCCGATTCCGCGCTGGCGGACGATCCGGCGGTGCGACGGTACGAGACGCGCTTCGTGAAGAAGCGGCGCAAGTTCACCACCGCGTGGCCTCTGGACTTGGCGAAGTGACGGTATGACGGCCGGAACGGTGTGTCCCGTCCCGGCCGTCGCGCCCGAAGGGGGTCTGACCTGTGCGGCCGCCTCCTCTCCTGTGCTCGCAAGCCGTGACGGATGCGAAACCGGGTAATCCAGATGGCCGGACCGATCGCCGGCTTGTTGGGGACAAGGCATATCGGTAGGGACCGATCTGAAATGTCCAGAATTAGACAATCTGCGGCGAAGCGCTCGTCCAGCGCGACGATGCTGTTCCGCGCGCTTTCCCCCGAAATACGGGAGGACCTCGCAAGCCACCTGCCGATACGCTCCTTCGCCGATGGCCAGATCATCCAGTTGCGGGGCGATGTGGCCGATGGGATCTGGCTGATCGAGGAAGGGTCGGTGTCGCTCGGCCAGTTCGCCGGCGACGGCGACTTTCGCGGCCTTGCCTTGCTCGGGCCGGGCGATTCGTATGGAGAGCTCGCGGTCCTTGGTGGACGCCCGAAGGTTGTCGATGCGGTCGCGCGCGGCGAGGTGCGCCTGAAGGCGATCCCCCGCCATGCCTACGAGGCTGCGCTGGCGAGCGATCCCGCCGTGGTGCGCATGGTCCTGGGGGCGATAGCGCGGCAGTTCCAGGAAACGCTGAACCTGCTCGCCGGATTTCGCCGCGGATCGACTGCTTCGCGCATGGCCGCATTGCTCGCCAACCTGTCCGGCGGCACACCCGGCCTCGTCGCGATCACGCAGCAGGAACTAGGGGACCTTTTGGGCGTGAGCCGGGCAAGCGCGCTTTCCGCCCTGGCCGAGTTGGAGCGGGAAGGACTTGCGCGCCGCGGCTACGGTAAGCTCGAGATCGTCGATCCCGCCGGCTTGCGCGCGCTGTCGATCGCGGGCCGCGCGTCGGGGTAGAGCGCGGCGAGGACCGCCGTTCCGCTGTCCCGCATAACGGTCGTGTAGAGCTCCGCCGCCTCGCCGTCCCTTGCCTTGCGCGCGGCGGTTAGCGCGGACTTGTGCCGGGCGATCTCGGCCTCGACCACCGGGGGCCAGTGCGGCGGGTGTTCGCCTTCGCTCCATTCGCCCCGCCCGCGGCCGTAGTGCGCGACGGCGAGGTAGCGCAGCAGCGCGGTCGCGGCGAGGCGTTCCATGAAATCCTCCGACCAGCGCACGCTCGATCCGTCTTCCCCGCGCGCGAGGTTGATGCCCTTGGCGATGCCGGTCGCGCCCAGTGCGCCGAGCACCGCGCCCACGATCATCCCGCCGCCCAGCGTCAGCCCGCCCGCCGCGAGGTCGGCGGCAAGGCCGCCCACCGCGCCCGAGGCCATTCCGCCCAGCACGGCGGCGGCACCTTCCGGCGTCTTTTCGGCGTGGGCGTAGTCGTCGCTCACCCGTTCGAGCACGGTCCTGGCCGCCTTGCCCGACAGGTTGTGGAGCCGGATGAGTTCGTCGGTGGAGGTTGCGGTCGCTTCCGCCAGCCGGCCGCCCAAAGCCTGCATCGACTTGCGCGCCGCGCGATCCCCGCGAGACGTGCCGGTGACTGCGGCGGCGACCTTGCCCTGCCAGCCGGGTTCGTCGACCGTCTCGCGGTCCTTCGCCGCGGCGGCGAGATACCGGGCGAGCACCGCCATCGACTGGTCGAAACGCGTGCGATTGAGTTCTTCCCACCGCGCCCGCAGGCCCGCCATCGCGGGCTGTTTTTCGGGCGGCAGCAGCGGCGCGACGGCATCGAGCAGCGCGCCTTCCTGCACCCAAACCCGAGCGAAGGCATCGAGCGGCAGGACCGCGCGGACCTGTCCCGATGTTCCGATGTCCGACCACCGCGCGATCTCGTTCGACACGTCGCCGCGCGGGGGACCCATCTGGTTGAGGAGGACGACCACCGGCTTGCCGATCCAGCCGAGCACCTCCATTTCCAGCCCGACGTAGCCCGCCGCCGCCGGATCTTCCGCCGCGTTGACGAGGTAGAGGATGACGTCGGCTTCCTCGCGCACGTTCTTGACCGCCTGCTGGCTCGACCACAGCGGCCGCTCGCGCCAGCGGTCCCAGACCTGGGTCAGGAACCAGCCGATGGGATTGCCGCTCTGCCGTAGGCGCGACAGCAGCCGCGCGGTGTCGCCGAAGCCGGGGGTGTCCCACAGCATCAGCGTGTCCTCCCCCGCCTGGACGAGGACGTAGCCGGTGGAAAGGTCGGTGACGTGCGCCGCGTCGCGCACTTCGCCGACGTCGCGTCCGAGCAGCGTGCGGGTGAGCGTGGTCTTGCCGACGTTGGTGTGGCTCACCAGGCTCAAGTTGACGGTGGTGCCGGTGGCGGCGGGCGCTTCGAGGGTCATCGGCGCATCTCCGCGTCGGGCAGCAGCCCGCGCTCGATCTTCTGGGCGAGGTCGCCGTCAGGGCTGTCCGACAGGTCGATGCCCAGCGGCGTCACCCCGGCTTCGCCCAGCACCGCGCGCCATGCGGCGAGGCGCTGGGCGACCCGTTCCTCCAGCCCCGCCTGGCCCGCGAAATGCGCGCGGTAGCCGCTTTCGTCGATGATCGCGGCGAGCACGGTGCCGGGATGATCGCGGCGCAGGGCATCGGCGATCTGGCGGGCGAGCGCGCCGTGGTTCTCCGCCTCGGGCGTCGCGGCGAGGGTGAACAGCAGGACGTGGTAGTCGTCGTCCGGGGCGGGGGGATGGGCGGCGAGCCAGCCGTCCTCGGCGCCGTAGGCAACGTCCTCGTCGAAGCGCACCTCGGCGCTGTCGCCGAGCGCGGCGCGCAGGGCCGAGGCGAGACGGCGGCGGGTCTCCTCGCCGGGCTTCGCGGCATAGGGGGTCACGCGCACGGCTCCGGCCCGGCCGCCGCTGGCGCGCAGCAGCCGGCGGACGTAGAAATTGTCGCGCCCCGCCACGGGCAGTGTGCGCGCCAGCCGCAGCGCGCGGGCCCCCTGCCATGCCGTGAGCGCCAGGCGCGGTACGATCACGAGCGCCGCCATCGTCACCGTGTAGAGGTGGATCCACGGCCCCGCATTGACGCCTCCACCGAGGGCGCCCGCCTGCGGTCCGGTCCAGCGCATCGCCTCGATACCGGGCACGCCGGGGATGGCGACCCCGGTCAGCGCGCTCGCCGGGCCGAGCACCGTGGACAGCAGCGCGTGGACGGCGGGGGCGGAGAGGAACGTGCTCTCCCAGCCCGCGCGGTATTCGGTCACCAGCGCGCGGCCGTAGATGCCGGCGATGAGCCCGGCGGCGAACAGCGCCGCGCCGAGGTGGAGCGTGCGCGCGGTGCGGGCCGAGGCGAGCGGCGCGGTGAGCGCGGCCCAGCGGCGGCGGAACGCGAGCGCGGCGCGGTCGATCGGCGTACCGGCCTCGAACTCCCGCCGGCCGGCGTGATTCGCGCGGCCCGCCAGATCGGCCAGCGGCACGGCCGAAACATGCCCGCGCCCGGTCAGCGCAGTACCAGCCAGCCAGAGATAGACGAGGAGGTTCCACGCGATCGTGCCGAGCAACGGGACGGCCAGCAGGTCGAGCCGCTTGGCGGTGCCGAACTCGTTCGCGAGCAATCCGGCGGCAAGCGCGACGAGTGGCAACAGGATCGCGAGCCATCGCGTCCAGCGCCCTTTCTCGAGCAGGCCCGCGATGCCCGGATGGCGGGTCGCGATGCGGGTGGTGGCGAAGTCGGCCCGCGCGGCGACGAAGCGCGCATCGGCGCGGCGACCGGTCCCTCCGCCGACGGCCACGCGGGCGCGGGCATCGGCCTGATCGCGGTCCTCGCGGGTGAACAGCAGACCGTCGCGGTCCTCGAGTTCGATCGCCCGGACGAGTTCCACCTGTCTCGCTTCGTCTTCGGTCATGCGGCCCCCTTGCCCTGCCGTGACCATCACAACGAACCTGCGCGCCGCCGCGTTCCGGGCGGGCGGACTTGGCACCATCCAAATCGGCCCTTGCAATATTAGGCAAGTCTAATATATAGGAAGCATGATGACCTGTCAGACCGTTTCGCCCGCCCATGCCCGCCGCCTGGTCGAGGACGGTGCCGCCTTGATCGACGTCCGCTCGCCCGCGGAATTCGCACGCATTCACGTGCCCGGCGCGAGGAACGTGCCGCTCGGTTCGACCGATCCGCTCGGTGCGGGTCCGGCGGTGTTCCTCTGCAAGTCGGGCATGCGCACCGGCGCCAATCGCGCAAGCCTCGCGGCGCTCTGCAATGGTGAAAGCTATGTGCTCAACGGCGGCCTCGACGCGTGGCGCAAGGCCGGGCTGCCGGTGGCGGAAGACCGCAGCCAGCCGATCGAGATCATGCGCCAGGGCCAGATCGCCGCGGGAGTGATGATCCTCGCCGGGGTGCTCCTCGGTTTCACCGTCGGGCCCGCGTGGTTCGGCCTCAGCGCCTTCGTCGGCGCAGGCCTGACCTTCGCCGGAGTGAGCGGATGGTGCGGAATGGCGCATCTCCTCGCGCTAATGCCGTGGAACCGCCGCGCCGCCGCCCCCGCCCCCGCATCCGCCTGATGCGATGGAGCCCGTCACTGTCCTCCTCGCATTGGCGTCGGGCACGCTGATCGGCTTCGTGCTCGGCCTCGTCGGCGGGGGCGGCTCGATCCTGGCGGTGCCGCTTCTGGTCTACGTGGTCGGCGTCGCGAGCCCGCACGCCGCGATCGGCACCGCGGCGGTCGCGGTCGCGCTCAACGCCGCGGCCGGGCTTGCCGACCATGCACGGGCCGGGACGGTCAAGTGGAACTGGGCCATCGTGTTCGCCGCCGCCGGCGTGCTCGGCGCAGCACTGGGCGCGGAGGCCGGCAAGGCCATCGACGGGGCGGCGCTCCTCGCCGCGTTCGGCGGACTGATGGTGGTGGTCGGCGCGCTGATGCTGCGCGGGCGCAAGGGGGGCGGCGATCCCGACGTGCATCTCGATCGCTCCACCGCGCGCCACCTCCTTCCCCGCCTCGCTGCGGCGGGTCTCGCGGTCGGTCTGCTCGCGGGCTTCTTCGGGATCGGTGGCGGGTTCCTCATCGTGCCGGGCCTCATCGCGGCGACGGCGATGCCCATCGGAATGGCGGTGGGGACCTCGCTGGTCGTGGTCACCGCGCTGGGCGCGACGACTGCCGGCTCCTACGCCTTGTCGGGCTACGTGGACTGGGGCCTCGTCGCGTGGCTGGTGGCGGGCGGGATCGCGGGTTCGGTCCTCGGCCGCCTCGCGGGCAAGCGGCTCGCGGCGCGCAAGAATCTGCTCGAACGCGGGTTCGCCGCGGTCGTCATCGCGGTGGGCGCGTTCGTCGTGGCGACCAGCCTCTGACCGGAACGAGTGCGCCGCCCGGCCGTCTCCCCATGCGAAGGAGACACACCAAATGGCAATCGTGAAATCGGGCAGCGCACAGTACGACGGGCTGGGCAAGGACGGCAAAGGCCACGTCAGCACCCAGTCGGGCGCGCTGTCGGACCAACCCTACGGCTTCCAGACTCGCTTCGAGGACAAGCCCGGCACCAATCCCGAAGAACTGATCGCGGCCGCGCATGCAAGCTGCTTCACCATGGCCCTGAGCTTCGCGCTCGAGAAGGCGGGGCACACCGAAGGCACGCTGAAGACCACCGCGAAGGTCAGCCTGGAGAAAGAGGGCGACGGGTTCACCGTGACCCGGTCCGACCTGACGCTTACAGGTTCGGTCGAAGGCATCGACGAGGCGAAGTTCATGGACCTGGCCAACGAAGCCAAGGCGAACTGCCCGATCTCGAAGCTGCTGAACGCCGAGATCACCCTCGACGCCACGTTCGAAGGTTAAGCTCCGGGCGTCTGTGCGACCTCCTGAACGGCGGTGGCCGACGAACACCGATCGGTTTTCGCCGCGTCGCCGCCGGACAGGAGCGTAAGAGCCAGGAAGCCCCCGACCACGAGGACCGCGAAGACGGTCGTCAGCAGTCCGAGGTACTTGTCGATAATGCGCTTGATCGGCGCGCCGAACACACGGAACAGGATGCCCACCGTCATGAAGATCAGGGCCCGGCCGGCGATGCTCGCAAGGATGAACGGCACGAGCGCCATTTCGATGAAGCCCGCGGTGATCGTCAGCAGCTTGAACGGTACCGGGGTCGCGCCTGCGAGGAAGATGACCTCCCAGTCGCGCTCGCGCAGGTGGCAGGCGGCAACCGGAAACTTGTCCGTCAGGCCGAGCATCCCGAGCATCGCCTGCCCGACCGTGTCGTACAGGAAATATCCGATCGCATAGCCGAACAGCCCGCCGAGCACGGACGCCGCAGTCGCGACCACGGCGAAGCGGATGGCCTTCTTCGGCTCGGCAAGGCACATCAGCCCGAGCAGCGGATGGGGCGGGATCGGAAAGAAACTGGCTTCCATGAAGCTGATCAGCGCGAGCCACCAGACTGCGTGCCGATGTGCGGCCTTGTCCAGCGTCCAGTCGTAGAGCTTGCGAAGCATCGTGCGTTCCCTGCCGCCCGCCTGTCCGGACGTGCGCGGCCCTCTAGGGCAGACGAGGCACCGGCACAATCGCGAACCATTGATAACCTATTTGGCACTTTGCGATTGACATCGTAACGCTCGTTGGTTAGAGGAACGCGATTATGTAGTTTACAAACCCACGGCTAAGTGCTAGATAATGCTTAACAAGGAGCAATATCACCGTGTCGGTTCTTTCTTCCCCCCACTTCCACGACGAAGCCAAGGCTTACGAGTATCTTGAGGGCATCGTGTGGGCCGGTGGGGTTGTGTGCCCGCATTGCGGCGTGACCGGCGGCCGCGTGTACGATCTTTCGGGCGTTCGCACGAAGCCGAGCAAGAAGAACCCGAACGGCAAGGTCCGCCACGGTCTCAAGAAGTGTGGCGAGTGCCGCAAGCAGTTCACCGTCAAGGTCGGCACCGTGTTCGAACACGCCCGCCTTCCCCTGACCAAGATGCTCCAGGCGGTGCACCTTATCGTGTCGAGCAAGAAGGGCATCAGCGCCCACCAGCTCGCCCGCGTCCTAGAGGTCCAGTACAAGAGCGCTTGGTTCCTCGCCCACCGTATCCGCGAGGCCATGCGCTCTGGCGATCTTGCCGCTCCCTTCGGTTCGAACGGCGGCGCTGTCGAAGTTGACGAGACCTACATCGGCTTCAAGGCCGGTCGCGCTCTCCAGAAGGGCACCGGCCACAAGCGCGCTGTCCTCGCCCTTGTTGACCGTGACAGCGGCCAGAGCCGTTGGTTCCATATCGACAACGCCCGCGCTGGCGACATTCACCCCATCGTGTCGGCCAACATCAGCCGCGAAGCCCGTCTCATGACCGACGAAGCAACCATGTACCGCAAGATCGGCCGCGAGTTTGCCGAGCATGGCACCACGATGCACGGCGCGTTCAACTATGTGAGCAAGACCGATCGCACCATCCACACGAATACCGTCGAAGGCGCGTTTTCGATCTTCAAGCGCGGTATGCGCGGCGTGTATCAGCATTGCGGCGAACACCACCTGCACCGCTACCTTGCCGAGTTTGAGTTCCGCTACAACACGCGCACCGCGAATGGCTTTGACGACCGTGCCCGCGCTGGCGAGGCGATGAAGGGCATTGTCGGCAAACGTCTCACTTACTCCTGATTGACTAGCCGGAACGACCAGCGCGCAACCGCGCGAATTCGTCGTCGTTCAAGGTGGCGCACCCAAACCCGGCGCGCTAAAAAGATTGGCCAGACTCTAGCCAGACGCTCTCGGGAAGCGTAGATTCTCCGAAGGAGTTCGTATGGACGAGAGCCGCGCGCCCAGACTAACCTACAAGGTTCATTTACCCGGCGGTCAATCGCGCCTTCGGGAAGCGGCCCTGTATGTCATGCAAAAGTGCAAGGGCGCAGAGTTTTTCGGCCTTACCAAACTGAACAAGATACTCTGGAAAGCGGACTTCACTGCTTTCGCCTCAAGGCGCGTGCCGGTCACTGGCCGGCAATACCAGCGCCTCCAGCAGGGCCCTGCTCCAGTTGAGATGCTGCCGGTTCTCAATGACCTTGAGCGGGACGGCTATATCAAAATTGCAAGGCGCTTGCAGGGCCATCTAGAGGAAAAACGTCCAGTGGCGTTGGTTGAGCCTGCGCTACGGTTTTTCAGCGCCGATGATCTTTCTTACCTCGATGCTGCGATCGAGCAATATTGGTCTTATTCGGGACGCGGCGTCAGCGCGGATTCTCATGGAGTGGCATGGGAAACGCGCGAAAACGGCGATCCGATGCCCTACGAACTATCACTTTTGTCGGATGAAAAATTGAGTGCCGCCGATAGCCTCGTATTTCTAGATATTGGGAGGAAGCGCGGTTGGCGCACTCAATAGATGCGGAATATCATTTGGGCAGATGAGTTCACCGGTCAGGTGAAAAGGGCCGGGGGCGCGCGGATTGTCGATGAGGCTTTATCGCCCATCATCGATGGCTTGATGAGAAATCCCTATGGTTTCCCGAAAGTCGAGAATGACTGGACCAGCTTTCGTTACGCTAAAACCGACGCAATACTCGGAAAGCTTGGCGCTCTGACGGTGGTTTTCACAATCGATGATGATAAAAACGTTGTGCTGGAATGGCTAGATGAAGACATCCCCTTCTGAGAAAACGCAGCTCGAAAAATTCAAGGAAGCCGCGCGCGAGCTTGAATGCGACGACGACGAACAACGCTTCAAGGAGCGGCTAGGGAAGCTGGTGAAGTCGTCGCCTGTGGACAAATCAAAGAAATGACTCGCCAAGCGAGCCGTTAGTCGGAATCCTAGAGACGGGCCGAAAGTCCGTAGTGCCGCCGAGCCTTGTGGGCAGGAGGCACACGCGGTGCCTTCGGGCGAACGGCCCATCCGTTCTTTTTCTAGGAGAAATCCGATGAAGAAGGGCACTCACCAGCGGGCCCGCAGTGCGATCACTGGTCGCATTGTTCCGCTGAGCCAGGCTCGCCGCAGTCCTCGCACGACTGTGGTCGAGACCTACAAGACGGGCAAGAAGGGTCCCAAGAACTAACGTTCTGACCTTCAAGCCTTGAATGGGGGCCGCCGGGGGAAACCTCGGCGGCCTTTCCGTTGGCCCTTGAATCAGAGTCGGATTCCCGCGTCAACCCTTTCCTACACGCCCTCAATCCGCCTAGCTGGAAGCTCGACGATCTCAACGTCGGTGCATCCGCGGTCGACGAAGCAATCTGCGATAAAGTCGGCGGTAGCACGCGCTTCGGTTAGCACGACCTCCCGCTCTTCCGCCTTGCATGAGGCGGAGACGCGCCAGCGTATTTCCATTTTGTGTGACACCTTGCGATTGAGTCGCCCATGAACGGCCGCGATCTCAAATCGCTCCCGACTTTCCTACACCGCCCCATTCGGCCTAGCTGGCGATATGCGCCGTCCCGATCGTTCAGAGCTTGAGTTCACGATGCTGCTGTTCGCGGCCCTCGCGCCGGTCGGGTACTACACCCTGCGCTTCGTAATGGGGCTAGTTTAACCGCGGTGGCACGCTCGATTCGAGTCGCGCAAGTCGAGCGTGCCGCCAATTTCCTTAGCAATTTCAGAACCGCTGTCGAGTGGGTTTGTAAACTGCACAATCGCCTAGAGGAACGGAACATCGCGATAGTGTGATTCGCCGCCTCGGCGGCTGACGGGCGGGGCCTTTCGGGGTCGCCGCCCTTTTTCACGCCTGCGCGATGGGGCCTGACGGGACGGGGAACAGCGACATGACGAAAGGGACGTGCGCGCCGCGGCCGTGGGAACAGGCGTTCCTCGCGGCGCTGGGAGCGGGCGAGACGCAGACCGACGCCGCGCGCGTGGCCGGCATCGCCCGGACGACGGCCCAGAAGCGCCAGAAGGTCGATGCACGCTTCGCAGCCGAGGTCGCGCTTGCCCTTCAGTCCCCGCGCAAGAAATCCATCGGCGATGCGCCGCGGACGATCTCGAAGGACAAGAAACTGGAGATATTCCTCGCCCGGCTGGCCGAAACATCCAACGTCTCGGCCGCCGCGGCCGATGCCCAGCTTTCTACGGCGAGCGTCTACGACCGCCGCCGTGACGACCCGACGTTCGCCCAGCGCTGGACCGACGCGCTCGCCGAAGGATACGACCGCCTTGAGATGGACCTGCTCGAACGGTTGCGAACCGGCCGGCTCGAGGATGTCGACGCCGAGGGCAAACGGCGCAAGTTCGACGTGTCGGCCGCGTTCCGCTGCATCGCCGCCCACCGCGAGACGGTCGCCCGGGAGAAAGGCCGGCGCAAGCTGTCGGACGAGATCGTCACGATCGAGGCGATCAACGCCCGCATCGACAAGATGCGCGAGAAGGAGGAAGCCGCCCTCGCCCGCAATGCCGCGGCCAAGGGCGTGATTGTGGTGCGCGATGAAGGCTAGGCGCGCACCCAGCCGGGGCGCCTGGTTCCGCCGCTCCGACGCCGAAGGGGCCGAACTGCGCCGCATTCTGGCGCGCGAGTTGAGCCCGCACGAAATCGACGCGCTCGGCACGTGGCACTGGGAGGTGTGGGGCCGCGACGAACAGCTCGCGCCCGAAGGCGACTGGCGGGTCTGGCTGATCTGCGCCGGCCGCGGGTTCGGCAAGACCCGTGCGGGCGCCGAATGGGTGCGCGGCGTGGCGCGGGCCGACCCCGATGCGCGGATCGCACTCGTCGGGGCGAGCCTGCCCGAAGCGCGCAGCGTGATGGTGGAAGGCGAAAGCGGCATCCTCGCGGCCGCGCCCGGTGCGCTTCCGCCCGATTTCGAACCGTCGCTGCGGCGGCTGACCTGGCCCAACGGCGCGCAGGCGTTCCTCTATTCGGCCGCCGAGCCCGAGGCCCTGCGCGGACCGCAGCACAGCCATGCCTGGTGCGACGAGATCGCCAAGTGGGAGAACGCCGGCAACCGCGCGATGAATGCGTGGGACAACCTGCAGCTGGGCATGCGCCTTGGCGATCATCCGCGCGTGCTCGCCACCAGCACCCCGCGCAACGTGCCGCTGATGGCGCGGCTCCTGCGGGAAGCCGAGGGCCGCGGTGTGATCCTGGCGCGGGGCCGCACCCTCGACAACGCCGGTGCATTGCCCGCCAGCTACTACGAATCGATGCTCGACCAGTTCGGCAACATCGCATTGGGGCGGCAGGAACTCGACGGCGAGATGCTCGACGAGGTCGAGGGCGCGCTGTGGAACCGCACGCTGCTCGACCGCTGCCGCGAGGGCTTTCCCGCCGCGCTGCGGGTACGCACCGTCGTCGGCGTCGACCCGCCGGCCGGGGGAGGCGGCGATGCCTGCGGTATCGTGGTCGCCGCGCTGCTCGACGACGGCACCGCCGTGGTGCTGGCCGATGCGAGCGTCGAAAAGGCGAGCCCCGAACGCTGGGCCCGCGCCGTCGCCGGGGCGGCCGAGGCATGGGACGCCGATCGCGTGATCGCCGAGGCGAACCAGGGCGGCAGCATGGTCAAGAGCGTGCTGCGCGCCGCCGACGCGGTGCTGCCGGTGACACTGGTGCACGCAAGCAAGGGCAAGGCCGCCCGCGCCGAGCCGGTCGCCGCGCTCTACGAAGCGGGCAAGGTCCGCCACACGGGGCTGTTCGGCAAGCTGGAAGACGAGATGTGCGGGCTGATGGCCGCAGGCCGCTACGAAGGCCCCGGCCGCTCCCCCGACCGCGCCGACGCGCTGGTCTGGGCGTTGACCGAACTGATGCTCGGCAAGAAGGCGGGACCGCGGGTTTCGGCCCTCTAGGAATCGAATCGAAAGGATAGTCCATGTCGTTTCTCGACAGTCTTGCCTCCGCCTTCAAGGGCGGGGGCGAGCCCGCTCGCGTGCCGATCAGCCGCGGCTTCGTCTCTCCGTGGGCCGGCCTGGGTGCGACCGCGTTCGAAGGCGGGCCGCCGCCGTTCGAATACGCCCGGTCGGTGCGCGCCGCGTTTCTCGACAATCCGGTGGCGCAGCGGAGCGTGCGGCTGGTGGCCGAGGGGGTCGGTTCGGCGCCCCTGCTGCCGTGCGACCCCGCGCTCGCCGCGCTGGTCGAGGCGACGAGCGCCGGGCAATCGCTGCTCGAGACGCTTAGCTGCCAGCTCGTGCTGCACGGCAACGCCTTCGTCCAGGTGATGAAGGACGCGGCGGGCCGCCCGGTGGAGCTGTTCGCGCTGCGGCCCGAGCGGATCAGCGTGGTGGCCGGGCCCGACGGGTGGCCGGTCGCCTTCGTCTACAAGCTCGCCGATCGCAGCCTGACGATCCCGCTGGAGGACGAGGACGGCTGGCCCAACCTCGTCCACATCAAGGGCTTTCATCCGGCCGACGACCATTACGGAGCGGGCTGCCTCGCCGCGGCGGAACAGGCCGTGGCGATCCACAACGCGGCCAGCGCATGGAACCGCGCGCTTCTGGAGAACGCGGCGCGGCCATCGGGCGCGCTGGTGTTCGACCCCGGCGACGGGGCGGTCCTGAGCCCCGACCAGTTCGACCGGCTGAAGGCCGAACTCGCCGGAGCCTACGCCGGGGCGGGCAATGCCGGGCGCCCGATGCTGCTGGAAGGCGGCCTGAAGTGGCAGTCGATGGCGATGACCCCAGCGGACATGGACTTCGCCGCGCTGAAGGCAGCCGCCGCGCGCGACATCGCGCTCGCCTTCGGGGTGCCGCCAATGCTGCTCGGGCTGCCGGGCGACGCGACGTACGCCAACTACCGCGAAGCGAACCGCGCGCTGTGGCGGCTCACGCTGCTGCCGCTGGCGGGCAAGATTCTGGGTGCGATTTCGGAAGGGCTCTCGCCGTGGTTCGCGCGCGAAAGCGGAGGCGCCCGGCTGGCCGTCGACCTCGACCGTATCCCCGCCCTCGCGGAAGATCGCGAGAAACTGTGGGCGCAGGTTTCGGCGGCCGAATTCCTCTCGGTCGCGGAGAAGCGCCGCATCCTCAACATCGGAGACGAACGATGACGCCCCAGTCGGCCATGAGGGAAGACATGCTCGCGCGGCTGATCGCGCAGGCGGCAAGCGAGGGAAGCGACCTCGTGACCCTGCGCGCGATCGTCGAGGAATCGAGCGAGGTGGCCGCGATGCGCGTGCTCGACCGCCTGGGCCTCGCCGATGCGCGCGCGCAGGACGACATCGACGAACTGCGCGAGCTTTTGAAAGCATGGCGCGACGCCAAGGCGAGCGCATGGAAGGCGGCAGTCGAGTGGGTGACGCGCGGATTCCTGGCGCTGCTGCTGGTCGGGATCGCGATGCGCCTCGGCGTGCCGGAACTGTTGAAATGAGCGCCCAGCCGGCCTTGCGCTTCGCCGGTTACGCCGCGCTGTTCGGAGTGGCCGACGCCGCCCGCGACACCATCCTGCCCGGCGCCTTCGCGCGCACGCTGGCGGAGCGCCGGGACCCCATCCCGCTGTTCTGGCAGCACCGGCCCGACCAGCGGATCGGCTGGATCGAACACGCCGCGGAGGATCGCCGCGGCCTGCGGGTGGTTGCGACGATCGATAACCCCGATGGCCGCGCCGGTGCCATGCTGCGTGCCAATGCGGTGAACGGCCTGAGCTTCGGCTTCCGCACCCGCGCCGCCCGCCATTCGCCGGGCGGTCGCAGCCTGCAGGACGTCGACCTCGTCGAGGTCAGCCTCGTTACCCACCCGCTCCAGCACGGTGCGCGGGTTCATCTCCTCGTTCCCGACCACGCCCCGAACAGTACCCCCCAAGAAAGGTAGACTGCCCATGGATATCCTCGTTTCCTCGCCCGCCGCACAGACCGTGTCGGCGGCCGGACCCCTTGCCGATCCACTCGGCCAGAGTTTCGACATCGTCGCCCGCCAGGACGCTGCCGAGACCGAGATCAAGGCGCTGCGCACCGACATGGACGAGGTGAAGAGCCGCCTCGACCGGGTCGGCCGCGCGGCCCAGCGACCCGTCATCGGCACCGAGACCGCCAGCCCCGAAGTGAAGGGCTTCGTCGACGGTTACCTCCGCGCCGGCCGGACGACCGAGCTCAAATCTCTCAATACCGTCGTCCCCGCCGACGGCGGCTATGCCGTCCCGCGCGAGATCGACGCGATGATCGCCCGCGAGCTGACCGAGATCAGCCCGATCCGCAGCATCGCGCAGGTCGTCCAGACCGGCAGCAGCGGGTACCGCAAGCTCGTCAGCACCGGCGGCACCGCCTCGGGCTGGGTGAGCGAGACCGCCGGCCGGCCCGAAACGGATGCGCCGTCCTTCGCCGAGATCGCGCCGCCTTCGGGCGAACTCTACGCCAACCCAGCGGCAAGCCAGGCGATGCTCGATGATGCGGCCTTCGACCTCGAAAGCTGGCTGGCGAGCGAGATCGCGATGGAGTTCGCCCGGGCCGAGGGCGCGGCGTTCGTACACGGCAGCGGCGCGAACATGCCGAAGGGGTTCCTGAGCTCGCCGGTCTCCGCGATCGGTGACGGCACACGGCCCTTCGGCACGGTGCAGTACGTCGGCACCGGCGACGACGCGGGCTTCGGCGCCGAGCCGGAGGCGCGGCTGATCGACCTCGTCCATACACTGCGCGCCGGGCATCGCCAGGGCGCGAGCTGGGTGATGAATTCGGCGACGCTGGCCGAGGTCCGCAAGCTCAAGACCGCCGACGGCGCGTTCCTGTGGCAGCCGGGCCTCGTGGACGGGCAGCCCGACCGCCTGCTCGGCTATCCGGTCGTCGAGGCCGAAGACATGCCCGATGCCACCAACGGCGCGTTCCCGATCGCCTTCGGCAACTTCCGCGCCGGCTACCTGATCGCGGAACGTTCCGCCACGAGCATCCTGCGCGATCCCTTCACGCACAAGCCGTTCGTCCACTTCTACGCGACCAAGCGCGTCGGCGGCCAGGTACTCGACAGCGCGGCGATCAAGCTGCTGCGCATCGAGGCGTAGTTTGTCGCGCCCTCAGACGCCGGGCGGAGCGCGTCCGCGCTCCTTGGCTTCCGGCCTAACCGGCCGACGGCCGTTCGGCCTTGCGGGCTTCCTGGTCGGAAGCCCGGTCTGAGGATCATGCCCGCGTCGGAGTACCCCTTCTCCGGCGCGGGCCTTTCT
Source organism: Tsuneonella amylolytica (assembly GCF_003626915.1). NCBI lineage: Bacteria > Pseudomonadati > Pseudomonadota > Alphaproteobacteria > Sphingomonadales > Erythrobacteraceae > Tsuneonella > Tsuneonella amylolytica. The sequence continues at coordinate 1,277,238 of NZ_CP032570.1, forward strand.
TTTCCTGACGAGATCGGAGACGCCGCATGCAGCGGACCATTGTTGCGCCCGCGGAAATGCCGGGCGCCGCTCTCGACGAACTGAAACAGTGGCTGGGCATCCGGACCGGTGCCGTCGGCGACGATGCAATGCTTGTGGCCTTGCTGCGCGCGGCGCTCGAGACCTGCGAGGCGTTCACCGGATCGGTGCCGCTTGCCTGCGGGATCGAGGAAGTGCTGCCCGCCACCGCCGACTGGCGCGCGCTGTCTTCCAAGCCGGTGATCGCGATCGTGGGGCTGGACGGCATTGCCGCCGAGGGCGCGCGGTTCGCGCTGGCGGCGGACGCCTACGAAGCCGACATCGAGGCGGACGGCACCGGCCGTGTCCGGGTGACCTCCCAGGGCAGCGCGGGCCGCGTGGCGGTGCGCCTCACCGCCGGTCTCGCCCCGGCGTGGGAATTGCTGCCCGGCGCGGTGCGGCACGGCATCGTCCGGCTGGCCGCGCATCACTGGCGGGACCGCGACGGCGGCAGCGATGCCGCGCCGCCCGCCGCGGTCGCGGCGCTGTGGCGCCCGTGGCGGCGGATGCGGCTGTGATCGGCGCGAAGACCCGCCCCGCCCCGCAGCCCTTCGCCGCGAGCCTCGCCGCCAAGGCCAAGGCGCTCGGGCAAGCGCGGGCGGAGGCGCTGGCCCTAGGCCGCTCGCCCTTACGGTGGCGCAAGGCGCGCCTTCTCTGGCCACTGTTCTGACGGTCCGGCGCCGCCGCGGCGGGCCGCAAGCGCGAACGCGCGTTGGCCGGTTAGGCCGGAAGCCGAGGCCGTGGATGCGGCCGCCGGCGCTTGAGGCAAGACGAAAAACGGAGACAATTGATGGAAGACCTGCTGCGCCCCGCGCTGCTCGACTGGCTGCGCGCTGCGCCGGCCCCGCTCGACGCGCTGACCGCCATCGAGGAGGAGGTGCCCCCGCGGGCCACGCCGCCCTGGCTCGCCATCGTCGCCAGCGCGAGCGCCGACTGGTCCGTCAAGGATCGGCGGGGCCGCGAGATCCGTATCGCCATCGAACTCAATAGCCGCGCGGACGACCCGCGCGCCGATGCCCCTCTCGTCAGCGCGCTCGACAGACGGATCGAGGCGCTGCCACGCGCGCAGGAAGGCTTCGAGATCGCCTCGATCGCATTCCTGCGCGCGCGCACCGAACGGCGCCCGGCGAACGCCCGCGCAACGCTGATGGAATACCGTTTCCGCTGCCTCGAACCCCAAACGGAGAACCAGCCATGACCGCCCAGACAGGCGCCGCCTTCCTGCTCAAGATCGGCGACGGCAGCCAGCCGCCCGCCTACGCCACCGTCGCCGGGCTGCGCACAACGCAGATGTCGATCAACGGCGATACCGTCGTCATCACCCACAAGGACAGCGGCGGCTGGCGCGAACTGTTGTCGGGCGCGGGAACGCGTTCGGTCTCGGTATCCGCGAGCGGCATCTTCCTCGGCAGCGAGGCGGAAGCCGCGGTGCGCGGCCACGCGCTCGGCGGGACGATCGCCGACTACGAACTGTCGTTCGAAGACGGCGAGCGAATGCGTGGGCGTTTCCTCGTCCAGCGGCTCGACTATGCCGGCGATTTCAACGGGGAGCGGACCTACACGCTGCAGCTGGAAAGCAGCGGCGCGGTCCTGCCCGCATGAATCCGCACCGGGGCGAGGCCGCGCTGGTCGTGGGCGGGACGGCGCGCACCTTGCGTCCCACGTTCGCAGCGCTGGTCGCGGCGGAAGAGGAACTGGGCCCGCTGTTCGCTCTCGTCGAGCGCGCGGGTGAGGGCCGGCTGCGCCTGTCCGAGATGGCCGCTTTGTTCTGGCACTGCCTCGAAGACCCGGGGGGCACGCCGCGCGAAGCGATCGGCGAGGCGGTGGCGGAGGCCGGCCTTGCCGCCTGCGCCCGGCCGCTGCGCGCGCTCCTCGGCGCGATCCTCCAGGGCCGGACCGCGACGGGCCCGGGGTGAGCGGGACCGATATCTTCGGCGCAGCGGCCCTGACGCTCTCGGCGCTCGCCGCCCGGGCGTTGGGCTGGCGACCGGGCGAGTTCTGGTCGGCGACCCCGGCGGAGCTTGCCGCCTGCCTCGCCGATCCCGCCGCGCCGCCGCCCCCGCTCGGCCGCGCCGACCTTGCACGACTGATGGAAATGGATTCCGGAGGAGGGCCCGATGGACACGGTTGACGAACTGCTGGTGGAAGTCCGCGCGAGTACGCAGGGCTTCGGCCGGGACATCGCCGCGATGCGCGCGACCTTCGACGGCACGCTCGTCGACGGCTTCGAAAAGGCCGGCGGCGTGCTCGAACGCGGCCTGCTCTCGGCAATCCGCAGCGGCAGCCTGGGGTTCGAGGATTTGAAGCGCGTAGGGCTGTCGGTCATCGACCAGATCGCGAACCAGGCCCTCCACTCGGGTCTCGACAAGTTGTTCGGCGGCGGCGGAGGGGGCGGGGCCGGCGGCGGAATCGGTGGGGGGATCGGCAGCCTGCTCGGGGGCCTTCTCGGCTTGCCCGGGCGCGCGACCGGCGGGCCGGTCAGCCCCGGGCGCCCCTTCCTCGTCGGCGAGCGAGGTCCGGAGCTGTTCGTCCCCACGAGCGCGGGGCGCGTCGAGGCCGGGCCGGTCCGCGCCGCACGCGACGTGCGCGTATCGATCAGCCTTGCCGCCCCGCGCGGCGCCCCCGCCCCGATCGCACTCCGCCGGTCGAGCCGGCAGGTGGCGAGCGCCGTGCGGCGTTCACTCGTGGAGTTCTGAGCGATGGCATTCTGGCTGGCGAAAGAGCGGCGCGGGCAGGAATCGGACTGGATCCAGCGGTTCGACCCGCGGTTCTGGACCGTGAACTTCCCGCGCCCGATGATGGCGTCGGTGGTCACCACCGGTCCGGATTCGTTGCGGGTGGACTGCGAGTTCCACAACTCGGGCGAGCTTGCCGGACTGATCTGGGCAAGCGAGGACCGGCTCGACCATCCGCTCGCCGCCTATGCGATCGACCGCGACTATTCGCGCACGACCCTGCGCTTCCGCTGGCGATCGGGTGGGATCGTGCCGCTCGACGCGGTGAACGGACCCACGCTCACCATCGAGGGGCGCGATGCGGCGGGCATGGCCCGGGCCTGGTACGTCCGCCTGTGGAACTACGCCGTCGGTACGCCCGAGGACGCGGTCGTCGACCTGCCGTTCTCGACATTGGAAAGCGGGTTCGTGCTGCCCGGAGAGGCGGTGCATCCGGCCGACATCGACCGGATGTTCATCAGCCTCGTGCCGCCCGGCTACGTTCCCGGCGGCACCGCACCGCTGGCCGCGCGCGCCGACGGGTGGGCCGAACTCACCGACATCGTCTGCGACGGGGATCGCGCGATGCTCGAGATCGGCGACGTGCTCGTACCCCCGCACGGGGTCGGCATCGCAACCGCCTACGACGACGCATTCGACCAGACGCCCGCGCGTCTGATCCGCATGGCGCAGGCTTTGGGCTATCGCGGCGCGCTGGTTCACTACGTCGGGATGAGTCATTTCTTCCGCCTCGGCGCGGACGGACTGGCGCTGACGGACGGCACGCTATGCGCCCCCGCGGCCGCATGGCATCGCAGCTTCTTCGCCGAATGCGTGCGATCGGGATTCGAGCCGATCGTTTCGCTGAGCTTCGAGCTTCTGGCCCGGCACTGCCCCGACGACTGGCAGCAGCGCGCATGGGACGGGGCGCCCGGCCGGACCGGCTGGGATCCGCCCTCGGCGCTGCTGTCGCCCGCGAACCCGCAGGCGAGGGCCTGGCTGCAGGCGGTGGCCACGCGGTTCGTCGCGCTGATGCGGGAACAGGGCCTGCCCGTCCGGTTCCAGATCGGCGAACCGTGGTGGTGGATCGATACGCGCGGCGCACCCTGCATCTACGACGATGCAATGCGGACCGGACTGGATGGCGAGACCGACCAGGTGAAGAACGTGCGTGCCGAGCTCACGCCTTCGCAGCAGGACTCCTTGGCAAGGGCCGCGCGCCAACTGGGCGGGGCCACCCTCGCCCTGCGTGACGCTGTGCGCGCGGCAGCGGGTGGGGGCGCGGAGGTCATGCTGCTGCTGTTCATGCCGACCGTCCTCGATACCGGGTCTCCCGCTCTCCAGACGCTCAACCTGCCGTGGGAGTGGGAAAGCCCGGCGTTCGACCGGTTGCAGCTCGAAGACTACGACTGGTTGACAGGCGGGGCCGAGGCGCTGCGCCACCGGGCGCTGCAATATGTCGATGCACGGTTCGGTTACGCCCGTTCTCAGCAGGACTACCTCGCCGGGTTCGTGCTCGATGCCGCCGATGCCGCGGCGTTCTGGCCGCGGATCGACGCCGCGATCGACCACGCGCTTTACGACCGGCGCGTCGGCCGTGCGTTCGTGTGCGCCGCGCCGCAGATCGCCCGCGACGGCTACACCCGCCTCGCCCCCACCAAGGAGACTGACGTGCAGCCCTTCGACGATGTGCTCTATCCGCTGGCGCTGGGCCGCGATGCCGGGGTGAGCCCGGAATTCTCGACCAGCGTGGCGGTAACGGCGTCAGGGCACGAGCGCCGCAATTCGCTGTGGAGCGATGCGCGCCTGCGGTTCGACGTGGGCCCGGGCGTGCGTTCGGAGGCCGAGCTGGGAACGTTGATCGCCTTCTTCCGCGCACGGCGGGGTCCCGCGCGCGGGTTCCGCCTGTCCGATCCGTTCGATCACAGTTCGAACGGGATGACGGGCGCGCCCACCCCGACCGACCAGTTCGTCGGCGTCGGCGACGGCCTGTCCGCCGCCTTCCAGCTCGCCAAGCGCTATGGTCCCGGTCCGGAGCCGCAGGTTCGCCCGATCACCCGGCCGCGCGCCGAAACCGTGCGCGTGAGCGTGGACGGCGAGGAAACGAGCGCCTTCGCGCTCGAGCCGGGCGGGATCATGCGTCTCGCAACCACGCCCGCCGACGGGGCCGTCGTGCGCGCCGGGTTCCTGTTCGACGTCCCGGTGCGCTTCGCCGAGGATCGCCTCGACGTGAGCGGCGCGACCTTCGCTGCCGGCGAAGCCCCTTCGGTCCCGCTCGTCGAAATCCGCGAAACGCCCGGGTTGCCGCTGTGAGCCGGGTGTTCCTCGCCACCGAACTCGAGGGCGTGGCGACGTTCTGGCGCATCTACCGCCGCGACGGCACGACGCTGGGCTTTACCGGGCACGACCGCGACCTCGCCTTCGGCGGGATCGTGCACCGCGCGGCCCCCGGCATGCTGCCGAGCGCGATCCGCCGGACCGCCGGTCTGGATGGCGACAGCGCCGAGATGGAAGGCGCGCTTGCCCACGATGCGATCGATGGTGAAGACTTGGCAGCGGGCCGCTTCGACGGCGCGCGGGTGGAAGTCGGCGCGGTCGACTGGGAAACGCTGGACCACGCCGTGCTCTACAACGGGACGATCGGCGCGGTCGCGCGGAGCGGCGGCGCCTTCACCGCCGGACTCGCATCCGCCAAGGCCGCGCTCGAGATCAATCCTGTGCCGCGCACCAGCCCGACCTGCCGGGCGGCGTTCTGCGGCCCCGAATGCGGATTGTCGGCGAGCCGTTTCACCCATACGGCGACGCTGGTTTCGGCCGAACCCGACGCGGCGCGCGTGCGGTTCGACCAGGCCGGCGACGGCGCTTCCTTCGTGTCCGGCAGCCTGCGATGGCTCGACGGGCCATACGCAGGGATGGCGATGGACATCGCCGAAGCCGACGAGACCGGCGGCCTCGTTCTCGATGCCGAGCTGTCTGACAACCTCATGGCCGGCACGCGGGCGATCCTGCGCGAAGGCTGCGACCATACCATCGCCACCTGCACGGCGCGCTTCGCCAACGCGGCGAACTTCCGGGGCGAGCCGTTCCTGCCCGGCAACGACCTGTTGGCGCGGTATCCCAGTTCCTGACCTGACGGGCGCGCGCCTCGCCGATGCGGCTGCCGCACTGGTCGGCGTGCCCTTCCGCCTGCACGGCCGCGATCCGGCGACGGGCCTCGACTGCGTGGGGGTGGTCGCCGCCGCGTTCGCCGCCTGCGGTACGCGTCCGCACGTTCCGCACGGCTATGGCCTGCGCAATCGCTCGGTCGGCGCGCTGCTCGAACTGGCCGGGGCGGCCGGCCTCGCCGATGCGTCAGGTGAAGACGCGGTGGGCGACATCCTCCTGGTGCGCCCCGGGCCCGCCCAGCACCACCTTCTCGTCGCCTTGTCCGGCGAGCGCTATGTCCATGCCCATGCGGGGTTGCGCCGCGTGGTGATCCAGCCGGGGCCGCTGCCGTGGCCCGTCGAGCGCCGGTGGCGGCTCGCAGCAAAGGAAACCCGCTAGATGGCCACGCTCCTCCTCACCGCGGTCGGCACGATGGTCGGCGGTCCCATCGGGGGCGCGATCGGCGCGATCGCCGGTCGTTCGATCGATGGCGCCATCGTCGGCGGCAGCAAGCGCGAAGGCCCGCGGCTGAGGGAACTCAGCGTCACCACATCGAGCTACGGCCAGCCCATCGCGCGCCTTCACGGCCGGATGCGCGCGGCCGGCACGATCGTGTGGGCGACCGACCTTGCCGAACACAAGTCGACCAGCGGCGGCCGGAAGGGGCAGCCGTCGACCAGCAGCTATTCCTACACCACATCGTTCGCGGTGGCTCTCTCCAGCCGGCCTATCGCGTTCATCGGGCGCATCTGGGCCGACGGCAACCTGCTGCGGGGCGCGGCCGGCGACCTCAAGGTGGCGGGCTCGATGCGCATCCATACGGGGCACGGCGACCAGCGGCCCGACCCCCTGATCGCCGCAGCCGAAGGCGAAGCGTGCCCGGCCTTTCGCGGCTGCGCCTATGTCGTGTTCGAGGACCTTGCGCTGGAGGAGTTCGGCAACCGCATCCCGGCGCTGACATTCGAGGTCCTGGCCGACGAGCAACCAGTCGATATCGCGGCGCTGGTGGCACCGCTCGGGGGCCTCGTCGCCGGCGAAGGCACGCTCGGCGGATTGGCGGGGTTCGCCAACGAAGGCGGGCCGCTGGTCTCGACGCTCGCATCACTCGACGCGCTGTATCCGCTCGCCTGCGATGCGGGCGGCGAATGCCTGACGATCGGAACGGAGGCTTCGATCCCCGGCGACGTGCCGATGCTCCCGCCGCCCGGACTGGGGTGGGACGAGGACGACGATACGGGAACAGCCGCGGACGATGGCGCGCGTGAGGTACGCGGCGATGCCGACCGGGAACGGCCCGAGGCGCTGCGATATTACGATGTCGCCCGCGACTACCAGCCCGGCGTGCAGCGACCGGCCGGACGCACTGCGCCGGGACGGACCGCCACCATCGAGTTTCCGGGTGCCTTGGCCGCCGACGACGCGCGCGCACTGGCCGACGAGGCCGCACGGCGCAGCGGATGGCGGCGCGATGCCTTGTCCTACCGCATCGCCGAACTCGATCCCGCGCTCGCGCCGGGGCGCGATGTGCGGGTGCCCGGCCGCCCGGGCATCTGGCGCATCGAGGGGTGGGAGTGGCGCGCCCGCGGCGTCGAACTGGAACTCGTCCGCCGCAATCCCCGCACGCTCTCCGCCCCCGCCGGCACTGCCGGCGCGCTCCCTGCGCCGGCCGATGTCGGGACCGGACCCACTGTCCTCGCCTTTTTCGAGGCACCGCCGGCCGACACGGAGCCCGATTCGCCCACGTTGTTCGCCGCGGCGAGCGGCGGCGGCGCGTGGAGCGGCGCGGCGCTGTTCGTCGACCGGGCGGGCGAACTCCTGCCCATTGGCGGCACCGGGCGCGAACGCGCGACGATGGCGACACTGTCCGCTCCGCTCGATGTGTCGCACGCAATCCTGTTCGAGCCGGATGCACAAATCGAAGTCGAACTGACTGCGCCGTCGGAAGGGTTTGTCCCGGCGACCCTCGCGGCTCTGACGATGGGCGCGAATCGTCTGCTGGTCGGCGGCGAGGTCGTCCAGTTCGCCGAAGCGGCCGACCTCGGCCTCGGGCGCTGGAGACTGCGCGGATTGTTGCGCGGGCGCGGCGGGACCGAGTCGGCGGCGCGTGCTGGACATCCCGCAGGAACCTTCGCGGTTCTTCTCGACGACGCCATCGTCGCGCTCGATCGTGGAGTGGTCGGGAGCGATCCGGGGTCGACCATCGCGGCCATCGGAAAGGGCGACGACCAGCCCGTCTATGCGGTCCTCGCCAATCCCGGCCTCGGTCGCCGTCCGCCCGCGCCCGTGCATCCGCGCTCAACGACGCTTGCCGGCGGAGGCCTGGAATTCGCCTGGACTCGCCGAGCACGGGGCGCGTGGAACTGGCCCGACGCGGTGGATGCGCCGCTGGTCGAGGAGACCGAAGCCTATCTCGTGGGGCTGGGCCCTGTCGATGCTCCGGTCGCCGAGTGGTCGGTTTCGGTACCATTGCTTTCGATACCGGCACCGGAAGCCGCCACACTTGGCGCCGCCCATGGCGGTCGTGCGCTGTGGGTGCGCCAGGTCGGCCGGTACGGCCTTTCAGACCCGCTGCTTCTCACCCGCCTTCCATGACCTTCTCCTATCAAGGAACTGCGATGATGACCGATCCCGTTTCGTATCCCGCCGCCACCCCCCGCTTCGGCTTCCCCTTGCTGTTTCCCGGGCAGATTCAGAAGGAAGCGTTCGTGAATGCCGCGCTCACGCGCGCGGACATGCTGCTGCATCCGGTCGTGGAGGGGGAGAGCGCCGAACCACCCGCGGGAGTCGCCGAAGGGCAATGCTGGCTTATATCCACCGGCGCGCTGGGCGATTTTGCGGGGCATGACGGGCAGATCGCGTGCAAGCAGTCGGGCGCCTGGCTTTTCGCCGCCCCGTCGGACGGAATGACGATGCATGATCGCTCGACCGGCCAGACGGTGACGTACATCGGCGGCTGGCAACGACCCGCTACCCCGGCACTCCCGACCGGTGGGAGCGTCGTCGACGTCGAGGCGCGCGCAGCGATCGAAACTGTTGTATTCGCGCTACAGCAGGCCGGATTCTTCGCGCAAAACTGATTCCGGGAACCGAAGCGGGAACCCGGGATGGACGGGCTCGTTAGGGCCGCACAAGGAGGGCTTTCCTGCAAGATTTTTAGGTGTTGCGCGGCAAAACGATGTTTCTGTGCAACAGTTTTGGTCGAAAGCCTGCTTGCCTCTGTAATGAGGAAAAGTTAGAAATCGGGCCGCTCGATGGCTCTAAATTCGCTAAAAAGGGGAATTATATAATGCGGAATCTCGTCATTGGCTTGGCGATGGCCTCTACGGCTATTGCGTCGCCTGCTCTCGCCCGCGACGGTGCGTGGTACGTCGAACTCGACGGCGGCCCGATGATCGTCGAAGATCTCGACTTCGACATCAGCAACGTCTCGAACGCCGCCACGCTCGACAGCAAGACCGGTTACGACTTCGGTGGCCTCGTCGGCTACGACTTCGGCTTCATCCGCCTCGAAGCGGAAGGCAGCTACCGTGCGGCCGACGCCAGCGCGCTGATCGTCAACAACGGCGGCCTGATCTCGGGCAACAACGGTGCGCTCACGCTCCCCGCCGCGCAGTACGCCCTCGACGGCGACTCCAGCGTCCTGAGCTTCATGGTCAACGCCCTCGCCGACTTCGGCGACGACGACGGCATCCAGGGCTTCGTCGGCACCGGTGTCGGCGTCGCCCGCACCAAGCTGAACGGCTTCAGCGCCGTCACCAGCGGCCCGGGCTTCGTCGACGATTCGGACAGCGGCTTCGCCTGGCAGGCGCTGGCTGGCGTTCGCGCTCCGCTCACCGACACGATCGACGTCGGCCTGAAGTATCGCTACTTCAACACCGAACAGCTGAACTTCGTCGGCTCGAACGGCCGCTCGGTCCAGACCGAGTGGAAGTCGCACTCGCTGCTCGGCACCATCGGCTTCAACTTCGGTGGCGCGCCTGCTCCGCTGCAGACCTGCTGGGACGGCACGCAGCTTCCGATGGACGCCGTTTGCCCGGCCCGCCCGGTCGCTCCGCCGCCGCCGCCGCCGGTCGCTCCGGCTCCGCAGCCGGTCGCCTGCAACACCGGCCCGTACATCGTGTTCTTCGAATGGGACCGTTCGGACATCACTCCGGAAGCCGCAACGATTCTCAACAGCGCCGTATCGGCCTACGCCAACTGCGGCAGCGCCGCGGTCATGCTGGCCGGCCACGCGGACCGCTCGGGTTCGAGCCAGTACAACGTCGGCCTGTCGCAGCGTCGTGCCGATGCGGTGCGTTCGTACATGACCGCCCGCGGCGTGGCGGACACCCGCATCTCGACGGAAGCGTTCGGCGAATCGCAGCCGCGCGTTCCGACTGCGGACGGCGTTCGCGAACTCCAGAACCGCCGGGTGGAAATCACCTACGGTCCGGGTTCGGGCATGTAATTTCGACGTCAGTCGAAAAACGGATTGGGGGCTGGAGAAATCCGGCCCCTTTTTCGTTGGTAGATCGAACCTATCCAAAACGGAGATCTGCCATGTCCCCTCGCCTTCCCACTTCCGCCGCCTTGCTGGCCTTCGCCCTGGCCGGGTGCACCACGATGGCGGACTTGCCCGACCGGCGCATCGGATCGGCAACCATTTCGCTCCCGAACGGCCAGCCGGTCGGAACGGCGCAGTTCGCTCAGGTCGGCAACACAGCCACGGTCGCGGTCGCGCTTACGGGCATCGCGCCCGGTACGCACGGTATTCACCTGCATACGACGGGGGCCTGCGCTGCACCCGACTTCACGTCGGCCGCCGGGCATCTCAACCCACTTGATCGGAAGCACGGTTCGGCCGCGCCCGGCGGCAAGCACGAAGGCGACCTGCCCAACATCGTGATCGGTTCCGGCGGCAGCGGCACGCTCACCGCCGACCTGATGGGCACCCCCGATCAGGTTCGCAGCTGGCTATTCGATGCCGATGGCACCGCGATCGTCGTCCACGCTGCACCGGACGATTATGTGACCGACCCCTCCGGCAATTCGGGCGCGCGGATCGCGTGCGGGGTCGTCAAGCCGGCGTAAGGCTGTCCTCGCCCGCGTCCTTGGCGCGGGCGACCATGGTCGCCATCGCACGGGGCACCAGTCTGATAGCTGCGATCAGGCAAGCGAGCCCAAACGGTATCGCCCACATGATCGAGCGCACGCCGAGCGAGATGCCCTGTCCTTGCTCGGCAGCGCCTTGATACCCCGCCGAAATCCATCCGGCGAGAAACGGGCCGAGCGCGAGCCCGTAAAGAGTTGTCGCAAGGAAGAATGTGGCCGTGGCAACCCCGCGCATGCGGGGCAGCACGAGCGACTGGCTGGTCGCGGCCGCCGCGCCGAGAGCGCTGGCGGCCAGCAGATTTCCGAGCGCCGCGAAGATGTAGAAGACCGGCTGACTATCGGTCGTGAAGGTGATCCAGTAGACCGGCACCGGCGTCAGCAAACCGAAGATAATGACGTAAATCCGGCCGGCCGGCGTACGTTCGAACAGCCAGTCGGCGATGCGCCCACCCAGGATGACGCCGAGGAAACCGGCGACCGCCGCCGGCGCGCCGAGCAGGAAGCCGATCTCTGCGGCATCGATGTCGAAACGTCGCTCTCCGTATGGCGCCGAGAAGAACGAACCGGCGTAGGACACGAAGGACACCGTGCCATAACCCAGGATCGTCGCGAGGAAGGCCGGCGACCCCCACGTGAGGCGAAAGGTCGGCTTGTCGCGCGACCAGAGCGCGCTCGCCCAGCTGAACACGGCGTAGTAACCGATGCCGAGAAGCGTCCACTGGTCGGACACCGCCGGAATGATCATGCCCGGCCCAGCATACACGAAGTGATTCATGAGCAGCGCGAGCCCGGCAAAGAAAGCCGCACCGCCGAGATTGAGCGCCAGCGCCGCCGGCCCGCGGCGCAGGGCACCTAGGACGGTGAGCGGGGGAATGATCTGCAGTAATTCGTCGAAGAACCCGCGAAATGGCTTCGGGTCCTCCGGCGTCGGCATGCCGTCGATCGCACCGCGGACCGGCTCGCGCAGAGTGAGAACCCACGCTGCCAGGAACAGCCCCGGAAGCCCCACCGCCACGAACGCGGCCTGCCAGCCGACGAGGCCGAACGGCCCGCCGCCGGGATAGGCCTCGTTCCATCCATCCTTGATCAGTCCGCCGATCAGCAGAGATATGCCCCCTCCGAAATATAGGCCCGACGAATAGATCGCGAGCGCGGTGGCGCGCAGGCGGGCGGGAAACCAGTCGGAGATGAGGGAATAGGCCGACGGGCTCGCGGTCGCCTCGCCGATGCCCACGCCGATCCGCGCCCCGGTGAGCATTGCGCCGTTCTTCGCGAAACCCGACACGGCAGTCATGACCGACCACAGCGACAGGCCGATACTCATGAGACGCACGCGCTTCCAGCTGTCTGCCAGTTTGCCCAGCGGGATGCCGAACAGCGCGTAGAAGATCGCAAACGCCGTCCCGTAGAGGAAACCGAGGTACGCATCGTCGACACCGAGATCGGCCTTGATGTCGTTGGCGAGGATCGAAAGGATCTGCCGGTCGATGAAGTTGAGCACGTAGACCAGCACGAGCACGAAGAGCGCATACCAGCTGTAGGCGGGAACCTTCGCGTCGGCCGCCGGCAAGACAGCGTCGGCAGCGTCGTTCGCTTCGCTCAAATTCCCTCTCCCATGGTCCCCGCCGGTCATCCGCCGGCGTATGGCACCCTATCCTGCAACCCGGCCTCCGCGAAGCCCTTTCGGCGCAAGCGGCAGCTGTCGCATTCGCCGCAGGCTTTGCCATCCGGCGCCGGGTCGTAGCAGGACCAACTCCAGCCCGTATCGAGGCCCAGCCGCGCGGCCTCGCGCGCGATGTCGGCCTTGGTCATGTGCTGGAGCGGCGCGTGTATCGCGAACGGCGCCCCCTCCACACCCGCCTTCGTGCCAAGGCGCGCGGTTTCGGCAAAGCTTGCGATGAATTCGGGCCGGCAGTCGGGGTAACCCGAATAATCGAGCGCATTGACGCCGATGAAGATGTCGCGCGCGCCCGCGCTCTCCGCAAAAGCCGTGGTCAGCGCCAGAAACACGAGATTGCGCGCGGGCACGTAGGTGACGGGAATATCGTCCCCCACACCGTCCTTGGGCACGGCGATATCGTCCGTCAGGGCCGAACCGCCGAATTGCCGCAAGTCCAGAGGAAGTTCGACGTGCCGGTGGGCGCCCAGCTCGCGGGCGATCGTCCGCGCCGATTCCAGTTCGCGCCTGTGGCGCTGGCCGTAGTCGATCGTGAGGGCGTTGAGGACGAAGCCGCGCTCGCGGGCGATGGCGGCGGACACCATGGAATCGAGCCCGCCCGACAGCAGGACCACCGCGATGGGAGATTGGGACGTCATTGCCGCCGCGCTAGGACCAAGCCGCCCGTCCGGCAACCGCGGACCGTGCGCAAGCGATCAGCGGCAGGGACCGATCTTGCGCGCTTCGGCGGAAAATTCGAACGGCGTCCCGCCCGCAATTCCCTGGCTATCGACCTGCACGAGCGACTTCGTTTCGCGGCGGATGCTGGTGCGCCCGTAGCCGTTTCCCCGGCAGGTGTACTGGACGGTGACCGAACCGGGGGCGTCCTCCACGACGAAACGGTTGCAGCCCGATGCGCCATGCTTGATCTGCAGCAGTTCCCGCCCGGTGCGAACGCAGATACGGCTAGCCGGTGCGCCGTCGCGATAGCGGAGTTCCCACTGCCCCTTGTCGAGGCCGGACAGCATGGTGAGGGCGGGACCCTGCGCCGCCGCGGGCGCGATCAGTCCGGCGAGAAAGAGACCGCCAACCGCACCGATCAGGCGCAGCCCGGTCCGGGTCTTCGATAGCATCGTTTGAACTCCGAACGTGCTCTCCCGCGACCATGTCCGGCGGCACGACTAGCACAAAATCGCTTCGCCTTTAATCGGTTCCTCGTCCGGTTTCCGGTTCGAAATCGTCCCTGATCGGGAATTTGCGCGAGCAGAACGCGCAATCGACGAGGATTATTCCTTCGTCGTCGCGCATCGCCGCGCGCTCTTCGGCCGGAAAGCGAGACAGGACCGACGCATAGTGCTCGACGGAACAGCGACAGCCGCGCGAGGCGGTGGCACCCGGCTGAACACGAACCTCGTCCTCCTCGTGGAAGAGGCGCCAGACGACCCCCTCCAGCGACAGGTCGGGATCGAGAAGTTCGTCGTGCCGGACGCTGCCCGCCAACACCGCAACGTGTTCCCATTCGGGATGGTCCATGCGCACATGGAGCCGTTCCCGCCCCTCCTCGCTTTCGGCGAGATGCTGGACCAGCATGCCCGCGGCGACGGTGCCCGCGCCTCCCGAGCGAACCGCCACACGGATGAGGGTCGGCACCTGTTCGGATTGTTCGAAATAGCTTTCGCACGCCTGTGCGAGCGATTCGCCTTCCAGAGGCACGATGCCTTGGTAACGGCCGCCCTCGCCCTGGGGCAGGTCGAACGTCACAGCGAGATAGCCCTTGCCGAACAGCGCGAATAGCGACGGATTGGCGCCCAATGCCGCCAGCCGTTCGCGGTCGAAATCGACATAACCGCGCAGTTCCCCCGCCCGCCAGTCGCACACGAGCAACCGCACCACGCCGCCTTCGGTCTGCGCCTGCATGGTCAGCTGGCCTTCGTCATCCTTCAGCAGACCGCCCAGCAGCGCGGTCAGCACCAGCGCTTCGGCGAGAAGGTGCGTGATCGCCGGTGGATAGGCGTGGGCCGAAAGGATTTCGTCGAGCACGCGGTCCAGCCGCACGGCACGCCCCCGCGCGTGGTGCGAAGGGATCGAAAAGGCGAGAAGCTGGCCGGCGAATGTCTCCGCCTGTTCGGGTGTGTCGGTCATCGCCGCCCGATATGGGCGCTGTCGCTCAAGTCACAACAGGCCGAAGCACCACAGCAGGATCGACTTCTGTGCGCGGATCCGGTTTTCCGCCTCGTCGAACACCACCGACCGGTCGCTTTCGAACACGTCCTCGGTCACTTCCTCCCCTACATGCGCGGGAAGACAGTGGAGGAAACGCGCATCGGGCTTCGCCAGCGCCATCAGCTTCGCATCCACCTGGTAAGGCGCCATCGCCGCCAGCTTGTCTTGCGCGTGGACCTGCCCCATCGAGACCCAGGTATCGGTCACCACGATGTCGGCCCCGGACGCCGCCTCCGCCGCGTCACGAGTGACGGTCACGGTCGAGCCGCCCTTACGCGCCAGTTCGACGAATTCGTCATGGGGGTCGTAGCCTTCGGGCCCCCCGATCCGGACGTTGAACCCCAGCAGCCCCGCCGCCTCGAGGATCGAATGCAGCACGTTGTTGCCGTCGCCCAGCCAGGCAAGTTCCAGCCCGGCGAGCGACTTGCCCTGCTCTTCGATAGTGAGGAGGTCGGCGACGATCTGGCAGGGGTGCGATCGGTCGGTGAGACCGTTGATCACCGGCACACAGGCATGCCGTGCCAGGTCCTCGGCCTTGGCGTGATCGTCGGTGCGGATCATGATGCCGTCGACCATGCGGCTCAGCACCCGGGCCGTATCGGCGATGCTTTCGCCCCTGCCGAGTTGCGACGTACCCGAATCGAGGATCAGCGCCGACCCGCCGAGCTGCCGCATCGCGATGTCGAAGCTCACCCGGGTGCGCGTCGAGCTCTTTTCGAAGATCATCGCGAGCACATGTCCCGCTAGGGGGGCGTCGGTATCGGGCTTGCCCTTGGGCCAGCCGGACCGCGCGGCCTTGCGGCGCCGGGCATCGGCCAGCATCGCCTTCAGCGCATCGGGCCCCGCATCGGCGAGATCGAGAAACCGGCGCGGTGCGCTCATGCGGCCTGCGCCTGTTCGAAGTCCGCCGCGCCGGCCGACAGCTTGTCGAAGAATTCGTCGAACTCGGCATCGCCCGCGACCAGCGGCGGCAGGATGCGCAAGGTGTTGTCGCCGGCGGCCACGGTCAACAGGCGGTGATTGTCGCGAAGGTGGACATAGAACGGACGGCTTTCGGTCTTCATCCGGATGCCGAGCATCAGTCCCTTGCCACGGACGCAGTCGAACAGGTCGGGATAGTTGCCGATGAACTGTTCGAGCCGGGCACGCAGCCGCTCGCCCTTGGCGGCGACTTCGGCGAGGAAGGCGTCGTTGCCGACCGCGTCGAGCACCGCCTCGCCCGCCGCCATCGCCAGCGGGTTGCCGCCGTAGGTCGATCCGTGACTGCCCACGACCATGCCGCGCGCGCCCTTCTCCGTCGCGAGACAGGCCCCGAGCGGGAAGCCGCCGCCGATGCCCTTGGCGGTGGCCATGATGTCGGGCTCGATGCCGTAGTGCTCGTATGCATACATCTTGCCGGTGCGCGCGACACCGCACTGCACTTCGTCGAGAACGAGCATCAGGTCGTTATCGTCGGCAAGCTGGCGCAGGCCTTTCATGAACCCGTCCGATGCCGGGCGGATGCCGCCTTCGCCCTGGATCGGTTCGACCAGGAAGCCCGCGGTGTTCCGGCCCATCATTGCCTTCGCGCTCTCGAGGTCGTCGAACTCGGCGTACTTGAACCCGCCGAGCAAGGGCATGAAGCCCTTGTGCATCTTTTCCTGGTTGGACGCGCTGATGGTGGCCATCGTCCGCCCGTGGAAGGCGTTCCGAAACGTGATCAGCTCGTGCTTGTGATCGTCGCCCACGTGCTGGTGATAGGCGCGCGCCGCCTTGATCGCGCACTCGACCGCTTCAGCGCCGGAATTGGTGAAGAACACCGTATCCGCAAATGTCAGGTCGACCAGCCGCTGCGCCAGTCGCTCGCCCTGTGGGCTGCCGTAGAGGTTGCTGACGTGCATCAGCGTGGCGGCCTGGTTCTGGATCGCCCCGATCAGCCCGGGGTGGCTATGGCCGAGCAGGTTGACCGCGATGCCGCTCGCGAAGTCGAGGTAGCGGGTGCCGTCCTCATCGATGAGATGGCAGTTCTCGCCGCGCACGGGGCGCACGCCGCACCGGGGATAGACGGGCATCAGGGGGGTGATCGACATGGGAAACCTCGGGAGTCTGGGAAGGTTAAAAGCAAATGGCGGCTCCCGAAGGAGCCGCCATGCTGGATTGTACGGCTGGTCTGATCTGCCCCGCAATGCCCGGCCGGGCCGGGCGGGGGCTCACCTCATTCGCTGACCGGAACGAGGTTGACTGCCGAATGCTTGCCTCGTCGATCGACCTCGAGGTCGAACTCGTAGCGCTCGCCTTCGTTGAGGGCCGACAGACCAGACCGCTCGACCGCGCTGATATGCACGAATGCATCGGGCTGGCCGTCGTCGCGAACGAGGAAGCCGAAGCCCTTCATCGCGTTGAAGAACTTCACCGTGCCGGTCGCCTTTTCGCCGGTCAGTTCGCGCCGCGGCGGACCACGGTCCGCGCCGCCGAAACCGCCACGATCGCCGCGGTCGCCGCCGCGATCTTCGCGGGGGGCACGTTCCGATACCGGCACCACGTCGCCGACGATCTGGAGATCCTGAGCGGAAATCTTGCCGCCGCGATCGACGAGGTTGAATTCCAGTTCCTGCCCTTCGCCAAGGCCCGAGAGGCCCGCACGTTCGACCGCGGAGATGTGAACGAACACATCCTCGCCGCCGCCTTCCTGGGCGACGAAGCCGAAGCCTTTCTGGCTGTTGAAGAACTTGACGGTGCCCTTGCCGGTGCCGACGACCTGCGGGGGCATCCGGTTGCCGCCGCCGAAGCCGCCGCCACCACCACCGCCGCCGCCGCTGCGGAAACCACCGCCGCCGCCGCCGCCGCCGAAGCCGCCACCGCCGCCGCGGTAGCCACCACCGCCGCCGCCGCCGTAACCGCCGCCGCCACCACCGTAGCCGCCGCGATCACCGCCGCCGAAACCGCCGCGGTCGCCGCCGAAGCCACCGCGATCGCCGCCGCCGCCGAACGGATCGAAGCTGTCTTCACCAAATCCGTCGCGCTTGTCCCTGCCGCCGCGACGCTTCCCTCTGTCGTAACCCATATTCTACTTCGAACCTTCGTTCCGCACGCCGCCCTCAAAAACAAAGCGCGGCGTGCGGGCGGGGCACGCCGGTAGGGGCCGGACGGCTTCCCCGCCATCCGCTCCCCCGAGTCATACCGGGTTCATAGCCCAGAACCTCCCATGTTGCGAACGATTTAAGTCAAGCCCGAAAATGCGGGCGTCAAACGGCTTCGGTTCTTCTTGTCAGCAGCCTGCTTCGGCGGCATTGCGCGGTCCATGGACATCGTTGCCCTCCTGTCGGATCCGGCCGCCTGGCTCGCCCTCCTGACCCTCATCGCGCTCGAGGTCGTCCTCGGCATCGACAACCTCATCTTCATCGCGATCCTGTCGAACAAGCTGCCGCCCGAACAGCAGTCCAAGGCGCGGCGCATCGGCCTCTCGCTGGCGCTCATCATGCGGATCGGCCTCCTCATGCTGATCGGCTGGCTCGTAACGCTGACCCAGCCGCTGTTCGACCTCGGCATAGTGGGAAGCCCCACTCTGTACGGCGAGCCCAGCTTCGAGACCGCATTCTCCGGACGCGACCTGATCCTGCTGGCGGGCGGCCTGTTCCTGTTGTGGAAGGCGACCAAGGAAATCCACCATTCGATGGAGCCCGAGGATCACTCGGGCGACCTGCTCGACAAGACCCCGGGCGTGGCCGAGGCGGCGAAGGCGACCTTCGGCGCCGTCATCGCCCAGATCATCGCCATCGATCTCGTGTTCTCGGTCGATTCGATCCTGACGGCCGTCGGCATGACCGACGAAGTGCCGATCATGGTCGCCGCGGTGGTCATCACCGTGGGCATCATGATGGTCGCCGCCGATCCCTTGGCTAAGTTCATCGAGCGCAATCCGACGCTGGTGATGCTGGCGCTGGCATTCCTCGTGATGATCGGCCTCGTGCTGATCGCCGATGGGTTCGGCTTCCATGTACCCAAGGGCTACATCTATGCCGCGATGGGCTTCTCGGTCGGGGTCGAAATCCTCAACATCGTCCAGCGTCGTCGCCGCGAGGGCAAGAAGGCCATCCCCGAATGAGCGATTTTCGCAAGCTCACCGAGACGGTGTTCGCAAGTCCGCAGATTGCCGTCGCGGACGTGTCGACGGCGCAGGCGATGGGTGTGGCGCTGATCGTCAACAACCGGCCCGACGACGAGGAGCCGGGGCAGCTGACCGGCGCCGCGATCGAAGCCGCGGCGCGCGGGGCCGGGCTCGGCTACGTCGCGATCCCCGTCACCCATGCGGGTTTCTCCATGCCGCAAGTGCAGGCGATGGCCGATGCGCTCGCGGGGGCGGAGGGCCCCGTCCTCGCCTACTGCCGCTCCGGCACCCGCTCGACCCTGTTGTGGGCGCTGGCCGAAGCCATGCGCGGCGCCGATCCCGAAGACCTCGCGCGGGCGGCCGCGCAGGCGGGATACGACCTTACCCCGGTGCGCGCGGCGATGGACGCCTTGGCCGCCGGAGAGCGGTGACCGGCAAGCTCGTCCAGTTCGGCGGCTCGCTGATCGCGATCTTCGCGCTGGCCTGGATCGCGCTGAAGCTCGGCCTCGGCGGCGATGCGCGCATCCGCGACGAAGCGCACCTTCGCGATCTCGTCGACGAAGCCCTGCACGGCTTCGATCCGGTCGACATCGCGATCGGCCGGGACGGTCTCTCCGCGCTGGCTCGCGACGGCGAAGGGCGGATCATCGTGCTGCGCCGGCACGGCAGCCACTTCGCCTCGCGGCTGCTCGACCGCCCTGCCCGCGTCGAAAGGACTGCCGGCACTCTGACCGTCGATACAGGCGACCGGCGGTTCGGCGAAGTCGCTCTCGACCTCGGTACCGATGCCGGGGTTTGGGCCGAGCGGCTGAACGCGGTATAGGGCCGTCATGCCTGACTTCTCGCCCATCGACTATGCCGTGCCCGGCTTCGTCCTGCTGGTGCTGGTCGAGATGCTATGGGCCCGCAAGATGCGGCGCGAGGCGTACGAGCCGCGCGATACTCTCACCAGCCTGGCGTTCGGACTGGGGAGCACGGTGGCCGGCCTGCTGACAGGCGGCCTGTTCCTCGCGCTGTTCCTGTGGACGTGGCAGTTTCGGCTGTTCGACATCGGCTGGGCATGGTGGGCGTGGATCCTGTGCTTCGTGCTCGACGATCTCGCGTACTACTGGATCCACCGCTTCGGGCACCGGGTCCGCTGGTTCTGGGCGAGCCATGTGAACCACCATTCCAGCCAACATTACAACCTCAGCACGGCGCTGCGGCAGACCTGGACCGGGTTCCTGACGCTCGGCTTCGCGTTCAAGCTGCCGCTCGTCCTCCTCGGGTTCCACCCGGTGATGATCGCTGTGTGCGGCGGTTTCAACCTCATCTATCAGTTCTGGATCCATACCGAGGCGATCGGCAAGATGCCGCGCTGGTTCGAGGCGGTGATGAACACGCCGAGCCACCACCGGGTCCACCACGCGACCAACCCGCGCTACCTCGACCGCAATTACGCGGGCGTGTTCATCGTCTGGGACCGATTGTTCGGTACGTTCGAGGAGGAACGCCCCGAGGAAGAGCGCATCCGCTACGGCATCGTGCGCCAGCTCGGCACGTTCAACCTCGTCTGGTCGGTCTTCCACGAATGGGTGGGTATCGCGCGCGACGTGCGCTCGGCGCCGTGGCGGCACAAGCTGGGCTACCTCGTGCGTGAGCCTGGCTGGAGCCACGACGGCAGCCGCGAGACCAGCGGCACCATCCGCGCCCGCTGGGAAGAGCGGCGCAAACGGGTTGCGACAGAAAACCCGATTGCGGACACGGGCGGGCCTGCCTAACCTCCTTTTCAAAAGGAGAGGTTCGTGGACGAATTCGACGTGATCGTGATCGGCGGCGGCAGCGGGGGCAGCGCGGTCGCGGGCCGCCTGGCGGAGGATCCCTCGCGCACCGTCTGCCTGATCGAAACGGGCGGCAGCAACGACACGGTCAGGGTCAAGACCCCCGGCTTCATGCCGTTCATTCCCGGCGCCTCCAACTACCGGTTCGAAACGGTGCCGCAGGCCGGCCTGAAAGGACGCACCGGCTACCAGCCGCGCGGGCGCGGCCTCGGCGGATCGAGCGCGATCAACGCGATGATCTATATTCGCGGCAACCGCTGGGACTACGACAACTGGGCCGCGCTGGGCTGCGATGGATGGGGCTACGACGATGTCCTCCCCTATTTCAAACGCGCCGAGGACAACGAACGCGGCGGCGATGCTTGGCACGGCGCGGACGGTCCGCTCCACGTCAGCGACCAGCGCTGGACCAACCCCGGCAGCCGCGCCTTTGTGGAGGCCGCCGCATCGCTGCAGCTCCCGGTGAACGAGGACTTCAACGGCGAAAAGCAGGAGGGCTTCGGCCTGTACCAGGTCACCCAGTACAAGGGCGAACGCTGGTCCGCCGGTCGAGCCTATGTCGAGCCTGCCCGCGGCAAGCCGAACTTCGCGCTGCGCACCAGCACCACGGTGGAAAAACTGGTGATCGAGGACGGCCGGGTGACCGGCGTCCAGGTCATGAGCGGCCGGGGCCGCGAGACCTTGCGCGCGCGCGGCGGCGTCGTCCTGTCGGGCGGCGCTTTCGGCAGCCCGCAGACCCTGATGCTCAGCGGCATCGGCCCGGCCGCGCACCTGAAGGATCACGGCATCGATGTCGTGGCCGACGTGCCGGCGGTCGGCAGCGACCTGCAGGATCATCCGGATTACGTTTCGAGCTGGCAGACGACCAGCAACGACTTCTTCGGCGACAGCATGGCCGGAAACTGGCGCATGGTGAAAGCCATCGTCGAGCATCGACGCACCCGCACGGGCGTAATGACCACGCCGTTCGCCGAGGCCGGCGGGTTCTGGAAAGTCATGCCGGACGCGCCCGCGCCCGACGTGCAGTGGCACTTCGTCCCCGCCATGCTGGAAGATCACGGGCGCACCAAGGTGAAGGGGCACGGGTTCTCGCTGCACGCCTGCGTCCTGCGCCCGGAAAGCCGCGGTACCGTGCGGCTGGCGAGCGGCGACGCGCGGGCGGCCCCCGCGATCGATCCGGCCTTCCTCACCGACGAGCGCGACATGGAAGTTTTGCGGGCCGGAGTGCGCCTGTCGCATCGGATCGTCGAATCGCCGCCGATGTCCGATTACGCGCCGCGCGACCGCTATCCGGTCCACATGTCCGACGACCGGGCGCTCGACGATCTGATCCGCAGCCGGGCGGACACCGTCTATCACCCCGTCGGCACCTGCCGGATGGGCGGCGATGCGGACAGCGTGGTCGACCCCACGCTCAAGGCCCGCGCCGTCGACGGCCTGTGGATCGCCGACGCCAGCGTGATGCCGCGGCTCGTGAGCGGCAACACCAACGCCCCGAGCATCATGATTGGCGAGCGCTGCGCCGAATTCGTGAAGGCCGCACTGGCTGCTTAGCTTGAAGGACCGGGCCAAGGCGCTGAAACGCGAGGCGCTGACACTGTGGGTCGCCGCACGCGATCCGCGCACGCCGCTTGCTGCCAAGATGCTGGCGGGAGCGGTCGCGGCCTATGCGTTCAGCCCGGTCGACCTCATCCCGGATTTCATCCCGGTGCTCGGGCTGCTCGACGACTTGCTGATCGTCCCGCTCGGAGTGTGGGCCGTCCTGAAGCTCATTCCCCCGCCGCTCGTCGCGGCCTACTGCGCCGAGGCTGCCGCGCTGGCCGAGCGTCCCACATCCCGCACGGCCGCCGTGGTCGTCGTCGCGGTTTGGGCCATCGCGCTTGCCGGTGCCGCCTGGCTGATCACGCGCTGACAAGAAAAAGGGACCGGAAGCGCGGTGGCTTCCGGTCCGTTCGAGTCGGTGTTCGCAGGAGGAACATCGGTTGGCGAAGCCGGGGATAGGAGAGGAGACCCCGGCTCCGCCAATTTCGGTAATTTCTAGTTGTAGGCGCGCTCTCCGTGCTCGCCGATGTCGAGGCCGTCATACTCGACCTCGTTAGACACCCGGAGGCCGGTGAGCATCTTGACGGCGAAGGCGGTGACGGCGGTGCCGATGCCGGCCCACACGACGGCGACGGCCACCGCGATGATCTGGGTCACGACCTGCGCCCCCATCGCGGTCGAGCCATCGCCCGGCCCGCCGAACACCGGCTGGTAGACGATGCCGGTGCCGATCGCGCCGACGATACCCGCGACGCCATGGATGCCGAACACGTCGAGCGCATCGTCGTAGCCCAGCTTCGCCTTCATCTTGGCGACCGCGAAGTAGGCGACGATCGAAGCGATGATGCCCAGCACGATCGCACCGAACGGTCCGCTGTTGCCGGCTGCCGGCGTCACTGCGACGAGGCCGGCGATGAGGCCCGAGGCAAAGCCCAGCGCCGAGCCTTTGTGGCCGGCAAAGCGCTCCATCAGCATCCAGGCCAGCGCACCCGCCGCCGTGGCGACGAAGGTGTTGATCATGGCGAGGCCCGCGCTGCCGTCCGCCTCCAGCGCGGATCCGGCGTTGAAGCCGAACCAGCCCACCCACAGCAGGCCCGCGCCCACCAGCGTCAGCGTGAGGCTGTGCGGCGGCATCGGTTCGGCGGGATAGCCCTTGCGCTTGCCGAGGAAGGTCGCGAGCACCAGCGCCGAGACGCCGGCATTGATGTGCACCACGGTGCCGCCGGCGAAATCGAGCGCGCCCATGTCGAACAACAGGCCGCCGCCCGCCCAGACCATGTGGGCGATGGGAAAGTAGACAATCGTCAGCCAGATCGCCGTGAACAGCATCGCGGCCGAGAACTTCAATCGCTCCACCGTCGCGCCGAGGACCAGCCCCGCAGTGATCGCGGCAAAGGTCATCTGGAAGCTGATGAAGACGTATTCGCTTATTACCTCGTCGGAAAAGGTGGCGGCGGTACTGTCGGGCGTGACCCCGGCGAGGAAGAACTTGCCCCAGCTGATGAACTGGTTGCCTTCCGGTCCGAACGCGAGGCCGTAGCCGTAGATCACCCAGATCAGCATCGCGAGACAGGCGGCGGCACCGACCTGGGTCATCGTGCTGAGCATGTTCTTCGACCGGGTCAGGCCGCCGTAGAACAGCGCGAGCCCGGGCAGGATCATGAGGAGGACCAGCAGCGTGGATGTCATCATCCAGGCATTGTTGCCGGGATTGGCCACCGCGGCGGTGGCCGTCTCGACCGTGGCCGCGGCGATCGGCGAACCGGCGTCGGTGGCTGCGGTGGTCGCGGTTGCCCCGGCCTCCTGCGCGAAAGCGGCGGTCGCGGCGAGCAACGAGCCCCCCGTCACGAGCGCGGCGGTCAGTGTCTTGCGAATCATCTGTCTTGTCCCCTCGAAGATCAGAGCGCGGTGTCGCCGGTCTCGCCGGTGCGGATGCGGGTCGCCGAAGCGAGGTCGAGCACGAAAATCTTGCCGTCGCCGATCGCTTCTGTCCGGGCGACCGACTGGATGGTTTCGACCACCTGCGGCGCCACGGCGTCGGACGCCGCGATCTCCAGCTTCACCTTCGGCAGCATGTTGGTGGAGTATTCAGCCCCGCGGTAGATCTCGGTCTGGCCCTTCTGGCGGCCGAATCCCTTGACCTCGGTCACGGTCATGCCGGCTATTCCGATGCCCGACAACGCCTCGCGCACTTCGTCGAGTTTGAACGGTTTGATCACGGCGATGATGAATTTCATCGAACCCCCCAGGTTTGCCCACCGAGTTCCACCGGTATCGTTCGCAGACGCAGCAAGTCGCGTGCCAGACTGAGACGGTGGTTCGATTTCAGTGGCTTGAAGGATTGCAGCCCGCTCGCGGGGCGCTGACCACGTATACGGATGCCCAATTTCAGGGCATGTGCCGCAATTCAGGGCAGTTCGAGCTTCGCCCAGACCGGCAGATGATCGGAAGCCTGGTTGGCAAGCGCGCTGTGGTGAACGCCGGTGCCGTGCACCGTCCACTCTGGCGAGACGACGATGCGATCCAGCTGCGCCACCGGTTGCCGGCTGGGGAAACTGCGGCCCGGCGCGAGCGACTGCCAGCCGCCCGCGGCGAATTCGCGCATCGCGCCGGTGCCCACGCCCCACTGGTTGAAGTCGCCGAGCAGAACCGACGGGCAGCCGTGTTCGCAATCATCGACGTGGCGCAGGATCGCGCGGACCTGGTCGCGGCGGCGAAGTCCGGACAGGTCGAGATGCATCCCAAGTGCGCGGACCCGTTTCCCTTCGACCGAGAAATCGCCCCGCACCGCGCCGCGCGGCTCCAGCGTGGGGATCGTGACCGGATGCGCCTCGATATGCTCGAATCCGCGCCGCACCAGCAGCGCATTGCCGTGCCACCCCATGCTCGACGGCCGGCGTGCCACCGCCATCGCGCGCCACGGGCTGTCGTCGAGCATGGCGCGCTCGATCACGCTCGCGCGTGTGCCGAAGCGCCGGTCGCATTCCTGCAACGCGACGACATCGGCATCGAGCTCGTGGAGGACCGCGAGGATGCGCATGGGGTCGCGCTTGCCGTCGGTGCCGACGGCCTTGTGGATGTTGTAGCTGGCGAAAGTAAGCTGCACGTACGGGTCCGAACGCCCGTCAGCGCTCTGCGGTCCCGGGAAGTTCGCCGGAGATGTACCGATCGGTCGCCCGCACGGGCAAGCCGTCGATGCTGGCTATTTGCGTGGCCGCCAGCGCCTCCCACTGCGCAGGGTTCGCCTGCGCGTGCGCCTTGACCAGCGTTGCGCGGTCCTTTTCGTACTCCATCAGGGGCACCCCCCAGCCGCAGCTGGTCTGCACGCTCTCGACCGCGATGTCGAAGATTTGGCGCGTACCGGGCAGCAAGGTGAAATGCGCGGCCAGCCCCTCCCAATCCGGATCCATCGGCAGGACCGGCCGCCCGCGTCCGTAAATCCGCAGGATCAGCGCCGGCTGTTCGAAATTGCAGACCATCAGCGTGATCCGGCCGTCCGCCAGCAGGTGGGCGTTGGTTTCGTTCCCCGATCCGGCGAGGTCGAGATAGGCGACACGCGTAGGCGACAGGACCTTCAGCGAATCGGTGAGGCCCTTGGGGCTGAGATTGATCCGCGCATCGGCCGCGGCGGTGGCGACGAAGAACACCGGCTGCGCCTCGATCATGGCGACGTGCCTGTCGTTCAGCGCTTCCGAAAATTCCGCCATGGTCCCATCAGCCTATCTCGCTGCGCGTGCGGCAGCAACCGTGCGGATCGCGCCCTCGCGATCCGACCGGTCATGTTGGGGGATGATCGACATGATGCGCAGCGGACTTCTTCTCGCGAGCGTCGCGTTGCTAGCCGGTGCGATCACCCGCCCGCGGACGATCTCGGAAGTGAAGGCCTGGCTGACCGCCGAGTAAGCGCGGAGAGCACGGCAGGTGGTGGCGACGGGGGGAACGCCCTAGCGCATCAGCCCGCCGATGAGGTTGCGCACGAAGCGCCCCACGTAAGGTCCGGCCAGATCGGTCGCGATGGAGCCGGCGGCGCTGCTGGCGGCGGTCTTCATCGGGCTGGCGCGCGATTTCTTGCCGAGGATCGCGCCCGCCGCGATCGACGCGCCCGAACCCAGCGCGGCCCCGGTCGCGCGCTTCGCCGCCTTGCCCCAGATCGAGGTATGCTTGCGTTCGCGCTTGCCGACTTCCGCGCGGCTGGTCTCCTCGACCTCTTCGGCAGTGGCCGCCGCATCGGCAGCCTTCTGCGCGATGACTTCCTCGGCGCTCTCGCGGTCGACCGCGGTGTCGTACTTGCCATCCCACGGGCTAACCGACTGGATGATCGCGCGCTCCTTGGCGTCGATCGGGCCGAGCCGGCTGCGCGGCGGCTTGATCTTCGTGCGCTGGACGACCGACGGCGCGCCGTCCTCCATCAGCGTGGACACGAGCGCCTCGCCCGTCTTCAGTTCGGTGATGGTCTGCTCGATGTCGAGACCGGGGTTCAGGCGGAAGGTCTCCGCCGCAGCCCGGATCGCCTTCTGATCGCGCGCGGTGAAGGCGCGCAGGGCATGCTGCACCCGGTTGCCGAGTTGCCCGGCGACCTTCTCGGGAATGTCGATCGGGTTCTGCGTGACGAAGTAGACGCCCACCCCCTTCGAACGGATCAGGCGGACGACCTGTTCGACCTTGTCCATCAGGGCATCGGGAGCCTCGTCGAACAGGAGATGCGCCTCGTCGAAGAAGAACACGAGCTTCGGCTTGTCGGGGTCGCCTACCTCGGGCAGCACCTCGAACAATTCGGCGAGCAGCCAGAGCAGGAACGTGGCGTAGAGCTTGGGACTGCGCATCAGCTTTTCGGCGGCGAGCACGTTGATCATTCCGCGCCCCTTCTCGTCGACCCGGATGAAATCGGCTATTTCCAACGCGGGTTCGCCGAAGAACATGTCCGCCCCTTGCGCCTCGAAACTGAGGAGCTGGCGTTGGATCACTCCGATCGTCTGGCGCGAGACGTTGCCGTACTTCGCGGTCAGTTCCTTCGCGTGTTCGGCGGTGTAGGCCAGCATCGCCTGCAGGTCGCCGAGATCGAGCAGCAACAGTCCCTGTTCGTCGGCGAAACGGAAGACGACGTTGAGGACGCCTTCCTGCGTCTCGTTCAGTTCCAGCAGGCGGGCCAGGAGCAGCGGCCCCATTTCCGAAATCGTCGTGCGAACGGGATGCCCCTGTTCGCCGAACAGGTCCCAGAACACCGTCGGATTGTCGCTATAGCCGTAGTCGTCCATCCCGAGCTCGACCGCACGCTGTTCGAGCGCGGCGGCGTGCTTGAACGAGGGGGAGCCGGGCATCGCGATGCCGCTGAGGTCGCCCTTCACGTCGGCGAGGAACACCGGCACGCCCGCGGCGGAGAAGCTTTCCGCGAGCCCCTGCAACGTCACCGTCTTGCCGGTGCCGGTCGCCCCCGCGACGAGGCCGTGGCGATTGGCGCGGCCGAGTTCGAGGTACTGCTTCTCGCCGCTCTCGGCGAGGCCGATGAAAATCTGGCCCACGTGTCGCATACTCCCGCTGCGTCGCTCCCCGCATCTAGTGGGCAGGGCGCCGCAGGCGGTCAAGCGCCCTCGACAGCGAAGCGCGAGGCGCTAAGGCGGTTCGCATGGCCGGGCGCGCCCCTCTCGTACTGCTCGACGACGCGCGCGGCGGCGGCGCGGCGGACGCACACCTGTTCGAGAATCCCCGCCAGACCTTCGTTGCCCACCGCGCCGCCGACGTGGCAGCGGTGCTCGGCGCCGCCGATGCCGCCCGCCGCGAAGGCGGTACGCTGGCGGGCTTCCTCGCTT
The DNA here is from genome assembly GCF_003626915.1 of Tsuneonella amylolytica. Classification (NCBI taxonomy): domain Bacteria; kingdom Pseudomonadati; phylum Pseudomonadota; class Alphaproteobacteria; order Sphingomonadales; family Erythrobacteraceae; genus Tsuneonella; species Tsuneonella amylolytica. The sequence continues at coordinate 1,305,380 of NZ_CP032570.1, forward strand.
ACGAGGCGGGCCTCGCTCTCGAACCCAGGCTGGCGGAACGCGCCGACGCGCGAACCGGCGCGGCGGGACCGCTCGTATGGCTGGGCCTGTTCGACGATCCGCGCACCATCGCGGCAGACGAGGTGGCCGGTTGGCTAGCCGAACGCGCGGGCGGCGCCGCCAGCCTCGGCCCGCTCGTGCCGCAAGTGTCTCCGGGAGCGTACGCCGAAGCATTCGCCGCGCTGCAGGATGCGATCCGGGCGGGCGACATCTACCAGGCGAACCTGACCTTCCCCCTTGCGGGCAGCTACCGGGGCGATCCGCTGGCGCTCTATGCGGCCCTGCGGAACGACGCGAAGAGCGGCTACGGCGGGGTGGTCTTCGACGGACAGCACTGGCTGCTCAGCCTGTCGCCCGAACTGTTCGTGAGCCTGAAGGGACCAGACGCCAAAGCGAAGCCGATGAAGGGCACTCGTCCTCGCGGCGGCGATGCGGCGCAGGATACCGCCCATGCCGAGGAACTCGCCGGGTCCGCCAAGGACAAGGCCGAGAACCTGATGATCGTCGACCTCATGCGCAACGACCTGTCGCGCGTTGCCGAGCCGGGCAGCGTGCGGGTCGAGGCGCCGTTCGCGGTCGAGACCTATCCCACGCTCCACACCATGACGACGACGGTCCGCGCCCGCCTTGCCGCTGGGAAAGGCGCGATGGACCTCGTTCGGGCGCTGTTCCCGTGCGGATCGATCACCGGCGCGCCCAAGATCCGCGCGATGCAGCTGATCGACGCGGTAGAGCGCGATGCGCGAGGGCCCTATTGCGGGGCGATCGGCCGGATCGAACCCAGCGGCGACGCGGCCTTCAACGTCGCCATCCGCACCTTGCGCTTGACCGAGATCGAGAACGCGCACGGGTCCGCCATGCTCGGCGTCGGCGGCGCGATCGTGGCCGACAGCGAACCCGCCGCCGAATGGCGCGAGGCCAACGTCAAGGCGGGGTTCGCCGGGCGCTCGGCCGCCGGGTTCGACCTGATCGAGGCGATGAAGTTCGATCCCGAGACAGGCATCGAGCTTCTCGAATTCCATCTCGAACGCATGAAGGCGAGTGCAGCGGCGCTCGGTTTCGCCTTCGACCGTCATGCCGCGCGCAACCGCATCCAGGCGCTGTGCTTCGATCTGGAGGATCCCGCCAAGGTTCGCCTGTTCCTTGCGCGCAGCGGGGTGACCGCGCTGGAAGCGCAACCTCTGGGCGAGATACCAGCGGCCATGACCGCCATCGCCCTGCCGATACCCGTCGATACCGGCGACCTGCGCCTTGCGCACAAGACGTCCGACCGCTGGTTCTACGACGCAGGAAGCGACGCCGCGCGCGAAACAGGGGCCGATACCGCGCTGTTCGTTCGTGACGACGGGCGCGTCACCGAAGGCATGACTGCAAACCTCTTTGTCGAGAGGGACGGCGTTTTGCTTACCCCGCCGGCCTCCCTCGGTCTCCTGCCGGGCGTGCTGCGGCGCTCGCTGATCGACGGCGGCAAGGCCCGCGAGACCGACCTGACGCTGGACGACCTCGAAGGGGGCTTCCTGCTCGGCAACGCCGTGCGCGGCCTCGTACCGGCAAGGCTGCTACCGTGATCCCGATCCTGTTCGAGGACGGCGAGGCGCTGGTCGTCGACAAGCCCGCGGGCCTGCCGATCGAGCGGCCGCGCGCGGGCGGGCGCTCGCTCGAGGATAATCTCGCCGAACTGCGACTGGGTTTTCAGCGCGATCCGGTCGCGGTTCACAGGCTCGACACCGACACCAGCGGCTGCCTGCTGCTTGCGCGCAATCCGAAAGCGCTCGTCCGGTTCAACCGCGCATTCGAGGAACGCGTCGTCGCCAAGCGCTACATCGGCCTGGTCGCCGGGGATGTCTCAGAAGACGAAGGAACGATCGAACTCTCGCTCAGCAAGATCAGCTCGGCGGAGAAGGGCTGGCGCATGATCCCGGCCAGGAAAGGCAAGCCGGCGGTCACCCACTGGCGCAAGCTGGCGGCGCACGGCGGCTTGACCCTCGTCGAGTTCCGGCCCGAAACCGGACGCACCCACCAAATCCGCGTTCATGCCGCGAGCGCATTCGGGGCGGCGCTGGCCGGCGACCCCGTCTATGGCAGCAAGCGCACGGGCCCGCGCACCATGCTTCACGCGATCGGCCTGGAGGTTCCGCGCGAGGGTAAGCCGCCGATCGTTGCCCATGCTCCGCTGCCCGCCGATTTTGCGGCGATGGGCTTCGCGCATGAATGAAGCGGACGAAACGGTCGCCCGCGCCATGTCGATCGCCGGCGAAAGTTTCATCGCCGCTTCGGGCCCCGGCGGGCAGAACGTCAACAAGGTGGCGACCGCGGTCCAGCTGCGGCTCGACGTGTTCGCGCTGCGCCTGCAGCCCCAGGTCTTCGCACGGCTGAAGACCGCGGCCGGCAGCCGCATGACCGCGGGCGGCGAGATCGTGCTGACCGCACGCCGGTTCCGGACGCAAGAGGCCAACCGCGCCGATGCGCGCGAGCGGCTGGAGGCGCTGCTGCGCGGTGCGTTCGATGCCCCTGCGAAGCGCGCCAAGACCCGCCTCAACCGGATCGGCAAGGAAGCGCGCATCAAGGCCAAGAAAACCCGCGGCGCGGTAAAGGCCAATCGTGGCAAGGTGGAGTGGTGAGCAGGACCCGCGCGGCTTGACTTTCCACCCCGATTCGATCAATGGCCCGCCCCGACGGGCGGTGCGCGTGCGCCGCCCTTGATGTTTTTCGGGCCAGCTGTGGCCTTTCAACGAATCAGGAACTTGCCATGGCGAAGCCCGCAACCGTCAAGATCCGGCTGGTCTCGACCGCCGACACCGGTTTCTTCTACGTGACGAAGAAGAACCCGCGCAACCACACCGAGAAGTTCACCTTCCGCAAGTACGACCCGGTTGCCAAGAAGCACGTCGAATTCAAGGAAGCCAAGATCAAGTGATCTTCCTGAACCGCCGGAACCGGACAGGTTCACAGGTGGTTCAACGCTCCGCACCCAGAACCCGGAGCATGGCTAAGTTGAAAAATCTCCCCAAGATCACCCTGCGCGCCGCGATTGCCGGCGCGCTGGCCGTTGGCGCCCCTGCGGCGCTGTTGACCCTGCCTGCTGCCCCGGCGACCGCCGCGGCCGGCGATCTCGATGCAGCGGTCACCGCGCTGCGCGGCATCTCCACGATGAAGGCCGACTTCACGCAGACCGACCGGAAGGGCCAGACCCTGAGCGGCGTTCTGACGCTGAAGCGCCCCGGCAAGATCCGCTTCGAGTACGGCAAGGGCGCCAACATGCTCGTCGTCTCGAACGGCAAGTCGCTCTATCTCGTCGACTACGAGGTGAACCAGGTCCAGCGCTGGCCGATCGGCAACTCGCCGCTGGGCGCCCTGCTCGATCCCAGCCGCGACGTGAAGAAATACGGCAAGCTGATCCCGTCGGGCAGCGACAACGTCGTCAGTGTCGAGGTGCGCGATTCCAAGCACCCGGAATACGGCGTGATCACGATGATCTTCGTCAAGAACGCCAGTGCGCCGGGCGGCCTGCAGCTCACCAACTGGGTCGCGCTCGACGCGCAGAACGGGCGGACCACGGTTCGCCTGTCGAACCAGCGTTACGGCGTGGCGGTCGCGGACAGCGCGTTCACCTTCAAGGACCCGCGCCGTTCGTCCGGTCGACGCTGACGAACGGCTCGTCCGCCCGCCGTTCGCCGGTTGCGACGGGATGCTTTCAGGCGTTCATGCACCGGCAATCGAAGCGGGCGTAAACCATCTCTCGCAGGACGGTTCGAGGTGGGTTTCCCCCCTGTTGCCCTGACCTCATAAGAGGCCGCCTGCACAAAGCGTGACGAACGCTCAAACGGAACCCTCGCGCCAATGCCCCCGGCGCGGGGGTTTTTTGTTTGCTCGGTTGCGGCAGCGGGCGCCGCTGCCTATCCGCAGGCCATGATCTCCGTCGCCACCTGGAACATCAATTCGGTCCGCCTGCGTATCGCGCAGGTAGAACGGATGCTGGCCGAGCAGGCGCCCGACGTCCTGTGCCTGCAGGAGATCAAGTGCCAGGAGAGCCAGTTTCCGGCGCAGGCGCTGGCCGACATGGGATACGTCCACCAGGCCGTCCATGGGCAGAAGGGTTATCACGGCGTCGCCACCGTTAGCCGCCTGCCGTTCCGCGAACTCCATCGCCACGACTGGCAGGACAACGGCGAGGCGCGGCACGTGGGGATCGAGCTCGATGGATCGGGGCTAGTCGTCGAGAACGTGTACATACCCGCAGGCGGCGATGTGCCCGACCGCGCCGTCAACGCCAAGTTCGGGCAGAAGCTCGACTTCCTCGAACGCATGACGCGCTGGGCTGACGCGCTCGACCGGCCGACCTTGCTGGTCGGCGACTTCAACGTCGCCCCGCTCGACTGCGACGTCTACGATCACAAGGCCCTGCTGAAGGTCGTCAGCCATACGCCGATCGAGGTCGAGGCGCTCGGCCGCCTGACCGATGCGCACGGCTGGGTCGATCTGGGGCGGCAGTTCATCCCCGCGCCTGAGCGGAACTATTCGTGGTGGTCCTATCGCAGCTTCTGGCGGCAGAAGGACCAGGGCCGCCGCCTCGATCACATGTGGGCCAGCCCCGACCTCAAAGCCGCCGCCACCGCGCACCGGATCGTCGAAGAGACGCGGCGTTGGGAGCAGCCGAGCGACCACGTGCCGCTGGTGACGGAGTTCGACCTCTGACCCCCTCCCCCGCCCGCCGCGCCGCGCAGGCGGTCGACGCGCTGCGCCACGGCTGGCCGATCGCGCTGGACGGCGGACCGGTCTTGCTTCCCGCCGAAACCGCCTTCGCGGACGCGGCTCGGTCCCGCCACATGCTCATCGGCGCCGCCCGGGCGGAGACGCTGAAACTCGCCAACCAGCGTGCGGCGGCCGTGCCGGAAGCACCGGTGCTGATGCGGGCGGCCGAACCGTTCGACCTGGCCGCGGCGCGCGCGGTCGCCGACCCCGCGCTCGACCTCGCCAGTCCGCTGAAGGGGCCGTTCAAGGCCGAACCGGTCGACTGGCATGCCGGCGCGGTCGCCGCGCTGGAACTCGCCCGCATCGCCGGCATCCTTCCCGCTTTCCTCATCGATCCGTCGAGTGCGGGCGAGGCAGTGCCGTTCACGCCTGCGGACCTTGCGGCGTTCGCCGATCCGGCGCGTCTCGGCATCGCGGCACGGGCGCGGCTGCCGGTATCGGCGAGCGAGGACTGCGAGATCGTCGCCTTCCGCGCGCCCGACGACCTGCGCGAACACGTCGCGCTGGTGTTCGGGCAGCCGGCGACCGACCGCCCCCCTCTCGTGCGGCTTCATTCCGAATGCCTGACCGGCGACGTGCTCGGCAGTCTCAAGTGCGATTGCGGACCGCAACTCGACGCGGCGCTGTATGCTGTTGCCGAAGAGGCGCGCAGCGGCGGCTGGGGCGTCGTGCTCTACCTGCGGCAGGAAGGCCGGGGGATCGGCCTCGTCAACAAGCTGCGTGCCTACCGGCTACAGGATCTCGGGCTCGACACGATCGACGCCAACCGCCGGCTCGGGCTGCCCGACGAGGCCCGCGATTTTCCCGTCGCCGCGCGGATGCTCGAACTGCTCGGCGCGCGCAGAGTGCGGCTGATGACCAACAATCTCGAAAAAGTCGTCGCGCTGGAGGATGCCGGGGTCCGAGTGATCGAGCGCGTGCCGCACAGCCTCGAAGGCAACCCGCACAACACCCGCTACCTCGCGACCAAGCGCGACCGCGCGGGCCACCTCCTGCCCTAGAGGCGCATGCCGATCGCCTGCCCCATGCGCACCGTGCTGCCGGGGCCGAGGTCGTCCAGCCACTCGATCCGGCCGGGCTCGAACAGCAACACGACCGTGGACCCGAGGTAGAAGCGGCCCATCTCGTCGCCCGCCGCGAAATCACGGCCTTCCGGGATTTCGGCTCCGACGACCTCGCGCCCGTGCGGCTGGACCCGGCCGCCCCAGACCGTGGCGATCCCGGCGACGATCATCGCGCCCACCATCACGCTGGCGAAGCTGCCGAGATCGCCTTCGAACCGGCAGGCGAGACGTTCGTTGCGGGCGAACAGGCGGTCGACACCTTCGGCCGTGACGCCGTTCACCGAGAACAGGTCGCCCGGCACGTAGACCGTCCGTTTCAGCGTGCCGGCGGCGGGCATGTGGACGCGGTGGTAGTCCTTCGGCGAGAGGTAGATCGTCGCGAAGCGCCCGCCCTCGAACCGGGACGCATCCTCCGTATCCCCGCCCAAAAGCTCGGCGACCGTATAGTCGCGCGCCTTGGCCTGTACGATCCGGCCGCCGGCGATCGGGCCGATCTGGCTTACCGCGCCATCGGCGGGGCTCAGCACGAAGCGCTGCGCATCGACCAGCGGGCGTGCGCCGGGCCTGAGCGCGCGGGTGAAGAAGTCGTTGAAGGTTTCGTAGGCGACCAGCGGGCGCTCGGCCTCGGCCATGTCCACATCGTAGGCCGCGGCGAACCGGCGGATCAGGGTATCGCGGACCAGCGGGTTGCGGCTGTCGGCGAACCGTCCCGCTAGTTTCGACAGAGCGTGCTGCGGAACGAGATGCTGGGCGCGGATGAAGAGCTTGCTCATGTGAGCGCGTTGGGCTGGGAACCGGCGAAGGTCAACGCAGCTGGCTGTCCTTGCTGCCGCGGCGGTTGATCATCGAATGGCGGACTGCGCCGTCGCGATCCGACTGGCACGCCACGCATGTGCGGACCCCCGGAAGTGCGGCGCGCCGGCGCTCCGGAACGGGTTCGCCGCAGTCGTCGCAATATTCCGCACTCTCGCCCTTCGGCGTGCGGGCGCGGGCAGCGGCGACCGCGTCGTTCACGGTGTCATCAATCTGATCCTGTACCGCGCCGTCGCGGGTCCATCCGCCTGCCATTGCACTGCTCCTCGAGCGGTCAACCGGCGGCGGAGCGCGCTGGTTCCGCGGCTAGCGCGTCTCGAACGGCGCGATGCCGGTTCCCAGCGTGTTCGGCCCGAGCGCCAGCTTCTCACCCGTCCAGTCGGCGACGAACGCGCTCGACCGGCGCACGCCCGGCGCGAAGCGCGCATCGTTGCCGGCGACGACCAGTCCGCCGGACGGATGCGTGATGGTCTCCGCGCCCACCGCGATGAAGGCGGAGTAGTTCTCCTTGTCGGCCCCTTGCACGAACCAGTTGTTGGTGATCTGACCGCGCGACCCGGCCGGCAGGTCGATCATGTAGTTGGTCGCGCGCCCGTTCGAATCGTCGAAGCTGTTGCTGGCGATCTCCGCTATGGCCGCGCGCGACTTCAGGTAATGCCCCCCGGTGCCGCGTTCGAACCGGCTGCGGGTCACGCGCAGGCGGCCGTAGTCGCCGATGTAGATCGAATGCGCGCAGCCGGCCGAATTCTCGCACGTGCCGAGGCCTGAGAACGTGGTCTTGTCGATCACGATCGTGCCGTTTGGGTTGTCGCCGGTGAGAATGCCCTGCTGGCTGTCGAGGAACCATGTCTGTGCGATTGTGAGGTCGCCGCCTTCGAGCCGGATGCCAGCACCGTTGCCGTCGGGGACGGCCATGCCGCGAAAGACGACGCCCGCCACGCGCGCGCTGCGTCCTCCGAGCACGAGCGCGGCCTTGCCTTCGCAAGCCGTCCGGTCGAACGTGACCGTTCCGGGCTCGGCGGCGAGGTAGGTCACGTCGCCGCCGCGCTGGACGGCGCATTGGCGGTAGGTGCCTGGCGCGATCGTAACGGTCCCTCGCCCTTCGCCGATCACGTCCACCGCCTGCTGCAACGTCGCGAAACTCCGCCCGCTCTCGGCAATCGCGAAGGGCGTCGCAGACGTCTGCGCCATCAGGGCCGCGGCCGGGATCGCCATGACCGCGATTGCGGCGAGCGCGACGACGAGACCGTAGGGCGGGCGGGCGGGCAGGTTGCGGGCGAGGCTATCCATTGCTCCCGGGATAGGCGGCAATGGTTAACGGCCCATCAACTCTCGCCGCGCTTGTTCGCCTTCTTCTCGGCCAGCAGCTTGCGCACATCGACCACTTCGCTGCGCACGTACATCCAGCGCGCCATCGATACGGCCCATATCGCCATCAAGATGACGAAAACGACCGTCGCATAGAGCGGATCGACGCCGCCCCTGTCCCCGCCGTCCATCACCCAGTCGAATCCGATGGCGAGAGCGATCGCGGGCAGCGTCCATAGCGCGATATAGGCCCATCCCGCCCGGCCGCGCGGCATTATGTTGAAACTAAGCCCGTTCCGGGTCGTGACGAAGGGCTTGTCCTCCTCGCGCATCACGATGTCTCGTTCGCGCGCGGGGCGGTCACGAAACCGGCCACGGCGTCCACCAGCTCGCTCGAGACCGGGAGAGCGGGGTTCGCGTACGTGGCGAGGTTACTTTGGGCATCGTCGCCCTCGACGTCCTTGAGGACGTGGTTCATCGACGGAACGACGATGTAGTCGGCGGAGGGGCGCGCCGCATGGAGTGCGGCGCCGTTGGCGGGCGGCACCTGGAAATCCTTTCCGCCCTGGACGATCAGAAGGGGTCCCGCCGTCGCCGCCGCGAGGGCGACGGGATCGTATGTCATGAGGTCGACGATGTAGCCTTGCACGGCAGGATTGAAGACGCTCGCCAGCGCGGGGTGGAAGCCCGCGACATCAACGCGCTCGCCCTTCTCCAGCATATCGATCGCATGCAGCGCATCGGGAAGGACCGGAGCGTTCGCCGGGTTGCCCTTGAACTGCGCCCGCAGGATTTCGGCCATCGTCATGCCCGGCCCGGCTAGCACGATGACGCCGCACAGGTCCGGCACCTTGCCCGCTGCGGCGAGCGCGACGAGCCCGCCCTCGCTGTGTCCGGCCAGCCAGACGCAATCGCGCCCGGTCGCCTGGCGAGTGCGCTGCACCCATGCGCCAATGTCGGTCACGTAGTCCGCAATGGTCACCGCATTGGCATCGGCGATGGCCGCCTTGCTGCCGAACATTCCGCGCTTGTCGATACGCACCGACCCGATGCCGCGCGCGCCCAGCGCTTCGGCGAGCAGGCGATAGGATGCCGCCTTGACCCCCATCGGGTTGTTGCCGTCGCGGTCGGTCGGGCCGGAACCGGGCACGATCAGCACGACCGGCTTGCCGTCCGCCGGGGTGACGAGCGTTCCGGCGAGCTGCCCTTCCGGGCCGGATGCGGTGATTTCTTCCGCGGCGACGGGGACGGCAAGGGCCGCGAGAGCGGCGGCGGCAATCAGGGTCTTCATCTCAGGCCTCCTTGGGTGGCCGACCGCGCTTCGGCCGGCTGCTCGCCTTGGTCTCGATCCCGCGCGCGTCGAGCGCTTCGCGCAGGAGCATCTCGATCTGGGCGTTGGCGCTCCTCAGTTCGGCCGCGGCCAGCCGCTCGACCGCGGCGTGGACCGCCGGGTCGAGCCGCAGGGCGAAGGCCTTCTTTTGCGGAGCGTCGCTCATGCCCGCTTACTGGTACAGCGTCCCGGCGTTGACCACCGGCTGCGCCTCGCGCTCGCCGCACAGGACGACCATGAGGTTCGACACCATCGTCGCCTTGCGCTCGTCGTCCAGTTCCACGATGCCGTCCGCGGAAAGCTTGGTCAGCGCCATCTCGACCATGCTCACGGCGCCCATGACCAGCTTCGCCCGCGCGGCGATCACCGCTTCGGCCTGCTGGCGCCGCAGCATCGCTCCGGCGATCTCGCTGGCATAGGCGAGGTGGGTGAGGCCGGCTTCGTCGACCACGATGCCCGCCACCTTCAGCCGGTCGTTGAGTTCGGCCTGGAGTTCGCCGTTCACCACATCGGGGCTGCCGCGCAGCGTGGTCTCTTCTTCTTCCAGGTCGTCGTAGGGGTGCCGCGCGCCGACGGTGCGCAGACCCGCCTCGATCTGGATTTCGACGAACTGCTTGTAGTCGTCGACGTCGAACGCCGCCTGCGCGGTATCCTGCACCCGCCAGACCACGTTGCACGCGATGTCGATCGGGTTGCCCTTGAGGTCGTTGATCTTGACCCGGTCGGAATGGACGTTGTGCGCGCGGGCCGAGATTTTCTTGCGCATCATCCACGGCCAGACCCAGCGCAGCCCCTCGGTGCGGTCGGTGCCCCGGTACGCGCCGAACAGCGTGATCACCGCTGCCTGATTCGGCTGGATCATGTAGAAACCCGCCGCGATCAGCAGCGGCACGATGAACGCGGCCAGCAGCAGGCCGACAAACGCGAGCTTTTCGCCCTTGCTCGCGCCCGATGGCGGAAAGCCGCCCGACACGAACCAGAACGCCAGCGCCGCCGTAACGACCAGCGCCAGCAGCATGACATAGCCGTTGAACGTAGCCGCCGGCCGTTCGCGGCTGGTCACCATCCCCTTGAGTTCCACCGACATGACGAATCACTCCTCCGATATGTTTATGATATCATATTTATATCGACCGGCCCGCCGGTCAAGTCGAATCGGCGAAAGCCCGGATCACCTCCACGAACGCATCGCCGTACGCTTCGAGTTTCTTCGCCCCCACACCCTGCACTTCGCCGAGCGCCGACCGGGTCGCGGGACGCAGCGCAGCCATTTCGCGCAAGGTGGCATCGTGGAAGATCACGTAGGGCGGAAGGCCAGCCGCCTTCGCCAGGTCGCGGCGAAGCGCGCGCAGAGCTTCGAACAGCGGGTCGCCGACCGGATTCGCCTCGGCCCCGCCACGCCCGCGCCGGCGCGAACGCTCCCGCGCGGGCGGCACGACGATCTCGACGCTCCGTTCGCCCTTCAGGATGGCCTTCGCATCGCCGCCCAGTTGCAAACCGCCGTGTTCGGTCGCCACGAGCGCACCGCGCGCCTGCAACGCACGCGCCAGCGGCTGGAGCAGGCGCGCCTCCTCGCCCCCCACGATGCCGAAGACGCTCAGTGTGTCATGCCCGCGCTGGACAACCCGCTCGTCGGGCGATCCGGTGAGCACTTTCTGCAAATGCCCGAAACCGAAGCTCTGCCCGGTCCGATAGGCGGCACTGAGCAGCTTTTGCGCCAGTTCGGTCGCATCGGTCACGCCCGGCGCGTCGAGGCAGTTGTCGCAGTTGCCGCAGCTTTCAGGCGGATGCTCACCGAAATGGCGCAGCAACACCGCACGCCGGCAGCCGGCGGTTTCCACCAGCCCTGCCAGTGCATCGAGCCGTGCGCGTTCGGACGGACGGCGATCTTCCGGCACTTCGGCCAGCCGTTGCCGCGCGGTGGCAAAATCGCTCGCGCCCCACAGCATTACCGCCTGCGCCGGGTCGCCATCTCGCCCGGCGCGGCCGGTTTCCTGGTAGTAGGCCTCGATCGATTTCGGCACGCCGGCATGCGCGACGAAACGCACGTCGGGTTTGTCGATACCCATGCCGAACGCGATCGTGGCGACGATCACCATGTCCTCGCTCTCGACGAAGGCAGCTTGGTTGCCGGCGCGCACGTCGGGGTCGAGCCCGGCGTGGTAGGGGCGCACCTGCCGCCCCGTGGCGGCGGCGATCTGTTCGGCCAGCCGCTCGACCTTGGCCCGCGTCGGGGCGTATACGATCCCCGGGCCCGGCATCTCGTCCATCAGCGCCGCGACCTGGCGGACGATGGTGTCGCGGTGGCGGATGGCATAGCGGATGTTGGGCCGGTCGAAGCCGGCGACGATCAGCCCTTCTTCCGGGATGCCGAGCTGGGCGTGGATGTCGGCCCGCGTATGCGCGTCCGCCGTCGCCGTCAGCGCCAGCCGGGGGACATGCGGGAACGCGTCCATCAGCGGGCGCAGCTGGCGGTAGTCGGGCCGGAAATCGTGCCCCCATTCCGACACGCAGTGTGCCTCGTCGATGGCGAACAGCGCGAGCGGGGCCGACGACAGCAGGTCGCGGAAGGCCGGCTGGCTCGCGCGTTCGGGCGCGACGTAGAGGAGGTCGAGCGCCCCGGCGCGGAACGCGTCCATCGTCTCGCGCCAGTCGGCGTCGGCGCTCGTCAGCGTGGCGGCGGCGATCCCGTTCGCGCGTGCGCTACGCAGCTGGTCATGCATCAGCGCGATGAGCGGGCTGACCACCACGCACGTGCCCTCCAGCATCGTGGCGGGAAGCTGGTAGGTGAGCGACTTGCCCGCGCCGGTCGGCATGACCGCGAGCGTCGAGCGGCCCGCCAGCACCCGCTCGATCACGCGGGGCTGCACCCCGCGAAAATCCTCGAACCCGAAGACCTGCCGGAGCCGCTCGCGCGCGGCATCGAGGGGCGGGGCGACCATTGCATCCATGCGCCCCGCCTTGGCACACGCGCGGCCCCGGGGGAAATGCCCGCCTTGTGGACAGCAGAGATTGCGGCGCGATTGTGGCGCGGGTAATGGAGGTCCGCCCCCACATACGGAGTTTCATCATGAAGAAGATCGCTTTCGCCGCCCTTCCCCTCGCGCTCGGCCTCGCCGCCTGCGGCAGCACCGACGACGCCTCGACCGCGGCCGAGGCCGACACCGTCGAAATGCCCGCCGACGAGGCGATGACCGGCGTGACCGAAGAACCCGCCGCGGACCCGGCCGCCAACGCCGCGGTCGATGCCGCCGCCGCCCCCGCCGAAGCCGCCGCCGCGACCGCCAGCGCGACCGCCGAGGAAGTCGGCGCGAACGCCGCCGAAGTCGCCGCCCGCGCGCAGGCTGCCGCGGCCGCCGCCGACGCCGCGACCGAGACGGACGCGCCGCAGAACTGATCCGGCGCGCGCTCCGGCGCACGACCGACCGATGGAGCGGGCGGATCGCAGTGTGCGATTCGCCCGCTTTCTCTTTTTCGTAGAGGCGGTATGGCTAGGGCCATGCGAACGACCGCCTCGCCCGCCTCCGCCGCCCTTCCCCTCGCCGCGCTGCTGGCCGCGTGCGGGCCCAATCCGTCCGATCCCGGCCCCGGAAACGTGACCGTGGGCGAGGCGCAGGCGCTCGACGATGCCGCCTCGATGCTGGACGAGCAGCGTCATGCCGGAGCGACCGCGCCCGCCGCCGATCCCGCCACGCCACCCGCCCCTGACAGGCCCGACACGAAGGACGCCCCGCAATGACCGGTATGGACCCCGAACTGTTCGAGCAGTTCATCGACCAGCTCGAACGCTACGTGCGCGAGCGGCTGCTGCCCGCCGAACGCGAGGTGATCGAAAGCGACCGCATCCCCGAGGCGATCGTCGACGAGATGCGCGAAATGGGCCTGTTCGGGCTGACGGTGCCGGAAGAGTACGGCGGTGCCGGGCTCAGCACATCGCAATATGCGCGGGTCGTGAAGACGATGGCCTATGTCGCGCCGGCGTTCCGCAGCATCTTCTCGATTAACGTCGGCATGTTCAACAGCGCGATCAAGAACGGCGCGACCGAGGCGCAGAAGGCCGAATGGTGGCCCCGCATCGCCGCCGGCGAAATCGCCTGCTTCGGCCTGACCGAGCCCGGCAGCGGCAGCGACAGCGCCGCGATGGCGACCACCGCCCGGCCCGACCCGGACGGCAACGGCTGGATCCTCAACGGGACGAAGCGCTACATCACCAATTCGCCGCAGGCCGCGGTCGGCCTCATCATGGCTCGCACCGAGAAGGACGCGATGCCCAAGAACGCGCACGTATCCGCCTTCATCGTGCCGATGGACACGCCGGGCGTATCGACCGGCAGCCCGGACAAGAAGATGGGCCAGTCCGGCGCGCAGATCGCCGACGTGATCCTGGAGGACGTGCACGTCCCCGGCGAGGCGCTGCTGGGCGGCGAGACGGGCAAGGGCTTCGTCTTTGCGATGAAGAGCCTCGACAACGGGCGTATCTCGGTGGGCGCGGCGGCAACCGGCTATGCCCGCCGCGCGCTCGACAGCGCCTTGCGCTACGCCACCGAGCGCAAGGCGTTCGGCGAGCCCATCGCGAACTTCCAGCTTATCCAGGCGATGCTGGCCGACAGCGAAATCGAGATCTACGCCGCCGAGGCAATGATGGCCGACGTCACCGCACGCGCCGACCGGGGCGAAAACATCCTCCGTAAGGCCGCCGCGTTCAAGGTCTTCGCATCCGAGATGTGCGGCCGCGTAGTCGACCGGGTGGTTCAGGTCTACGGCGGTGCGGGCTACCTCGCCGAATACGATGCCGAGCGGTTCTTCCGCGATGCGCGTATCTACCGCATCTACGAAGGAACGACCCAGATCCTCCAGCTGCAGATCGCCAAGCACATGCTGCGCGATTTCGCGGCGCAGGCGTAGATGTACGACCTTCTCTCCGACCTTTCGATCGTCGAGGTGTCGAGCTTCGTCGCCTCGCCCACGGTGGGACTCTACTGCGCGCAGATGGGAGCCGAAGTCATCCGGGTCGACCAGATCGGCGGGGGGCTCGACTACGACCGCTACATGCAGACCGCCGAGGGGCGCAGCCTCGCGTGGGAGAACCTCAACCGCGCCAAGAAGTCGGTCGCGCTCGACCTGCGGTCGGCCGAAGGGCGCGAACTCGCCGTCGAACTGGCGCGTGCGACCGGACAACTCGTCACCAACCTGCCGGAAAAGAGCTTCCTGTCGCACGCGGCGGTGAGCGAAGGGCGGCCGGACATGATCAGCCTTCGCGTGATGGGCTGGCACGACGGGCGACAGGCGATGGATTTCACCGTCAACGCCGCCAGCGGATACCCGCTGATGACCGGCCCGGAGGACTGGGATGTCGCCACGGCGCCGCCGGTCAACCAGGTGCTGCCCGCATGGGACTTCATCACCGGGGCGTACTGCGCGTTCGCACTGATGGCGGCGGTGCACCTCCGGTCGCGCACCGGCGAAGGCGCGGAAGTGCGCGTACCGCTGGGCGACGTCGCCATCGGCACCGTCGCCAACTCGGGCGCGATGGCCGAAATGCTCTATCGCGGCGGCGACCGCCCGCGGCTGGGCAACGCGATCTGGGGCGCGCTGGGGCGCGACTTCACCAGCCGCGACGGCAAGCGCTTCATGGTCGCAGTGCTGACCCCAAAGCAGTGGACGGCGATGGTGGATGCGCTCGGCATCGCCCAACCCGTCGCCGCGCTGGAGACGAAGACCGGCGCCGAATTCGCAAAGTCCGACCATAACCGCTTCGTCCACCGCGACGCGCTGTTCGCGATCGTACAGGGTGCCGCGGGCCAGCGCGATTACGCCGACCTCGCCCAAGCCCTGACCCGGGCTGGGGCGACGTTCGAGCGGTATCGCACGATGCACGAGGCATCCACCGACCCCGAGCTCGTCGGCGACAACCCGCTGTTCGGCCCGAGCCCGGCGAACCCCAGCGGCTTCGCCTACCCCGCCGCCCGCAGCTTCGCCAACCTGCCCGCGCGCGAAGCCGCCGATCCGCGGCCCGCGCCCTATCTCGGCCAGCATAGCGAGGAAGTGCTCAGCCAGCGGCTCGGCCTCGGCTCGGGCCAGATCGGCGACCTGATTGACCGCGGGGTCGTCGACACCAGCGACCAGACCGGATTGAGGAAGAGACCATGACTGCAAAACGCCGCGCCGCCATCGTCAGCCCCCTGCGCACCCCGGTTGGCAAGTTCCTCGGCACGCTCTCGCCGCTCGGTGCCGGCGAACTGGGCGCAATCATACTGAAGGCGCTGATGGAGCGCACTGGCATCGATCCCGCCCGGGTGGACGACGTCGTCTTCAGCCAGGGCTATGGCAATGCCGAAGCCCCTGCCATCGGGCACTGGAGCTGGCTGGCCGCCGGCCTTCCGCTCGAGGTGCCCGGATACCAGCTCGACCGCCGCTGCGGATCAGGGGTGCAGGCGGTGGTCAACGCGGCGATGATGATCGAGGCGGGACATGCAGACGTGGTCGTGGCGGGCGGCTGCGAAAGCATGTCGAACGTCGAGCATTACACGACCGCGCTGCGCGGCGGGGTCAAGGCAGGTAACGTCGAGCTGTGGGACCGGCTCACCCGCGGCCGCCTGATGAGCCAGCCTGTCGAACGCTTCGGCGTCATCACCGGCATGATCGAGACCGCCGAAAACCTCGCCAAGGACTACGGCATCACCCGCGAAGAGGCGGACGAATTCGCGGTCAGGTCGCACCGGAACGCCGCCGCCGCGTGGGATGCAGGCAAGTTCGACGACCAGCTCGTCACGGTCGAGGTGCCGCAGAGGAAGGGCGATCCGCTGGTCTTCGCCAGGGACGAGGGCTTCCGCGCCGCTGCCAGCATGGAAAGCCTCGGCAAGCTGCGCGCCCTGGAGGGCGGCGTGGTGACCGCGGGCAACGCCAGCCAGCAGAACGATGCGGCGGCCGCCTGCCTCGTGGTGGCGGAGGACAAGCTGGAGGAACTCGGGCTCGAACCGATGCTGTGGTTCACCGGCTACGCCGCGGCGGGCTGCGACCCGAGCCGCATGGGCATCGGCCCGGTCCCGGCGGTCGAGCGATTGTTCGCCCGCACCGGCATGGGCTGGGACGACATCGGCCTGGTCGAACTCAACGAAGCCTTCGCGCCGCAGGTGCTCGCCGTCCTGAAGGGCTGGGGCTGGTCCGAGGACGATACCCGCCGCGACATCCTCAATGTCAACGGTTCGGGCATCTCGCTCGGTCATCCGATCGGCGCGACCGGCGGGCGCATCCTCGCCGACATGGCGCACGAGATGGCCCGGCGCGAGGTGCGCTACGGCCTCGAGACGATGTGCATCGGCGGCGGTCAGGGCATCGCCGCGATCTTCGAGCGCGCAGCCTGACGGGGCGTTTGCGGCACGCGCGCCGCGGTGCTAGTTTCATCCGCAACGATGGCTACGCTCGCAACCGCTGAACCCGACTTCACTGCGCTGCCGGACCTCCCGGCGGACGTGTTCACCGCGCCCCTGCAGAAACCGGCCCATGTCGGCGACGACTGGCTCGAACCGAAGCAGACCGTCTACGACAGCGACGAAGACGCGATCTGGAACGACCTGTTCGCGCGCCAGATGGAAGTTCTGCCCGGCCGCGCCGCAAGCGCGTTCATGGCCGGCCTGCAGAAGCTCAACCTCAACCGGGGCGGCGTGCCCGAGTTCGCCAAGCTCAGCGAAGACCTGTCGGCGCTGACCGGGTGGTCGGTGGTGCCGGTGCCGATGCTGATCCCCGATCACGTGTTCTTCTGGCACCTGGCCAACCGGCGTTTCCCGGCCGGCAACTTCATCCGCACGCGGGAAACGTTCGACTACATCCAGGAACCCGACGTCTTTCACGACGTGTTCGGCCATGTGCCGATGCTGACCGACCCGGTCTATGCCGACTACATGCAGGAATACGGCCGCGCCGGGTGGAAGGCGATGCGCTACAACCGGCTGAAGGCGCTGGGCGCGCTCTACTGGTACACGGTCGAATTCGGGCTGATCGAGGAAGCCGGCAGCATCAAGGCCTACGGCGCGGGTATCCTGTCCGGCCCGACCGAGGTGGTTTACGCAACCGAGGCGGCAAGCCCCAACCGGATCATGCTCAACGTCGACCGGGTGATGCGCACCGACTACGTCATCGACGACCTGCAGCCGACGTATTTCGTGATCGAGAGTTTCGAGGATCTCTACCGCCAGACGGTGGAGCGCGATTTCGACCGGCTCTACCGCTCGCTTTCGCCGGGCTTCACCTACGCCAACAGCGCGGTGATCGATCTCGACAACGTGGTCAGCCGGGGAACGCAGGAATACCTGCTGCGCGGCGGCCGCGGCAGCGGGGCGACGGCGGCCTAAACCACGAAAAAGCCGGCCCGGGATCGCTCCCGAGCCGGCCAATTCGGTTAGAGCGTGAAGCTCAGTTCGTGGTCGCGGTCGCGGCCGGAGCTGCGCCGTTGTCCATCGCTTCGCCGGTCTCTTCCATGGCGTCGGCCTTGTCTTCGGCCTGGTCGGTCATGGCGTCGGCCTGGGCGTCGGAGATCTGGCCAGCGTCTTCCATGGCTTCCGCCTGGTCGTTCACGGCTTCGGCGTTCTGCTCGCCGGCGTCTTCCATGGCGTTCTCCTGCGGGCCGTCGCAAGCGGCGACGGTCAGACCGAGGGCGAGAGCCGACGAAAGGGCAATAAGCTTCTTCATTTCAGTTTCCCCTTTTAGGATGGGACGCGGTGCATACCACCTTGCGACCCCGATTAAAGCAAAATTGTGGCAGTGCTCAGCGCGCCATCCGCATGCGGGCGGCATTGAAACCGCCGAGGACGGCGACCGATACGGCGATCGCGGCCAGAAGGGCGGTGGCGGTGAGGCCCAAGGCGAGCGGAGCGGCGCTGAACAATGCGCCAGCGACGAGCGCGGCAATGACGCCTACGCCCATGTTGAGCGCAATATCGCGGCCCTCGTCGTTGCAAGTCAGGATCGATGCCGACCAGCCGAGGATCGCACCGACCGCCATGAGAACGACAAAGCCCAACTGTTACCACCTATTGCTACGGTACCGAGACGGGAAAGCCGCGAGCTATCCTATGGTTCCTCCGAATGCGACGAGCCGAGGGGGGTTACCGTAACGACAGCCAGGCCAGCGCGACGATGCCGAGGACGATCCGGTACCATGCGAAGGGGGCAAAACCCCGCCGGCTGACGTAGGCCACGAACGCCCGGATCACGAACAGCGCGACGACGAAGCTGACGACGAAGCCGATCGCGATCTCGTCCCAGCCAACTGATCCCGCAGTGGCGAGCTGGTCGCCCCTGGTCGCGAGTTCGAGCGTGGTGGCACCGACCATCGTCGGGACGGCGAGAAAGAAGCTGAATTCCGCCGCAGTCTTGCGGTGAACCCCCATTGCGAGCGCGCCCATGATCGTCGCGCCCGAGCGACTGACCCCCGGAACCATCGCGAGGCATTGTGCGAGGCCGACCCCGATGACCATCCTGAGCGGCAGGTCGGCGACGCCGTCGTCGCCTTCGCGCGGCCCTTCCCTCAGTTCGACTTCCGCGGGTTGGTACCGCCGCTCGATCAGCAGGATCGCAATGCCGCCCGCGATCAGCGCCCAGCAGACGATCGCCGGGCTGCCCAGCATCACGTCGATGTAGTCCTTGAGCAGCAGGCCGAGGACCGCGCTGGGCAGGAAGGCGACGAGAATGTTGCGCGCGAACATCAGCCCCTGCCGCTCGAGGCGCAACACGCCCATGCCCGCCGACCAGAAATTGCCCCAGTACTGGTAAACCACGGCGAGGATCGCGCCCAGCTGGATCACGACGTTGAACATCGCCCACTGCGATGCGTCGTAGCCGAACAGTTCGGTGGCAAGGATCAGGTGCCCGGTCGAGGAGACGGGGACGAATTCGGTCAGACCCTCGACGATGCCGAGGAGGATGGCGGTAAGTGTAAGGCCCATGCGCCGCGCTCATGAAGAAAGGGCGGGGCAAGTCAAGTGACCTGCCCCGCCTCGACCTCTCGGAAGCGACTTACGAGCAACCGATTACCAGATTTTCACGCGCTGTTCGGGCGGAAGGTAGAGCGCATCGTCGGGCGTCACGTTGAACGCCTTGTACCACGCGTCCATCTGGCGGACCGCGCCGTTGGTCCGGTATTCTTCCGGGCTGTGCGGATCGGTGCGCAGGCGCTGGCGGGCGCTGTCCTCGCGCTGCTGGCTGCGCCAGACCTGTGCCCAGGCGAGGAAGAAGCGCTGGTCGCCGGTCAGCCCGTCGATCACCTTGTCCTCCTTGCCGTTCAGCGACAGCTTGTAGGCACGGTAGGCGAGGCTCAGTCCGCCGACGTCGCCGATGTTCTCGCCCAGCGTCAGCCGGCCGTTCACGCAGGTCTTGCCGTCGTCGAGCGGGCAGAACTCGCCGTACTGCTTGACCAGCGCATCGCCGAGCTTGTCGAACGCGGCGCGATCGGCGTCGGTCCACCAGTTGCGCAGCATGCCGGTGCCGTCGGACTTCGAACCCTGGTCGTCGAAGCCGTGGCCCATCTCGTGGCCGATCACCGCGCCGATCCCGCCGTAATTCACGGCCGGGTCCGCCGACTGGCCGAAGAACGGCTGCTGCAGGATGCCGGCGGGGAACACGATCTCGTTCTTGGTCGAGTTGTAGTACGCATTCACCGTCTGCGGCAGCATGCCCCACTCGGTGCGGTCGATCGGACCGCCGAGCTTCGACAGCATGTCGTTGTAGGCCCACTGCCCGGCTGCCATGCGGTTGGCGAGCGGGTTGCCCGACACGATCGTCAGACCCGGGTAGGTCTCCAGTTCGTCGCGGTAGCCGATCTTTGGATCGAACGCGTCGAGCTTGGCGATCGCTTCCTTCTTGGTCGCGGGGCTCATCCAGTCGTTCTCTTGGATGCTGATCGCCATGGCCTTGCGCAGGTTCTTGACGAGGTCGACCATCGCGGCCTTGTTCTCGGCCGGGAAGTACCGCTGGACGTAGGACGCGCCGACGAGTTCGCCGAGCAGGCCTTCGGTTTCGGACGTCGCACGCTTCCACCGTTCCCGCTGCTGGGGCGTGCCCGACAGGGTCGTGCCGTAGAACGCGAAGTTCTTCGCATCGAGGTCGCTGCCGAGGATCGCCGCGTTCGAGTTGAGGAAGTTTTTCACCATCCAGGCCTGCAGCGTTTCGACCGGCGTCGACTCGATCAGGGCGAGCATCGCAGGCGTGCCGCCGCCGATCTTGGCGAGCGTCGCTTCGTCGAGGCCGAGTTCCTTCGCCCGCTCGGCGCTCGGTGGCAGATCGGACACGATGTAGCGATCGGTGTCGGCGAGCTTCGACGAGGCAAGCAGCGCGGCCATCGGGAACGACGGCGACAGCGCCGCGAGTTCCTCGGGCGTCAGGCGGTTGTAGGTGAGGTCGCGGTTGCGGCGCGTGGCGCGGTCCCACTGGACCTTGCGCGCGATCTGGTCTTCGAAGTCGTAGACTTTCTGCGCCATGCCCGCGGCATCGGCATAGCCGCCCTGGCCGAGGAGATAGGCGACATAGTCGCGGTACTTGGACTGGATGCCCTTACCCTTCTCGGTTTCGTCGAGGTAGTAGTCGCGATCCGGCAGGCCGAGCCCGCCCGAGCCCACATAGACCGAGTAGCGCGTCGGCTCCTTGGCATCGACGCTCACGAACCCGCCCACGGGCGAGGGGTAGCCGGTCTCGCCCCACAGGGTCGCGAGTTCGGCCAGCGTGCCCGCGCCCTTGATCTTGGCAAGATACGGCTGCGCGGGGGCGAGGCCCGCCGCGTCGATGGCGGCGGTGTCGTTGTACGACTTGTAGGCATCGACGATGCGCTTCTCGTCGGCGGTCAGCGTGGCCGGGTTCTTGGCGACGAGATCGTCGATCAGCTTCTTGACGTCGCTCGTCGACTTCTCGCCGAGGTAGTTGAACGAGCCATAGCGGCTGAACTGCGGCGGCAGCGGGTTGGCCGCCAGCCACTTGTCGTTGGCATAGGCGAAGAAGTCGTCGCCCGGATCGACGGTCTTGTCGAGCGCGGCGGGGTCGAAGCCCCAGGTGCCGAACGTCATCTGCGGCGCGTGCATATCGGCCTTCGCGGCCGGAGCCGCGTTGGCGGCGGGCGTCTGCTGCGCCATGGCGGGCGCGGCGAAGGCGAGCGCGGCAGCGCTGGCGCCAAGGGCGGCGATAGTCTTGAATGTCATAGGATGTCCTCTGTCCCCCGGAACCGCGAACGGGCCCCGATCCTGCGGCGCATCCGACACGCACACGCGCGCGGGGTCAACGCCGCCTGTCGATTGCGGTGGACCCTTCATAGAACACGGCGCCTGAGGCGGGGATGAACGCGCCCGGCCAGTGCCTGACGCAGGTTCCGAGCGGTCAGGCGGCCTGCGACCCGGCGAACTGCAGCGAGGCGAGCCGCGCGTAGAGGCCGCCAGCTTCGGCCAGGACCCCGTGGCTGCCCTGTTCGACGATCCGCCCATCCTCCATCACCACGATCCGGTCGGCCTGTCGCACGGTTGCGAGACGGTGCGCGATCACCAGCGTGGTACGGTTCGCCATCAGGCGGTCGAGCGCGTCCTGCACCAGCCGCTCGCTCTCGGCGTCGAGCGCGCTCGTCGCCTCGTCGAGCAGCAGGATCGGCGCATCGCGAAGGATCGCCCGTGCGATGGCCACGCGCTGGCGCTGGCCGCCCGAAAGCTGGGTGCCGTTCTCGCCGAGGAAGGTGTCGAGCCCGTCGGGGAGCGCGCGCAGGAAGCTCTCGGCATTGGCGGCCCGGGCCGCTTCCCAGATCGCCTCGTCGTCGGCCTCCCAGTTACCGTAGCGCAGGTTGTCGCGCGCGTTGGCGCTGAACAAGACGCCGTCCTGCGGCACGAAGGCAATGCGGCGGCGGATCTCGCGCGGGTCCGCGCTGGTGAGCGGCACCCCATCGAGCCGGACGGTGCCCGATTGCGGGTCGTAGAACCGCTCGGCAAGCTGGAAGATCGTGCTCTTGCCGGCACCCGACGGCCCGACGATCGCGACCGTTTCGCCGGGCTGGACCTCCAGCGTGAAGTCGCGCAGCGCCGGGGTGTCGAGCCGGGTGGGATAGCGGAAGCTGACGTTGCGGAAGCTCAACGAGCCGCGCGGGGGCACCGGCAGCGCCTCGGGCCGGGCGGGCGCGGCGATGGCGGGTTCCTCATGCAGCAGTTCGGCGAGCCGGCTGGCCGCGCCGGCACCGCGCAGCAGGTCGCCGTAGACTTCGGTCAGCGCGCCGAGCGACCCCGCCACGAGGCCCGCCGTCAGCACGACCGCGGCGATCGTGCCGCCGCTGATCTCGCCGCTGGCGACGCCCACCGCGCCCCGGTACATGAGCAGGACGACCCCGCCGAACACGATCGCGATGATGATCGCGGTCATCGCCGCGCGGATGAGCACCCGCCGCCGGGCCGTGTCGAACGAGCTTTCGACCGCGTCGGAGAAACGCGCGCTCTCGCGGTCTTCCTGGTTGAACGCCTGCACGACCTTCATGCCCGCGAGGACCTCGGTCGTCATCGCGCCGATGTCGGCCACCCGGTCCTGGCTGGTGCGCGAGACGTTGCGCAGGCGGCGGCCGAACACGGTGATGGGGATGACCACGCCCGGGATGATCAGCATCATCCACAGCGTCAGTCCGGGGACGAGGATGAACAGGTAGATCGTGCCGCCCACGGCCATCAGCAGGTTGCGCAGCGCCACCGAAACGGTCGTGCCCACCACCTGTTCGATCAGGACCGTGTCGCTGGTCATCCGGCTGGAGATTTCCTTGGGGCTGTTCGCCTCGTAGAAACCGGGGGCGAGCCGCAGGAGGTTGGCCTGGACCTTCTGCCGCACATCGGCGACCACGCGCTCACCCAGCCAGCTCACGAAATAGAACCGGAACGCCGTGCCGATCGCCAGCACGACGACGATCATCGCCATGAGTTCGAAGGCGCTGCGGATGCCGCCGATGTCGGCGCCGCGCGAGAACCCCTGGTCGATGATGACCTTGAAATAGGCCGGTATCGCCAGCGTCGCCCCGGCCGTGACCGACAACGCGACGAGCGCCATGGCAATTTGCGCGGGATATTTCAGCGCCTCGCGCCAGATCATCACCAGCGGGCGGATGCTCCGGGCCTTGGCCGGCGCGGGAGAAGCGGCTGCCGGGGGCGCGTCGGCGGCGTTTTCGGGATCGATTGTCGGGCTCTCGTCCATCGCGGCGGGACATAAGGCGCGGCGCGGGCGAAATCCACCGGGCCCCTGCCGCCCGGCACCGTTTTCGAGATTGTGCGTTGCACAATGGACCCCATATGGGCACTTTACACTGCACGAACGCCCGCGAGAGGCGGCAGACAGCAGGGGAAACAGATTGCTTTACCACGCCCACGAAATGCAGCGCGCCTGGCTCGGCGGAGTCAGCGCCTGGGCCTCGATCGCTTCCGAGATGCTGTCCAATCCGATGAACCCGGTGGGCTACATGGGTATGGGCCCGATGGCCGCGAGCGCGCTCGACGTGTTCGCCCACGCCACCCAGACGCGCGGCAAGCCCGCGTTCGACATCGAGGCGGTGACGGTCGGCGGCAAAAGCCGCGCCGTGACCGAGAGCATCGTGCTTCACAAGCCGTTCGGCGATCTCCTCCGCTTCACCCGCGACGGTCTGCCGGCCGATGCGCCGCGCGTGCTGATCGTCGCGCCGATGAGCGGCCACTACGCCACGCTGCTGCGCGGCACGGTGGAGCGGATGGTCGCGAATGCCGATGTCTACATTACCGACTGGGCCGACGCGAAGGTCGTGCCGTCGAAGGCGGGCCGTTTCGATCTCGACGACTACATCGACTACCTCGTCGAGTTTCTCGATCACATCGGACCCGGGTCGCACATGATCGCGGTCTGTCAGCCGTCGGTCCCCGCGCTGGCGGCGACGGCCATCATGAACGCCGGCAAGCACCCCGCCCGCCCCGCGACGCTGACGATGATGGGCGGCCCGATCGACACCCGCCGTTCGCCCACCACGGTCAACGACCTCGCGATGGAGCGCCCGATCGCCTGGTTCCGCCAGAACGTGATCGCCACCGTGCCGATGCAGTACGCCGGACACGGCCGCCGGGTCTATCCGGGGTTCCTGCAACTAGCCGGGTTCATGAGCATGAATCTCGGCAACCACATGATGAGTCATTACGAGATGTTCAAACATCTCAACGCCGGGGACCACGAGAGCGCCGACGCAACGAAGGCGTTCTACGACGAGTATCGCTCGGTCTGCGACATGACGGCCGAATTCTACCTCCAGACAGTGGAGGAGGTGTTTCAGAAGCACTCGCTGCCCAACGGCACCTTCGTCCACCGCGGCGAGCCGGTCGATCTCGGCGATATCCTCGATACCGCGATCCTGGCAGTGGAGGGAGAGCGCGACGACATCTCGGGCATCGGCCAGACGAAGGCCGCGCTCGATCTCGCGACCGGGCTGTCCGACGGCAGGAAGCAGTACTATCTCGCCGAAGGGGCGGGCCATTACGGCATCTTCAACGGCAGCCGCTGGCGCGACAAGATCGCGCCCGTGGTGGAGGATTTCATCGCGCGCCATTCGGCCCGCGCGCTGAAGGCGGTCGCCTGATAGGTCAGGTCGCCGGCGGCGGGGCCTCCCCGCCCGCCTTGCGCCGTACGAAGACCCGGCGGATGACCCGCCGCGCCATTACGATCAGCAAGACGGTAAGTGCGAGCAGCACCGCCGCGATCCCGCCCGCAACCACGGGATGGGCGTAGGCGAGCCAGAGCAATCCGGCGGCGGCAACATCCTCCGCGGTCGACACCGCTACGTTGCTGAACGGTTCGGGGCCGGCATTGACCACCGCGCGCGATCCCGCCTTGCCCGCGTGCGCGGCAAACGCCGCTCCGCCGCCGAGCAGGAACGCGATCACCTGGAACGCAGGGTCCGCCGGATCGACCACCGCCAGCGCCAGCAGCGCCCCGCCGACGGGGCGAACCACGGTGTGCACCGCGTCCCATGCCGAATCGAGCCACATTACCTTGTCGGCGAAGAACTCGGCCAGCGCGGCGACAGCGGCCACTCCCATCACCCACGGATTCGCTAGCACGTCGAGCGATGCGAGATGGTCGGGAAGCGGCAGCACGTCCACCCGCATCGCGAGGCCCGTGGCGAAAGTCGCCAGATAGAGCCGCCAGCCGGCCAGCAGGCTGACGCTGGCGGCAAGGCCCAGAACCTCGACGATGCCCATGCCGCTATCCTTTCTCCACGCGGAACGCCACGCGCGCCCGAACGCTACGATAGGGCAGACCTACCGGAGCCCACGATGATCGTCACCACCAATCCCGCCACCGGCGAAACGCTCGGCCGCTATCCCGTGCTGACCGCCGACGAGATCGACGGCCGCCTCGCCCGCGCCCACGAAACCTTCGGCACGTGGCGCCTGTCGCCGCTGGAGGAGCGCGCCGCCCTGCTCGAAAGCTGTGCCGAAGCGTTCGAGCGCGACATCGAGGCGCTGGCGGAGATCGCGACGCGGGAAATGGGCAAGACCGTCGCTTCGGCGCGGTCCGAGGTGCAGAAGTGCGCCGACCTGTTCCGCCATCTGGCACAGGACGGCCCCGCCATGCTGGCGGCCGAAACGTTCGACCTCGGCGGCGGGCGCACGGCCGAAGGGCGCTGGCTGCCGCTCGGCCCGGTGCTGGCGGTCATGCCCTGGAACTTCCCCTACTGGCAGGTCGCCCGCTTCCTGGCCCCCGCGATCCTCGCCGGCAATACCGCCCTGCTGAAGCACGCGAGCATCGTCCAGGGTACCGCGGCGAAGCTCGAGGAGACGCTGATATCGGCCGGCGCGCCTGCCGGACTGTTCCAGAACCTGTGCATCGGTTCGGACGCGGTGGAGGCGATCATCGACGATCCGCGCGTGGTTGCCGTCACCCTCACCGGAAGCGAAGGCGCGGGCCGCGCGGTGGCCGGAGCGGCGGGGCGCAACCTCAAGAAGGTCGTGCTCGAACTCGGCGGGTCGGACCCGTTCATCGTGATGCCGAGCGCCGATCTGGGCGAAGCGGTGAAGCAGGCGGTCACCGCGCGCATCCAGAACACCGGGCAGTCGTGCATCTGCGGCAAGCGCATGATCGCCCATGCCGACATCTACGAGGAGTTCCTGGAGCGGTTCTCCGCCGCGATGCGGGCCGTGAAGGCCGGCGACCCGTTCGACGAGGAGACCGACATGGGCCCGCTGTCGAGTACAGACCAGCTCGAAACCGTGCTGGGCCAGTTGGCGAAGGCGCAGGAAGAAGGCGCGAACCTGCTGTTCGGCGGCGAGGCGACCGACGGGCCGGGAGCCTTCATCAGCGCCGGCATCCTCACCGACGTGCCGCTGGACAGCGACACCGCGAGGCAAGAAATCTTCGGCCCCGTGGCCCAAGTCTACCGCGCGGCCGACATCGACGAGGCGATTCGCATCGCCAACGCGATCCCCTACGGCCTCGGCTCGTCGGTCTGGACCAACGACGCCGACGAGGAGGAACGCTTCATTCGCGACATCGAGGCCGGGATGACGGCGATCAACCAGTTCCTCGCCAGCGACCCGCGCGCGCCCTTCGGCGGCATCAAGCGGTCGGGCCACGGGCGGGAACTGTCGCAGCACGGCCTGCACGAGTTCATGAACCTGAAGACCGTGCTGCGCCCCGCCTGACCGATACCGCGTGACCGGCCCCGACCGGCGCGCTCAGGACGGCTCGTGCATCGGGCAGCCCGAACGCTGGGCCCTGAACTCCAGCGAATGGCGGTAGGTGTGGCGCCGCGCCCGGTTGGTGTTGCCCAGCGGGACGTGCGCGGCGAGCCCGGTCCACGAACTGAAATGCAGCGTGTCGTTGACCGTGCGCACCGTCTCCTCGTCCCAGCTGTCCTGCGCCGGAATCTTGAGCGTAGCGACCTTTTCGAACGGCGAGACATCCTGCGGCCATTCGACCGACGAATCCTCGACCGGCTGCTTGCGCGGGTCGCGCAGGAGCTGGACGCAGAAATCCCACTCGGCATCGTTCCGCATCATCTGTTCGCGCACGTGGTGGCGCAGCCCGTCGCGGTCGTCGCCGATCTCGACCGTCGCGCCGTCCAGTGCCTTCATCCATGCGGCCGAGGGGCGGAGCATGAACTTCGCCACGTAGTCGCCGTAGCGGAACGGGGTCGTGGAGAAATACTCGAGCGACAGCGGCTCGCTGTGCGGCACCCCGCCCAGCGCGGCGAGCGACGGCGCGGGATCCAGTCCCAGCGCCTGGCGCGCATCGTTCGTCAACTTGAAGGTATCGGCGGCGATCTTCTTCAGCCATTCGGCCTTGTCGGTCGTGCGCGAGGTGAGGTCGAGGTTCTTGGCGAAGGCTTGCGCGTTCGGCGCTGGGAACGCCGGGGCGTTGAGGAAGATGAAATCCTGCGTGCTGCCGTCGGCGCCAGGCATCCGCTCGCCTTCCACGCCGCAGACCTTCAGCGCGAAGCCGCGCGGCAAGTGGATGTTGTCGTGCAGGATGTCGCCGGCATTGGTCGACATGCGGATGTAGGCTTCGTGCGCGCCGGCCCTGGCGAACAGCCCTTGCGCCAGTTCGGGGGGCAGACCGTCCATGACGGTGAACGTCCCCTTGGCGACGCCGTGCGATTTTGCGTGCACGCCGCGGATGGCGCGGCCCGAGTTCTCGTAAGTCGTCTCGAGGATGCGATCGAAATCCTTCTCCAGCGCGACGATCGTCTCGGCTTCCGCATCCGTGTCGATGGTTTCCAGGTCGTCGGAATAGGGCACGGGGTCCGCGGGCATCGGGTTTCCTCTCGCTCGTTCAGGTTTTCCCGACAGAAAGGCGCAGCCGGTCCCGTGGTTCCGGCGAAGTGCGCCATCGGCGGCGCGCGCCTTCTAGCCCACCCTCGCCCCTTGCCCGCCGTCGACGGGCAGCAACGCGCCGGTGACGAAGCGCGCTTCGTCGGAGGCGAGGAACAGGGCCGCGTTGGCGACGTCCCACGCGCTGCCCATCCCGCCCTTCAGCGGAACCATGGCACTGCGCGCCTCGCGCTGGGCGGCAAGATCGCGGCCGTCGCGCGCCGCGGTGCCGCCCACGCCCATCGGCGTGTCGATCAGACCGGGGAGGATCGCGTTGCAGCGCACGCCGCGCTTCGCCGATCCCAGCGCGGTCGCGATCGCGAACCGGTTGAGTGCGGCCTTGGACACCTCGTAGGCGACCATGTTCGCGCCCGCGGTCGAGGCGAGCGAGGAGACGAGCACGATCGAACCCCCGCCGGCCTCGCGCATCGGGGCGAGAACCGCCTTCACCAGCCGCCGGGCGCCGGTGAAATTCACCGCGAACACGGTTTCGAAGGCATCGTCGTCATGCGCGTGAGCCGGGCCGTCGCCGGAATGGCCGATGCCGACGTTATCGACGCACACATCGATCCGCCCCCAGCGCTCCAGCGCCGCGGCGACGATGGCATCGGCATCGGTGACAATGTCGGCGGCGAGGGCATGGGCGGTGCCGCCCGCTTCGCTGATCGCGGACACGGTCTCTTCGGCGCGCGCGAGATCGCGATCGACGCAGAGCACGTCCGCACCCTCGCGCGCGAACGTCATGGCGATGGCCCTGCCGTTGCCGATCGTCTCGCCGGGCTGCTGACCCGCCCCGACCACAATAGCCGTCTTGCCGCCCAGCCTGTTCACCGAATCCGGCTCACCGGCGCCCGCTCATCGCCGGTCGAGGTCCGGATCGAGCCGGTCGCCGTCTTCCAGCTGCACGCCGAAGCTGTTCAGCATCATCGAGACTTGGGTGTACTGCCCCACGGTGAATACGACGTCCATGCGCCCCTTGTCGCCGAGCGGTTCGAGCGCTGCCCATGTCGCGTCCGACACGAAATGGTCGCCGACCAGTTCGTCGCAGGCGCGCACGATGGCGCGGTCGATGTCGTCCCAGCATTCGGCGCCGGCGCCCTCCTTCGTCGCGGCGACCTCGGCCTCGGTCATCCCGGCGGCGAGGCCGATCCGCTCATGCTGGCCGAACTCGTAACCCGAACCGCACAGGTACCCGGTGCGCAGGATGGCGATCTCGCGGCGCCGCGGGTCGAGGCTGTTCCGGCGGCTGAGGACGTACCCGCCCCATTCCAGAAATCGCCGCAACGCCTCGGGCGCGCGGGCGAAGGTCAGGAAGATGTTGAGCGGCGCCGCCCCCTCGCGCGTTACCGACGCGACCGCCCCGGCCTGCTCTTCGGAGAGCGAGGCCGGGTCGAGCGGCCCTATGCGGGGTGCGCGCAGGCGCATGTTACCCCGGCCTCACGTAGGGCAGCGGCAGGCCGACCATCAGAGTATCTCGAACAGCCCTGCCGCGCCCTGGCCGCCGCCGATGCACATCGTGACGACGGCGTATTGCACGCCGCGGCGCTTGCCCTCGATCAGCGCGTGCCCGACACAGCGCGCACCGGTCATGCCGAAGGGGTGGCCGATCGAAATCGATCCGCCGTTGACGTTGAGCCGGTCGTCGGGAATGCCGAGCTTGTCGCGGCAGTAGAGCACCTGCACCGCGAACGCCTCGTTCAGTTCCCACAGGCCGATGTCGTCCATCTTGAGGTCGAAGCGCTCGAGCAGCTTGGGGATCGCGAAGACCGGTCCGATGCCCATCTCGTCGGGTTCCGTTCCCGCGACCGCCATGCCGACGTAGCGGCCCATCGGGGTGAGGCCCTTCTTCGCCGCGACGCCCGCTTCCATCACCACACACGCCGACGAACCGTCGCTGAGCTGGCTCGCATTGCCGGCGGTAATCACGCCGCCTTCGCCGACCACCGGCTTCAGGTTCGACAGGCCTTCCAGCGTGGTGTCGGGACGGTTGCAGTCGTCCTTGGTCGCGGTGACTTCCTTGTAGGAGACTTCCTTGGTCTCCTTGTCCATTACCGCCATCGTGGCGGTGCACGGGACGATCTCGTCATCGAACTTGCCCGCAGCCTGGCCGGCGGCGGTGCGCTGCTGCGACTGGAGCGAGTATTCGTCCTGCGCCTCGCGGCTGATGCCGTAGCGCTTGGCGACGACTTCGGCGGTGCCGATCATCGGCATGTAGATGTGCGGGTGCATTTCCAGGAGCTCGCGGTCGGGCTCGACGAACATCTTGCCGCTGCCCACGACCTTGGAAATCGATTCGAGACCGCCCGCGACGCAGATGTCCATCCGGTCGATGACGACCTGCTTGGCGGCGGTGGCGATCGCCATCAGGCCGCTCGAACACTGGCGGTCGATCGTCATGCCGGGTACGCTGACCGGCAGACCGGCGCGAAGGCCCGCGAGCCGCGCCACGTTGCCGCCGGTCGAACCCTGCTGCACCGCACAGCCCATCAGGACGTCGTCGACTTCGGCGCCGTCGATCCCGGCCCGCTCGACCGCGGCCTTGATCGACCAAGCGCCCAGCGTCGCGCCGGTGGTGTTATTGAATGCACCGCGCGCCGCCTTTGTCAGCGGGGTACGGGCGGTGGAAACGATGACGGCGTCGCGTGCCATGGAAGTGTCCTTTTTTCGTCATCCCAGCGGAAGCTGGGATCGTTTCAATCTTGGTCGGAACATGGGGCCGGCGATCCCAGCGTTCGCTGGGATGACGGCTAACCGCAAAAGGTCAGACGAAGACCTGCATGATCCATTCGGTGATGAGCGCGGGCTTGTCCTCGCCCTCGATCTCGATGGTGATTTCGTTGGTCTGCTGCCACTGGCCGGGGCGCTTCTCGATCATCTCGATCAGCTTCCAGTGGCCGCGGATGCGCTTGCCGCTGCGGACGGGGCTGATGAACCGCGTCTTGTTGCCGCCGTAGTTCACGCCCATTTTCACGCCGTCGACCCGAGGCAGGTCGGAGTTGGCGCTGAGGTAGGGGATCATCGACAGGGTGAGAAAGCCGTGGGCGATGGTCCCGCCGAACGGGGTCATCTTCGCCTTTTCCTCGTCGAGGTGGATGAACTGGTGATCGCCCGTCGCTTCGGCGAACTGGTTGATCCGTTCCTGGCTCATCTCGACCCATTCGCTGGTGCCGATGGTCTCGCCGACTTTTGCGGCCACGTCCTGCGGGCTCATGCGCCTCTCCTTTTGAAAACCCGGTATGCCGGGCTCTCATAGGCGCACACATCGTCTCAAGGCAACGCGGGTTTGCCTGCCGCTACGGCATCGGGCGCCGGGCCGGGCCACGCCCGGCGTGCGCCGCGTCCCCGCCGATTCGCCGCCGTGTCCATCCGGCGGCACCAGCTCCACAGCGCGCACTGCACGCCGATCAGCGTCAGCACGAAGGGCTGGTAGGCGATCCCCTGGAACAGAGAGCCGACGAGGTAGACGACCTGTCCGAACTGGAGCGCGGTCGCGAGGGGGGCCTGCCATCGCTCGCCATCGCCGGTGCGGTTCTTCCACCGGCGGCGGATGCGCTCCATCTGCCACAGGCCCAGGAGGTGGATCCACAGCCACAGCATCAGGCCCGGCCAGCCCTGTTCGCCCAGCATCTCGAACACGGCGGAATGAAAGGCGCGGGATTCGTCGGTATGCTCTTCGTAGCGGACCGACATGCTGTTGCCGCTGCCCGTGCGGACCGGCGTCATGTATGTGAACTTGTTGCCGCGGTAGGCGTCGAACCCGCCGCCCAATGGATGGCTGTTGGCGTAGTCGATGGTCCATTCCCACACCGCCATGCGGGTGGACGCCGACTTGTCCTCGTCGGTCGATTCGAGCGTCGACATCCGCGCCATCCAGCTTTGCGGCAGGAAAGGAAGCGCGACGAGGCCCAGCGCCGCCGCGCTGCCGATGTAGAGGAACCGCCGCTTCGCATCGCGCAGCATCAACGCGCCGAGCACCGCGATGCACAGGAGTCCCGTGCGCGCCTCGGTCCCGATCGGGATCAGCAGGCAGGCAAAGACGAGCGCATAACCGAACCACTTCACCCGCCAGTCGGGGGGGAACACCGTGCCGTGCTTCGTCAGCCACAGGATCATCGGGATGATCGCAATCGCCACCGTCGCAATGGTAGAGCTTTCGTACATGCCGGTGTTGTTTTGCACGAACAGGTAGAGCCGCCCGTATCCGCCCCCGCCGGTCGCGGTCTTGATCCCGCCATCGATGATGATCGCGCCGGCGGTCAGCACCATCGTCAGCACCACCGCCTCGAAGCGGAGCCGGGTGGTCAGCGTCAGCGGCAGGAAGATCGCGAAGACCAGCGCCTTCCACACCCAGGCCCACTTGGCCGCCGCCTCCACCGGGAAGTCGGCATGGGTGGTCGTCCACGCGCAGAGCAGCAACAGCGCCACCATCAGCCACTGGCGGAAGGCGAACTTCGCGCCGTGCTTGGGATCGGCGAGCAGCCAGCCGCCGAAGGCCGCGCAGAACGCGATCAGCGAGACCGGCATCGCGCTCACGAACCGCCAGCCGATGTCCTGCGGCGCAAGCGTGTCGATGTAGATGTAAAGCAGCACCCACAGGAAGGGCCGGAAGAGGCCGAGCACGAGCATCCCGAGGATGAACAGCAGGAGCGCGAGGTCGATCATGCCTCCGATTCCTCGGACGCCGCCCGGTCGGGATCGCGGTCGAGATCGTCGCGCCCGAGCAGCCGCAGCGCCATCAGCAGCAACAGGCCGTGCGACAGCGCGAGGGCGAAGAGGTCGATCATCCGCCGCCGGCCCTAGCGCGGCGCGGTTGACGGCCCGTTAAGCCTGTCGTGCGAGAACGCACCGCCATGACCCGTGTGCTCCACGTCCTCGACCATTCGCTGCCGCTCCACAGCGGCTACACCTTTCGCACCCGCGCGATCATGGCGGCGCAGGTCGCGGCGGGGCTCGACGTGCGCGGGATGACCGGGCAGCGCCACACTGCCGACGGACCGCCCAACGAAGCGGTCGAAGGGCTGCTGTTTCACCGCACGCCGGGGACCGCGAGCGGCCCGCCGGGGGTGCGCGAATGGCGCGAGGTCGGCGCGTTGGCGGATGCGATCGTCAAGCTCGCGCACGACTGGCGACCCGATGTGCTCCACGCCCACTCGCCCGCGTTGTGTGGCCGCGCCGCGATCCGCGCCGGCGCCGCGCTGGGCATCCCGGTGGTCTACGAGATCCGCGCCTTCTGGGAAGACGCGGCCGTGGGCAACGGCACGGGACGCGCCGGATCGGTCAAGTATCGCCTGACCCGCGCGCTGGAGGATGCGGTCGTGCGCGATGCCGATGCCGTCTTCACCATCTGCAACGGACTGCGCGACGACCTCGCCGAACGCGGGCATCCGGCGGGCAAGATCGGCCTGTCGCCCAACGGGGTGGACCTCACGCTGTTCGGCGCCCCGCCCGCGCGTGACGCGGCGCTGGGCGCACGGCTCGGTCTCGGTAGCGGGCCGGTGGTCGGCTTCATCGGCAGCTTCTACGATTACGAGGGGCTCGACGTCCTGATCGACGCGATGCCGCGGCTGATCGCCCGCCAACCGGGCGCGCGGCTGCTGCTGGTCGGCGGGGGACCGATGGACGCGGCCCTGCGCACCCAGGCCGAGGCCTCGCCCGCGCGGGAGGCAATAGTCTTCACCGGCCGCGTGCCGCACCGCGAGGTCGAGCGGTACTATTCGCTCGTCGACGTGCTCGCCTATCCGCGCAAGGCCAGCCGGCTGACCGACCTCGTCACTCCGCTCAAACCGCTCGAGGCGATGGCGCAGGGCCGGCTCGTGGCCGCCAGCGACGTCGGCGGCCACCGCGAATTGATTGCCGACGGCACCACCGGCACACTGTTCGCGCCCGACGATCCGGCCGCCTGCGCCGACGCGCTCGCCGACCTGTTCGACGACCGCTCCGGCCGGGCCGCTATGCGCGACCGCGCCCGTGCCCACGTCGCCGAACATCACGACTGGGCCCGCAACGCGCGTCGTTATCAGGACGTTTACCAACACCTGTTAGCCCGGCGGAATAACGGGGAGCTGTCCGCCGCCGCCTGAGGGCCAAACGGACTCTACGCTCCCGCCGCAACGGGGTACGAAGTGAGCGACAAACCCAGCGACAAGACCGGTGACGGGGTCGCCGAGAGGGCAACGGCCCGGGCCGCCGCGAAAGCACCGGTGAGCGCGCATCCCGCGTTCCCGGCCATCGTCGGGCTGTGGTTCGCCGCGCTGTTCGGGATGGGCAGCCTCGTGCTGCCGGTCGCGATCTACGAGCAGACCGCCTCGGCCACCGGCATCGCCTCCGTATGGACCGCCGCGCAGGCGCCGCTGGGCGTGACCGCGCGCATCCTCATCTCGCTGGTCGCGGCCGCCGCGGGCGTGCTCGCCGGCCTCGCCGTTGCACGCAAGGTCGCCGCCGCATCGCCGGCGCGCCCGATGGCCCGCCGCGCCGCCGCGCTCAGCCCTTTGGTCTCCGCCGATACGCGCCCCGCCAAGCGACCGATTTCCGCGCACGAGGAACTGGGCGAAGGCGGTCTCGACGCCGCCGAGAAGCCGAAGAAACGCCGCGCCCTGTCGGTCACCGACGACAGCGCGCGCAGCGAATTCCTCGACTACGCCCCCGTACCGGGCAACTTCGACTATGCCGCGCCCGAGGCCTCGACCGAGCTTGACCTGGCTCACTTCGCGCAGGAAGCGCCGGACGACGACGAGCAGCCTGCCTTGGAGGAGGAAGTCGCCTTCGAACCCGCGGCGCCCGAACATTCCGAGCCCGAACCCTTCGAGGACCTAGCCATGACAGCGCCC
Organism: Tsuneonella amylolytica; assembly: GCF_003626915.1. Classification (NCBI taxonomy): domain Bacteria; kingdom Pseudomonadati; phylum Pseudomonadota; class Alphaproteobacteria; order Sphingomonadales; family Erythrobacteraceae; genus Tsuneonella; species Tsuneonella amylolytica. The sequence continues at coordinate 1,340,337 of NZ_CP032570.1, forward strand.
GCACCGACCGCTTCTGCACCCTTCGCGCGGCCGTTCGACATGCCGCTTGAAACCCCCGAAGCGTTTGGGCCCGTTGCGGCCGAGGAAACGGTTACATATCAACCGGAACCCGAAGTCGACGCGCGGCCGGTCACCGAGCGTCCGCTCGGCGACCTTGCGATCGCGCAACTCGTCGAACGGTTCGCCCTCGCGCTCGAAGGCCACCGCGCCGTCGCCGCGGCCCCGGTCGCCGAGGTCCACGCCATGCCCGCTGCGTCCGCGCCGCAGGACGCCGAAACACCGACGCCGGTCGCCCAGCCGGCAGCCCCGTTCGACGATCCGTTTGCGGCCCCTGCCGCCGCGGCGATGCCCGCTGCCCTGCGCCCGATGGATTTCGGCGCCTTCGGCGAGGACGAGGACGAGGACGACGAAGGCGCCCTGCCCGATCTCGACCTCACGTCGGTCCTGTCGCGCAGCGTCCGCGCGTTCGCACCGCCCTCCGCGCCCGCGCCATCCACGCTTGGGCCCGCCGCTCCTACTGCAGCCCCCGCATTCGTTGCACCGCCGGCGGTCGATTTCGGCTTCGCCCGCCCCGGCCCGGCCGCTTTCGCCGATCCGCTCTCGGCAAGCGCGAATTCGGCCAGCGAGGACGATGCCGAGGACGAAGGCTACAGCTCGCTCCTCGCCATGAAGAGCCCGTTCGGCCTCCCGCGCGAAGCCGTGCGGGTCGAGGACGAAGACGCCGACTCCGATTCGATTGAGCCGGTCGTGATCTTCCCGCATCAGGCCGATCGCCGCCCCGCGCCCGCTACCGACGGCCCGGCCCAGGGCAGCGCGTTTGCCGCCGCATCGCGCCCGTTCGATGCGCCCGCTGCGCGGTTGGAGGCGCTCGACCGGACCGGCACTGCCGCGCCGGCGCCGCGTGCCACTTCGGGCGAGACCGAACGCGCCCTGCGTGAAGCGCTCGAAAAGCTGCAACGGATGAGCGGCGCGGCCTGATCCGGCCGGCCGCACGCCCTTCCCTTTTCGCACCTGCGAAAGCCGTGCTTTAGCCGGCTCAACCCGCGCGCGGCTTGCACCGCTCCGCGCGTTTCGCCATTGCCGCTGAATGCGATACGATTGCTGCGCGAAGCGGCATAGCGAATCGCATTTTATTGCCGAGCGCCGGTCGCCGCGCCGGTATCGACACGGGATGGAAACGAAACGGATGGCTCTTCCCCACACCCAGGGGCTCTACGACCCGCGTAACGAGCACGACGCCTGCGGCGTCGGCATGCTGGCGCATATTCGGGGCGAGAAAAGCCACACTATCGTCACCCGCGCGCTCGAAATCCTCGGCAACCTCGACCACCGCGGCGCCGTCGGCGCCGATCCGCTGATGGGCGACGGCGCAGGCATCCTGATCCAGATCCCCGATCCTCTGTTCCGCAAGTGGGCGGCGCGCGAAGGGTACGACCTGCCGCCGCCGGGCGAATATGCGGTGGCGCAGTGCATGATGCCGCGTGGGCAGGCTGCGCGTGACTTCGTGACCGGACAGTTCGAACGCTTCGTCGCCAAGGAAGGCCAGCGCCTCGTCGGCTGGCGCGACGTGCCGGTCACGCTCGACGGCCTCGGGCAGGCGGTCGTCGCCTCGATGCCGGTCATGCGCCAGTGCGTCATCGCGCGTGGGCCCAACTGCGCCGACCAAGGGGCGTTCGAGCGCAAGCTGATCGTCATCCGCAAGCAGACGCAGAACCCGCTGAAGGCGCAGGAGGACAAGCTCGGCATTGCAGGCCTGAGCCAGCTCTACATTCCCAGCTTCTCGAGCCGGACGATCGTCTACAAGGGCCTGCTGCTTGCCCACCAGGTCGAGAGTTTCTACGACGACCTGCGCGATCCCGACTGCGTTTCGGCGCTGGGCCTCGTCCACCAGCGTTTCAGCACGAACACATTTCCCAGCTGGCGGCTCGCGCACCCCTATCGCTTCATGGCCCACAACGGCGAGATCAACACCGTGCGCGGCAATGTGAACTGGATGAACGCCCGCCGTCGCACGATGGAATCGCCGCTGCTGGGCGCCGACCTCGACAAGCTGTGGCCGATCATCCCGCACGGCCAGTCCGACACCGCGTGCCTCGACAACGCATTGGAGCTGCTGCTGCTGGGCGGATACGACCTCGCCCACGCGATGATGATGCTCATGCCCGAGGCGTGGGCCAAGGACCCGCTGATGGATGCGGGCCGCCGGGCGTTCTACGAGTACCACGCCGCGCTGATGGAGCCGTGGGACGGGCCCGCCGCGGTGTGCTTCACCGACGGCCGCCAGATCGGCGCCACGCTCGACCGCAACGGGCTGCGTCCGGCGCGCTGGTGCACCACAAGGGACGACCTCATCTGCCTCGCCTCCGAAAGCGGCGTGCTGCCGTTCGCGGAAGAGGACATCGTCAGGAAGTGGCGGCTGCAGCCCGGCAAGATGCTGCTGATCGACCTCGAGAAGGGCCGCATCGTCGAGGATGCGGAGCTCAAGGCCGAACTCGCCGCCGCCGAACCCTATGCCGAATGGCTCGACAAGGCGCAGTACAAGCTCGAAGACCTCGACCACGTGGAGCCCGAGCTCAGCGCCGTGCCCGAGCCGACCGAGGACCTGCTGGAGCGCCAGCAGGTGTTCGGCTACACGCAGGAGGATCTCGCCCGGTTCCTCGAACCGATGGCGCAGGCGGGCGACGATCCCATCGGCTCGATGGGCACCGACACGCCGATCGCCGTGCTCAGCGACCGTCCGCGGCTGCTGTTCGACTATTTCAAGCAGAACTTCGCGCAGGTCACCAACCCGCCGATCGACCCGATCCGCGAGGAGCTGGTGATGAGCCTCCTCTCCATGATCGGCCCGCGCCCGAACCTGCTGGGCCACGACGCGGGCACGCACAAGCGGCTCGAGGTCGGCCAGCCGATCCTCACCAACGACGATCTCGCCAAGATCCGTTCGGTCGAGGCCGCGCTCGACGGGGCGTTCCGCTGCGCCACGATCGACACCTGCTGGGACGCCGCCAGCGGGGTCGAGGGGATCGAGCTCGCCATCCGCGAGATGTGCTGGGCCGCGACCGAAGCGGTGCTGGCTGACCACACCATCCTCGTCCTCAGCGACCGCGGGCAGAGCAACGACCGCATCCCCATCCCGATGCTGCTGGCGACCTCGGCAGTGCACCATCACCTCGTGCGGCAGGGACTGCGGATGCAGACCGGCCTCGTCGTCGAGACGGGCGAGGCGCGCGAGGTGCACCACTTCGCCGCGCTCGCCGGATACGGCGCGGAAGCGATCAATCCCTACCTGGCGTTCGAGACGCTGGAGGACATCCGCCGGACCAAGCTGCCCCACCTCGAAGAGGCGGCGGTGCGCAAGAACTACGTCAAGGCGATCGGCAAGGGCCTGCTCAAGGTCATGTCGAAGATGGGCATTTCCACCTACCAGTCGTATTGCGGCGCGCAGATCTTCGACGCGGTCGGGCTGTCGAGCGACTTCGTGGAGGCTTACTTCACCGGCACCGCGACCACGATCGAGGGCGTGGGCCTGCGGCAAGTGGCGGAAGAGACCGTCCGCCGCCACGCCGCGGCCTACGGCGACAATCCGGTCCTGCAGGGCATGCTCGACGCGGGCGGCATCTACCAGTTCCGCCTGCGGGGTGAGGCGCATGCCTGGACGCCCGGCACCGTCGCCGACCTGCAGCACGCGGTGCGCGGCAACAGCCAGGATCGCTACGAGGACTATGCCCGCGCGATCAACGAGCAGTCCGAACGCCTGCTGACCATCCGCGGCCTCATGGAACTGAAGCCCGCCGCCTCGCCCGTGCCGCTGGACGAGGTCGAGCCGGCGGCCGAGATCGTGAAGCGGTTCAGCACCGGCGCGATGAGCTTCGGCTCGATCAGCCGAGAGGCGCACACCACGCTCGCCATCGCGATGAACCGCATCGGCGGCCGCTCGAACACCGGAGAGGGCGGCGAGGAACCCGACCGCTTCCTGCCGCTGGATAACGGCGACACGATGCGCTCGAAGATCAAGCAGGTCGCCAGCGGCCGCTTCGGGGTGACCACCGAGTATCTCGTCAATTCGGACGACATCCAGATCAAGATGGCGCAGGGCGCCAAGCCCGGCGAGGGCGGCCAGCTGCCCGGGCACAAGGTCGACAAGGTGATCGGCAAGGTCCGCCACTCGACCCCGGGCGTCGGCCTCATCAGCCCGCCGCCGCACCACGACATCTATTCGATCGAGGATCTGGCGCAGCTCATCCACGACCTCAAGAACGTGAATCGGCAGGCGCGCATTTCGGTGAAGCTGGTGTCCGAGGTCGGCGTCGGCACGGTCGCGGCAGGCGTGTCGAAGTGCAAGGCCGACCATGTCACCATCTCGGGCTACGAGGGCGGGACCGGCGCTTCGCCGCTGACCAGCCTGACGCACGCGGGTTCGCCGTGGGAGATCGGGCTAGCCGAAACCCAGCAGACGCTGCTGCTCAACGATCTGCGCAGCCGCATCGCGGTGCAGGTCGACGGCGGCCTGCGGACGGGCCGCGACGTCGCCATCGGCGCGCTGCTCGGCGCGGACGAGTTCGGCTTCGCCACCGCCCCGCTGATCGCGGCCGGGTGCATCATGATGCGCAAGTGCCACCTCAACACCTGCCCGGTCGGCGTCGCGACGCAGGACCCCGAACTGCGCAAGCGCTTCACCGGCACGCCCGAGCACGTGATCAACTACTTCTTCTTCGTGGCGGAGGAACTGCGGCGGATCATGGCCGAGATGGGCTTTCGCACGATCGAGGAGATGGTCGGCCGGGTCGACCGGATCGACATGGCCCGGGCGGAACGGCACTGGAAGGCCCACGGCGTCGACCTGTCGCGCCTGCTCCACCGGGTCGAGCCGGTGGGCGGCCACACGCTGTTCCATTCGCAGGAACAGGACCACGCGTTGGACGGCGCGCTCGACGTCGAGCTGATCGAGGCCTGCCGCGATGCCATCGACACCGGCGCGCCGGTCCAGCTCGAACGGACGATCCGCAATGTCAACCGCACCGCGGGCGCGATGCTGTCGGGTGAGGTCGCGAAGGCGCACGGCCACCGCGGGCTCGACCCCGAAACGATCCGCATCGAGTTCACCGGCGTCGCCGGGCAGAGCTTCGGCGCATGGCTCGCCCACGGGATCACCCTGCGCCTGACGGGCGATGCCAACGATTACGTCGGCAAGGGTCTGTCGGGCGGCCGCATCGTCGTCCGCCAGCCGGAAAACGTCGAGCGTGACCCGCGCGAGAACATCATCGTCGGCAACACGGTGCTCTACGGCGCGATCGCCGGCGAGGCGTACTTCCAGGGCGTCGCGGGCGAACGCTTCGCGGTGCGCAATTCGGGCGCGGTCGCCGTGGTCGAAGGCTGCGGCGATCATGGCTGCGAGTACATGACCGGCGGCACCGTGGTCGTGCTCGGCCAGACGGGCCGGAATTTCGCGGCCGGGATGAGCGGCGGGGTCGCCTACGTCTACGACGAGGACGGCAGCTTCGCCAAGCGCTGCAACACCGCGCAGGTCGGCCTCTCGGCCGTCTCGCCCACCCGCGACGAGGACGAGGGAACCGGTCGCCCGCTCCAGCGCGCCCGCGGGGTCGACGATGCCGGCATGGGCGACATGCTGCGCCACGATGCCGAGCGGCTGCGCGTGCTGGTGGAACGCCACAAGCTCCACACCGGCAGCGCGAAAGCCGCCGCCATCCTCGACGACTGGAATACGGCCCTCGCGAAATTCGTGAAGGTCATGCCCGAAGACTACGAACGCGCGCTGCGCCAGCTCGAGGCCGAGCGCGACAATGCCGCGATGGAGGCGGCCGAGTGATGACAGACCAGCAAAACAAAAAGCCCCTCCCCTTCAGGGGAGGGGTCGGGGTGGGGCTTGTCACTCCGCGGCGCATTGGCGGCACAGCCCCCACCCCCGGCCCCTCCCCTGAAGGGGAGGGGAGATAATGGGCAAGGAAACCGGCTTCCTCGAATACGAACGCAAGGACCGGCAATACGCCGATCCCAGGGAGCGCGTGCGCCATTACAAGGAGTTCGCGATCCCGCATCCCGAACCGGACCTGCGGCTGCAGGCGGCGCGGTGCATGAACTGCGGCATCCCGTACTGTCACAACGGCTGCCCGGTGAACAACCTGATCCCGGACTGGAACCACCTCGTCTACGAGGCGGACTGGAAGAACGCGCTCGAGGCGCTGCACAGCACCAACAACTTCCCCGAGTTCACCGGCCGCGTCTGCCCCGCCCCGTGCGAGGCGGCGTGCACATTGAACATCACCGACCAGCCGGTGACCATCAAGTCGATCGAGAACGCGATCGCCGACCGCGGCTGGGCCGAAGGCTGGATCGTGCCCCGCCCGCCCGCCCGGCGCACCGGCAAGCGGGTCGCCGTCGTCGGCAGCGGCCCGGCCGGCCTCGCTTGCGCCCAGCAGCTCGCCCGCGCGGGCCATTCGGTGACGGTGTTCGAAAAGAGCGACCGGGTCGGCGGGCTGCTGCGCTACGGCATCCCCGACTTCAAGATGGAGAAGTACCTCATCAACCGCCGGGCGGTGCAGATGGAGGCCGAGGGCGTCCACTTCCGCACCAGCACCGAAGTCGGCGTCGACGTCTCGTTCGCGTCGCTGAAGGAGAACTTCGACGCGGTCGTGATGGCGGGCGGGGCGGAGGATCCGCGTCAGCTCGGCATCCCCGGTGCTGAGCTGCCCGGCGTGCGACTGGCGATGGAATTCCTGACCCAGCAGAACAAGCGCAACGCGGGCGACGACGAAGTCCGCGCCGCCCCGCGTGGCACCCTCTCCGCGCGCGGAAAGCACGTCGTCGTGATCGGCGGCGGCGACACCGGGTCGGACTGCGTCGGCACCAGCAACCGGCAGGGCGCGGCCAGCGTGACCCAACTCGAGATCATGCCCCAGCCGCCCGAGCGCGAGAACAAGGCGCTCACCTGGCCGCACTGGCCGCTGAAGATGCGGACCTCCACCAGCCACGAGGAAGGCGCGAACCGCGATTGGGCGGTGATGACCAAGCGCGTGATCGGCGAAGGCGGCGAGGTGACCGGCCTCGTATGCGCGCGCCTCGAATGGAAGGACGGCCGGATGGAGGAGATCGCGGGCAGCGAGTTTACCCTGCCCGCCGACCTCATCCTGCTGGCGATGGGCTTCGTCGGGCCGCGCAAGACCGGCCTCGTCGAACAAGCCGGGGTCGAGCTTTGCAATCGCGGCAACGTCAAGGCCGACACCGACGCCTACGCCACCAGCGAGGATGCCGTGTTTGCCTGCGGCGACATGCGCCGCGGGCAGAGCCTGGTCGTCTGGGCCATTCGCGAGGGCCGCCAGTGCGCCCGCGCCGTGGACGCGGCGCTGATGGGCGTGAGCGAGCTGCCGCGCTAGGCGCTTGCCGAATCGGATCGTATCGCTTCTCTTCACCGGGAGAGGAGATTGCCCGTGAGCTACAAACCCTTCGACCTCAGCGGCAAGGTCGCGCTCGTTACCGGGGGCAATTCGGGGATCGGCCTCGGCATGGCGGAAGGGCTCGCGGCGGCGGGTGCGGACGTGGCGATTTGGGGGCGCAACGAAGCCAAGAACGCCGCTGCGCTCGAAGCCTTGAAGAAGCACGGCACGCGGGTCGAGGCCCTGGCGGTCGACGTGTCGGACGAGACGGCGGTGATCGATGCGACCGCCGAGGTCCTTTCCCGCCTTGGCCGGATCGACACCTGCATCGCCAACGCAGGCGTCGGCGGCGGCGCGCCGCTGGCCGAGCAGACGACCGAAGCGTGGCGCAAGGTCACCACGGTCAACCTCGACGCGGTGTTCTGGACCTGGCGCGAGGCGACGAAGCACATGATCGCGCGGGCCGAGACCGGCGATGCGGGCGGCTCGCTCCTCGTCACCTCCAGCGTCTCGGCCATCCACGGCGCGCCGCGCAACCAGGCCTACGCCGCGACGAAGGCCGCGGTCCTCGCCATGGCGCGCGGGACCGCGGTCGAGCTTGCCCGCTACGGCATCCGCGCGAATGCCGTGCTGCCGGGCTGGATCGCCACCGAAATGACCGAGCGCCTGCAATCGTGGGACGCCTTCACCGACAAGGCGATCGGGCGCGTGCCCATGCGCCGCTGGGGCGAAGGCGAAGATTTCGCCGGCATCGCGGTCTACTTCGCGTCGGACGCCAGCCGCTTCCACACCGGCGATTCGGTGGTGATCGACGGCGGGTATTCGATCTACTAGCCCGCGGGAGCTGGCGCAGGCTCGTCTTCCCCGAGCGAGCCGAACCCCGGCGCGGTATCACGCATCACCGTGTCGGCGGCGATCTGCTCCATGTCGTAGCGGACCGAGCGCGGCGCCTGCGCCCCGCAGGCGGTGCAGGCGGCTATCATTACGAGAAGAGCCGGAATGCGCATCCGGTCGCCCTACGCGAACGCTGATGAGCGAAGCGTGTCGCGCGATGGTTAAGGGAGCGGCAGGGACGCGGGCGCTTCGTCCAGCCGCCAGTCGATCTCGCCCCGCCCGTGTTCGCGCAGGAAAGCGTTGGCCCGGCTGAACGGGCGGGAGCCGAAAAACCCGCGATGCGCCGACAGCGGGCTGGGGTGCGGGCTGCGGATCACGAGGTGGCGCGTGCCCTCGCCGAGATCGGCGATGCGGGCGGCCTTGGCCTGCGCCTGGCTTCCCCACAGGATGAAGACCGAAGGCTCGGCACGCGCGGCGACGGCGGCGACGGCTGCGTCGGTCACCGCCTCCCACCCCAGTCCGGCATGGCTCCCCGCGCGCCCCGCCTCGACCGTCAGGCTGGTGTTGAGCAGCAGGACGCCCTGCTCCGCCCAGTGCGTCAGGTCGCCGCCTCCCGTCGGCGGCAGCCCGAGATCGGCGGTCAGCTCCTTGGCGATATTGCGCAGGCTCGGCGGCGGGCGCATTCCCGGCGGGACCGAGAACGCGAGACCCATCGCCTGCTCCGGTCCGTGATAGGGGTCCTGGCCCAGAATCACGACCCGCACCCGGTCGAGCGGCGTGAGCTCGAACGCGCGCAGCCGGTCGCCATACGGCGGATAGATCGCGGTGCCCGCCGCCTCGTCGGCCGCCAGCCTCCGGACGAGCGCCTGCGCCCCGGGCGCGGCCAGCGCCGGGCCGATCGCCGCGCGCCAGCTTGGGGCAAGTGCTTCGTCCATCGCGGCGCAAGGAATTAGGCGGCGGGCGCGGGAGCCGCCAGCGCCCCTTTCCCTCTATCCCCGATGCGCCTAAGGGCGAGGCCTCTATGACAGTTCATTTCCACGAAGAAGACCTGCCCGACGGCCTCCTGTTCGCCGACGGCCCGATCGCGGTCGACACCGAGACGCTCGGCCTCATCACCCACCGCGACCGGCTGTGCGTGGTCCAGCTTTCCGACGGGCACGGCGACGAGCACCTCGTGCGCTTCGGCCCGGGATCGAGCTACGACGCGCCGAACCTCAAGGCGCTGCTGGGCGATCCGAACCGGCTCAAGCTCTACCACTATGCGCGCTTCGATATCGCCGCGATCCTGTTCTACCTCGGCGTCGAAGCCTCGCCGGTGTTCTGCACCAAGATCGCGAGCAAGCTGACCCGCACTTACACCGACCGGCACGGGCTCAAGAACCTCGTGTCCGAACTGCTCGCCGCCGACATTTCCAAGCAGCAGCAGCTTTCCGACTGGGGCGCGCCCGAACTGACCGAGGCGCAGCGCGAATACGCCGCCAGCGACGTGCGCTATCTCCACCGCCTGCGCGAAGTGCTCGTCGCTCGGCTGGAGCGCGAGCATCGCACCGCGATGGCACAGGCGTGCTTCGATTTCCTGCCCACCCGCGCGCGGCTCGATCTCGCCGGATGGGCGGACAAGGATATATTCAGCCACGATTAGGCTGCTGGTGCGTTAGGTTGCCGAGATGACCATGTCCCCCCGCATCGAAACGCAGGAAGCGAAGGCGCTGCGCAGTTCGCGCCAGCGCTTCGCCGCGCCCGGCGGCAGCCACGATCGCATCGTCTCGCTGCTGGCCAAGGTGCTGCCGATGGGCGTCGGCGTGATCGCCGCGCTGATGATCGTCACGCCCCTGAGCCCGCGCGGCGAGGTGAGCTTTCTGCTCGACCGCAACAAGGTGGCGGTGATCGCCGAGCGGCTGCGGGTCGACAACGCGATGTACCGCGGTTCCGACACCGACGGCCGGCCGTTCTCGCTGACCGCCGGAGAGGCTGTCCAGCAGTCGAGCGCCGAAGGCATCGTGCGGATGCAGGACCTCGTGGCGCGCATCCTGCTGCGCGGGGGGCCGGCCGCGGTCACCGCCAAGGCGGGGCAGTACGATATCGAGGACGAACAGATCGCCGCACCCGGCGGGGTCCTCGTGACCGCCGCCGACGGCTACCGCATGATGACCCGCGGCGTCTCGGTCGACCTGCCGAACAAGCGGCTGGTGGGATCGGACGGGGTCAGCGGCTCGGTCCCCGCCGGCACGTTCAGCGCCAACCGGCTCGAGGCCGATCTCGACGCGCGCACCGTCACCCTTGCCGGCAACGCCCGGCTGCGCATGGAACCCGGCAAGCTGAGGATGCCCTGATGAACCGTCACGTTTCCACCGCCATGAAGTCGGCCGTGCTGGGCTTCGCGGGCACCGCCGCCGCACTGGCGGGCATGGGCGCCTACGCCCAGGCGATCGCCGGGCACAACTCGAACGCGCCGGTCAACTACGCCGCCGACCGGATCGAGCTGCAGGACCGGCAGAACCGCGTGATCCTGTCGGGCGGGGTCGACATCACCCAGGCCGGCCTCCGGCTGCAGGCCGCGCGCACGCAGGTGAACTACACCGATGCTGGCAGCCTCAAGATCCAGCGCATCACCGCTACCGGAGGGGTCACCGTCAGCCGCGGCAACGAGCGCGCGGCGGGCGAGGTGGCGGTCTACGACTTCAACCGGCGGGTCATCACGATGGCCGGCAACGTCCGCCTCAACCGCGGCGGCGATACATTGAACGGCGGGCGGCTGGTGATCGACCTCAAGAGCGGGGTGTCGAGCGTCGACGGCCGTGCCAACGGGTCGTCGTCGGTCACCGGCAACGTCCAGTCGAGCGGCAGCGGGCGGGTCAGCGGCTCGTTCAGCGTGCCGGAGAACTGAAGGCCGGGCGGCTAGAACGCGCGGGGGTGGACGATCACCCCCAGCGTGCGCACGATGATCCACAGGTCGCCCCTCAGTGACCAGTTGCGGATGTATTCCAGATCGGCGCCCAGCCGATCGGTGAGATCGATCTCGCGATCGGTTGCCCCGCGATAGCCACGAATCTGCGCGAGGCCCGTCACGCCGGGCTTCAACGCGTGACGGTTCCAGTAGGCCCGGTCGACGTCCCAGAACAGCTTGTCGCCCGCCTGGCTGCCGAGCGCGTGCGGACGCGGGCCGACGAGGCTCATGTCGCCCTTGATGACGTTGAGCAGCTGCGGGAGTTCGTCGATACTGGTCCGGCGGATGAAGCGGCCCACCCGGGTCACTCGGTCGTCGCCGGGCGAGGCGGAGCGGTTGCCGGCCGCATCGGTCCGATGGACCCGCATAGAGCGGAACTTGAGCACGTCGAAGAACCGGTTCCCCCGGCCGAGCCGTCGCTGGCGGAACAGCACCGGCCCGCGGTCCTCCAGCCTGATCGCAAGCGCGACCAGCAGGAGGAGAGGCGACAGGATCACCAGCCCAAGGACCGACAGCACCGTATCGAACCCGCGCTTCAGCACCCGCTGGCGCATCCCGAGCGGGCCGTTCGAGACGACCAGCGAGCGCCAGCCGTCCTCCACCACCAGTCCGATCGGCTGCAGATCGCCCAGCCGGTCGGTCACCAGCTCTCCCTTCACCCCGGCGCCGCGAAGGGCCGCCGCCCATGGCAGTCGGTCGTCGAGCGGACAGCTGACGATGACCCGGTCCATGTTGGCCATGAACCGGCCCAGCCGGTCGAGGGCGTGCGGATCGCCGGTATCGGGCGCGATGCCGTGCTCCAGGGCATTCAAGCGGATCGCGCTCGCGAGCGAAATGTCGGGCCCGCCCGCGTCGATCAGCAGGACATTCGTCGTCCCGCTGCGCCACTGTCGCGCGATCGAGGCCGCCAGCACGGCGCGGCTGGCGACGATCAGCGCAGCGGCACCGCCGATGCCGATCGTGAACACGACGCGCGAAAAGGTCGCGGTGACTTTCGCGTAGAAAGTGATGAAAATCAGCAGCGCCGCGGCCAGCGCCAGGGCCACGATCGCCCGCCCGGCGGCATAGCGCCAGCTTTGCAGCGCGTGGATCGAATAGGCCCGCTGCTGCAGGGCGAGCGTGAGGTAGAGCGGCAGCAGCAACTGCGCCTCGAGCAGCGATGTCTGGTCCGGTTCGAAATCGAGATAAATCCGGCCCGCCACGAAGAACGCGCCGACGATCAGCGCGATATCGACGACGACCATGAGAAGGTACAGCCGCAGCCGGCGGCGCTCGCGCGACGGCACGAGGGCCACGGCCGCCGTGCGCATATCGGCATCGTGAGGCGGCAGCTGGCCCATCGGTGGAAAGCGACCCTTTTCCGGTTCCCGGCCTGCTGCACTGCGGGAGCCGGATTTTCAAGGCCTGTGAACGATTTAAGCTCGCCTTTGCGAGGTCTGTCCGCGCGCCGCCCGGGCAATCGCTGTCAGGGCATTGGCGAGGATCGTCTCGCCGGCGGCATTGTTGGCCAGCAGCGCGCGGTGCAGCTCGATGAGGCGCGCCACCAGCCGCTCCAGCCGCGCGCCGCGCCACCGTTCGAGCTGGTCGCCCAGATCGTTCGCATCCTTGAAGAACACCCGCCGCGCACGCGTTTCGGCCTGCACGAACGCCTTGGGCTTTTCGCCCCGCCCCATGCGCGCGTCGAGCTGGGCGAGCTGGGCCGCGCGCCGCTCGAACGCCAGCAGCAGCCCAACCGGGTTGAGCGACACCTCGCGCATCCGGTGGAGTTCGCCCGGCAGCTCCGCCGTCCGACCGGAAAGCACCGCGTTGACCAGCGGCATGAACCCGTCGTCCTCGGTCCGCGCCCCGATCGTGTCGAGCGCTTCGGCGGTGGCGGTGACCGGGGCCGAGGGGCCGGCGTCGAGGTAGAGCGCGAGCTTCGTGACTTCCGACTGCGCCAGCCGCACGTCGAGGCCGGCGGCCCGGGCGATGCGTTCGGCGAGATCGCCCGACAGGGCGACCCCGGCCTGGTCGCCCATCGTGCGCACCGCGTCGCGCAGCTGGCCGAGGTCGGGCGGGTAGAACATCGCCACCAGCGCATCGCTGCGCTTTTCCAGCAGCTTGGCGGTGCGCGACTTGTCGGTGGCGGAGGTCGCGACGACGAGGACCGGGCATGGCGCCCCGTCGCCGTTGTCGATGGCGGCGAGATGGTTGGCGAGCGCATCGTGCGCCTCGTCGCCGCTGGCGCGCACGACGATGTGGCGCGCCCCCGCGAACAGCGAGTTCGAGCGCGCCTCGTCGGCCAGCAGCACGGGATCGCGGCGCAGGTCGCCGCCGGTCAGGTCCACCCGCTCGCCGGGGTCTTGCAGCATCGCCGCAATGCGCTGGGCAGCGGCAGCGGCCCCCGCCTCGTCCGGCCCGCAGAAGAAGAAGACCTTCGCATCGCGCGCCGCGCGCGGCGCGGCGGCGGCGAAATCCTTCTGCGTCGCCTTCATCGCGCGGCCGCCTAGCGCGGCTGGCGGAGGGCCACCGCGAGACGGGTCGTGATCTGCGAGGCGATTTCCTTCGCGAGATTTTCCAGCGCGGTCTGTTCGGCGGCGATCGTCGCGTACTCGCTCGACACGACGTCGATGCCCGCGTCGGACCCGGCGGTCGCATCGAGCACGATCGCCCCGCTGGCGAGATCGACGAGCTGGTAGCGCGCGCGCAGGGTGCGTCGCTCGCGGCCGATCGTGTCGTCGCTCAGCACGCCGAGGCTTTCGAGCCGGTCGTCGAGCCGCACGTCGAGGCGGTACTTCGTCGCCGCCGCCCCGCCCGCGCCCAGCCGGTCGACCAGCGCATTGCGGACCAGCCAGCCGGCCTGCCCCTCGATCGCGGGCACTTCGATCCCGGCGAGACCGCGCGCGACCGCGCCGTTGCCGCCCCCTGCGTACATTGGCGACAGGCCGCACCCGCCGAGCGCCAGCGATGCCGCCATGGCGGCGCCGATCATCCCGAGCGTTCTCATGCGACGATGTTCACCAACCGGTCGGGCACCACGATCACCTTGCGTATCTCCGCGCCATCGAGCGAACGCTGGACCTTCTCGGACGCCAGCGCAAGCGCCTGCAGTTCGTCCTGCGGCAGTCCCTTGGCGACGGTCAGCGTGTCGCGCAGTTTGCCCTTCACCTGCACCGCGATCGTTACCTGCGTGTCGACCAGCAGCGCCGGGTCGTGCGCCGGCCATGCGGCCTCGGCCACCAGCCCGCTGCCGCCCGTTTCGGCGTGGAGCGCTTCGGCAAGGTGCGGCATCATCGGCGAAACGAGGTGCGGCAGGACCGCCACCGCCGCTGCGCGTTCGGGGCCGGGCGCGGCCTTCTCGATGCCGCTCGCCAGTTCGTAGATCTTGGCCACCGCCTTGTTGAAGGCGAGCGCTTCGATATCGGCGGCCACCCCGGCGATCGTGCGGTGCGTCAACCGGGCGAGGTCCGTCCCTGCGCCGCTCCCGTTCGCGGGCGCGGTGGCGATCCGCCACAGGCGCTGGACGAACCGCGCGCAGCCCTCGATCCCGGCTTCGGACCACGGCAGGTCGCGTTCGGGCGGGCTGTCGGAGAGCATGAACCAGCGCACCGCGTCGGCGCCGAAACGATCGATGTAGGGTGCCGGGTCGACGACGTTCTTCTTCGACTTCGACATCTTGACGACCTTGCCGATCGTCACCGGTGCGCCGTCGGCCGCCAGGGTCGCGCCCGTTCCGGTCCGCTCCACCTCGTCGGGGCCGAACCATACCTCGCGCCCGTCCTGAGTGCGGGAGTAGGTTTCGTGGGTGACCATCCCTTGCGTGAACAACGCTTCGAACGGTTCGGCGAAGTCGATCATGCCGATGTGCTTCAGCGCCCGCGTCCAGAACCGGGCGTAGAGGAGGTGCAGGATCGCGTGTTCGATCCCGCCGATGTACTGCTGCACCGGCAGCCATTTGGCCGCCTCGTCGCGGTCGAACGGCTTGTCGGCGGGCTGACTGGCGAAGCGCAGGAAGTACCACGAGCTGTCGACGAAAGTGTCGAGCGTGTCGGTCTCGCGCACCGCCGGGCCGTGGCATGCCGGGCACTCGACGTGCTTCCACGTCGGATGCCGTTCGAGCGGGTTGCCGGGCGTCCTGAAGTCGACGTCCTCGGGCAACACCACCGGCAGTTGATCCTCCGGCACCGGCACGATGCCGCAGCTCTCGCAGTGGATGAAGGGGATGGGCGTTCCCCAGTACCGCTGGCGCGACACGCCCCAGTCGCGCAGGCGATAGACCGTCCTGCCCTCGCCGCGGCCCTGGCCTTCGATGGCGCGGATGACGGCGGCCTTGCCCTCGTCCACGCTCATCCCGTCGTACTCGCCCGAATTGACGAGCACCCCGTCGCCCGCCTCCGCCTCGGTCATCGGCGCGTCGGCGTGCGATGCGTCGGCGGCGACGACGCGGCGGATCGGCAGGCCGTACTTGCTGGCGAATTCGAAGTCGCGTTGGTCGTGCCCCGGCACCGCCATGATCGCGCCGGTGCCGTAGTCCATCAGCACGAAGTTCGCGATCCATACCGGCAGCGGATCGCCGGTGAACGGGTGCGCGGCGGTGAGGCCGGTGTCGAAGCCGAGCTTCTCGGCCGTCTCGAGCTCGGCGGCGGTCGTGCCGCCCTGCTTCACCGTCTTCACGAACGCGGCGGCGGCGGGGTCGCGCGCGGCCAGCCCTTGCGCCACCGGATGATCGGCGGCCACCGCCAGGAAGGTCGCGCCGAAGATCGTGTCGGGGCGGGTTGTGTAGACCTCCAGCCGCTCGCCGTCCGACAGGTCGAAGGCGAACTGCAGGCCCCGACTCCGGCCGATCCAGTTCTCCTGCATCAGCCGCACCTTGTCGGGCCACTTGTCGAGGCTCTCCAGCCCCTCGAGCAGCTCTTCGGCGAAGTCGGTGATCTTGAGGAACCACTGCGACAGCTTGCGCCGCTCGACCTGCGCGCCGGAACGCCAGCCCCGGCCGTCGATCACCTGTTCGTTGGCGAGCACGGTCATGTCGACCGGGTCCCAGTTGACCTCGCTCTCCTTACGATAGACAAGGCCAGCCTCGTAGAGCTTCAGGAAGAGCGCCTGTTCCTGCCCGTAGTATTCGGGGTCGCAGGTGGCGAATTCGCGGGACCAGTCGAGTGCGAAGCCCAGCCGCTTCAGCTGTGCCTTCATGTTGGCGATGTTGTCGCGGGTCCAGCCGCCGGGGTGCACGCCCTTTTCCATCGCGGCGTTTTCGGCCGGCATGCCGAACGCGTCCCACCCCATCGGGTGCAGGACCTCGTGCCCGGTCATCTTGCGATAGCGCGCAAGGACGTCGCCCAGCGTGTAGTTGCGCACGTGCCCCATGTGGATGCGCCCGCTGGGATAGGGGAACATCTCGAGCACGAAGCTCTTGGGCTTGTTGCTGTCGCTGTCGGCGCGGAAAGTCCCTGCCTCGTCCCAGGCGCGCTGCCAGCGCCCGTCAGCGGTATCGGGTTCGAAACGTGTCTCGCTCATTGGTGCCCTGTTAGAAGAGATTTGCTTCCAGGCGAGCCGAAAATCGTGGTCGTCGAGAACCGGCGCGCAGCGACCTTGCAGGTCGTGAGCACCGGAAGCGCAGACGGCTGCGGTTTGCAGGCCGTCTGGGAGCAAATCAGCCGGTAGACGCCTCGCGCCTCAGGGCGCGCGCTTTGGTCAGGATGATGTCTTCCAGCCGCTGCACGGTGGCGGCCTGGACCGGGGCGTCGACCCACGATCCGCCCTGCGCAACCTGGCGGCTGGCGGCCACGCGCACGGCATCGGCGCGCAAGTCCTGGTCGAGGATCGAGACGGTGACCTTCACCCGCTCGCCCGGGTTGCGCGGGTTGGCGTACCAGTCGGTCACGATCACGCCGCCGTTGCTGTCGGCCTGCAGCAGCGGGGCGAAGCTCACGGTCTCCAGCGCGGCGCGCCAGAGGTAGGAATTGACCCCGATCGTCGTCACCTGGCTGGCGGCGAGGTCGGCGCGCGGCCGGTCGTTCTTCGCACAGGCGGCGAGCGCCAGCGGCAGGAGGGCTGCGGCGGCGATGGTGCGGATGGATCGGAAGGTCATGGGAAGCGGAGCGTCCTTGCAAGGCTCGGTGTGGCAAACGCCTCTAGTGCCCTCGCGCGGCGCGGGCAAGGCTGCGGCGAAATGGGCCCGAGCCCCGTGAACCGCCGCTTAATCGCCCGGACATTGACCTCCGCGTGTGGACGCCGCGCAACACTTTCCCGCCGAATGCGAGAAGTCATTCGCAAAACAGTGCAAAACCGGCTGTCACGATCCTATCATCGAACCATGTCATCGCCGTGGGGGCGAGTCGGTTTCAGGCGAAACCGTTCCGCTCATTGGGCGTTCAGGCAACCGGGGGTTTGGAAAAGCGAAATGGCGAAGCGTAGCGACATTGCCGGCACGAAGCGGAAGGGGGCGGTCGCCGTCCCTGCCCTGCTTGCCGCCGCGTCCGCGCTGCTCGTGGGAATTCCCACCGCCGGCCTCGCCGTCGTCGCGACCGATGTCGATGCGCCGCAGGCGCGCGTGCCGATGCAGTTCACCCCGGCCGGGGTGGACCCCGCCGCCGCCCGCCGCGTCGCCGCGAAGATCGCCGCGCGGGGACAGGAAATGCGCTTCACCCCCGCCGGCGGAATAGGCGCGCAGCGCCAGACCGTGACCGTGGCGATCCGCGTCGACGAGCCGACCGCGCGGGCGATCTCGGTCCGCACCGCTGCCGCTTCGGCCCGGGCGATCACCGCGTCGGACGCGGGCAAGGGCCCGTCGATCGCGTCGATCGCGCCGGCCCGCTACAACCTCGGCATCGCACGCGGCTATCGCAGCTTCGCCAAGCCGGTCGAAACGGCCGCCGCGCCCGCCGGGCTCGGCATCAACAGCGCCGCCCTGCCCGACCTCGCCAGTTTCCGCCCGAGCGAAGGCGTGAAGGAGAAGCCGAGCCGCCTGCAGGGCGCGATCGCCTTCGAGAGCGAGAGCCGCACCGGCCGCAGCCCGCAGACGCTGGAGGGTGCCGGCGGACAGGCGGTCGACCTCAGCACCGGTTACCGCGTGACCCGCAACCTCAACGTCACGGCGGGCGTGCGCCTGACGCAGGACCGCGACCGTCTCGCGCCGCTCACCGACGGCCAGCGCGACGACCAGGCCGTCTACGTGGGCACCAAGATCCGCTTCTGACGCTACGGCACCGCCGCATTGTGAATTGGTATGAACAGCCCCGCCACGCGCGGGGTTTTTCTTTGCGCGTGCGCCGCCTTGGCTTAGTCAGGAATGTGGAGAGACCCTGAAACGCAAGGAATACCCATGACCAACCGTGTTGCCATCGTCACCGGCGGAACCCGCGGCATCGGCGAGGCGATCAGCCTCGCACTGAAGGCGCAGGGCCGCACCGTCGTCGCCAACTACGCCGGCAACGACGACAAGGCGAAGGCCTTCGCCGACCGGCACGGCATCGCGGCCTACAAGTGGGACGTGGGCGACCACCAGGCCTGCCTCGACGGGTGCGCGCAGGTCGAAAGCCAGGTCGGCCCGGTCGACATCGTGGTGAACAACGCCGGCATCACCCGCGACGGTACGCTCGCGCGGATGAGCTTCGACGACTGGAACGACGTCATGCGGGTGAACCTCGGCGGCTGCTTCAACATGGCCAAGGCCTGCTTTCCCGGCATGGCCAGCCGCGGCTGGGGCCGGATCGTGAACATCGGCAGCATCAACGGGCAGGCCGGCCAGTACGGCCAAGTGAACTACGCCGCCGCCAAGAGCGGCATCCACGGCTTCACCAAGGCGCTGGCCCAGGAAGGCGCGAAGAAGGGCGTCACCGTCAACGCCATCGCACCTGGCTACATCGACACCGACATGGTCGCCGCGGTGCCCGAACCGGTGCTGGAAAAGATCGTCGCCAAGATCCCCGTCGGCCGCCTCGGCCAAGCGGACGAGATCGCCCGCGGCGTGGCCTTCCTGTGCAGCGACGACGGCGGCTTCGTGACCGGCAGCACGATGAGCATCAACGGCGGCCAGCATATGTACTGACGGGCGGAGGCGCGGCGACGACCGCGCCGATGCCGCACGCGAAGCGGCGGCACCGCCAGGAACGGCCGGCGGGTTGGCGGCCATCGGCCGACCATCCCGTTCGACGTCACAGCGGCGGCTTCGCCGTCGCCCCGAGCCAGCACCATGCCTCGCCAACAACGGCCGCCCGAAGTTTGAGTATTAAACCGGCATCCCGCCGTGCTAGTTGGGCCGCGTGCAGCACAGACTTGAGGCCCTGTCCGATCGCGAAATGGAAGTCCTCCGTCTGCTCGCTACCGGGCACGATGCCAAATCGGCGGCGGATGTCCTGCAAGTCTCCGTCAATACGATAAACGAACGGCTGAGAGACGCCCGGCGAAAGCTGGGGACGACGAGCAGCCGAGAGGCGGCGCGCATCGTGGCGCATGCCGAAGTAGGCCCCCAAGAAACTTGGGACAAGAAAGCGGGGCTCGACAGCTTCGCGATCGGTGCGACCAGTATGACCGACCCCGCCGTGGGCAGAAGGAAGCGCCTTTCGCTTCTGGCTTTCTTGGGAATTGGCATCATGATCGCAATCGTACTCATCGGAACGCTTCTGGCAGTACCCGTCGACAGCCCCGTCGGTTCGGGTGCTCCTTCCCCCGCGTCCATCGCCGCATCCCCCTCACCGGCGCCCCGTGCGCCTTCGGCGATGCTCGGACCCCGGTATCTCGTGGACGTCGACGGCACGCTGCAAGGGCGGTCGGTCGCATCCTCGCAAATGCCGATGCAAGCGGGCAGCATGGCCTCGCTCTCGGATGCCGGCGCCTACGACCTGCATTTCAACGTATCGCCCGATCCGGAGACCGTCGGCAACCTGCTGGTATCGGTCAATGTCGTGCTTCCCGGCAGCGATGCCACGTTGCGCTATTCACGCACGCTTTCGGTCGCACCCGGACAACCTGCGAACTTCACCCTGGACGCGATCGGCGACAGCCCTTCACCCGGTTCTGTGACTATTACCGCCTATACGGCCAATCCCCGGTCGTAAGCGTGCTCGGGCGGCGATCGGCGCCCGGTCAAGCGGCCGCTCACTTCCACGCGAACAGCAGCCGCCCCTCGCCGAGCCGCTCCAGCACTTCGCGGATCGCATCCTGCGTCACCGCGAAGCAGCCCTGGCTGCGGCCGATGAGGCCCTGCGCCGAGGCCATCGTCTCGCTGACGTAGTCCGCGCCGTGCATCACGATTGCGCGGGCTTCGGCCATGTCGTTCGTGGGATCGAGGCCGACCAGCCGGCGCGAGGCGCCGTGCTTGCCGGTGTATTGCGCCGCGGTGACATAGGCTCCTTGCGAGGACGCTTCGGAATCGGGGACGTTGGAAAAGCTCTGCAACCAGCCGCTGCGCGAAGGGTCCGAACCCTTGCCATGCGAGACGAGGTAGCTCTCGACCGCGCCGCCTTCCAGATCGACGAGATGCATGCGCGCCTCGCGCGAGGGGGCGGCAAAATCGACCACGGCGATCCGGTCACGGTGCGGGATGCGCGCGCCGTGCCGATCCAGCGCGGCCATCGCGCGCGGATAGAGGCGCGGTTTGGCAAGATCGGGCACGGGCGGCGGAGCGGCGGGCGCAGGCGCGGCGGTCCGTACCGGTACCGACGCCGGCTTGCCGCCGAACAGCAGCGGCAGGGCAATACCCGCCGCCGCCACGCCGGCACCGGTTAGGAATCGCCGCCGGGCGGCATGATGTTCGGGGCCCACCTCGTCCATGGCCGTTTGATAGCGGAAATCGCCTGACCGTGAGCGAAGCGCCTCGTTGCCGCAGCGACAGGTTTATTCGACGTAGGCGCCGACAACCTTCCAGCCGCCGCCTTCGCGCACGAGCGCGATAGTCTCGATCTTGTCGCCGCCCAGCGCGTATTTCGTCTGGAACACGACGATCTCGTTGCCGTCGGGCGGGGTGGGCACGCTTTCGACCCCGACCAGTTCGCGCGACATAACATCGCCCAGCCGGGCGCGCAGGGCGCTGGCGGCGTCCTGCCAGCCGGCGAGCGTGTTGGCCTTTCGGAAACTCGCAGCGGTGGCGGCGTAGCTGCCGGCGTAGTCGCCCGCCTCGGCAAGCTCCAGCCAGCGGCGGGCGGCCGCCGCCAGCGCGGCATCCTGTGCGGCGGCTTCGGCGGATACGGAAGGGGCGCGAACGGCGGGTGCCTGAGCGGAGGGTACTTGGGCGGCGGGGGCCGCGAGAGCGATGGCAAGGGCGATGGCGAGGGACAAGGCAATGGCTCCTGTGGCGACGAACCAGGTCCGCCGCATGCGCCGCCTGTCACCCTGACCGGCGTGCTGCGCCGTACCGACATCGGTCACGGTCCTTGCCGCCGCATCCCCCAAAGGCTCGTCCCCGAAAGATTGGGGGTCGCCAGGCGCCTCCGGCTCCTCGTGCGCCAGCAGCATGCGCGCCGCCTCGCGGCTGCTCGATACGCCGAGGATTCGCCGCGCGTCGCGCAGGCGTTCGTTGACGGTGTGGACCGATCGGCCGAGTGCGCGGGCGCACGACTTGGCATCGTGCCCGCGCCCGATCAGGCGCAGCGCCTCGCGCTGCTTCTCGCTGAGCTGGGCGACGGCATCGGGCATCGGGTGGAAGGCTACGGGCCGGGGCGGGCCGCCGCCACCCCCAAAAATTGGGGGCGCGTCGCAGGCCCGCCGGGTGCTAGAGGCGGGGCCGATGCCCGCGCCTTACCATCCCCCCGTCAAGCGATCGGTCGCGATCGCCGGCCACAAGACCAGCATCAGCTTGGAGCCGATGTTCTGGGACATGCTGCGCGCCGCCGCCGCGCGGGAAGGGACGGCGGTGAGCGCGCTGGTCGCCCGCATCGACGAGGAGCGGATCGCCAGCGTGTCCCCGTGCGGGCTCGCCGGTGCGATCCGCATATGGCTCGTCCATGCAGAAACGGGCGGCTCCGTAGAACCGCCCGCTTCATGATCCGCTTGAGATCGTTTCAGTCCCTGTGGCTTCCTATTCGGATCGCCGGGGAAACGATAGCGGATTAGGCCGTGACGATGGCCGGATTCTTTTCGTCGATGTTGTGGATGTCGCCGGTCTTGCCGGTGGTGCCGGCATAGCGGGCACCGGGCTCGGTCTGGCCCTGATAGTACTTGTAACCGGCGTAACCGAGCGCGCCGAGGACGATGAGCTTGAGCATTCGTAATCTCCTTTTGCCCGACCAATGCATGCGACACGGAATCGATCCAGAGCCGCGCGCCGCATTCGACAGATCGATGCTCGGCTGCGATCAGTAGGTCGCGGGCGGATCGCTGGCCGGGAAGCTTTCGTCGCTGGCCTCGTCGGTCTCGGTCCATTCGCGCTGGGGGGTATCCCGCATTGCCTCGGGGCCGGCATCGCGCACCTGGTGGCGATTGCCTTCGCTGGTTTGCCCGGGGGCGAACGCGGCATGACCCTGGTGGCCTTGGGCATGACTGAAATAGCGGTACCCGACGTAGCCGAGCGTACCGAGTGCGAGAAGTTTCAACATGGGCGGGGACCTTTCGTATGTCCCCCTGCAACGCGCGACCGGGCAGATGGTTCGCGCCTGGCGCCTATTCGTCGCCGACCCGCTCCACAGCCGCGCCGACCAGCGCCAGCTTCTCTTCCAGCCGCTCGTACCCGCGGTCGAGGTGGTAGAGGCGGCGCACTTCGGTCCGCCCCTCGGCGCGCAGCCCCGCGATGACGAGGCTCATCGAGGCGCGCAGGTCGGTCGCCATCACTTCCGCGCCGGTCAGCCCCGACACACCGTGGACGATCGCGGTGCGGCCGCTGGTCTCGATATGCGCGCCCATGCGGGCAAGCTCGGGCACGTGCATGTAGCGGTTCTCGAAGATCGTCTCGGTCAGCACGCTGGTCCCCTCCGCCACGGTCAGCAGCGCCATCAGCTGGGCCTGCATGTCTGTGGCGAGCGCCGGGTAGGGCGCGGTCGACAGGTTGACCGCCTTGAGCTTGCCGTCCGCCGCCACGCGCACGCCGCCCTTCTCCGCCTCGCACGACACGCCGATGTTGCGCAGGGCGTGGAGCGTGGCGGCCATCTCTTCCGCCTTCGCGCCCTCGAGCAGCACCTCGCCCCCGGTGATCGCGGCGGCGCAGGCATAGCTGCCCGCCTCGATCCGGTCGGCCATCACGCGGTAGGTCGCCCCGTGGAGGCGCCTCACCCCGTGGATCGTGAGGTCGCTGGTGCCGATCCCCTCGATCTCCGCCCCCATCGCGACGAGAAGGTTGCACAGGTCCACGATCTCGGGCTCGCGCGCCGCGTTGCCGAGGCGGCTGGTGCCGGTGCACAGCACCGCGGCCATCAGCGCGTTCTCGGTCGCGCCGACGCTGACCACGGGAAAGTCG
This sequence comes from Tsuneonella amylolytica, assembly GCF_003626915.1. Classification (NCBI taxonomy): domain Bacteria; kingdom Pseudomonadati; phylum Pseudomonadota; class Alphaproteobacteria; order Sphingomonadales; family Erythrobacteraceae; genus Tsuneonella; species Tsuneonella amylolytica. The sequence goes on from NZ_CP032570.1 coordinate 1,363,876, forward strand.
TAGTCCCCGCCCGGCAGCCCGCCATCGGGCGCGACCGCCTTCACGTATCCTTGCGCGAGCTCGATGTCCGCGCCCAGCGCCTCCAGCACCTTCAGATGAAGGTCGATCGGGCGGTTGCCGATCGCGCAGCCGCCGGGCAGCGAGACGGTCGCCTCGCCCATGCGCGCCAGCATCGGGCCGAGCACGAGGATCGAGGCGCGCATCTTGCGCACCAGCTCGTACGGGGCGACGGTGTTGGTCACTCGCGGCGTTTCCAGCGTCATCACCCGCCCGAAATCCTCCGGCCGGTTGCCCTGGATCGCGGTGGTGACGCCGAACTGGTTCATCAGGTGCTGGAACCCGTCGATATCGGCCAGCCGCGGCAGGTTGCGCAGCGTCAGCGGCTCCTCGGTCAGCAGCGCGCACGGGATGAGCGTGAGCGCGGCGTTCTTCGCGCCGGAAATGGGAATGGTGCCCGACAGGCGCTTGCCGCCCTCGACGATGATCTTGTCCATGGGCTGCGGCTCTAGCGCGAAACGCGAACGCGACAAGGGCGGCGCGCAGAGTTGATCCATGTTGGATTGCGAAGCTCGATTGCTTTGCTATCCCCCCGCCCCATGAGCAGCCGCAAGCCCATCCGAAAAGCCGTGTTCCCCGTCGCCGGGCTCGGCACCCGCTTCCTCCCCGCGACCAAGGCGATCCCCAAGGAACTGCTGCCGATCGTCGACCGCCCGTTGATCCAGTACGCGGTGGACGAGGCGCGCGAGGCGGGGATCGAGCAGATGATCTTCGTCACCGGCCGCGGCAAGACCGCGATCGTCGAACATTTCGACATCGCCTACGAACTGGAAGCGACGATGGCCGAGCGGGCCAAGGACATGGCCGCGCTCGATCCCACCCGCTTCACCCCGGGCGAGATCATCACCGTGCGCCAGCAGGTGCCGCTGGGCCTCGGCCACGCCATCTGGTGCGCCCGCGCGATCGTGGGCGACGAACCCTTCGCCATCCTCCTGCCCGACGAGCTGATGGTTGCTGCAAAGGGCGGCGGAACCGGCTGCATGAAGCAGATGGTGGAGGCCTACGAGGACGTCGGCGGCAACCTCATCTCGGTGCTCGATGTCCCGCGCGAGGAGGTGTCGAGCTACGGCGTGATCGACCCGGGCGCGGAGGTGTCGACCACTCTCACCGAAGTCGCCGGCCTGGTGGAAAAACCCGCCCCCGGCAACGAGCCGAGCACCAAGATCGTCTCGGGCCGCTACATCCTCCAGCCCGAGGTGATGCGCACGCTGGAGAACCAGGGCAAGGGCGCCGGCGGCGAGATCCAGCTGACCGACGCGATGGCCCGGATGATCGGCACCCAGCCCTTCCACGCTGTTACCTTCGCCGGCCGCCGCTTCGACTGCGGCAGCAAGGTCGGCTTCGTGGAGGCGACCCTCGCGCTGGCTTTGGAGCGCGAGGACATGGGGGCCGAGGTGCGGGCGATGGCGGAGCGGTTGTTGGCGAGCTGACCCATTTCTCTCCCCTCGCGGGAGAGATACGCAGACTTGGCAGCTTGCTGCCTAGTCGGAGTTGAGAGGGGCTTCGTCGAGGTCCAGCGGCAACTCGATCTCCCGCATGATGCGGTCCGTCTTGACGAGGATCTTCACGATCTTCTGATAGTGCCCGATATCCTCGTAGGACAGGACACGCCCGCGCCGGTCCTTGAGCCATTTCTGCGCGGGCTGGTAGCCGCCGATGTGGAACCCCCAAGCGACCTGCGGCACTCCGGCGAAGAACTGATCCCGGTTGATCTGGACCCGTCCGCCCTCGAACTTGGGGAAGCCGCCGGCGACCGTATCGTCGCCCTCACCTTCGAAGGGGTAGGGCGTCTCGCCGATTGCGGCGGGTTCCATCAGGTGGAGCCGCCGCAGCGCCTCGCCTTTTTCACTGACGTGGCGGAACACCTCTGGCGAAGGGGGGTAGGGCACGCGCGGGAAATTGATCTTGAGGAATTCGGCGAAGGTCCGTCGATAGTCGGGCGAGTGCAGCACGCCGTAGATGTAGTCGAACACCTTGACCTCGCTGGGTCGCGCTTCGCCGGTAGGGGCGCGGAAATCGTCGTCCGGCCCCGCTTGGTCGGCGGGGTCGATTTCGGCGGCTTTGCAAATGGCGGCGTAGAGATTGGGGTTAAGGTTGAGGCGAACGGCTTGGTCAAGCGTGCCGACCTCTGGGTATAGGTAAAGCGGAAGAATGAAGTTGATGTCGTAAGCCGCAAAAATCTTGTGAGTGGATGGATATTTCAGAACTAGCGCCCCGACTTCGTCTCTCGTTTGGCGTGGAACGGCGAGTGCTAGATTCTCGTGACCTACCAGATGGGTTGTCGCGCGCTCGCGCCGATGCACCGCTACATGGGAATCGAATACGGTATATCTGTCATCCAAAGGCCGGAAATGGATCGGAATGACTTTCTTGCGCCATTCACCATTCGAGAGACCGACTTTGGCCTTTTCGTAGTTCCACTGATTTTGAGAGCACAGCCGAAACAATTTCCGAGCTGCAGCTTCGTCAGCCGTCGCGAGAAACTTTTCAACCTTCGCGCTGGCCTCGCTCCGGGTCCACGAGATCGCGAATTCGTCTTGCGTCGTGACAATGCCGGGTGCGGGGCTGCCATTCTGATCAAATAGATCGGCCAACGAGACGCCAGCTCGATAGATTTGTTCGACCTTTTTGTCTGTCGGCTGAAAACGCCATGGCGGGGCGTCGGGTGAGACGTCGTGTGTCTTTAACGACTTTGGCGAGTTCTCCCACAAGGCTTGATACTTGACGTCTCGTGAACCCCACAAATCGGCGTGAATGACGGGAGCTAGCGGCTTCGCCTTCAACCCTGCCTTGCGCTTCAACGCAATGATGATCGCCACACCTTGCTGAATGTCGAATACGTTCTTGTCCGCCCCGCCGTCTGGGCTGACTTCCTTCTTCTTGGCGTTGCCGTGCAGATCGAGGACGAATATTCGGTCAAATGTCTCACGGAGGTGATTCCGCATGTCGAGAAACGTTGGATTATCAAGATAGCTGTGGTTGGTGATGAAGCCGAGTACGCCTTCGCCGCTCTTTTCAATCAGATGCTCGGACATACGAATGAATTTGACGTAGTCGTCGGATAGCCACTTAGCCTGTGCTGGCCGCTTCAACTCTGGACTAACCTTGTAGTCGCCCATCAACCCTTCGATCCAATCGCCAAAATTGGAAGAGTGCCCCGAATACGGCGGATTGCCGATCACGCACATAATCGGCGTCTGGCGCTTTACTTCGCTTGCCCCGCGCGCTTCCTCGGCAAGCGGCTGGAAGAACAGGTCTTTCACCTCGCGCTCGGCGGGTTCGAGCGCGTTGGTCAGCCAGACCGACAGGCGCGGCGGCTTGGCGCTCGGTTTGTAGCCGGTCTGCTCCAGCATCATGTCGAGCTTCATGTGGCACATGGCGTAGCTCGCCATCAGCAGCTCGAACCCGTGCAGGCGCGGGAGCAAGTCTTCCTCAACATAGCTCGACCATTTGCCCGGCGCGCGCGCCTTCACGCGGTCGGAAATCAGCTGCACCGCCTTGGCCAGAAAAGTGCCGGTGCCGGTGGCCGGGTCGAGTATCTGGACCTTGTGCACGTCCTTGCGGATCGTGACCGGCTTGCCCTTCGCGTCGTTCTGCCCAGTGTCCCAATCGATCGTGACCTTGCCGGTGTCGGCCAGCCCATCGGCGAGGCCGAATTCGGTCTTGAGCACGTCGTCCACCGCGCGGACGATGAAATCGACCACCGGCTCGGGCGTGTACCAAACCCCGCGCGCCTTGCGCTTCTTCGGGTTGTAGGCGGCGAGGAAGTCTTCGTAAAAATGCACGAACGGATCGTTGCGGGCGGTGAACTTCCCGAATTCGCGGAACAGGTCGTGCGGGTCGCTCGCGCGCATGACCTGCACCAGGTCGTCGACGATGTATTCCAGCCGCTTGGGCAGCGCGGGGCCCGCAATGTATTCGAACAACCCTTTCAGGAACGGGTTCGATGCCGGCAGGTCCTCCATCGCTTCCTGTCGGCTGAACGTGTTCAGGTCGGTGTCGTGGAAGCGCGCGGCGAACATGCCGTAGGTGATCGTCTCGGCGTAGATGTCGGCGAATTCGCCCGGCGTCAGGTTGGGCAGCAGGTTGGTCTTGAAGCTCCGGAACTGCCCGCCCAATCCGGAACGAAACTCGGGATCGTCGGCCAGCGCGATGCCGATCTCGTCCTTGATGATCGCGGCCTTGGCGGCCATGATTTCGGCGAGCTTCGCCGCCGAGCGGATCGAAATCGGCTTCGCTTCGGCAAAGCGGCTGAGCTGGCGGCCGAGTTCGTCGAATTTGTCGGGGTTGGGCTGCAGCCCCATCACGAAATCGGCGATCGATACGAAGTGCAGCGGCTCGCCCTCGCGGATGAACTCGAAATCGACGCCGTTGGTGTAGATCAGGTTCGGGAACGCGGCTTCGTAGCGCTTGCGCTGGTCCTTCGAGTAGCCCTTCAGCTTGATGACGTCCTTGTCGACGTCCTTCGCCTCGACCCAACCGATCGGCACGTCTTTCCGCTGGAAGATGAAGTCGGGCATACCCGCATCGCTGCGCTTGGGCTCGTTGATGACGGTAAGTGTGGGGTCGATACTTTCGAACAGGCGCTGGAGCGCGGGACGATAGCTGTGCTCGGTCGCCTGCCCCGTGCGGTACTTCGCAACGACTTCGTCAAGGTAGTCGGAAATATTCAAGAGCGCGTCCCCCTTGCGTCCCTCCTACCCCAGCCGAATCGCCCCGCAAACAAACCATTTTCCTACAGGCCCCGCCCCGGGCTAGCCTTGCTGTGGCTCTTACCTACCGTCGATCTTCCTCAAGTTCACCGCGGCGCTTCGTGCGCGCGCGGCGTGCGTGAAGTTTGCGAGTTTTCCCGGCGCCGGGCTGCACCGCCCTGGACAGTGCGACAGGTGTGATATGCCCTCGCCGGGAGGGGCCGATCAGCTCGCGGTCACCCGCAGCGGGAGGGTCTTCAGCCCGCCGACGAAGGTGCTTTTCGACCGCGCGCAGTCGCCGGCCAGTTCCACCCGCTCCACCCGGTCGAGCAGTTCCTCGAACAGGATGCGCATCTCCAGCCGGGCGAGGTGGAGGCCGAGGCACTGGTGCGCGCCCGCGCCGAACGCCAGGTGGCGGTTGGGGCTGCGGGCGGCGTCGAACCGGCGGGGCCGCTCGAACTGCGCCGGATCGTGGTTGGCCGCGACGTAGTTGATCATCAGCCAGTCGCCGGCCTCGATTTTCTGCCCGCCGACCTCGGTATCGGTCGCCGCGGTGCGCATGAAGTGCTGCACCGGGCTGGTCCAGCGGATCGCCTCCTCCACGATGCCGGGCAGCAGGCTGCGGTCGGCCTTGACCCGCGCCCACTGCTCCGGGTCCTGCGCCAGCGCGAGCATGGCCCCGGCGGTGCTGGCGCTGGTGGTGTCGTGCCCGGCGGCGGCGACGATGATGTAGTAGCCCATCATGTCGCGGTCGTTCAGCGGCTCGCCGTCGACGGTGGCATTGGCGATCGTGCTGGCGACGTCGCCGGTGGGATGCGCGCGTTTCTCGGCCGTCAGCTTCGCGAAGTAGGCCTCGAAATCCTTGACCGCGCCGGCGACGATCTGGGTGATCACCTCGGGCGGCAGGTCCTTCATGCCGGACTGGTTGAGGTCCTCGTCCTGCCCGCCGAACATCTGCTGGGTGAGGGTCAGCATCCGCTGCTCGTCCTCCTCCGGCACGCCGAGGATCTGCATGACGACGTGCAGCGGATAGGGCGCGGCGACGGTCTTCGAGAAGTCCGCCACGCCGCCGTTCCCGCCCGCCGCGGCGAGCAGGCGGTCCACCGCGGCGCGCGCGATGGCGCGGGTCTCGTCCTCGATCGTGCGCAGGTTCGCGGGCATGAACCAGCTCTGGGTCAGCTTGCGGTACTTCATGTGGACGGGCGCGTCGAAGGTGACGAGGCTGGCCACCATGTGCTCGCTGCCGCCGCTGAAATTCTTGGCGAACTCGATCCCGTCGGCGGTGCTGAACACCACGGTGCGCGGGTTATTAAGGAAGGTCGCGTTGTCCTTCGACACGCGCATCACGTCATCGTAGCGGGTGACGAGCCAGAACGGCGGGAATACCTGCGCAGCCGTGGCATCGGGGCCGGGCTCGATCCGGGCGACGGGCATGTGCTCGCGCAGCCAGTCGAACGTGTCGAGGAGGTGGTCCCATTCGGCGTAGGCCTTGGGATCGATCACTTCGCGTGCGATCTCAGGCGGGGCGGTGTTGGGGGCGAGCGTAGCCATCGACTAGGCCTCCTCGGCCGCGCGTTCCCTGAACTCGTCCTTGAGCTTGCGCTTGTAGAGCTTGCCGTTCGCCTCGCGCGGGAGTTCGGCGCGGAACTCGATCTCGCGCGGCAGCTTCAGCCGGGCGAGCTTGCTTCCGAGGTAGTCGAGAAGATCGGCCTTCAGCGCCTCGCCGGCGGCGGCCAGGTCGGCGGGCTGCACCACCGCCACCACGCGTTCGCCCATGTCGGGATCGGGCGCGCCGATCACTGCCGCGTCGGCGACCGCGGGGTGGGTGATCAGCAGGTTCTCGATCTCCTGCGGGTAGATGTTCACGCCCCCGCTGATGATCATGTTGGACCGGCGATCGGTGAGGTAGAGGAATCCGTCCTCGTCCAGCTTGCCGATGTCGCCCAGCGTGGTCCATCCGTTGGGATGGGTCGCCTCGGCCGTCTTCACGGGGTCGTTGTGATATTCGAACTGGTCCTCCACCTCGAAGAAGATCACGCCTTCCTCGCCCACCGGCACCTCGTTGCCGTCGCCATCGCAGACGTGGGGGATGCCGCGGATGGGCTTGCCCACCGAACCGGGATGGTCGAGCCACATCTGCGAGTTGGCGAAGGTCATGCCGTTGCCTTCGGACCCGGCGTAGTATTCGAGGATGATCGGCCCCCACCAGTCGATCATCGCGTGCTTGACCGATACCGGGCACGGCGCGGCCGCGTGGATCGCGCGCTTGTGGGTCGACAGGTCGTACCGCGTGCGCGCTTCCTCCGGCAGCTTGAGCATGCGGATGAAGTGCGTCGGCACCCACTGGCTGTCGGTGACGCGGTATGTCTCGATCGCGGCGAGCGCGGCTTCGGGGTGGAATTTCTCCATCACCACGACCGTCCCGCCCAGGCTTTGGGCGGTCATCGACCAGCGGAACGGCGCGGCGTGATAGAGCGGGCCGGGCGAAAGGTAGACGACGCTGCCGTCGGTCGGCCACCCGAACGCGGCGGCGGCCAGCATGATCAGCGGGCTCACCGCCATGTGGTCGGGGTCGGGCGGGGTCGCGGGCTTGATGCCCTTGGGCCGGCCGGTGGTGCCCGAGGAATAGAGCATGGCGAGGCCGACGCTCTGGTCGGCAATCGGTTCGGCCGGCATCGCGGCAAGCGCCTCGGCGGCATCGGGCGCTCCTTCGAACACAAGCTGCGCGACGTCCGGCGCGAGGCGGGCGAGCTCCTCCAGCCGCGGGGCGAACTGCGCCGAACTGATCAGCAGCGTCGCGCCGCTGTCTTCGAGGATATAGGCGACCTCGTCCGGGGTCAGGTGGGTCGAGATGGGCACCAGCGTGGTGCCGGCGCGCTGGTTGCCCCAGGCGATCTCGAGGTATTCGGGCCGGTTCTCGAGCCAGAGGCCGACGACCCCGCTCTCCGCCGCGAGCCCGCGCGACCGGAACAGCTGTGCGACGCGGTTGGCCGCGGCATCGAGCTCGCCGAAACTGACCGTCTTCCCGCTGCCGGCCATAACGATCGCCGGATGGTCGGGCCGGGCGGCGGCGTGAGTCGTCGGGTGCATATCTCTCTCCTGGCGGGAGAGACTAGTTTTCGTGTCCAACCGGGCAAGCGAAAAGCGAGGGATTGCAATGCGCCGGACTCGACTGGCGGCGCAGACCGACCTTCAGATATGCAAAGGGCGACGGGATGACCCGCCGCCCTATGCCGACACCCTCCCCGATGTCGTGGCCGCCACGTTCGCGCGGGCGGCCGAAATGCTGTGTGCCTCAGCGGGCGGCGACCGCCACGCCGGTGCCGGCACCCGTTTCCGCCATGTAGGGGATCGGGTTGACCGCTTCGCCCGCCACGCGGACTTCGTAGTGCAGGTGCGGGCCGGTCGAACGGCCGGTGCTACCGACGTAACCGATGATGTCGCCCTTCTTGACGCGCTCGCCGGCGGCAACCGCCAGGCGGCTCATGTGGGCATAGCGGGTTTCGAGGTCCGCGCCGTGCTCGATGGCGACGTAGAGGCCGTAGCTCGAGAACCAGTCGGCACGGCCGACGGTGCCGTCGGCGGTGGCATAGACCGGGGTGCCGGTCGGGGCCGCGAGGTCGATGCCCTTGTGGGCGCGCATGCCGCCGATGACAGGGTGGGTGCGCATGCCGTAGCCGCTGCTGGTCGAACCGACGGCGAGCGGAGCGCGCGAGGGCACTGCGACGCTCGGGACCGACTGCACCGGAGTGGCCGGGCCGCCGTTGTCCATCGACTGCCAGCCCGAGAAGAGCTGCTTGAACTGTTCGTCGCTCGAGGTGATGCCGGAAGCCTTCGCATCGCGCACCGGGGCTGCGATATCGGCCGAAGCGGCGCTGGCGTTGGCGAAGGCCGGCGAAGCGCCCATCGAGAGGAAAGCACCCGCCACGGCGAATGCGGTTGCGACACGGCGCTGGAGTTTGTTGAGACCCAAGTGACCCGTCCTTACTTTATTTGCGCGACACCCCCCGGCGCCGCTGCGAACCCGTTCGCCACCCATCCGAATGAAAGGCCACGAAATTTTTTTGAGACTGATCGGAACCCCCCGCCGTCTCGTGGATTATGGGTTAGCCGGGTAAAGATTTACGAAGCAAGTGCGCGCACCGCGCCGAGCGATAAACCGGCTGCCGAACGCGCCGAGTCGTTGAACGGAGCCTTCATGGCCCCGCCGAAATGGGCGCGCACCAACGAAATCCATAGATTTTCTGCCGGAATTCCGCGCTTTCCCGCGATATCGGCGAAGTGCTTGACGCCTGCCGCGACGTGGCGAATTTCATCGTCGAGGATTCGTTCGAGGATCTTCTTGCCCGTGCTGTCGCCCTGTGCGGCGACCCGTTCGATCATTGCGGGCGTCACGTCGAGACCCCGCGCTTCCAGCACCATCGGTACCACCGCCAGCCGCGCCGCGACGTCGTGTGCGGTATCGCCCGCCGCCTGCCACAGACCCTCGTGCGCGGGCAGCGCGCCGTAACGACTGCCCATGCGCGCAAGGTGCCGTTCGATGAGCGCGAAGTGCATCGCCTCGTCCGCCGCGACCGCCAGGAAGTCGCTCACGAACTCCCTCCCCATCTCGCCCCCGAATCGCCCGGCCATGTCGAGCGCAAGGTCGATCGCGACGAATTCGATGTGCGCGATCGCGTGCCAGGACGCGATGCGCGCGCGGTCGGAGCCGCCCCGCCCGCGCTTCGGCATGTCGCGCGGCGGCAGCAGAACGGGCTCGGCCGGCCGCGCGGGCACGCCCGGCATCGGCGTGTCGAACACCGGGGCGAGGCGACCGAGCCGCCAGTCTCGCGCGACCGCGCGCGCCGCCATGACCTTCGCCCGGGGATCGGCGGTCAGCAGCGCCGCGCGGATCGCCCCGCCCGCGGTCGGATTCATAGAGCCCGCGCAGCCTCCAGCACTTCGGCGGCGTGTCCGGCGACCTTCACCTTGTTCCACACGCGCACGATCCGCCCTTCGGCGTCGAGGAGATAGGTGGTGCGGACCATGCCCATGAAAGTCTTTCCGTAGAGCTTCTTCTCGGTCCAGATGCCCAGCGCATCGCTGAGGCCGCCGGTCTCCGCGTCGGTCGCGAGCGGCACCGTCAGCCCCTGCTTCTCGATGAAGGTCCGATGCTTCTGCGGCGTATCCTTGCTCACCCCGAGCAACGAGACACCCGCCTTCGCGAAGTCGTCGGCGAGCGCGGAGAAATCCTTCGCCTCGGTCGTGCAGCCCGGCGTGTTGCCGCGCGGGTAGAACCAGACGACCGCCGGCCTGCCCGCGAAATCGGACGGGCGGACGATGCCGCCGTCGGGAGTTTCGAGCGCGATGTCGGGCATCGGGTCGCCCACTGCGGGTGCGGTCATTCTGTATCTCCGGTCTGCGGGGCGGCGAGATCCTCGCCGAACGAATCGGTCCAGGCGGTCGCGACGTCCTGCCGTGCGGCGGCGAAGGCGTGCAAGAGCGCATCGAGGTCCGCCGCGCCGCACGCCTCGGCCAGCGCGGCGGCGGCGGCCGGCGACGGGCGGGCGAGGTCGGGCGCGAGCAGCCGGCCGGCCACCAGCAGCCGCGTCATCAGCGCCAGGGCCTCGCGCACGGCGGCGGGCAGCTTGCCCTCGTTCACCAGCGTATCGACCGCCGTGCCGAGGTCAGGATCGAACGCGGTCCGGTCGCGCAGCTGGAGGTAGTGGACGAGAAACTCGAGATCGACGAGCCCGCCGCGCATCAGCTTGGCGTCGAGCGGGCCCTGCGGCGGCTTGTGGGTCGCCATCTCCGCCCGCATCCTGAGGACGTCGCCGCGCAAGGTGTCCGCATCGCGCGGGCGTTCGAGCACCGAGGCGATGATGGCGGCGAGCTCCGCCCGCGCCGCCGGCGAGCCGGTGAGCGGCCGGGCTCGGGCGAGCGCCATGTGCTCCCAGGTCCAGGCTTCCTCGCGCTGGTAGCGGGCGAAGGCGTCGAAGCTGACCGCGAGCGGGCCTTGTGCCCCCTGCGGCCGCAGCCGCGTGTCCACTTCGTAGAGGGCGCCCTCGGCGGTCGGCACGCTGAGCGCGGCGGTGACCCGCTGCGCGAGGCGATTGAAGTAGTGCGTCGGCCCCAGCGGTCTCTCGCCGTCCGATTCGCCCTCGAACCCGCCGGTAAACAGATAGATCACGTCGAGGTCGGACGCGTGGGTGAGCGTCCCGCCGCCGAGCCGCCCGAGCCCCAGCACGACGAGTTCGCCGCCCGGTACCCGGCCGTGAACCCGCTCGAACTCGGCGATGGCAGCGGCCTGCGCCACCTCCAGCGCGGCCTCTGCCGTGCGCGACAGCGCCATGCCGATCGCGAGCGGATCGTGCGTCGCCGCGATGGTCTGGACGCCGAGGCCGAAGCGCAGCTCCCCGGTCACGCGGCGGATGCGATCGAGCTGGCGTTCGTAGTCGGGCGCCCCCTCGTCCCGCATCCGGCCCGCGATCGCGGCGACATCGCCCGGCAATTCGAGCGCGCTCTTGCCGATCAATGTGTCGAGCAGTTCGGGGCGGCGGCCGAGCTCGTCCGCCAGCGTGGGGGCGAGCACGAGCACCCGGACCAGCTGGTCGGCAAGGCCGGGCCGCTGGAGAAGCAGGTTGAACAGGTTGAGCGCACTCGGCGCCGCCAGCAGCACGCGTTCCCAGCGGTTGAGCGCCTGCTCGGGCTCGGACGCGGCGGCGAAGCGTTCCAGCAGCACCGGCAGCAGCGTCTCGAACGCGGCGCGCGCCGGTTCGGACCGCAGCGAGCGGATGCGCCCGTCGCTCCACGAACCGATCCGCTTCGCGAGCCGGTCGGGATCGGCGAACCCCAGCTCCTCCAGCCGGCGCGCGAGACCGTCGCCGCGCACCGCGACCGGGCGGGAAGCGTCCTCGTCGTCCGCGATCAGGGCGTCGTAGCGCGCCGCCACCCCGGCCACGATGCCCGACAGCTCGGCGACCAGCGCCGCCCCGTCCGCCATGCCGTCGAGCCGCGCGACGTTGTCCAGCGCATCGCCGGCGGGCAGGACGTGGGTCTGCTGGTCCTCGACCATCTGCAGCCGGTGCTCCACCATCCGCAGCCGGTCGTACGCTTCGCCCAGCGCCAGCGCATCCTCGCCCGCGATCACGCCGGCGGCGGCCAGCGCGTCCAGCGCGGCGCGCGTGCCGCGCACCCGCAGCGACGGATCGCGCGCGCCGTGGATCAGCTGGTGGGTCTGGGCGAAGAACTCGATCTCACGGATGCCGCCGCGGCCCAGCTTGAGGTTATAGCCGGGGCCGGGCTCGGTCGGCCCGGCATGGCTCGCGCGGATGCGCAGCGTCAGGCGGCGGATGTCCCCGATCGCACCGAAATCGAGGCTGCGTCGCCACACGAACGAACGGATCGCCGCGAGGAAATCCTCGCCCGCCGCCACGTCGCCCGCGGCGGCGCGCGCGCGGATGAAGGCCGCCCGTTCCCACGCGAGCGCGCTCGATTCGTAATGCGTCAGCGCCGCGCCGACCGGGATCGCCAGCGGGCTGACCTCGCTCGCCGGGCGCAGGCGCAGATCGACGCGGAAGACGTAGCCTTCGCTCGTCACGTCGCCGAGCAGGCGCACCGTTTCGCGCGCGTAGCGCTGCGCCGCCTCGGCCGGATCGTCGCGCTCCCGCCGGGGCAGCGCCTCGGGATCGTAGAGCAGGATGGGGTCGATGTCGGAGCTGTAGTTGAGCTCGCGAGCGCCGTGCTTGCCGAGCGCGAGGGCGATCATGCCCGCAGGTTCCGCTCCCGTCCGCCGCGCGATCGCATCGGCCATGGCGGCGCCGAGCGCGCGGTCGGCGAAGGCGGAGAGGGCGCCGGTCACTTCGAACAGCGGAAAGGCGCCGGCAAGGTCGCCCACCGCCAACGCCGTGCCCAGCGCGCGCTTTTCCCGCCGCAGGGCGACCCCGACGTCGGCAGCACCCTCGCCCGCCTTTGCCGCCAGCGCGAGCGCGCCCGTGCCGTCACCCGCCGCCAACAGGTCCGCGATGGCGGGCATCCTGTCCAGCGCGCGCGCGAGGTAGGGCGCATGCGCCCGCGCCCGTGCGAGCGCGCCCTCCCAGTCAGCGTCGGCGCCTGCGTCCATCCTTCGTGCCCTGCCTGTGCGCGGGGTCGCGCGCAAGCTTGCGGGGCGGCGCCCGCTTTGCGACAAGACCGCGGCATAACGAGGGAATGTCCATGATCCGCCGCCCGAACCCCGCCGCCGCCGCGCTCGCCGCAATCCTTGCCGCATCGCTGTCGGCCTGCGCCGCGACATCCGCCGGGGGCGGCATGGCCGGTGCGCCCGGTGCCGGCACGATCTCCGTCGAGACGCTCAAGTCCGCGACTCAGGCCCTGTCCTCCGACGCGTTCGAGGGCCGCGCCCCCGGCACCGTGGGCGAAGAGCGGACCGTCGCCTACCTCGTCGACCGCTTCGGCAAGGCGGGGCTGAAGCCCGGCAACAACGGCAGCTGGGTGCAGAAAGTACCGCTGGTCGAGATCACCGGCACCAACTTCGGCCCGCTGAGCATCTGGGGCAAAGACGGGGCGGCGCAGAGCTTCGCCTACGGCAGCGACTGGGTCGGCGCGAGCTACCGCGAGGCGCCGTCGATCAACCTCGCAAACAGCGAGATGGTGTTCGTCGGCTACGGCATCGTCGCGCCGGAGAAGAACTGGAACGACTACGCCGGCGTCGACATGGAGGGGAAGACCGCGGTCATCCTCGTCAACGATCCCGACTACGAGAGCCAGGGCCTCGCGGGCGATTTCGGCGGGCGCGCGATGACGTTCTACGGCCGCTGGACCTATAAGTTCGAGGAAGCCGCCCGGCAGGGCGCCGCCGCCGCGATCATCGTCCACGACGAATTTCCCGCCGCCTACGGCTGGAACGTGGTGGAAAGCAGCTGGTCGGGCCCGCAGGTCTACGCCGCCCGTGCCGACAAGGGAGCGAGCCAGACGATGATGAACGGCTGGGTGCAGAAACCGGTCGCGCAAAAGATCATGGCCGCCGCCGGGCAGGACCTCGCCGCGCTGTCCGCCGCCGCGAAGAAACGGGGTTTTCGCGCCGTGCCGCTGGGCGTGACCGCGAGCACCCGGTTCGGCAACACCTTCCGCACCTTCGAATCGCAGAACGTGGTCGGCGTGCTGCCGGGCACGACCCGGCCGGACGAGACTGTGCTCTATACCGCGCACTGGGACCACCTCGGCCGCTGCAATCCCGACGCGAGCGGCGACGACATCTGCAACGGCGCGGTCGACAACGCGACCGGCGTCGCCGCGCTGGTCGCGCTGGCCGAAGCCAACGCCCGGGCCGGCGCGACCCCGCGCGCCCAGGCCTTCATCGCGCTCACGAGCGAGGAATCGGGCCTGCTCGGCAGCCAGTACTACGCCATGAACCCGGTCTTCCCGCTGGCGCGGACGGCCGGGGGCATCAACATCGACGGCCTGCCGCTCGCCGGCCGGTTCCGCGACGTCGTCGCCATCGGCGGGGCGAAGAGCCAGCTCGACGCGTACCTGTCGCGCGCGCTGGCCGCCGGCAATCTGGCGGGCAGCCCCGAACCGACCCCGGAAAAGGGCTTCTACTACCGCTCCGACCACTTCAACCTGGCGAAGGTCGGCGTGCCGATGCTGTACCTGAAGGGCGGCGACGACCTGGAAGCCGGCGGCACCGCGGCCGGCGCGGCGGCTGCCAAGGAATGGACCGAGCAGCGCTACCACCAGCCGTCGGACGAATACGATCCCGACTGGGATTGGGCGGGCGCGCAGCAGATCGTCGAGGCCTACTACCGGATCGGGCGCGAGCTTGCGACGACGCCAGACTGGCCGAACTGGAACGAGGGCGACGAATTCCGCGCCGCGCGCGATGCCTCGTGCGCCGCCGACCCGGCCGGTTGCTGAGGCGCGCCGCATGACCGCGAAACCGGGTTCGGCAATGCCCCCCGAATGGGCCCAGCAGGACTGGCTGTGGATCGGTTTTCCGCACCTCGCCGACGAGTGGCCCGGCTATCTCGACCGCGCGCAGGAGCAGATCGCCGCGTTCGCCAGCGCGGTCGCCGAAAGCGGGCAGGACGTGCGTTTGCTGGTACGCGACGCCGCGAACGAAGCGCGCGCGCGCAGCCTCGTCTCGGCCGCGGTCGCACTCGAACGGCGGACCTACGGCGACGTCTGGCTGCGCGACACGGGCCCGCTGGTGCGCGCCGACGGCACGGCGCTGCGCTGCGGCTTCAACGGCTGGGGCGGCAAGTACCTGATGGACGGCGACCAGACGATCGGGGCCGAACTGGCCGGGGACGCGGGGCTTCGCGTCGAGACCGGCGACTGGATCCTGGAAGGCGGGGCGATCGACGGCGACGGCACCGGCCTCGTCGTGACGACCGAGCAGTGCCTGCTCAACCCCAACCGCAACCCCGACCTGTCGCGCGCGGACATCGAGGCCCGGCTGGCGCAGGACCTCGGCTTCGACCGCGTGCTGTGGCTCGGCGACGGCCTGATCAACGACCACACCGACGGGCACGTCGACAACCTCGCGCGGTTCGTCGGCCCGAACCGGCTGGCGCTGCCGCGCGCAACCGGACCCGGCGACCCCAACGCCGCCATCTACGCCGACGCTAAGCGCCGCGCCGAGGCCTTCGGGGTCGAGGTGGCCGAGATCCCATCCCCCGGTCTCGTGACCCGCGGCGATCTCGTCGAGCCGGCGAGCTACGCGAACTTCGCGATCACCACGAACCTGGTGGTGGTTCCGACCTTCGGCTCGGTCCACGACGAGGACGGGGTCGCCGCGGTGGCCGCGCTGTTCCCCGACCGGGCGACGATCGGCCTCGCCGCCGATGCCGTGCTGGCGGGGGGCGGCGGCTTCCACTGCGCGAGCCAGCAAATGCCGGCCTTAACCCGGAGTTAGGATTTCGGGCGCAGCTTCGGCCCATGGCCAGAGCCGTCGCCCTCGTCGCCGAAAGCGAATCGCCCGTGTTCGAAGCCCTGCGCTTCGCCATCGCGACCGCGTGCCCGCTGGCGCTGATCTTCGCGGGCCGCTTCCTGCCGTTCTAGACCGCCAGCTTGGCGAGCGCGACCAGCGCGGTCGCACCCAGCACGACAGCCACGAACAGTCGCCAGCGCCGGTCGTCGACCGTGCCGAACCGGCGCGCGCCCAGCCAGTTGCCCGCCAGCACCGCCGGTAGCAGGATCAGCGCCAGCAGCAGGAACTGTGGGCGCAGCAGCCCGAGCGCCGCACCAGAGATCAGGCTGACGGTCGAGGCGGCGGTGAAGACCAGCAGCATCGAGGCCTTCGCCACGGCACGCGGGATGTCGCGCCCGACGTAGTAGGGTACCACCGGCGGTCCCGGCATCCCGGCAAGTCCTGTCAGCACGCCGGTCGCCAGTCCGGTGGCGGCCGTCCGCGCCGCGCTCGGCGGGTCGGCCGACCGGCGCGGCAGCAGGATGGCGACGAAGGCCGACAGTGCGACCAGCGCGATGAGGACGCGGGCGACCGGGTTGGGCATCACCGACAGCAGCCACAGACCCGGCGCGGTCGCGACCGCCACGCCGGCGATGATGCGCCACGCGGTGCTTTCCGCGTCGCGCAGGATCATCCGCATGTCGCTGAGCCCGATGAGGACCGAGACCCCGTTCGTCACCAGCACCGCCTCGACCGGCGTCACCGCTAGCGCGAGGACCGGCACCAGCAGGATTGCCATGCCGAAGCCCGCCAGCCCCCGCACGTAGGCGGCCGCGAACGCCGCCGCGAGCGCGCCGGCGATCTGAAACCCGTCGAACCCGATCGGCGCGTCCAAGCCGGCCGGCTCAGCGCAGGTCGGGCGGGGTCGCCTCCGCGGTCAGCATGGCGATCGCCTCGGCCAGCGGCATGACCTTCTGGTGCTGTTCGCCCAGCGTGCGGACGGCGACGGTGCCCTCCTCCGCCTCGCGCTTGCCGACGACCAGCAGGTGCGGAACCTTGGCGAGGCTGTGCTCGCGCACCTTGTAGTTGATCTTCTCGTTGCGAAGGTCGCTCTCGACGCGGATGCCCGCCGCCGTCAGCTGCCTCACCACGTCGTGCGCGTAGTCGTCGGCATCCGAGACGATCGTCGCCACCACCGCCTGCGTCGGCGCGAGCCAGACCGGCAGCTTGCCCGCGAAATGCTCGATCAGGAAGCCGATGAACCGCTCGTACGACCCGAATATCGCGCGGTGGAGCATGACCGGGCGGTGCCGCTCGCCGTCCTCGCCGACGTAGCTCGCGTCGAGCCGGTCGGGGAGCACGCGGTCGCCCTGGATCGTGCCGACCTGCCAGGTGCGGCCGATCGCATCGGTGAGGTGCCATTCGAGCTTGGGGGCATAGAACGCGCCCTCGCCCGGCAGTTCCTCCCAGCCGTAGTCCGCGTTGGCCATCCCGGCCTCGGCGACCGCGTCGCGCAGTTCCTGTTCGGCCTTGTCCCAGTCCGCCTCGCTGCCGAAGCGCTTTTCGGGGCGCAGGGCGAGCTTCACGTGATAGCTGAAGCCGAAGTCCGAATAGACCTCGTCGGCCAGCTTGCAGAACGCGCGCACCTCGTCGACGACCTGGTTCTCGGTGCAGAAGATGTGCGCGTCGTCCTGCGTGAACTGGCGCACGCGCATCAGGCCGTGGAGCGCGCCGTGCGGTTCGTTGCGGTGGCAGCAGCCCATCTCGCCGAGACGAATCGGCAGGTCGCGGTAGCTGGTGATGCCCTGCTTGAACACGAGCACGTGCGCCGGGCAATTCATCGGCTTGATCGCCATCCACTCGGCATCGGACGCGACTTTGGGCTCCGCGCCCGCCCCGCTGTCGTCGACCTCGGGCACGATGTCGGGCACCGCGAACATGTTCTCGGCGTACTTGCCCCAGTGGCCGGACTGTTCCCACTGGCGCACATCCATCAGCTGCGGCGTCTTGATCTCTTGGTAGCCGGCAGCGTCCATCTTTCGGCGCATGTAGGCTTCGAGCGCGCGCCAGATTTTGAACCCCTGCGGATGCCAGAACACGCTGCCGTGCGCCTCTTCCTGCAGGTGGAACAGGTCCATCTCGCGCCCCAGCTTGCGGTGGTCGCGCTTGGCGGCTTCCTCCAGCCGGTGGAGGTGGGCATCGAGCTGCTTCTTGTTGAGCCAGCCGGTGCCGTAAATGCGCGTGAGCTGCGCGTTCTTCTGATCGCCGCGCCAGTACGCCCCGGCGACGCGCATCAGTTTGAAGGCTTGCGGATCGAGCTTGCCCGTGCTGGCGAGATGCGGCCCGCGGCACATGTCGAGCCAGCTGCCTTCCTCGCCCGGATTGCCCGAGTGGTAGACCGTCAGCTCCTCGCCTTCCGGCAGCTCCTGCGCCCATTCGGCCTTGAACGTCTCGCCGTCGGCCAGCCACTTGTCGATCAGCTGCCGGCGGCTCCACACCTCGCGCACCAGCGGCTTGTCGGCGCGGATGATCTCGCGCATCTTGTCCTCGATCGCGGGCAGGTCGTCCATGCTGAACGGCTCGCGGCTCTCGGGTGCCTTGACGTCGTAGTAGAACCCGTCGTCCGTCGCCGGGCCGAAGGTGATCTGCGTACCCGGCCACAGCGCCTGGATCGCCTCGGCCAGCACGTGGGCGAAGTCGTGGCGCGCCAGTTCCAGCGCATCGGCCTCGTCGCGGCTCGTCACCAGCGCCAGCGCCGCGTCGCCTTCGAGCGGGCGGTTGAGATCGCGCAGTTCCCCGTCGACGCGCGCGGCGAGCGCTGCCTTGGCGAGGCCCGGGCCAATCGCCGCGGCGATGTCCGCCGGGGTGGTGCCGGGCTCGACCTCGCGCACCGAACCGTCGGGGAGGCTGATCTTGAGGAGCTCGCTCATGGGTACCTTCGCTTGCGTTTGCGCGCCCTTGGCACATGCCAGCGCGCGCCGGAAGGCGTCAGTTAAGAGGACCGGTCCGGGGAGCCTGACGCCGCGCTGCCCCAACCGGGCGGCGGCGACCGGCGACTAGCGCGCTGGCGACCGCCCCCGGAACCCGGGGGTAGTGGTGGTAGTGAGGGCGCGGATGCGTCGCATGGCCGCCGATGTAGCGCGCCGGCCGCCGATTGTCGATGCCCGGGTGAGCGCCCTAGCTTGCCGTCAGCCGCCGTGCGCCGTGCTCCGCCACCATCCGGTGGGTGCCCGCCAGCGCCGCCGAGCGGGTCTTCACCGACCCGCTGAAGCGCCATTCGCAGCTCGCCCGCGCCGGCGTCAGTTCGACTGCCATGTAGCCCCGCCGGGTGGCATCCATCCACGCCAGCCCTTCGTTGAACGCGACCAGCGCTCTTGCTGCAGCCTGCGCGCGCGGGACCCCGAAGTAGGCTTCGAAGCCGGGCGAGGAGACCGACTGGCCGGCGAATTCCACGCCCACCGGCGCGCCGTCGTTCGCAAGGTCGAACGCCCAAGCGTTGTGGGTGTCCCCGGTCAGGGTGACGAGGTTCGCGCCCGCTTCTTGCGCGGCCGCCAGCAACCGCTTGCGCGCCGCGGGATACCCGTCCCACGCATCCATGTTCGACGGCAGTCCGGCCGCCCCGGCGCGCACCGCGCTGGCGATACGCGCCCGGACGTAGTCGGGCGCGCCTGCCGCTGCCGCCTGGGCGATGGCGGGCGGGGTCCTGAGGCTGCCGAGCACGACCTGCTGTACCAGCACCTGCCATTTACGACCCGAGCGCACCGATGCGGCCATCGTCCCGGCGAGCCAGCCTTCCTGCTCGGTGCCCAGCATCGAGCGCGCGGGATCGGCCCACGCCCCGTCCCTGAGCGAGGCGAGCGCGCCGTCGATCGCCTGCGGCGGCAGCCCCTTGAGCATGTCCGACAGGTCGAGCGGCTTGTCGCGCGCGGTCAGCCGGGTCTCGATCCGCAGCAGGGTCGCAAGGTCGCCCACGTCGTAGCGCGCCCACGGCGCTTCGCTCACCGGCAGCCATTCGCTGCGCGCCTGCATCGCCGCGCGGGTGCGGGCGGCCCACGGCCCTTCGGTTTCGGGCTGGTGGTTCTGCGCCCCGCCCTTCCATGCGTCGTTCGCGGTCTCGTGATCGTCGAACACCGCGATCATCGGGACCATGGCGTGCAGCCGCCGCAAGTCGGGATCGCTGCGATAGCTGGCATAGCGCGCGCGGTAGTCGGCGAGGTGGATCAGTTCGTTCGCGGGCGCCGGTACGCGCCCGGCCACCGCCTCGTCGGCACTCGGGTAGTTGCCGGGATCGTATTCGTAGAGATAATCGCCGAGATGCACCGCGAGGTCGAAATCGCCCGCCGCGCCCGCGTGCGCATATGCGTTGAAATAGCCGAACCCCATGTTGGAGCAGCTGAACACCGCCATGCGGAACCGGTCGGTCCTGCCCTCCGGCAGAGTGCGCGTGCGCCCGGTCTCCGAGACGGTGCCGTCGGGCGCGACGAAGCGGTAGCGGTACCAGCGCCCGGGGGCGAGGTTGCCCGCAACCGCCTTGACGCACCAGTCGCTTTCCGGCCCGGCGACGACATCGCCGCCCGATACGACCTTCGCGAAATCCTCGGCCTCCGCCACTTCCCAGCGCAGCCGGTCCGCGCCCGTGCCGACATAGCGGGTCCACAGCAGGACCGAGCGGGCCGAAGGCTCCCCGCTCGCGACACCGTGCGTGAACCCGCGCCCGCCCTGCGCGGCGAGCGGGCTGGCGGCGAGGCCCAGCCCCAGCGCGCCCCCGCGCAGGAGGCTGCGGCGGTCGAGCGACGGGATTGCGGGACCGTTCGGAATGTGCGGCATCGGGTATCCTCTCGCCGCCATTGTGCGCATCCGGCGGCCCGCTGTCACTGGCCATTTAAAGCGACCTTTCCATGACATTGGGCATGACAGCGGCGGCCCCCGGGCACGCCGGGTTTGCGCCGCGGGGCCGGTCCGCTAGAGCGGCCCGCACAGTCCTCCGCAGCATCCGAAAGGCCCGCCCCATGTTCCAGCGCCTGTTCGTCGACCATCCCCGCAGCGTCGACGAAAGCTACGCCGAGCATTTCGCCGTTGCCGGGCGATTCGGCCTGACGATGATCCGCGGCGGCCTGTGCGCGCTGGTCCACGCCATCGTGCCGGGCTGGTGCGTGACCACCGGCAGCGACACGATCCGCCGGCTCAACGCGATCATGGTCGAACAGCGCCGCGCCAAGGGTGAGGCCGTGACGCAGATCGCCACCGTCGACTGGGTGATCTGACGCTGCCCGTCATCCGCCACTATGCGATGCCCGGCGGCGGCCGGATCGCCTATCGCCACACCCCGGGCCGCGGCCCCGCGCTGGTCTTCCTGCCCGGCTACATGTCCGACATGGCGGGCGGCAAGGCGACCGCGCTGTTCGAGCGGGCGCAGGCCGAAGGGCGCGAATGCCTGCTGCTCGACTATTCGGGCTGCGGACAAAGCGACGGCGACTTCGCGGACGGTACCCTGTCGCGCTGGCGCGACGAGGTGCTGGCGCTGGTGAACGCGGTCGTCGCCGGTCCGGTCGTCGTCATCGGATCGTCGATGGGCGGCTGGCTGATGCTGCTGGTGGGCGAGGCGCTGGAGCGCCGGCTCCACGCCCTCGTCGGGGTCGCCGCCGCGCCCGACTTCACCGAATGGGGCCGGTCGGAAGAGGACAAGGCGCGGCTGGCGGCCGGCGAGACGGTGTTCGACGCCAATCCCTACGGCCCCGATCCCACCCCGATGCACGCCGCGTTCTGGGCCGACGGACAGGCGAACCGGCGGCTGGGTACCGCCATCGCGCTCGATTGCCCGGTGCGGCTGATCCACGGAATGCGCGATGCCGACGTGCCGTGGCAGATTTCGCAGCGCCTTGCGGATTCGCTGCGTTCTCCCGACATTCACCTGACACTCGTCAAGGACGGCGACCACCGGCTGAGCCGCGAGGGCGACATCGCTCTCCTCCTGCGCACGGTCTTCTCGCTTTAGGAAATGCCATGCTCTCCATCCTCGCACCGCTGATCATGCAGGTCGGCATCGGCACGATGGCCACCCCCGTCAGCCCCGTTCCGCCGGAACTGGAGAACCGCATGCGCCGCAATACCCAGCTGCCCGGGCGCGCCGAAACGCAGCCGGCCATCGCCTCGTGCCTCTCGCTCGCCGACAGGGATCCCGACCGTGCCCGCGATTTCGCGAGCGAATGGGTCTCGCGCACCGATGGCGAGCAGCGCGCGGCGGGCCGCCACTGCCTGGGCGTGGCGCAGGGCAACGCGGGCGCCTGGGGCGATGCGGCGGCAAGCTTCCTCGCCGCGCGCGACGAGGGGCCGGCGGGTGCCTTCGCCGCCCGGATGGGCGCGCTGGCGGGCAGCGCCTTCCTCGCCGAAGGCCGCGCGGCCGATGCGCTTGCCGCGCTCGATAGGGCGGAGGCTGCGGCGGCCGGCGACGCCGAACTCACGGGCGGCATCGCGATGGACCGGGCGACCGCGCTCGTCGCGCTGGGCCGCCCGGACGAGGCATCCGCCGCACTCGCCGCGGCGCGCGAGGAGGTGCCGGGCAATGCCCACGCCTGGCTGCTGTCGGCCACACTCGCCCGGCGACAGGGCGATCTTGTGGCGGCGCAAGGCTTCGTCGAGCGCGCCGCGGCGATCGATGCCCGCGATCCCGAGATCGGGCTGGAGGCCGGCGTGATCGCCGCGCTGGGCGGCCGCGACGATGCCGCGCGCCGATCGTTCGAATCGGTACTCCTCGCTGCCCCCGAAGGCCCGCTGGCCGACGCCGCCACCACCTATCTGGAGCAACTGGCCCGATGATCCCGCTGTCCGTCCTCGACCTCGTCCCCGTCCGCGAAGGCGGCACTCTGGCCGAATCCTATGCCGCCACCGCCAGCCTCGCGCGCGCCGCCGAGCGGCACGGGTTCAAGCGGTTCTGGGTCGCCGAACATCACACGATGGAAGGGATCGCCGGCGCCGCCACCGCGGTCGTGCTTGCCCACGTCGGCCACGCGACGTCGACCATCCGCATCGGGTCGGGCGGGATCATGCTGCCCAATCACAACCCGTTCGTGATCGCCGAACAGTTCGGCACGCTCGACGCGCTGTTTCCGGGACGCATCGATCTCGGGCTGGGCCGCGCACCCGGGGCGGGGCCCCAACTGCAACGGGCGCTGCGCAAGAACCTCCATGCCGCGGCGGAGATGTTTCCGCAGGACGTAGTCGAACTGCGGGCGCTGCTCGCGGGCGATCCGCAGCTGCCCATCCAGGCGACCCCCGGGCAGGGTTCGCAGGTGGAGATGTGGATGCTCGGCTCCAGCCTGTTCGGCGCGCAGCTCGCCGCGCAGCTCGGCATGCCCTACGCCTTCGCCTCGCACTTCGCGCCCGACCATCTCGATGCCGCGCTGAAGCTCTATCGCGAACGGTTCGAGCCGAGCGCATGGCTGGAGAGGCCCCACGCGATGGCGGCGATGACGGTCTTCACGGCCGAAACCGATGCCGAGGCGGAACTGATCGGATCGAGCCAGCAGCAGAGCTTCGTGCGGCTGCGCACCGGCCAGCCGGGCAAGCTGCCGCCCCCGGTGAAGGGATACCGCGACACGCTGCCGGGGGCCGCGCAGGGCCTCCTCGCGCACATCGGGCAGGCAAGCGCGATCGGCTCGCCCGCCACGGTGCGCGCCGCCATCGGCCGCTTCGTCGAACGCACCGGGGCCGACGAGATCGTCGTCTCGGGCGCGACCTACGATCCGGCCGCGCGCGAACGCTCGCTCGAACTCACGATCGAGGCGCTTGCGGCCTGATGCCGGATAGATAGGCCGGCTCGTTCGTAGACCGGGTTGGAGAGAGGTTGCGGCCCTTGGCGCAAAGGCTTAGGGGCGCCAGATTGCTGCGAACGGCGGCAACAAAATAACAAGCGGCCCTGCGCCTTTCCGGGGCCGGTGGAGCTGACCGAATGGCCGCCAGGACCGCTGCGAAGTCTTCCGACACACCCGCCGGGGGCACTCCCCCTCTCCAGCCCGACGGCGAGCTGGTGAAGGCGCTCGAAAAGCGCATCGCCGCCTCGCTGCTGCCCGGCGACCAGGCCTTCGACAAGGCGCCGCTGACCGACGCCGCGCGCTTCCTGCTCGAAACCGCCGCCCGGCGCGATGCCGGAGGCATGAACCTGTCGCTCGCATCGGCCAGCGAGGACCGGCGCTTCATGCGCATCGCACTCGTCAACGACGACATGCCGTTCCTGGTCGATTCGGCCGCCGCGACGGTCGCCGCCCACGGTCTTTCGATCGACCGCCTCGTCCACCCCGTCGTCCCCGTCCGGCGCGACGATGCGGGCACCCTCACCGGGCTGCCCGACAAGGCGGCCGCCGGCGAGCCGCGCGAATCGATGATCTACATCGAAACGCCGCGCATCGACGCGAAGCAGCGCCGCGCGCTGGAAACCGATCTGAAGGCGACCATCGCCGACGTGCACGCCGCCGTGGCGGACTGGTCGAAGATGCGCACCGCGTTGCTGGAGGATGCCAACCGCATCGGCGACAGCGAGGGCGCGTCCCTGCTGCGCTGGCTGGAAGGCGGCATGCTGACCCAGCTCGGCCACCTCACCCGCCTCCGCGACGGCAGCCAGACGGATATGCTCGGCATTTGCCGCAAGAGCGCCCGCGCGATCCTGGCCGACGCGAGCTTCGACCGCGCGTTCGAATGGTTCGCCGATCCCGCCAACGCCGACCGCGTGCCGCTGATCGTCAAGGCCAACGTCATCTCCAACGTCCACCGCCGGGTGCCGCTCGACCTGTTCATCGTGCCGCTCTACGACAACGGCGAAGTCTGCGCGCTGTCGGTCCACGCGGGCGTGTGGACCAGCGCCTCGCTCACCACCGCGCCGGTCGACGTGCCGCGTTTGCGCACCCAGCTTGCCGCTTTGAATGCGAAGTTCGGCTTCGACCCCCACGGCCACGCCGGCAAGTCGCTCGTCCACGCGCTGACCGCGCTGCCGCACGACCTGGTGATCGGGTTCTCGGAAGAGGACATCGAACGCGTCGCGACGACGATGATGAGCCTCGTCGACCGGCCCCGCCCGCGCCTCGCGCTGGTCGAGGCACCGCTCAGCCGCCACCTCTTCGCCTTCGTGTGGATGCCGCGCGACATGGTGTCCACCCAGGTCCGCCTGCGGATCGAGCAGCTGCTTGAAGACGGCACCGGCGGCAAGGCGCTCGATTGGAGCCTGCAGGTCGAAGGCGGCAACCTGGCGCTGCTGCGCTACGTCCTCGACTACCGCGAGCATAGCGGCTCGCCCGATCCGCAGCCGATCGAGGAAGCGATCCAGACGCTCCTGCGCGGCTGGGGCGAGGCGGTCGAGGCCGAACTCGCGCTGGAGGAAGAATCCTCGCGCGCCGCGGCGATCGCCGCGCGCTATGCCGAGAGCTTCCCGACCGCGTACCGCACCGCCTACGGCCCGGCAGAGGCCGCGCACGACATCCGCCGCCTGCGCCGGCTGGGCGCGCTGGAGAGCGAGGGCGACGGCCTCCTCCCCTTGCGCGACGTGCGGCTCTACCGGCACGAGGGCGACCCCGCCGACCGGATGCGGCTCAAAGTTTACCAGCTCCACGGCACGCTCGCCCTGTCGGACGCGGTGCCGGCGCTGGAGAACTTCGGCTTCCGCGTGATCGACGAGATCCCCACCGGGCTCGACGAGGACGGCGAAGGGCCGAAGGACCGCTACGCCACGATCCACGACTTCACCCTCGCGCTCGGTGAGGGCGAGGCGACCGAGCCCCTGCTGGCGCGCTGCACCGCGGTCGAGGAAGCGATCGCCGCCGTGCTCAACGGCGCGGCCGAGGACGACGCCTTCAACCGGCTCGTCGTGGGCATCGGCCTGTCCGCGCGCGAGGCGGACTGGATGCGCGCGTTCTACCGCTACCTGCGGCAGACCGGCATGGGCTTCACGATCTACACCGTGGTCGACGCGCTGCGCCGCGCGCCTCAGGTCACCGGGCCGCTGGTGCGCCTGTTTGCCGCGCGCCACGACCCGGCCTTCGCGGGCGACCGCGGGGCAGCGGCGGACGAACAGTCGGCGGCGATCCGGCAGGGCCTGGCGCAAGTCGCGGCGATCAACGACGACCGCCTGCTGCGGCTCTACCACGCCACCATCGACGCGATCCTGCGGACCAACGCCTTCGCCCCCGCCGCGCGCGAGGCGCTGGCGTTCAAGTTCGATTCCGGGCTCGTCCCGAACCTGCCCAAGCCCGTGCCGTGGCGCGAAATCTTCGTCTATTCGCGCCGGGTCGAGGGCATCCACCTGCGCGCCGGGCCGGTCGCCCGCGGCGGCCTGCGCTGGTCCGACCGCCGCGACGACTTCCGCACCGAGATCCTCGGCCTGATGAAGGCGCAGCGGGTCAAGAACGCGGTCATCGTGCCCACCGGCGCGAAGGGCGGCTTCTATCCCAAGCAGCTGCCCGACCCGGCCCGCGACCGCGAGGCGTGGGCCGCCGAAGGGCGCGGCAGCTACGAGGCGTTCATCCGCACCCTGCTGTCGATCACCGACAACATCGTGGAAGGCCGGGTCGTCCACCCCGAACAGGTCGTGATCCACGACGGCGAGGACCCGTACTTCGTGGTCGCCGCCGACAAGGGCACCGCGACCTTCTCCGACATCGCCAACGGCATCGCCGAAAGCCGCGACTTCTGGCTCGACGACGCCTTCGCAAGCGGCGGGTCCAACGGCTACGACCACAAGGCGATGGGCATCACCGCCAGGGGCGCGTGGGTTTCGGTCCAGCGCCACTTCCTCGAAATGGGCGTCGACGTGCAGACCGACACCACCCGCGTGGTGGGCTGCGGCGACATGTCGGGCGACGTGTTCGGCAACGGCATGCTGCTGTCGAAGGCGGTCAAGCTCGTCGCGGCGTTCGACCACCGCCATATCTTCCTCGACCCCGATCCCGATCCGGCGAAAAGCTGGGAAGAGCGCGCGCGGATGTTCGCCCTGCCCCGCTCGAGCTGGGAGGACTACGACCCCGCGCTCATCAGCAAGGGCGGCGGCGTGTTCGCCCGCACCGAGAAGCGTATCCCGCTGACGAGGGAAGTGTGCGCGGCGCTGGGCGTCGAGGAATCCGAACTCGAACCCGAAGCGCTGATCTCCGCCATCCTCAAGGCGCCGGTCGACCTCGTCTGGTTCGGCGGCATCGGCACGTATGTGAAGGCCGCGGCCGAGAACAATGTACAGGTCGGCGACCCCGCCAACGATGCCCTGCGCGTCGACGGCGCCGACATCCGCGCCAAGGTGATCGGCGAAGGCGCGAACCTCGGCATCACGCAGGCCGGCCGGATCGAGTTCGCGCTTGCCGGCGGGCGGATCAACACCGACTTCATCGACAACTCGGCCGGGGTCAATTGCTCCGATAACGAGGTCAACATCAAGATCGCGCTCGCCGCTGCCAAGCGCGCGGGCAAACTGAGCGAGAAGCGCCGGGTCGAACTGCTCGGCGAGATGACCGACGAGGTGTCGGCGCTGGTTCTGGAGAACAACCGCCTGCAGGCGCTCGCGCTGTCGATCGCCGAAGCCGGCGGCCCGGCGGCGATGGCCGCGCAGGTCAACCTGATCGAGACGCTGGAAGGGCGCGGCGCGCTCGACCGCAAGACCGAAGGGCTGGCCCCGGGCGACATCCTGGCCCACCGCGCGGGCGACGGCCTCGGCCTCACCCGCCCGGAACTCGCGGTGCTATTGTCCTCGACCAAGCTGGTGCTGCAGGATGCCATCGAGAAATCCTCGCTGACGCAGGATTCGGCGCTCGACGACATGCTGGTCGATTACTTCCCGACCGCGATGCGCAAGACCTATCGCAAACAGATCGAGACCCACCAGCTGCGCGGGCCGATCATCGCCACCCAACTCGCCAACCGGGTCATCAACCGGATGGGCATCGTCCACGTCTTCGAACTGTCCGAGGAAGAGGGCGTGGGCCTGGCCGACGTGTGCGCCGCGTTCGTATCGGCGGCCCGGCTGTTCGGGGTCGAGGCGCTGTGGGAAGAACTGGAAACCGCGGCCATGCCCGAGGATGCGCGGATCTACATGTTCCGCCACACCGCGGGCGCCCTGCGCAACCACATGGCCGACCTCATCCGCGCCGGGGCGAGCATCGAATTGCCGAGCGCGATGATCGCGCTCCTTGAAAAGCGCGTCCACCAGCTGTCGAGCGAAACCGGCGAGCTCCTGACCGAGGCGTCGCGCCGGCAGTCGGACCGGCTTGCGGGCGAATTCGTCGCCATGGGCGCGCCGGCCGACATCGCGGCGCGGGTCGCGCATCTCTACGACCTCGACGGGTCGGTCGGCCTTGCCGCCCTGTCGAAGGCGGCGGGGATCGACGCGCGGGCGCTGACCGCGGCGTTCACCGACCTCGGAAACCGTCTCGGCCTCGACTGGGCGCAGAGCAGCGCGGCGATGATGAATCCGTCGGACGTGTGGGAGCGGATGCTGGTGGCGGGGCTCAGCCGCGACTTCCAGCAGATGCGACTCGAATTCCTGCGCCGCCTGTCGCGCCGCAAGGGCGCCAAGGACGATCCCTCGGCCGCGGTGGCGAACTGGGCGCAGGACCATGCCGCCGCGGTGCGCCAGTTCCGCGGCGTTATCGGGCGGGCGCAGGGGCAGAGCCCCATCGCCCCGGCCATGCTCGCGCAGATCGCCAGCCAGGCGCGCAACCTCCTCGGCCGGTAGCGGCCGGGTTGACGGCGGCGCGCTTTCCGGCAAGTCCGGCTGGCGATGGAGCATGCCGACGTCGTCATAGTGGGTGCCGGGCACGGCGGGGCGAACGCCGCGATCGCCCTGCGCCAGCAGGGGTTCGCCGGCTCGATCGCGATGATCGGGCGCGATCCGCTGCCGCCCTACGAACGGCCGCCGCTGTCGAAGGAATACCTGGCCGGCGACAAGCCGTTCGAGCGGATCACCATCCGCCCACCGGCCTTCTGGGCCGAACGCGACATTGCGCTGAAGCTCGGCACTTCGGTATCCTCGGTCGATCCGGCGGCCCACACGGTCAAGCTCTCCGACGGGAGCGAGCTCGGCTACGGCAAGCTGATCTGGGCCGCGGGCGGCGATCCGCGCAGGCTGCCGTGCCCGGGCGCCGACCTTTCCGGCGTGCATTCGGTCCGCTCGCGAGCCGACGTCGACCGCATGAAGGCGGAACTCGACGGCGGGGCGAAGCGCGCGGTCGTGATCGGCGGCGGCTACATCGGGCTGGAGGCGGCCGCCGTGCTGACCAAGCTCGGCTGCACGGTGACCCTGCTCGAGGCGCTCAATCGCGTCCTCGCGCGCGTCGCCGGCGAGCCGCTCAGCGAATTCTACCAGGACTATCACCGCGCGAAGGGCGTCGACATCCGGCTGGACACCAGGGTCGAGCGGCTGGAAGGCGAGAACGGCTGGGTCCGCCGCGTCGTGCTCGAAGGCGGCGAGGCGATCGACGCCGACATCGTCGTGGTCGGCATCGGCATCGTGCCCGCGGCGGGCGCGCTGGTGCCCGCGGGCGCGGCGGGGGCCAACGGCATCGACGTCGACGAGTTCTGCCGCACCTCGCTCGAAGACGTCTACGCCATCGGCGACTGCGCGGCGCATGCCAGCCGCTGGGCCGACGGCGCGGTGATCCGCCTGGAATCGGTGCAGAACGCCAACGACATGGCGACCACCGCGGCCAGGCACATCGTCGGCACCGAGGAACCCTACGCCGCCTTCCCGTGGTTCTGGTCGAACCAGTACGATCTCAAGCTGCAAACCGCCGGCCTCTCGCTCGGCTACGATGCCACCGTGGTCAGGGGCGATCCCGAGGCCGCGAAATTCTCGGTCGTCTACTTAAGGGAAGGGCGAGTGATCGCGCTCGACTGCGTGAACAGCACCAAGGACTACGTTCAGGGCCGCAAGCTGGTGGAGGCGCGCCTGTCGCCCGATGCGGACCTGCTCGCCGACCCCGCCGTACCGCTGAAGGACCTGCTGTGATCGGCCCGTCCGACGGCATGGCGATGCTGTCGGGCCTGAAGGTCGTCGACCAGACGAGCGTGGTCTTCGGGCCGTACTGCACCCAGATCCTCGGCGATTTCGGTGCCGAGGTGGTGAAGGTCGAACCGCCCACCGGCGACGGTTTCCGCCACGCCGGCCGCCCTGCGAAGACGCCGGGCATGGGGCCGCAGCATATCGCCCTCAACCGCAACAAGAAGAGCCTCGCGCTCGACCTCAAGGACGACGACGCGAAGGCCACCTTGCGCGGTCTGCTGGCGGATGCGGACATCTACGTCCACAACGTGCGCGGCGCGGCGATCGAACGGCTCGGCTTCGGCTACGAAGCGGTGAAGGCGATCAACCCCGCCATCATCTACGTTCACTGTGTCGGCTTCGGATCGAACGGGCCCTACGCGGGGCTGCAGGCCTACGACGACGTGATCCAGGCGCTGACGGGCACGACGAACCTACTCGGCCGCGTCGATGGCGACCCGCGGCCACGTTACCTGCCCTCGCTGATCGCGGACAAGGTCGCGGGGCTGCATGCGGCCTATGCGACGATGGCCGCGATCGTCCACCGGTTGCGCACCGGCGAAGGGCAGTTCGTCGAGGTGCCGATGTTCGAAGCGTTCGCGAATTTCATGCTGAAGGAACACCTGGCCGGCCTCACCTTCGATCCGCCGGTCGGCGATGCCTGCTATGCGCGGCAGGTCGATCCCCACCGCCAGCCCTTCCCTACGAAGGACGGCTGGGTCAGCATCGTACCCTACCGCCCGGGCCACGCACAGCAGGTCATCGCCGCGCTGGGTGACCCGGCCTTCGCCGCCGACGAACGGTTCGCAACTCTCGAAGGCGCAATGGCCCAACTGCCGCTGCTCTACGCCCGCATCGGCGAACTGACGGCGGACAAGAACAGCGCCGATGTCGTCGCCATCATGCACTCCATCAACATGCCCGCGATGCCGGTGCGCGATGTCGGCGAGGTGCCGGCGGACCCGCATTTGCAGGGCGCCGGTTTCTTCTTCCGCACCGAGCATCCGACCGAAGGAACGGTGCTGCAGATGCGCGAACCCTCGCGCTTTTCGGCTTGGGACGGCGGCGAGCCGGCGCCGGCGCCGACAATCGGCCAGCACAACGCCGAATTCAGCAGGTGAATCGCCGCCGAAATTAGGCGGACCGGGCGAGTTCTCCTGCCGCCCATTCGGCCGCCTCGGCCACCACCGGATCGGGATCGCGGCGCAGCGGATCGACCAGCGGCAGCAGCGATGGATCGTCCGAATTACCCGCCGCGATCAGGCAGTTGCGGACGAACCGATTGCGCCCGATCCGCTTGATCGGGCTGCCGGAGAACAGCCGGCGAAAGCCCGCATCGTCGAGCGTCAGGAGATCGCCGAGCCGGGGCGCGGCAAGCTCCGCGCGTGGCAGGAGAGCGCGATTCGCAGCCGCCGATTCGGCGAACTTGTTCCACGGGCAGACCGCCAGGCAATCGTCGCAGCCGTAGATCCGGTTGCCCATCGCCTTGCGGAACTCGTGGGGGATCGGCCCGGCGTGCTCGATGGTGAGGTAGGAGATGCAGCGCCGCGCATCGAGTTGATAAGGCCTGGGAAATGCGTCCGTCGGGCAGGCGCGCTGGCAGGCGTCGCAGTTGCCGCAGCGGTCGGCATGCGGGGCATCGGGCGCGAACGCGATCGTGGTGTAGATCGCGCCGAGGAACAGCCAACTGCCGTGCTGGCGGCTGACGAGATTGGTGTGCTTGCCCTGCCAGCCGATCCCCGCCGCTTCGCCCAGCGGCTTCTCCATGACCGGGGCGGTATCGACGAACACCTTGACCTCGGCCCCCGGCACCTCGGCGACCAGCCACCGGGCGAGCGCCTTCAGCGCCTTCTTGACCGTGTCGTGATAGTCGCGGCCCTGCGCATAAACCGATATCCGCGCCGCCGACCGCTCGCCGGCCAGCGCCAGCGGATCGGCCTCCGGCGCGTAGCTCATCCCCAGTGCGATCACGCTGCGCGCGGCGGGCCACAGCCCTTGCGGACTGGCACGCTCTTCGACGCGCCGGTCCATCCATTCCATCGTGCCGTGCGCCCCTTCGCCGAGCCACTGGACCAGCCGCTCGCCGCGCAGGGGATCGCCCGCGGCAGAGGCGATGCCCACCGCCGCAAAGCCGAGACGGCGGGCCTCGTCCGCCAGCCGGGCGCGCAAGTCGTCGATGGCGCCGCCGTTAACCAATCTTGGGGTTGCTCCCGTTCACGCGGCACGGTTAATCCGTTCGCATGCATGCACCGCTAGGCGCTCCGACAATGACGGGCAACGCCGTCTCCCCCGCTCAGAACGCGCCGCTCGCCATCGAGGCGCGCGGTCTCGTGAAGCGGTTCGACGGCGTCACCGCGGTTGACGGCGTGGATCTGTCGGTACCCGAAGGCGCGATCTACGGCGTGCTCGGCCCCAACGGGGCGGGCAAGACGACCACGCTCAGGATGCTGCTCGGCATCATTGACCCCGACGAAGGAGTGCGCCGAATCTTCGGCCACGAACGCCCGCACGATATCGCGCGCATCATCGGTTATTTGCCGGAGGAACGCGGGCTCTACCCCTCGATGACGGCCTACGAGGCGATCGGTTTTTTGGGCTCGCTGCGGGGCATGCCGCTCGCCGAAGCGAAGGCGCGGGGGCGCGAACTACTGGAGGAGCACGGCCTCGGCCACGCGGCCGACCGCACGATCCGCCAGCTGTCGAAGGGGATGGCGCAGACAGTCCAGCTTCTCGGCACTCTCGTCCACCGGCCGCGCCTCGTCGTCCTCGACGAACCCTTCAGCGGGCTCGACGCGCTCAACCAGGGCAAGCTGGAACGGATGATCCGCGGGCTTGCCGAGGACGGAACCACGGTGATCTTCTCCACCCACGTTATCGCCCATGCCGAACGGCTCTGCGAAGGAGTTGCGATCATCGCGGGGGGCAAGGTGCCCTACGCCGGCAGCGTCGACGCGGCGCGCGACCGGATCCCGGCACAAGTCCGCCTGGAAACCGAGGTGACCGGCGGGCCGTGGCGCGCCGCGCTGCCTGCCGATGCCCGGCACGAAGGGCGCTACTGGCTGTTCTCGCTGCCCGACAGCGGGATCGAGCCCTTGCTGCGCGCGCTCATCGAAGGCGATGCCGGCATCCTGTCGCTCTCGATCGAGCGCGCTGGCCTTCACGACGCTTTCGTCCATATCGCCGGCGAGGCGGCAGCCCGCGCGATGGAACAGCCCAGCCCGGCGGAGGCATCCCGATGAACGACCGGCCGATGAGCGACCAGCCGATGAGCGACCGGCAGACCAGCCGCCTCTCGCTCGCCCAGGCGGCGTTCGTCGTCGCCCGCCGCGATTTCGGCGCGATCCTGTTTTCCAAGGCGTTCCTGTTCTTCCTCCTCGGCCCGGTGTTCTTCGGCCTGATCAGCATCGGCGCCGCGTCGATCGGGCGGCAGGCGGCCGAGAACAGCGATCCGCCGGTGCTCGCGGTCATGCTCGGCGCGGGCGAGAACCTCGCCTTCCGCTACAACTACGAGCGACTGCAGTCGGTCGTCGATCTGCCGCGCATCGAGCTCGTCGGACCGGGCGAAGCGATGGCGCCGGACGAACTGCTCAGGCAACCGGGGCGCAACTTCGGCGCGGTCCTTCACGGCAGCCTCGAAGCGCCGCACCTGGCGGGTACGGAGGAGCGGCTCGAGCGGTGGAAGGGCCCGGTCGCCCTCGTCGCCGCGACCGCGCTCGGCGAGAGCAGCCGCTATCCCGACGTGACGCTGACCCCCACCGCCTCCAGCCAGTCGAGCGAAACCCGCGCCCGCAGCACGACCGCAACCGCGGCGCTGACGTTGCTGTTCCTCCTAACGATGCTGCTGGCCGGCATGGTGATGTCGAACCTCGTCGAAGAGAAGGCGAACAAGATCATCGAGATCCTCGCCGCCGCGATCCCGATGGATGCGGTCTTCATGGGCAAGCTGTTCGCGATGCTGGCGGTGAGCTTCGTCGGCATCGCCGTGTGGGGTGCGATCGCCGCGCTGATCATCGCCGGTGGCGGCGCCGCGCTCGGCCCCGTGCCGCCGCCCGCCGTCGGCTGGCCGCTCTTCGTTGCGCTGTTCCTCGTCTATTTCGCGATGGCCTACCTTCTTCTTGGGTCGATCTTCCTGACGATCGGCGGAATGGCCCCAACCGTGCGCGACGTGCAGACGCTGTCGATGCCGGCCTCGATGCTGCAGCTGGCGGTGTTCTTCCTCGCGACTTACGCCACCAGCTCGCTCGGCTCGCCGGTCGAGATCGCCGCCCTCGCCTTCCCGCTGTCGAGCCCGTACGCGATGATCAGCCGCGCGGCGCAGGACCCCGCCCTGTGGACCCACGCGGTCGCGCTGGCCTGGCAGGCGTTCTGGGTGTTCGTGTTCGTCCGCTTCGGTTCGCGGCTGTTCCGCCGCCGCGTGATGAAGTCGGGACCGCAGGGTACGCCGCGCCGCCGGTGGTTCGGCCGGCAGCCGCGCAGCGATGCCGCACCGGCTTGACCGGTCCCGTTTCGCAACCTGCTATTGACACTGCGGTAGGTAAGGTCAGGATACCCGCCAAGGAGGCGACCGCCCGACGGAGTCGCCCGCACAGGAGAGAACCGATGGCGAGCCAGCCGCTGGGCATGCCCACTCAATGGACCACCGCTCCCCGCGCGGCCGACGCGCTGGAGAAGGCGCTGCGCGAGAACCCGCAAGCCCTGCCGGTGCACACCGACAAGTGGGACGTCAGCAGGTCGGACATCTACTACGAGGATCGCTGGCAGCCGGTGTTCCGCGACATGCGGGCGCAAGGCGACCTCATCAAGGTCGAGGACTCGCCGTTCGGGCCGTACTGGAACGTCGTCAGCCACCGGGCGATCCAGCACATCGAGGCCCTGCCCGATCTCTATTCCTCGGCCGAGGGCATCACCATCCTCGACCGCATGAGCGACGAACAGCTGGCGGAACTCGGCCGCGACCGGTTCGAGCTGCCGATGTTCATCGCGATGGACCGGCCCAAACACACCGGCCAGCGGCGCACCGTGGCGCCCAAGTTCACCCCGTCGAACATGGCCGACATGGACAGCGAGATCCGCGCGCGCACGGGCGAGCTTCTCGACACCCTGCCGCGGGGCGAGGTGTTCGACTGGGTCGACACCGTGTCGATCGAGCTCACCACCGGCATGCTCGCGCTATTGTTCGACTTCCCGTGGGAAGACCGCCGGCTGCTGACGTTCTGGTCCGACTGGGCGGGCGATACCGAGATCGGCCTCATCCGCGATCTCGACATGCAACGGCAGGGCATCATCCGCGAGATGGGCGCCTATTTCACCAAGCTGTGGATGGAGCGCGCGCAAAGCGAGCCCACCCCCGACCTCATCTCGATGATGATCCACTCGCCCGCGATGAACCAGATGAGCCCCGAAGAATACATGGGCAACCTCATCCTCCTCATCGTCGGCGGCAACGACACCACGCGCAACACGATGAGCGGCATCGTCCACGCGTTCGACAAGTTTCCCGACCAGCGCAAACTGTTCGAGGAAGACCCCTCGCTGATCCCCAACGCGGTGCAGGAATGCATCCGCTATCAGACCCCGCTGGCTCACATGCGGCGCCAGGCGACCGAGGACAGCGAGCTGTTCGGCCAGACGGTGAAGGCGGGGGAGAAGCTGATCCTGTGGTATATCTCGGCCAATCGCGACGAGGCGGTGTTCGAGAACCCCGACAAGCTCGACATCACGCGCGAGAACGCCCGGCGGCACCTCGCGTTCGGTTACGGCATCCACCGCTGCGTCGGCGCGCGCCTGGCCGAACTG
The DNA here is from genome assembly GCF_003626915.1 of Tsuneonella amylolytica. Lineage (NCBI taxonomy): Bacteria > Pseudomonadati > Pseudomonadota > Alphaproteobacteria > Sphingomonadales > Erythrobacteraceae > Tsuneonella > Tsuneonella amylolytica. Next base: position 1,399,313 of record NZ_CP032570.1, read on the forward strand.
CAGCTCAAGGTGCTGCTGGAGGAAATGCACAAGCGCCGCATGCGGGTGCACGTGGCGGGCGACGTCGAACGGGTGCGGGCCAATTTCGTCCACGGCTTCCGCAAGCTCGAGGTCGAGATCACCGAGTTCTGACGGCGTTCAGGTGCCCGGCGATAGGTATATCGGCATGATCCACTCCCACCGCCGTTCGTTCCTGTCGTGGCTGGGTGCCTCGGCCGCCGTGCCCATCCTTGCGGCCTGCGGGGCCTCTCCCGCGCAGGCGCGCTCGTGGCCCAAAGGTATGAGCGATGCGCAATGGAAGACGAAGCTGACGAAGGCGCAGTACACCATCCTGCGCGAAGCCGGGACGGAGCGGCCGTATTCCTCCCCGCTCAACAAGGAAAAGCGCAGGGGCACCTACGTGTGCGCGGGCTGCAACAACGATCTCTATTCGTCGGCGACGAAGTTCGAGAGCGGAACCGGCTGGCCGAGTTTCTGGAAGCCGCTGCCCGGCGCAATCGCGACCGATACCGATTACAAGATCGGCTATCCGCGGACCGAGGTCCTGTGCGCCGATTGCGGCGGCCACCTGGGCCATGTCTTCGACGACGGACCCAAGCCGACCGGCAAGCGCTATTGCATGAACGGGGCGGCGATAAAGTTCCGCGCGGCCTGAGGAGCGCAATCCGAAACGCCCGCGCACGGCATCTGCTCATACGAAAAGGGCGGCGAAGCACGAAGCCTCGCCGCCCTTTCGTGTATGCGGTGTTCGCGATTAGCGAGCGCGGCCGCGCTGCACCAGGTTGGCGATCAGCAGCAGGACGATCGCACCGGCGACGGCGACGAGGAACCCGGGAAGGTTGAACGTCTGGATCGTGGTTTCGATGCCGAACAGCGGACCGGCAAGCAGGTTGCCGATGATCGCGCCGACGATGCCGACGATGATGTTCATGATGATGCCCATCGACGCGTCACGCGCCATGACAAGGCTTGCGAGCCAGCCGGCGACACCGCCGACGATGATAGCGATAATCCATCCCATTTTCGTATTCCTCCTGTTTGCGCGCCGAGTTTTCTGCGCTCAGTACGCCGCAATAAACGGCGCGCAGGCCAAGGCGTTCCCCGATCACGTCGGAACGGGCGTCAGGATGACGGGATGCGAGGGAGGTTCGGGCGCCCGGATGCGCGCGCGATCAGTACTTCAGCTGGCGCTCGTAAAGGTCGCGGTAGTGCTGGATGCGGGTGACCCGCAGGCCCTGCATGCCCGACCGGTCGACCGCGCGCTGCCACGAGGCGAACTCTTCCAGCGTGAGGTTGTAGCGTTCCAGCACCTCGTCGATCGTAAGCAGGCCGCCGTTGACCGCGGCCACGACTTCGGCCTTGCGGCGCACGACCCAGCGCTTCGTCTCGGGCGCGGGAAGATCGTCGATCCCGAGCGGCTCGCCGAGCGGGCCGATGACCTGAGCGGGCCTGATTTTCTGGTTCTCGATCATTGCGTTCCCTGGTCGCCCCTGGCGGCTTCTTCGACGTTGGCGGAATGTATGGCCGGAGGCGATTTGCCACCCCCTAAAGCATCGCGGTTAACAGGCTCTTGTCGCGCCTGCGCGATCAGTGCGGACGGGGGCGGCGGGTCCACGAAGAACGCTAGATCCGCCCGTCCGCCGAAGCTGGCGGAGCCGGGCACTGGCGAGGCCATCAGCGCCCGCAGATCGCGCGTCGCGGCAAGCCGGGCGACGAGTTCGCCCCATGCCAGCGGCCTGAGGTCGCGCGCGGTTACCGAGTTCTTTGCCGGACCGGTGGCAGCAAAAATGGCGCTTTCGAACATGGCGGCCTGTTACGTGCGGAGCAGTCAAGAAGAGGTAAAAGCGGCATTTACCGGCGGTTAAAATGCAAGCCGGTGGCTCTCCGGGACCGCCGCGTGTATGGGCGGGGGCTGAGACTGATGATGACGATCCACGCCCCCATCTCCCCCGCCGCCGCGCCGTTTTCCACGGATACCGCCGCCGCATTGTTCGACCTGCCGCGGGATGCCGCCCGGTGCCGCATCGTCGTGGCCATGTCGGGCGGTGTCGATTCCTCGGTCGTTGCGGCCCTCGCCGCCGCCAGCGGAGCCGAAGTCGTCGGCGTCACCCTCCAGCTCTACGACTACGGTGCGGCCACGGGGCGCAAAGGTGCCTGCTGTGCCGGCGACGACATCCGCGACGCGCGCGCGGTGGCCGACCGGCTGGGCATCGCGCACTACGTGTTCGATCACGAGAGCGCCTTTCGCGAGGACGTGGTCGAGCGTTTCGCCGACGACTACCTTGCCGGACGTACCCCGGTGCCGTGCATCCGCTGCAACATGGGGCCCAAGTTCACCGATCTTTTGCGGATGGCCCGCGAACTGGGTGCCGACTGCCTCGCCACCGGTCACTACGTGCGGCGGATCGCCGGCAGCGAGGGGCCGGAGCTGCACGCCGCGCTCGATCCGGCCCGCGACCAGTCGTATTTTCTCTACGGCACCACCGACGACCAGCTCGATTTCCTGCGCTTTCCGCTGGGCGGCCTGCCCAAGAGCGAAGTCCGCGCGCTGGCCGAGGCGGCAGGACTGCGCAACGCGGCCAAGCCCGACAGCCAGGACATCTGCTTCGTGCCGCAAGGCAACTACGCCGACATCGTCACGAAACTGCGCCCCGAGGGCGCACGTCCCGGCGCGATCGTTCATGCGAAAACCGGCGAGACGCTGGGCAGCCACAAGGGCGTTATCCACTTCACGGTCGGCCAGCGCCGGGGCCTCGAGATCGGGGGCCAGCCCGAACCGCTCTATGTCGTCAGCATCCATGCCGACAGCGCCGAGGTACGCGTAGGCCCGAAGGCGATGCTGGCCGTAGGCGCGGCGCACCTGATCGAGACCAACCGGATCGGGCCGCTGCCCGCAGGACCGCTGACCGCAAAGGTCCGCAGCCTGGCAAAGCCGGTGCGGGTCGTCCTCGACGGCCCGCTCGGCGAGGGCGAGCGGACGACGATCCGCTTCGCCGCGCCCGAGTTCGGCGTCGCCCCTGGACAGGCGGCGGTGCTTTACGCCGGCACGCGCGTGATCGGCGGCGGCTGGATCGACGCGACGGAGGCGGCGGCCTGAGCGCGAAGCCGGGGCAAATCTCGCCGCTGGCGCTGGCGCTGCTCGCGGCGTTCGTGATCGGCATTCCGCTGGCGCTGTTCGGCCCGGGCATTCTCAGAAGCCGGGAAGGTCCGCCCCAGCCTCTCTGGCGCGTTCGCGACGCGGCCCCGGTCACCGCCCGGCAGTCCAGCCCGACCCGAGGCATGACCCTGTCTGCTCGCGGATACGGTACCGTTACCGATGCTCCCGCAGTGGTCGTTTCGACGGAGGAGACGCCGCCCGCCCCCATCGCGGACACACGGCCCGCCGCCGATGTCGCGGCGTTCGTGTCGGCATGGGCCGTGCTCGAACGCAACATCGCCGTGCCCGACAGACCGCTTATCTGCACGCTCGAAGGCACCGGCCCGGCGCGCGGCAGAGTGATATTGCGCGAGGGCTGCCTGAAAGTCGCATTCGCAGGCGGTCCGGAGCAGCCTCTTTTGCCGCTCAATGCCCGGCTATTTCGCGATGCAGATGGCTTTCTCGCGCTTGGAGCGCCGGACAGGGCGGCAGATCGCTCCGTTCGAGTCGGAGAGCCCGATGCCTCGATCCTGGTCGCCTCGTGTCCGCTCCCCGATACGGTCGCGCCGCCGCGCTCTTACGCCAAGACGTGCGGCACAGCGCCGATGGTCGTAGCCGCGCTCGTGGGGCGGCGACCGCTCTGCTCGGATCGCATTCTGGAAGAGCGCGAACGGATGGAGCGCGAGGAGGAGATAACAGCCCGGCGGATCAAGGCGGAGGCAGATGCCTGCAAGGCTGCGGGCCGCAAGGCCTGCCCGCCCGGCGTGATCCCGCGCTTGCCGCCGCTGACCGACGACACAGCGGCGTGCCGCCTGCCGGCGGGCTACCGGTCGTCCCAGGGGTCGAGCACGCAGCCATAGCCGGGCTTCATCGTCGCGGTATCGCTGACCACCAGAAGGCGCGCGGTGACCGACTTTGCCGCCTCGTCCTCGGACAGGGTCACCAGTTCCATCCCAGCAATCTTGTCCTTGGCGCAGTCGTCCAGCCCCCGGCCCGCCACGAAGCGGCACGAGCACGCGACCCGCGCGCTGTAGGCGGTCGCCGCATGGCTATAGCCCATCGCCGCCGTCCCGAAAGCCGCCCACAGCGCCAGCAGCACGACGACCGCCGCGCCGATCCAGACCAGCCGGTTCGCGCGCGGGCGATTGCCCTTCGTCCTCTTCGCGGTTGCCAACGCGGAAACTCCCGTGCGATTGCGCGGGCCGTCCATGACCCCTGCCCGTTCCCTTATCGCCGCGCTCGCGCTGCTGCCAGCCCTGTCGCTCCCGCTCGCCGCGTGCGGGTCGCAGGATGCCGCGCCGCCGCCGCTGGACAAGGACGCGCTTGCCGCGGTGAAGGCCGACCCCGGTGCCCCGACCGAACAGCTGGCCCGGGCGATAGACGACCTGTTCCGGCCGGAGGACGCCAGCGGCGCCGCGCTTGGCGAGACGCGCGCGCTCGTCGTCATGCACGGCGGCAGGATCGCCGCGGAACGCTACGCCCCGGGGTACGGTCCGGACACGCGCTTCGTCAGCTGGTCGATGGCCAAGACGATTACCGCGACGATGATCGGCATGCTCGTCGCCGACGGAAAGCTGCGGCTCGACGAGACGCCGCCGATCCCGCGCTGGCAGCGGCCCGGCGATCCGCGCGGCGAGATCACCCTGCGCCAGCTCCTCCAGATGCGCAGCGGCCTGCGGCATACCGAGGCCGGCGAGGTGCCCTACGAATCGAGCGAGGTGCGCATGCTCTTCCTCGACGGGCGCGACGACATGGCGACCTTCGCCGAAAGCCAGCCGCTGGAGGCGGAGCCCGGCGCGAAGTTCGAGTATTCGAGCAATACCACCGTGATCCTGGCCGACGTCGCCGCGCGGGCTTTGACGCGCAGCACCGATCCCGACGCGCGGCGCGCTGCGGTGGCCGACTACCTGCAGGCACGGCTGTTCGGCCCGCTCGGCATGACGTCGATGGTGCCCGAATTTGACCGCGCGGGCACGCTCGTCGGCGGCAGCTTGATGCACGCCACCGCGCGCGACTACGCTCGGTTCGGCGACTTCCTGCGCAATAAGGGATCGTACCGGGGCACCCAGCTCGTCCCGCGCCGCTGGGTCGAGTTCATGACGAGCCCCAGTCCGCGGTCGGGCAACTACGGCGGGCAGACCTGGCTCAACCGCGATCCACCCGAAGGCAACGATCCACTGTTCGCCGCGCGCGGCCCGAAAAGCCTGTTCGCGATGATCGGCCACATGGGCCAGTACGTGCTCGTCGCGCCCGACCGGAAGCTGGTGGTGGTTCGCCTCGGCCATTCCGATGCCGCCGAGCGCCCGCCGATGGTGCAGCAGCTCGCGGATATCGTCGAGCTCTACCCCCCGACGTAGAACGTCCCCTCCACCACGGTCACGCACGGCCCGCCGAGCCACGCCCGGTCGCCGTCGATGCGGCAGGCAAGGTCGCCGCCGCGCTTCGAGGCCTGGTGCGCGGTGAAGCCGTCTCGGCCGAGCCGGGCGGTCCAGAACGGAGTCAGCGCCGCGTGGGCCGAACCGGTGACCGAATCCTCGTCCACCCCGCCGCCCGGCACGAAGACGCGGCTCACGACATCGACCGAATCGCCCGGCGCGGTGCAGATGAACTGGTCGTTCCCGAGCGCGCCGAGACCGCCGAGATCGGGGGCGAGCGCGCGAACCTGCGCTTCGTCCTCGAACAGGTAGATGCCGTAGCGGTCCGGGCTGAGCCACACTTCGACTGGCTGCGCGCCGAGCAACGCGACCGCCTCGGGCCAGTCGGAGCGCTCGGTAGGGATGCATGGAAGCGCAAGCTCGTAGCCCGCACCGCTGCGCCGCACTTCGAGGTTGCCGGCGCGCCGTGTGCGAAACGTCACCCGATCGCCGCCGTGTTCGGTCAGCATCACGTGCCCGCTCGCGAGCGTCGCGTGGCCACACAGGCGCACTTCCTCGGTCGGGGTGAACCAGCGCAGTTCCCAATCGGTCGCGCCGCTCGCGTCGCGGACGAGGAAGGCGGTCTCTGCGAACATGTTCTCCGCCGCGATCGCCTGCAGCGTGGCATCGGGCAGCCAGTCCTCGAGCGGCATGACGGCGGCCTGGTTGCCGGCGAAGGGCCGGTCCGCGAAGGCATCGACGTGCCAGTATTCGATCTTCATCTCACTGGTTCTCCAGCCGCGAGAACTGGTCTTCCTCGACCAGCGGATTGTCGGGTTCGTCGATGTGACCCTCTGGATCGATGTGGATCAGCAGCTCGATCCCCGGAAACCGCCGGCACAGGTCCTTTTCGACCCGTTCGATGATGTCGTGCGCCTGCCCGACGGTGAGGTCGGCCGGCAGGTCGACGTGGAACTGCACGAAGTCGGCCGAACCCGACGACCGCGTGCGCAGGTCGTGAAGGTTCGTAAGCTCGGGATGCTCGGCGGCCGCTGCGACGAACTGCAGGCGCTTGTCCTCGGGCCATTCGCGGTCGAGCAGCTGGTCGATCGCCTCGCTCGCCGCGCGCCACGCGCCGAGAAGCAACCATGCGGCTATGCCGAGGCCGAACAGCGGATCGGCCTTCGAGAACCCGAGGTACTGGTCGAGCACCAGCGCGGCGATGACCGAAAGGTTGAGCAGCAGGTCGGACTGGTAATGGACGTTGTCGGTTCGGATCGCGAGACTGCCGGTGCGCCGGATGACGTGGCGCTGCCAGGCGAGCAGAGCGAAGGTCGCGGCGATGGCGATGGCCGAAACGACGATGCCATCGCCCGCCGCCGCGGTCTGCGTCTCGTCGCCGATGAGCTGAGTTAACGCGCGAAATGCGATCGCTGCGGCCGAGATCGCGATCAGCATAACCTGGAAGATCGCCGCCAGCGCCTCGCCCTTGCCGTGGCCCCAGCGGTGCTCGGCATCGGCGGGCTGGGCGGCCCACCACACGCCCCACAGCGTCGCGAGGCTGGCGACGAGATCGAGCCCGGTATCCGCCAGGCTGCCGAGCATCGCGGTCGAGCCGGTCTTCCACGCCGCCCAGCTCTTCATGACGCCGAGGAACAGCGCCATCGTGATCGAGGCGAGCGCGGCGCTGCGGGTCAGCCGGGCGCGGGCCTCTCGGTTCTCCGGCGTCACGGGTAGAGCAGCGTGCTGGTCCACCCGGCCCCGTCCCGTTCGAAGCGGCGGCGGTCGTGGATCCGGTTGGGCCGGTCGAGCCAGAACTCGATGGCCTGCGGATCGAGCCTGAAGCCCGTCCAATGATCGGGGCGCGGCACTTCGCCCGCGCCCGCGCATGCCTGCTCCAGCTCCTCCACCCGGTCGATGTAGGTCTGCCGATCGGGGAGCGGACGCGACTGGTCGCTCGCCGCGCTGCCGACCTGGCTGACGAAGGCGCGGCTGTGGAAGTAGTCGTCGGCCTGCTCGGGCGTGACCTCGGTCAGCGGGCCCTCGATGCGGATCTGGCGGCGCAGGCTCTTCCAGTGGAACAGCAGCGCGGCGCGGGGGTTGGCGCGGATTTCCCCGCCCTTGCGGCTTTTGGCGTTGGTATAGAACGTGAAGCCGCCCGCGTTTTCGCCGATCGGGCCCCAGTCCTTCAGAAGGACCATCCGCACCGACGGCATTCCGTCCGGCGTGGCGGTGGCAAGCGCCATGGCGTTGGGATCGTTGGGCTCGCTCGCCTTCGCCTCGGCGAACCATTCGCCGAACAGGCCGATCGGGTCGTTGTCGGGCAGGGCGGATTGCGAATCGATCATGCGAATGGTCCCCATGGTCTCACCCGCGTACCATCCGGACGGTCCGGACTCCGGACGAACGGCGGCGTGCGGGCGCCGCGCACGCCCTAGCTCCCGCGTCGGCCCGAGGAAACCCTCGCTTCCTGCGCGGGCATTCTTGCGCCCGAGGGGTGCCTGACCTAGCTAACACGCCAGATGGCTACGAAATCCCCCGATCCCTACGCGATCCTCGGCGTTTCCAAATCGGCGTCCGACAAGGACATCAAGAGCGCCTATCGCAAGCTCGCGAAGGAGCTGCACCCCGACCGCAACAAAGACAATCCGAAGGCGGCGGAGCGGTTCTCGGACGTCACCCGCGCTTACGACCTGCTCTCCGACAGCGCGAAGCGCGCGCAGTTCGACCGCGGCGAGATCGATGGCGAGGGCAATCCGGCGAATCCCTTCGCGGGGATGGGCGGCGGCGGTCCGTTCGGCGGCGGTTTCAACGGCGGCGGCCAGAACCCGTTCGGGGGCGGCGGCGGTTTCCGTCCGGAGGACTTGCGCGGCGGCGGCGCAGGGGGGCCGGACCTCGGCGACCTTTTCGAAGGGCTGTTCGGCGGAGGCGGTGCACGTTCGGCCAGATCGGGCGGCATGGGCGGCTTCGGCGGCGGCGATCCCTTCGGCAGCCAGCAGCGCCGCCCGCCTCCCCCGCAGAAGGGCGCCGACATCGCCTACAAGCTGCGCGTGCCCTTCGTCGACGCCGCCGCGCGCAAGGATCAGCGGATCACCCTGGCCGACGGCAAGACGATCGACCTCAAGCTGCCAGCGGGTGTCGAGGACGGCACCCAGATGCGCCTCAAGGGCAAGGGCCAACAGGGCCCCGGCGGCGCGGGCGATGGCATCGTCACGATCTCGGTCGACAACCACAAATTCTTCCGGCGCGAAGGCGACGACGTGCGGCTCGACCTGCCGATCACGCTCGCCGAGGCGATCCACGGCGGCAAGGTGAAGGTGCCGACGGTCGACGGCGCGGTGATGCTGACGATCAAGCCCGGCACCAGCGGCGGCACGACGATGCGGCTGGGCGGAAAGGGATTCACCCGCAAGGACGGCAAGCGGGGCGACCAGCTCGTCACCCTCGAGATCGCGCTGCCGGCCGACACCGCGGAACTGGAAAAGCGGCTGGAAGGCTGGCAGGACACCTCGAACCCGAGGGCGAGCCTGGGGGTCTGACCGCAGCGATTACCCGGGGGCGCATGACAGACGAGCCGGTTCAGGACCCGCCCCTTCCCGAACCGGAAGAGCGCGCGGTGCTGTCGCTCTCGCCCGAGGAACGCCGCCGCCACGCACTGCAGCATCGCCTGCGAACGCAGGTGGTCAGCAAGGTCGGGCCCGGCACCAAGGCGTGGGAAATCACCAAGCGGGTCGCCGTGGGCGCCTACAACGACGGCTTCATCCACGCCGGCAACCTTGCCTATATGGCGATCCTGGCGATTTTCCCGTTCTTCATTCTGGGCGCTGCCATATTCTCGATCGTGGGCGACGAGAGCGAGCGCGCGGCGACCGTCAACGCGGTCCTCTATGCCCTGCCGCCGATCGTCGGCAACGTGATCGAACCGGTGGCGCGCACCGTGATCGAATCGCGCAGCGGCTGGGTCTTGTGGCTCGGCGGCTTGTTCGGGCTTTGGACCGTGTCGAGCCTCGTCGAGACGATCCGCGACATCCTGCGCCGCGCCTACGGTACCCCGGCGACTCACGCATTCTGGAAGTACCGGCTGTTTTCGGCCGGGATCATTTTCGGCGCGGTCGTGCTCCTGATGCTCAGTCTGCTGGCACAAGTCGTCATCGGCGCCGCGCAGGAGGTGATCGACGCCTACCTGCCGCAGCTGTCGAACGCGATCGGCGAACTGCGCCTGACCCGACTGGTGCCCGCGTTCGGCCTGTTCGGATCGCTTTACCTGTTGTTCTACACCCTGACGCCCAAGGCCTATCGCGACCGGCGCTACCCGAAATGGCCGGGCGCGCTGGCGACCGCGCTGTGGTGGATCGGGGTCACGGTCGCGCTGCCGCCGGCGATCCGCAGCTTCTTCAGCTACGACCTCACGTATGGCAGCCTCGCGGGCATCATGATCGCGCTTTTCTTTTTCTACCTCGTCGGCTTAGGGATGGTCGTCGGAGCCGAGCTCAACGCGGCGCTGGCGGAAACGCCCGAGGAGGCGGAGAACCGCATCGGGCAGGCCGACGACCGGGTACGCCGGGCACACACGGCAAAGGATCAAGAAGGAACGGCATGAGCGGATTAATGGCAGGCAAGCGCGGCCTCATCATGGGCCTCGCCAACGACAAGTCGCTCGCCTGGGGCATCGCGCAGAAGCTGGCCGAACACGGCGCCGAACTGGCGATCTCGTACCAGGGCGCGGTGATGGAAAAGCGGGTGCACCCTCTCGCCGAGCAGCTCGGCTGCGATTTCCTGATCGATTGCGACGTCGCCGACATGGCCAACCTCGATGCCGCTTTCGAGACGCTGGCGGCCCGCTGGCCGACGATCGACTTCGTGGTCCACGCGATCGGTTTCACCAACAAGGAAGCGCTGCGCGGCCAGTACTTCGACGTCACGCTCGACGATTTCCTGATGACCATGAACATCAGCGTCTACAGCTTCACCGCAGTCGCCAAGCGGGCGGCGAAAATGATGGGCGAAGGTGGCAGCTTGCTCACGCTGAGCTACTACGGCGCGGAAAAGGTCATTCCGCACTACAACGTGATGGGCGTGGCGAAGTCGGCGCTGGAGACGAGCGTCAAGTACCTCGCCAACGACGTCGGGCCGCAGGGCATCCGGGTGAACGCGATCAGCGCCGGCCCGATCAAGACGCTCGCGGCGAGCGGGATCGGCGATTTCCGCCTGATCCTCAAGTGGAACGAATACAACGCGCCCCTGCGCCGCAACGTGACGATCGAAGACGTCGGCGGCGCCGCGCTGTACCTCCTGTCGGATCTCGCAAGCGGGGTCAGCGGCGAAACGCACCACGTCGACGCGGGCTACCACACCATCGGGATGAAGCAGGAAGACGCGCCGGACATCGCGCTCGACCGCTAGGTCAGCCGTTAGCGGCCGCGTCGCGATCGTGCACCAGCGTCAGGTCCACGCCGCGCCCACTCGGGCGATATCCGGCAACCAGATGGGCGAGCAGGTCGCGCGCAGCCGCCGCGTCGCCGGTCGCGACCGCCCGCTCCATCGCGGCGATGTGCACCTTGAGCTCGGACCAGGGCAGCATGTCCTCGTTCGCCCGTACGATGCGCGGATGATCCGACGGATGCCCGCCGTCGCCGATCAGCAGTTCTTCGTAGAGCTTCTCGCCGGGCCGTAGTCCCGTGAACGCGATCTCGATATCGCCGTCGGGATTCGCCTCGTCGCAGACGGTCAGCCCCGACAGCTCGATCATATTGCGCGCCAGGTCGACGATCTTCACCGATTCGCCCATGTCGAGCAGGAACACGTCGCCCCCATGCGCCATGCCGCCCGCCTGCAGCACCAGCTGCGCGGCCTCGGGCACGGTCATGAAGTAGCGCGTGACCTCCGGATGGGTGATGGTGATCGGGCCGCCGGCCGCGATCTGCTTGCGGAACAGCGGGATGACCGACCCGCTCGACCCCAGCACGTTGCCGAAGCGGACCATCGAGAAGACCATTTCGGGATACTCGGCCTGCAGCGCCTGGAGGACCATTTCGGCCAGCCGCTTGGTCGCGCCCATCACGTTGGTCGGGCGGACCGCCTTGTCGGTGGAGATGAGCAGGAACCGCTCGACCTTGGCCGCATGCGCCTCGCGCGCGAGGGTGAAGGTACCGAACACGTTGTTGCGGATGCCCTCGATCACGTTCTGCTCGACCAAGGGCACGTGCTTGTAGGCGGCGGCATGGATCACCAGCGACGGATGCCACGCCGCCAGCACCTCGCGCATGCGGCGGGCGTCTACAACCGATGCGAGTAGGGGAACGAGAACGGTAGCGTTTTCGCCTACGTCCTCCGGCGCCATCTCCGCGAGAATCCCGGTCAGTTCCTGGTTGATCGCATAAAGATTGTATTCGGAATGATCGACGAGCAGCAGCGCGGTCGGCTCCAACTTAACGATCTGGCGGCACAGCTCGCTGCCGATCGACCCGCCTGCCCCCGATACCATCACCACCTTGCCGCTGACGTTGCGGCGCAGCAGCGCGTCGTCGGGTGGGATGGAGGCCCGGCCGAGCAAATCCTCGATGTCGAGTTCGCGCAAGTCCCCGACCGAGATCGAGCCCTTCGCGATGTCGGTGAAGCTAGGCAGCGTGCGGACGTGGACCGGCAAACCGCGCAGCGATTCGAGGATCTCGACCCTCCGCCGGCGCGAGGCCGAGGGAATGGCCAGCAAGATGTCGTCGAGCCCGCGCTGCGCGATCAGGCGCTCCATCCGCCCCGGCGGGATGATCGGCAGGCCGCGCAGGGTCGAGTTCCACAGCACCGGATCGTCGTCGACGAAGGCGACGGTCTGCATCGAGCGCGAGGCGGAGATGGCCCCGGCCAACTCCAGACCCGCACTGCCCGCGCCGTAGATCGCGACGCGGCGCGCGCCTTCCTGCCGCCAGCGCGTGGCGTAGTTCTCCGCGAAAGCGACCCGCGCGGCGAGGCGCATGCCGCTTACCATGAGAGCCAGGAGGATCGGCTGGATGAGACCGATCGTGCGCGGCACGTTGGTGACGCCGACCAGCGTGTAGACTGCCGCGAATGGCACCGTGTAAACCGCGACCGCGCGGAAGATCGAAACCAGCGCCTCGGGCCCCGAATGGCGGAAGATCGCGCGGTAGAGTCCGAAGGTGACGAAGATCGGCAGGGCCAGCGCGACCGACACTACCATGGGGTGAAACGGGCCTTGATGCAAAGGGGGGAAGAACCCCACTCGCAGATAGAATGCGAGCCACACCGCCAGCACGCACATCGCGACATCGCCGACAAGCGCGATCGCGCGCTTCACCACGCGCGGGATCGACAGCACCGCGTCGGAGAAACCCTGCCATCTGTTCACGGCCGTGTCCCTTTCGCCGCTGCGGCATCGCCCCGGCCGCCTCCGGCAAAGGTGTGCCACAACGTAGGCCAGTCACCGACAGGTCGTTGGGCCGAATAGTATTCCGCTTCCACTGCCGCGAGCCGTTCGGGGTCCGACATGTCGATCCCGGCGAGTTGCGCGGCTCCGGTCACTCCCGGCCGGATCGCGTACAGCCCAAGCCGTTCGCGCGCGTCTACCAGCACGGTTTGCGACGGCAGGCACGGCCGCGGCCCCACCAGGCTCATGTCGCCCCGGATAACGTTGATGAGCTGCGGCAGTTCGTCGAGCTTGAGCCTACGCAGGATGGCGCCGAGACGCGTGATCGAAGCGGTGCCGATCTCGTGCGATGCCCCGTGCGCGGTATCCGCGCCCATCGTGCGCAATTTATACATCGGAAAAGGACGCTGACCGCGCCCGACGCGAGTCTGAACGAAGAGCGGCGAGCCGGCGCTTTCCAGCCTGATCGCCACGAGCAAGACGACGCACGGCAGGAACACCGCGAGCGCAAGCGGCAGTGCGATGGCGAGATCGAACGCCCGCTGGAAGGGTGCGGCCCGGATTGACATGGCGCCGCCCATTAGCTTCAGCGGCGGCATGTCACAAGCGAATGGCGGCAGCCCTATCATACTCGTCGGCGGGGCGAGCCGCGCCGCGCGCGCTCTTGCGGCCAGGCTGTGCGCGCCGGTCGTGCCGGTGGTGCGATCCGCCGCCGGACTGGCCGGAGAGCATGTGGTGGAAGCCTTCGATCATGGTCCGGGCGACCTTGCGCTGGCCGGGGCCATCGTCGTCAATTGCGCCGGCACCCCATTCGGAAGTGCCGAGGAACTCGATCGGGCCAACCGCGCCGTACCGGTCGCATGGGCGGGTGCAGCCGCTCAACGCGGTGCGGCCCGGTTCGTCCAGTTATCGTCGTTCTCGGTCTACGGACCGGCGGAGCATATAACCGACGACACCCCCCTTTCCCCTTCGAGCGACTACGGCCGATCGAAATTGGCGGCCGAAAGGGCTCTTGCGAAGGAAATGCCCGCCGACCGCCTCACGATTCTGAGAGTGCCGATCCTCGTCGGTGGCGGGAACGACAAGCTCGCGCAGCTCGTCGCGTTGGCCAAACGAACGGGGATCGTCCCCGCTGCGCCATGGGCGACCCCCCGCTCGATGCTGAGTTACGACGCGCTGGCAGCAACCATCATCGCACTGGTGAAGGACGGTGCGTCCGGCACCGTCAGCGCTGCCGACCCGCAGCCTTTCGATCCCGAACTCCTCGCCGCTCGCGCCCGCATGGCTGGTCGCAGCCTGCGCATCGTCCGCGTGCCGCGCCCCGCCCTCTCGCTAGCGCGCGGGTTTGCCCCCGGCGTGTACGCCAGCCTGTTCCGCCCCAACCTTCTGTCTCCCGAGAAGAATGCAATCCCGCCTGGCGAGGACTTCGAACGCCTCCCGCAAGTCGTCGATCGCTATCTGGCGGAGTAAACGGCGGCGACCGCCGGGTTGTCCTTTGGACGTGCGCCACCTAAAGCGCCCCCGCCCGGCGATGCGGGCGGACAATATGGTCGTTTGCACGTGAAGGGTATAGTTTTGGCCGGGGGCAGCGGCACGCGGCTCTATCCGGCGACTCTCAGCATCTCCAAGCAGTTGCTGCCGGTCTACGACAAGCCGATGATCTATTATCCGCTGTCGGTGCTGATGCTGGCCGGCATCCGCGAAATCCTCGTCATCAGCACTCCGCGCGACGTGCCGATGTTCCGCGAACTGCTGGGCGACGGCAGCGATTTCGGCATTTCGCTCGAATACGCGGTCCAGCCCCAGCCCAACGGGCTTGCCGAAGCGTTCGTCATCGGCGCCGACTTCGTGCGCGGCGGGCCGAGCGCGCTGATCCTGGGCGACAACATCTATCACGGCGAGAAGATGGGCGACAAATGCGCCGCTGCCGCTGCCGAAGCCGCGAAGGGCGGGGCCAACGTCTTCGCATATCACGTGGACGATCCCGAACGCTACGGCGTCGCGGAGTTCGATCCGGCGACGGGCAAGGCCATCTCGATCGAGGAAAAACCGGCCAACCCGCGCAGCAACTGGGCGGTGACGGGACTCTATTTCTACGATGCCGACGTGGTCGACATTGCGAAGTCGATCAAGCCGTCGCATCGCGGCGAGCTCGAGATCACCGACGTCAACCGCACCTATCTGGAGCGGGGCGACCTCCACATCACCCGGCTGGGGCGCGGTTACGCCTGGCTCGACACCGGCACCCACGACAGCCTGCACGAAGCGTCGAGCTTCGTGCGCACGATCGAGCACCGGACCGGCATCAAGATCGCCTGCCCGGAAGAGGTCGCGCTGGAACAGGGCTGGCTCGATGCCGAAGGCGTGCTGCGCCGCGCCGCCGCGCTCGGCAAGACGGGCTACGCCGACTACTTGAAAAAGCTCGCCGGGGCGCGCGCATGACCGATTTCCGCCCGACCGAAATCGACGCCGTCGTCGAGGTCGTCCCGCCCCGCTACGGCGACAACCGCGGGTGGTTTTCCGAAGTCTACAAGCGCACCGCATTCGCCGATGCCGGAATCGAGATCGACTGGGTGCAGGACAACCAGTCGTTCTCCGCCCCCGTCGGCACCGTGCGCGGGCTGCATTTCCAGGTGCCGCCGGTCGCGCAGGACAAGCTCGTGCGCGTGCTGGCCGGATCGATCTTCGACGTGGCGGTCGACCTGCGCCGCAGTTCGACGACTTATGGCAAATGGGTCGGGCGCACCCTGACTGCCGAGGAGGGCAACCAACTGCTCGTGCCGATCGGATTCGCGCACTGCTTCATGACGCTCGAGCCCGACACGCAGGTTCTCTACAAAGTGAGCGCACCCTGGTCGAAGGAGCACGAGGGCGCGATCCGCTGGGACGATCCGGCGATCGACATCGACTGGCCCGACACCGGCCATGCGCCGACCCTGTCCGACAAGGACCGCGAAGCACCTCTCCTGGCCGAATTCGACAGTCCGTTCGAGTAACGGCACCGTTCGTCGGGGGCCGTCGCGCCCCGCCGGGGGGTTGCCTGCCGGGTCCCGCACGACTAGAGCGCGCGCTGTTTCAGGACGCCGACCCGAGGCGACGCTACACACACCCATGAACCTGCGCTTCCTTTCCTCTTCCAAGAGCAGCATCGACTTCAAGGTGCTCGCGGTCTTTCTAGCCGTCGTCTTCCTGCTGGGCGGCGGCGCGCGGGCCGACATTGCGAGTCTGGTGCTGTTGCGTCCGCTTTCGGTCGTGCTGGCGGGTTGGTGGATCCTCCGGCTCGACCGGGCTGCCCTGTCGCGCCATCGCTGGTTCCTCCTGTTTGCGGGGGTCACCTTCGGCCTGTTGCTGCTCCACATGATCCCGCTGCCTCCATCGCTCTGGCAGTCTTTGCCGCAGCGCGATCTCGTCGAGCGGATCGACGCAGCGGTCGGTCTGGGCGAGGTCTGGCGTCCGCTGACGCTCGCCCCCGACGCTGCGCGCAACGCGCTGTGGTCGCTGTTCGTGCCGTTCGCGGTGGGCCTCGGCATGCTGCGGCTCGACGGGCGGGAGCGGCGCACGATGCTGGCGGTGGTGCTGGGGCTGGGCGCGATGTCGCTGGCTCTGTCGCTGCTGCAGGTATTCGCGCCGTCTGCATCTGTGCTGTGGTTCTACCGCGTCACCAACAACGGCTCTCCGGTCGGCCTGTTCGCCAACCGCAACCATGCCGCCGTATTCCTCGCCGCCTTGCTGCCGCTGGCGACCGCCTGGGCGATGCAGCAGGGCGACGAGAAGCGCGCGGTCCTGAAGCGCACCGCGCTGGTGGTGGCGGTGGTGCTCGTGGGGCTGGTCGAGCTCGTCTCGGGCTCGCGGGCCGGCATCGTCGCCTACGGCGCCGCGATCCTTGCATCGGTTCTCCTGCTGCCCACCGAATGGAAGCCGGCGCGCCGCCGGGCGAAGGCACCGCCCGCCTTCCTCGGTCGGCCGCGGCGCAGCGCCCTCATCGCGGTCGTCGCGTTCGGCGCGCTCCTGGTCGCGCTGCTCCTGCTGCTCGGCGGACAGGCAACTGCTCTCAGCCGCCTGTTCGACAGCGGTACCGGCGATTTCCGGCCCATGTTCTGGCGGCGGACTACCGCCATGATCGGCGAGTACTTTCCGCTGGGTTCGGGCTCGGCATCGTTCGTCGAGGCGTACCGGGCCGGCGAACTGCCCGGCGATGTGATGCGCTCCTACGCCAACCACGCGCACAACGACTACCTCGAGATCGCGCTGACGCTGGGCATACCCGGTATCCTCCTGGTCGCGGCCATCCTTGCCTTCATCGTGTTTCGCCTGCTCGCCGCGTGGCGCATTGCTCCCGTTCCGGGAAGCAACGTGCGCCTCGCTCGTGCCGCCGGCGCGGCGCTGGTGATATTCGCCGGCGCAAGCATCGTCGACTACCCGCTGCGCGTCCCCTCGCTCTCCGCGTTCGCCGTAGTCGCCCTGTTCTGGCTGGTTTCGCCGCGGTCGGCGGGCCGGGACAGTTCATGAACGGTTTAAAACTCCTATGGTTTTCCGGCCGCTCCTCGTTTAGTCGAGCGGTCTCTGGAGGGTTTCGATGCGTCTGAGTTTCGTGTTCGCAGTGCTGGCTGCCGTGCTGCTGGGCGCGTGCAGCACGGGCACCAAGGTCGGCGGACCCGGTTCCGCTGCGCAGGTCGTCGATGGCGCCGTGTTGCCCGCACCGACGCTGGCCGACACGCACAACACCCGCGCCTACCGCGTCGGACCGCTCGATACGCTGTCGGTCCGTGTCTATGACATGCCCGAACTCAGCATAGACCGGGTCCAGGTCGCCGCCGACGGCAGGCTGACCTATCCGCTCGTCGGCAGCGTCGACGTCTCGGGCCTCACCCCGACCGAAATCGAGGATTCCCTGCGTAGCCGCCTCAAAGCCGCCTATATCCGCGACCCGCAGGTCAAGGTGAACCTGCTCGAGACGATCACCCAGGTCGTTACCGTCGATGGACAGGTGATGCAGCCGGGCAGCTACCCGGTCGTTACCGACATGACCCTCGTCAAGACGATCGCCGCCGCCCGCGGCCTCAAGGAATTCGCCAAGCCGGGTTCGATCGTGGTGGTGCGCACGGTGGAAGGGCGCAAGATGGCCGCGCTCTACAACCTCAACGCGATCCGCCGCGGGGTCTACGAGGACCCGCCGATCTACGCGAACGACCTCGTCTTCGTCGACGAGAACGTGGCCGCCCGCTACTTCGGCCAGGCCGCGTCGCTGTTCTCGACGCTGACCTACCCCCTCGTCACGATCCTGCAGTAAGACGGGCACCGGCATTCCATGAGCAAGACCCTGTTTTCCCAAGGCATGGCCGACATGCAGCCCGCATCGGCCGATAGCGCCGCCGTGCGCGCCGACCACGGCGACGGGCACGTCGGCGCCGCGCCGATCCTGCTGCAGTACTGGAACGCGGCGCTGCGCCGCAAATGGATCATCCTGGCCATCGTCGTTCTCGCGATGACTGCTGGCGTGGTCTACACCCTGCTCGCCCGCCCGCAGTACGAAGCGACCGCGCAGATCGAGATCAGCCGCGACGAGCGCAATCCGACCAAGATCGAGGGCGCGCAGTCCGAGACCTCGATGCAGGATCAGGAATTCTACCAGACCCAGTACACCCTGCTCGAATCCCGCTCGCTGGCCGAGCGGGTGGCCCAGCAGCTTTCGCTCGCCAACAATCCCGATTTCTACGCCGCGCACGGGGTCGAGCCGCCCGCAGCCGGCAATGCCCGCGACCAGGTCCGCAACGCCGGCCGCCTGCTTCTCGCGCATGTCGAGATCCTGCCGATCACCCGCTCGCGACTGGTCGACGTCACCTACATCAGCGGCGATCCCGCCTTGTCGGCGCGGATCGCGAATGCCTGGGTGGAAAACTACATCCAGGCCGCGATCGACCGGCGTTTCGCCTCGACCGTCGGCGATCGCAAGTTCCTTGAGGGACGGCTTGCCGAACTCGCCGTCAAGCTCGAGCAATCGGAGCGGCAGGCTGCGGAATTCGCAAGCAACAAGGGCATCGTCCCGCTCAACACGACGATCGGCGGCGACGGCAGGACTCAGACCCAGCAGACGCTGGCGGCCGCACAGCTGACGGCTCTCAGCAACGCGCTGGCCGACGCGACTGCCGACCGCATCGCCGCGGAAGCCCGCACCGGCAGCGCGACCAACGATTCGGTGGTCGAAAACGCGACCGTCGCCAGTTTGCGCCAGCAGCGCGCAGAAGCGGCGGCGGAATACGCGACGCTGATGGAGAAGTTCGAGCCCGGCTTCCCCGCCGCGCGCGCGCTCCAGAACAAGATCGCCTCGCTCGACCGGGCCATCGGCAGCGAGGAATCGCGGGTCAACCGTGCGCGTTCGACCGGATATACCGAAGCTGCCCGGCGCGAGGCCAACCTGCGGCAGCAGGTCGCCGCGTTGTCGGGCCGTCTCGGCCAGGAAAACCGCGACGAAATCCAGTACAACATCTTCCTGCGCGATGCCGATACCACCCGCCAGCTCTACGACAGCCTGCTCCAGTCGTACAAGGAGATCGGCGTCGCGGGCATCGGTGCCAACAACATCTCGATCGTCGACCGCGCCGAAGTGCCGACCAGCCCGTCGGCGCCGGTGCTGACGGTCAACCTGCTCGTTGCGCTGCTCCTCGGCCTCGGTCTTGCCGCGCTGGTCGTCGTGATCCTCGAACAGATCGACGAGGGCCTCCGGGATCCGTCGGACGTGCGCCGCCAGCTCAACGTCCCGCTTCTCGGTGCCGTGCCGATGTCGGACGTCGAATCGCCTGTCGCGGAACTCGCCGATCCCAAGTCGGAACTGTCTGAGGCCTATCTCAGCGTCCAGACAAGTTTGGCTTTCGCGACCGATCACGGCGTGCCGCGCAGCCTGATGGTGACGAGCTCTCGCCCGGCGGAGGGCAAAAGCCTGACCGCCTATGCGCTCGCCTCCGTCCTCGCCCGCACCGGCAAGTCGGTCATACTGGTCGACGGCGACATGCGCTCCCCTTCGGTCCACGAGCTCGACGGATCGACCAACGTGCGCGGCCTCAGCAACGCACTGGCCGGCGACGACGACTGGGCAGCCAACGTCCGCCCGAACGCCACGGGCCGTTTCACGGTGATGAGTGCCGGCCCGACCCCGCCGAGCGCAGCCGAACTGCTGAGCGGCGCCCGCTTCGCAACCGTCCTGAACGAACTGGCATCGCGGTACGATCACGTCGTGATCGACGCGCCGCCGGTCCTCGGACTCGCCGACGCGCCGATCATCGCCCGCGCGGTGGAAGCCAGCGTCTTCGTGGTCGAGGCGAACGGCGTTTCGGTCCGCGGCCTGCGCTCCGCCATCGGCCGCCTGCGCCAGTCGCAGGCGAACCTCGTCGGCGCGGTCATGACCAAGCTGACCAGTGCGGGCTTCGGCTACGGTTACGGGTACGGCTACGGTTACGGCTACGGACGGACCGCCGACGTCCCCGCGGAATGACGCATGGCCCGTTTGTCGTTCCGAACCACCGCCGTCATGATCGGCGCGATCGCGCTGGGATCGCTCGCGTTCCTCGACGCGGCGCGTGCGAGCATGGTCGAGATCAATCCGTCCCTTGCGGTCGCCCTTCCGGGTAGCGAGGACGCGCAGGTTCGCCTGCTGTCGGCCCTGATGGGCCAGCCCGACAAGGGTCCGCCGAAGGCCGCCGCGATGGCCGTCGCGCGCGAGCGCCTGCGCGACGAACCGCTCGACGGGGACGCGCTGAACCTGATGGCCTACGTCTCCGACCCGACCGGGCGTTCGGCGGAAACGCGTAAATATGCCGATCTCGCGACCCAGGTGTCGAAGCGGCAAATCTTCTCGCAGCTGGCGATGACCTACGGCGCGGCCAGCGCCAACGATACGGTGGCCGCGCTCGACCGGTTCGATGCCGTGCTGCGGTCCCGGCCCGACGCGGGTGCGCTGTTCTTCCCCCGCCTGCGCCCGGCTCTGGCGAGCCCCGAAATGCGCGCGGCGATCGCCGGCTTGGCGCGCGACGATTCTCCGTGGGCGATGGATTTTCTGCTGTTCAGCAGCGGCGAGCCGCAGTTCTCGCCGTTCGTATCGGACGTGCTTCGCCGTTCCGGCACCGCGGTCCCCGAGCGCCAGCGTGCGCTTCTGGGCGGGCCGCTTGTCACCCGCGCATTCGAGGCGGCGGACTATGCCGGCGCGCGCGACATCGTGGCTCTCGTGCCCGGTGGTTCGAAGGCCCTGTTCACCAGCCCCGCGCTTTCGGAGCGCTCGCTCGATACCAGGTACGGGGCGGCCAGCTGGTCGCTTCCCAGCAGCGCGGCCGGATCCGCCAGCGCGACGGGCAAGGGCGCGGACGTCGGCCTGTCGGTCTATGCGACCGGCGGCGCGCACGATGTCGTGGCGATCAAGAACCTGCTCCTTGCGCCCGGTCGCTACGCGATGTCGCACGCGCTGGTCGCGGGCATGAACGCGGCCGAGGGTGCCGACGCGCGTTGGCGGCTGTCGTGCATCGGCCGGTCCGACATCTGGATCAGCCCCAACCTCCTTGCGGGTGAGGGAACGAAGCGGACGTTCGCGCCCTTCACCGTCCCGTCCGGCTGCCCCGCGCAGCGCCTCGAACTGAGGACCGACGTCGTCTTCGGGCAGCCGTCGATCGATTTCACCGTGCGCAACCTCGCCTTGAAGCGCGCATCCGCCGCGAACTAGTTCGCGCACCTTTGCACATCTCCAATCTGGCAGACACAATGACCCAGGGTTTGAACGACAAATCGATTTTGCTCACCGGCGGCACCGGCTCCTTCGGCAAGGCCTTCGTACGCCGCGCGCTCGACCTTTACCCCGGTATCCGGCGGCTCGTCATCTTCTCGCGCGACGAACTCAAGCAATTCGAAATGCAGCAGATGTTCCCGTCGGACCGGTATCCGCAGCTGCGCTTCTTCATCGGCGACGTGCGCGACGAGGCGCGCCTGCGCCGCGCGCTGGAAGGCGTCGATATCGTGATCCACGCCGCCGCGCTCAAGCAGGTGCCGGCGGCCGAATACAATCCGTTCGAGTGCATCAAGACCAACGTCCTGGGCGCGCAGAACCTGATCGAGGCGGCACTCGATTCGAAGGTCACCCGCCTCGTCGCGCTGTCGACCGACAAGGCGGCCGCGCCGGTCAACCTGTACGGTGCGACCAAGCTGTGTTCGGACAAGCTGTTCATCGCCGCCAACAACATCCGCGGTTCGCGCGACATCCGCTTCAGTGTGGTGCGCTACGGCAACGTGATGGGCAGCCGCGGCTCGGTCATCCCGTTTTTCCTCGCCCGCAAGGGGCAGGGTTCGCTCCCGATCACCGATCACGCGATGACCCGGTTCAACATCTCGCTCGACGAGGGCGTGGACATGGTCCTGTGGGCGATCGACAATGCCGAGGGCGGCGAGATCTTCGTGCCCAAGATTCCGTCCTACAAGATCGGCGATGTCGCGAGCGCGATCGATCCCGACGCTAGCCAGGACGTGGTCGGCATTCGCCCGGGCGAGAAAATCCACGAGGAAATGATCACCGAATCGGACAGTCCGAACACGGTCGATCTCGGCGAGTACTACGCCATCTTGCCTTCCAGCGGGGCGGTCGAGCGCTATTGCGCGGACCGGGGCGCCACGCCGGTGGAGCCCGGTTTCGCCTACAACAGCGGGTCCAATCCAGACTTCCTGTCGGTCGACCAGCTCCGCGACCTGATCGACCGCCACGTCGCGAACGGTTCCGGGGACTAGGGGCGCGCATGGCGAGAGGCGCCGCCCTCTTCTTCGCGCGAGACTTCCTCGCGACCGAGTTCCCCCGCATGGCCGAGGCGATGCGCGACCGTCCGCGCGTGTACATCGTCCTCAACGAGCAGGAGGCCGCCACGGTCGCCTCGCTCGATCCGGAGGGCGAAATCGAGCGGGTGGGCGCTGCCCATGCGCAGCACCTGATCGGCGACGACGGAAGCGCCGTCGCCCGGGATCGGACGCTGCGCTACGCCTCGCTGGAGGAAATCGACCAGGTCCGGCGCGCCGTGCAGGCGGTGACCGACGCGGTGCTCGCCCGCCATCCCCGCCCGTCGTTCTACTTCGACGAACCGGTGAGCGGCTTTGCCAACGAGATGTTCAACGCGCGGTTCAAGGCGGCCGGCGCGCTGTGCCTGCATTTCCAGACCGCGTGGGTGCCGGGTTACATCTTCTTCACCAGCGACAAGGGGCAGGACGAACCGATCCGCCTCGACCTGATGTCTGGCGGCCGGGCCCTTACGGAAAAGCACATCGAGAGCCGCGCGCTGGGCAAGGGTCTGCCGCACTACATGCTGTCGTACGGCAAGGTCGGCACGCGCGCGCGAGACATGGCGACGACGTTCGGCAAGGCGATGTACCGCAAGTTCTTCCGGCGGCACGGAACCTACGTCGATCGCGACATCGAAGCGCACCTGTTCCATTCGCGCGCGCTGCGCCGGTCGCTGACCGGCCGCTACAGCCCCGATCCGGTGTCCGATGCGGGCGGCGCCGCCGGTACCGAAGCCGGACGCAAGCTGGTCCTCTTTCCGCTTCACTACGAGCCGGAATCGCTGCTGACCCACTTCAGCACTTATTACCGTCAGGAAGATATCGCGGCCCGGCTGCTCGATAGCCTGCCGCCCGATGCGCGGCTGGTGATCAAGGAGCATCCGTCGCAACCTGGCGCGCTCTTGCTGCCCAAGTGGCGCGACCTCGTGCGGGCGAAGCGGGTTATCGCGCTTCCCGGCAACTATCCCGCCTCGCGCTTGTTTGCGCTCAAGCCGACGATCGCCAGTCTCGGCAGCACTCTCGCGCTCGAGGCCGCGGTGGCCGGGTGTCCGACCGGCGTGATGGGTTCGGTCTATTTCGCGGATGCGCCGGGCATCACGCGCATCGCCCGGCCTGAAGACTGGCCGCAAGTGACCGACACGAAGCCGGCGACCCATGCCGAAATGGCCGATTGGTACGGGGATTTCCTCGACCGATACTGCTTCGCGGGCAACCTCATGCGGGGCAAGACGTGGATCGAGGACCCGGATACCGTGTTCGCGGCGCTAGACAGAGTGGCAACCAACAAGTGATCGACATCCCCTACAGCACCCAGTCGATCACGGAGGCGGATATCGCCGCGGTGGTCGACGTCCTGCGTTCGCCCTATCTCACGCAAGGGCCCAAGATCGAGGCGTTCGAGCGCGCGATCGCCGAACTTCACGATACCGCCCACGCGGTCGCCGTTTGCAACGCCACCGCGGCGCTGCACATCGCCTGCATGGCGCTGGACCTTGGCCCGAACGACAGGCTGTGGACCAGCCCGATCAGCTTCGTCGCCTCGGCCAACTGTGGCCGCTATTGCGGCGCGAAAGTCGATTTCGTCGACATCGACCCCGTTACCCGCAACATCTCGGTCGAGGTGCTGGCCGACAAGCTCGCCGCCGCCGAGCGCGACGGCACCCTGCCCAAGATCGTCGTTCCGGTCGATTTCGGCGGCTTCCCGGTCGATATGGCGGCCATCCGCGAGCTTGCCGACACGTACGGCTTCGCAATTGTCGAGGATGCGAGTCACGCGGTCGGCGCACAGTACCGCGATCGGCCGGTCGGCCAGGGCGCCGACATCACCATCCTCAGTTTCCACCCTGTCAAGATCGTCACCACCGGCGAAGGCGGCGTCGCGATGACCGACGACGAAGGCCTTGCCTCCCGGCTGCGCCTGCTGCGCAGCCACGGCGTCACCCGCGACCCCGCCCAGATCGAGCGCCAGGACGAGGGCGGCTGGTACTACGAACAGGTCACGCTGGGGTACAACTACCGCATGACCGACCTGCAGGCCGCGCTCGGCCTGTCGCAGCTCGAACGGCTGCCGGAATTGTGGGCGGCGCGCGAGCGCCTGTCGCGCCGCTACGACGAGAAGCTCGCCGGCCTGCCGCTCTTCACGCCGCCCCGCGCCGGCGACAAGCAGTCGGCCCATCACCTCTACCCGATAGAGATCGATCCCGCCCGCTCCAACGTGTCGCGGCGGGCGCTGTTCGACGCACTGCGCGAGGACGGCATCGGGGCGAATGTCCACTACATTCCGATCCACCTGCAGCCCGATTACCGCAGGCTCGGCTTCGGATCCGGCGATTTCCCGGCGGCCGAGGAATACTATCGCCGCGCGGTGACCATCCCGCTCTACCCGGCGCTGACCGATGCGCAGCAGGACCGGGTGATCGAAAGCCTGTCGCGCACTCTGGGATGACCGACCGGCCTTCGCCTTCCCTGTGCCTCGGCACGGTGCAGTTCGGCGTGGCTTACGGCATCGCCGGATCGGGCGCCCGCGTGCCCGAAGCGGAAGCCGCCGCAATCCTTGCCGCCGCGTGGGAGGCGGGCATCCGCCGGCTCGACACTGCGCCCGGCTATGGCGATATCGAGGAGAGGCTGATCGGCCTCACCCGCGGGCGCGGGTTCGAGATCGTCACCAAGATACCCAAGCTGCCAGCCGAACTTGCGACCTCGGTAGACGCTGCACGCTTCGTCCGCGATGCGCTCGATCGCTCGCGCAGCCGGCTGGGCGAAACGATCTGCGGCATACTGTTTCATGCCGCCGACGACCTTGTCGGACCGCACGGAAGCGCGGCGTGGGATGCCGCCGCCGAATGGTGCGCGCGCGAGCGGCTGCCGTTGGGCCTGTCGGTCTACGGCCCCGAAGCGCTCGCGGATTGGGCGGGCGAGCATCGCGTTGCAATGGCGCAATTGCCGGCGAACGCGTTCGATCAGCGCATCTCCGGCGCTGCCCTGCCCGAACACATCGAGATCACCGCGCGATCCGCCTTCCTGCAGGGCTTGCTTCTGATGGATGAAAGCGAGGCCGCGCGTCGCCTGCCCGCCGCATCTGCGGGGCTGGCGGCTTGGAACCAGCTCTGCCACAACGAAGGTCTCGCGCCGATCGTCGCCGCACTCGGCGTCGTCAAGGGATTGTCGCGCATCGATTTTTGCGCGGTTGGGGTGGAAACCGCCGTCCAGCTTTCCCAGATCGTGGAGGCATGGGCCGCCGCGCCCGCCCTTTCCGCCCTCGACCTCGCCACCGCCGATCCGGCGGTCATCGATCCCCGCACATGGAGCGCCGCCGCTTGACCGTCACCGCGCTGATCCAGGCCCGCATGTCGTCGAGCCGGCTTCCTGGCAAGGTGCTGGCCGATCTCGGCGGGCAGCCGATGATCGGCTACATGCTCGGCCGTGTGCGCCGGGCGGCGCGGGTCGACAACGTGGCGGTCGTCACCAGCACCGACGCGAGCGACGACCCGCTGGCCGAAGCGGTCGCGGCGATGGGGGGCCGAGTGCACCGGGGATCGCTCGACGACGTGCTGGACCGGTTCGGTACCGCCGTGAACGAGATCGGCGGCGACACGATCGTGCGCCTAACGGGCGACTGCCCGCTCATCGACCCCGCGGTCATCGACACGGTGATCGCCCTGCGCGAGCAGACGGGCGCGGACTATGCCAGCAATGTCGAACCGCCAAGCTTCCCGGACGGGCTCGACGTCGAATGCTTCACCCGCGCCGCGCTGGACCGCGCATTGGTCGAGGCGACCGAACCCGCGATGCGCGAGCACGTGACGGTGTGGATGCGCGGCGATGCCGGCGGCCTGACGCGGGCCAATCATGCTGCCGTCGTCGATGCCTCGCACCTACGGCTGACTGTCGACTATCCCGACGACCTCGAGGTCGTGCGGGCAATCGTGCAGCAGGAGCAAACCGCCGCTTCACCTTACGATTTTTTTGACCTAATGCGCGTGCTCGATGGACGCCGCGACTTGCGCGAGACCAATTGCCATGCACGCAACGAAGGCCTCGAACGGTCGCTTGCCGCGGATGCGGCGGGTCGCACCGGCGTCACCGAACAGGAGTAAGACATGAAACGCTGCAACCCCTGCGGCCTGCCCGAAACGCACGAAACCATCGCCTTCGATTCGGCGGGCACGTGCAACATCTGCCGCAACGTCGAATTCAAGCAGTCGGCGATCGACTGGGAAGCGCGGCGCGAGGAACTCGGTCAGCTGATCGAGGAACATCGCGGCAAGTACGACTACGACTGCATCGTCCCGTTCAGCGGCGGCAAGGACAGCACCTGGACGCTGTACTACCTCGTTAAGGAATTCAACGTGAAGCCGCTGGTCGTCCGGTTCGACCACGGGTTCATGCGCCCCAACCTGGAAGACAACGTCAAGCGCGTCTGCCGCGAACTGGGCGTCGACATCCACACTTTCACGCCGAACTGGCATGTCGTGCAGAAGCTGATGCTCCAGTCGTTCCTCGAGAAGGGCGACTTCTGCTGGCACTGCCACACCGGCATCTTCAGCTACCCGATGTGGGTCGCGCTGGAGAAGCAGGTGCCGCTCATCTTCTGGGGCGAACCGTCGGCCGAATACACCGCCTACTTCAGCTACGAGCAGGCCGAGGAAGTCGACGAGAAGCGCTTCAACCGCTTCGTGAACCTGGGCATCAGCGCCGACGACATGTTCGTGCGCCTGGGCGGCGACGTCGATCCGCGCGATCTCAAGTGCTTCAGCTATCCGCCGCTGAAGGATCTTCGCAACCTCAACTACCGTTCGGTCTGCCTCGGTTCGTACATTCCCTGGGACGTCAAGAAGCAGTCGGCCATCATCATGGACGAGCTCGGCTGGCAGGGCGACGAGGTCGAGAACGTGCCCCCGCAGTACAACTACGAGAAGATCGAGTGCTACATGCAAGGGGTGCGCGACTACATCAAGTACATCAAGCGCGGGTACTCGCGCCCGTCGCACCTGGCCGCGATCGACATCCGCCACGGCCGCATCACGCCCGAGGAAGGCCGCAAGCTGGTCGCCGAGTACGAGGGCAAGCGTCCGCCGAGCCTCGACCTGTTCCTCGACTTCATCGGGATGAGCGAGGAGGAATTCCTCAAGGTCGCGATGAGCCATCAGGTGAGCCCTTACGAGCATCACCCGGAAGAAACCGAGGACGGGCGCAAGACGCACGACTTCGACCAGTGGATGCGCGACGGTTCGATGGACCGCAACGTGGCCGAAAAGATGATCGAGCGCTGGCGGTCGAGGAACCGCATGGCGGACGCCTGACGTGTCGTTCGGGGCCTGCCACGTTGGGCTGATCGACTACGAGGCAGGCAACGTCCGGTCGATCGAGAACGCGCTCGATCACCTCGGCGCGCGCGTGTCGCTGGTCTCGCAGGCGAGCGATTTCGAAGGCAAGACGCACCTGCTGCTGCCGGGCGTCGGCGCGTTCGGGTACTGCGCGGACAAGCTGCGCGCGACCGGACTGGTTCCGCAGCTGAGACAGTGGGCGATCGACGACGGTCGCCCGCTGCTCGGCATCTGCGTGGGCATGCAGCTCCTCGCCGACCGCGGTGAGGAACTGGGCACCCATGACGGGCTCGGCTTAGTCGGGGGCACCGTGCGCCCGCTGAAGGGCGACCCGCCGAGCGTGCGCATCCCCCACGTGGGCTGGAACGACGTGACCTTCGCCGACGATTTCGGCAGCTTCCGCGCGGGCGACACGGCCGACTTCTACTTCGACCACAGCTTCGCCTACCACGATCCCGTTCACGGCGAGACGCTGGGCACGGCCGAGCACGGCGAGCGGTTCTGCGCGATCGTGCGCCGGGGCAAGCTGGTCGCAAGCCAGTTCCATCCGGAAAAGAGCCAGCGGGCGGGCCTGCGCTTCCTCGAAGGTTTCCTGGGGATCGACCCGTGCTGAAGAAACGCATCGTGCCCAAGCTGCTCATTCGCCACCGGCAGGTGGGGCGTTCGATGCGCCCGGTGCTGGTGACGACGCGCGGCTATACCGAGACGATCGAGGTCGGCGACCCGGTCAGCCAGGCCAAGATCTACGAAGCGCAGATGGCCGACGAGCTCATCGTCCTCAACATCGACGGCACGCCGATCGGCGGGGACGAGATGATGCTCGATCTCATCGCACGTCTCGCGAGCGAAACGTTCATGCCGCTCGCGGTGGGCGGCGGCGTGCGCACGGTGGAGGATTTCGGCACCCTGCTCGGCAGCGGGGCGGACAAGGTCTCAGTCAACCAGGCGGCGCTCGAAAACCCCGCGCTCATCGGGGAGGCGGCCGGCCGCTACGGCGCGCAGGTCGTGGTCGTCTCGATCGACTACCGCACGGTCGAGGGCGCGCCGCAGGTATTCGTCGACAGCGCATCGAAGCCGACCGGGCGCACTCCGCAGGAGTGGGCGAAGGAAGCCGTATCGCGCGGAGCGGGCGAGATCCTGCTCACCAACGCCGATCGCGACGGCATGGGAAGCGGCCTCGACATCGATATCGCGCGCGAGATCGCCGACAGCGTCGACGTGCCGCTGATTCTTTCGGGCGGCTGCGGTCTGGGCGCTCACTTCGCCGCCGGCTTCATCGACGGCGGGGCCGAGGCGGTGGCTGCCGGGACCTATTTCTGCTTCCGAGACCAGAACCCGTTCCAGGCGCGGTCGCACATCGCCAACGCCGGCGTGCCGATCCGGATGGAAGTCTGATGGAGCTAACGCCCACCGCCGCGTGGCAGGACGACGAGGTTGAGCTGTTCCTGCTCGGCCCCGACGATGCCACCGAGGAATATGTCGGCTGGCTCAACGATCCGCCGATCGCACAGTACCTCGAGAGCCGCTTCGCCCGGCATGACATCGAAGGGACGCGGCAATTCGTCGCCGACCAGCGCGCCCATCCCGGCGTGCTGTTTCTCGGCATCCGGAGCACGCCGCTCGGCCGCCACGTGGGCAACATCAAGCTCGGCCCCATTTCGCGTCAGCACGAGACCGGCGACATCGGCATCATGATCGGCGCATCCGAAGCCTGGGGTCGTGGCATTGCCACCCGCGCCATCCGCCTGATCTGCGCCATCGCCCGCGACGAGCTCGGGCTGCGCAAGGTGACGGCGGGTTGTTATGCCTCCAACGTGGGCAGCGAGCGCGCGTTCGAGCGCGCCGGCTTCGCGATCGAGGGGCGGCGGCCCGCGCAATTCCTGCTCGACGGCAAGCCCGAGGACATGATCCTAATGGGCCGCGTTTTCACCTCCGAGACCACGAAAGACGACTGACCCGATGCGCAGCTTCACCACCTCGGAAGAATGGCTCGACCGCGCCGAACGCACGATCCCGCTCGGCAGCCAGACGTTCTCCAAGAGCCGGACCCAGTTCCCGCGCGGCATCTCGCCCTATTTCATCACCCGGGCCGACGGCGCACGGGTATGGGACGCCGACGGCAACGAGTACGTCGACTTCATCAACAGCCAATGCTCGGTGACGCTCGGCTACAACGATCCCGACGTGACCGCCGCGGTGAAGGCGCAGCTGGAAAACGGGGTGATCTTCTCGCTCCCCCACCCGCTCGAGATGGAAGTCGCCGAGCGCATCGTCGCCATGGTGCCCTGCGCCGAGAAGGTGCGGTTCGGCAAGAACGGCTCCGACGCGACCGCCGGCGCGATCCGCATCGCACGCGCCTTCACCGGGCGCGACCGGGTGGCGGTGTGCGGCTATCACGGCTGGCAGGACTGGTACATCGGCTCGACCGCGCGCAACCTCGGCGTGCCGCAGGCGACCCGCGATCTCACCAGCACGTTCGCCTTCAACGACGCCGATTCGCTCAAAGCCCTGCTCGATGCGCATCCGGGCGAGTTCGCCGCCGTCATCCTCGAGCCGATGAACGTCGCCTACCCCACGCCCGACTTCCTCGGCGCGGTGAAGGACCTTGCACATGCGCACGGTGCGCTGCTGGTGTTCGACGAGACCATCACGGGTTTCCGTTTCGCGAACGGCGGCGCGCAGGAGATGTTCGGCGTAACGCCCGACCTCGCGACTTTCGGCAAGGGGCTCGCCAACGGATACCCCGTTTCGGCGGTAACCGGCCGGGCCGACGTGATGAAACTGATGGAAGACGTGTTCTTCTCGTTCACTTTCGGCGGCGAGACGCTGTCGCTCGCCGCGGCCAAGGCCACGCTCGACAAGCTGGCAAGCGGCCCGGTTCTGGCCAACATGCGCAAGACCGGCGAAGAAGTGTGCGCCGGGATCGAGGCGTTGATCGGCAAGCACGATCTTGGGCACATGCTGGCGGTCAGCGGCGACCCGACCTGGTCGTTCGTGAACTTCCGCGACACCGAAAACTACACCATGTGGGAGCTCAAGACGCTCTTCATGCAGGAGATCTTCGAGCGCGGGGTGCTGTCCTACGGCACGCAGAACATCTCGGCTTCGCACGGGCCGGAAGAAGTGCGCGCTCTGCTCGATGCCTACGACGCTGCCTTTGCCGCACTGGCCGATGCGGACGCCAACCGGTCCCTGGCGCAAGTGCTGCGCTGCAAGCCGCTCGAGCCGCTGTTCAAGGTTCGGTGACCCGCGCGATGCGGATCGTCTTCCGCACCGACGCATCCGACGCGATCGGCACCGGCCACCTGATGCGGTGCCTGACGCTGGCGGATGCAGCCGCCACCGAAGGCCACATATGCACGTTCGTGATGCGCGAACATCCCGGCCGGCCCGAGGGGTTGGTCGAGGCCCGCGGCCATGCGCTCGTGGTGCTGCCGAGCAAAGCCGGTTTTCTTGGCGAGGACGATACCGGCGGCCCCAGTCTCGACCACGCGGATTGGCTTGGCGCTTCGCAGGCGGTCGATGCGCGGCAGACGGCTGCCGCCGTGGGCGACGGGTACGACTGGCTGGTGGCCGACCACTACGCGCTCGACCATCGATGGGAGAGCTCGATGCGCGCCGCGGGCGGCGGGCGCATCATGACGATCGACGACCTTGCCGACCGGCTCCACGATTGCGACCTGCTGCTCGACCAGAATCTGCAGGGAAGTGCCGGACGGTATGCGGGTCTGGTGCCGGCAGGCTGCCAGACCCTGATCGGCCCGCGCCATGCCCTGCTGCGTCCCGAGTTCGCCGCCCTCGCCAAGGAGATCGAGGGACCGCGCGCATTGCAGGCCGGCGCGCGCGTGCTCGTATACTTCGGCGGAATCGATCCCGACGGGGCGACGCTGGTCGTGCTCGAAGGTCTCGGCGCGCTCGACAAGGGACTGGCAGTCGATGTCGTGGCGGGTGCGCGCAATCCCCATCTGGCGGCGATCCGCGAGGCTGCCCGGCGGATGCCCGACACGCGCCTGTTCGAGGGAAATGCCGACATGCCCGCTCTGATGGCCGGAGCATCGCTGGCGATCGGCGCCGCCGGGGCAACCGCTTGGGAACGGTGCTGTCTCGCCCTACCCACAATCCTGATTACCATCGCCGAGAACCAGAAGCCGGGCGCCGCGGCGCTGGCCGACGCGGGGGCCGCGCTGTGGCTCGGCGACGTAGGCGAGGTGACACCCGGCGATGTAGCCCGGTCGGTCGCGGCGTTGACGGACGATCCCGTGCGCGCGGCCGCGCTCGGCGAGACGGCACGCTCGCTGTGCGACGGGGCCGGCGCCGGCCGTGTGCTCGCGGCGCTGTCCGCGCCCCGCACCCGGCTGCGCCTCGCCGCGCCCGACGACTGCGAAACCGTTTTCGCCTGGCGCAACCATCCCGATACACGCCGTTTCTTCCACGATCCCGCGCCCGTCGCGATCGCCGACCACCGCGCGTGGTTCGCCCGGACCATCGCAGATCCCGATCGCAGGCTGTGGATCGGCGAGGAAGACTCTGGCGCCACCGGGGTCGTGCGGTTCGACCGCGATGCCGACGAAGCGAGCGCGCTGATCTCGGTCTATCTCGTTCCCGGCGAGGGCGGCCGCGGCGCCGGTGCGCGGCTGATCGCGGCCGGGTGCGCCGAAGCGGCCGCCGGCTGGCCCGGCCTGACCGCCATCGATGCGGAAATCCTGCCCGAGAATATCGCCTCGGCGGGGGCCTTCGCAAAGGCGGGCTTTGTGCCCTATGGCGCCCGCGACGCGCATCGCTGGCGCCTGACACTGCCCCGAGGAGCACGACCGCAATGACCACCGTACTCGTCGTCGCCGCCCATCCCGACGACGAATTGCTCGGATGCGCCGGCACGCTCGTCCGCCACGTGCGGGCCGGCGACCGGGTCGCGATCGCGATCCTGGCCGAAGGCGCCACCTCGCGTTCCTCGGCGGACGGCCGCGACGAGCACGCCGCCGAACTCGAGCGGTTGCGCGATGCCGCGCGCGCCGCAGCCGCCACGATCGGTGCGGAACCGCCGGAGTTCTTCGGACTGCCCGACAACCGGATGGACGGCGAGGTGCTGCTCGACGTCGTCCACCGGCTGGAGGCGACGGTGGCGCGGGTGAAGCCCGACATCGTCTACACCCACCATCGCGGCGACGTGAACATCGACCACGACGTGACCCATCGCGCGGTCATTACCGCCTGCCGTCCGCTTCCCGGCCACACCGTGACGCGCATCCTTGCGTACGAAACCGTATCGAGCACCGAATGGATGAGCCCGGCGAGCGCCCCGCCCTTCGCCCCCAACTGGTTCGTCGACATCTCGGACGCGCTCGAGACCAAGATAGCCGCGCTGCGTTGCTACGAGGCCGAAATGCGCCCCTTCCCGCACCCGCGTTCGTACCAGGCGGTCGAGCACCTCGCCCGCTGGCGCGGCGCAAGCGCCGGATTCAAGGCGGCCGAGGCGTTCATGCTCGTGCGCCAGACGGTGCCGAAAGGTGGCCAGGACCGATGACCGAAGTCGTCGTCTCCAGTCGTCCGTGGCATGGCGGACTGGCGGAGCGCCTCGCGCGCAAGACCGGCCGGCCGTTCGTACAGATCGGCACGCGGGGGGAATTCACCGCGGACCACCTCGCGGCGATCGGGGCCACGCGCGTGTTCGTGCCGCACTGGTCGAAAATAATTCCCGAATCCGTCTTCGGCGCATTCGAGACGATCATCTTCCACATGACGGACCTGCCCTATGGCCGGGGCGGATCTCCGTTGCAGAACCTGATCGTGCGCGGACACGGCGAGACGATGATCAGCGCGCTGCGCTGCGAGGCGGGGCTCGACACCGGGCCCGTCTACATGAAGCGCCCGCTGTCGCTCGAAGGTACGGCACAGCAGATTTTCGAGCGCGCGGGCGACATTATCGAAGGCATGATTGCCGAGATTGTCGCGAACGATCCCGAGCCGCAGGCGCAAACGGGCGAGGTAACCGAGTTCCGCCGGCGCAAGCCCGCCGACGGTGATCTCGCCCCGCTGTCCGATCCGGAACGGGTATTCGACCATATCCGCATGCTCGATGCAGAGGGGTATCCACGCGCGTTCGTCGATTGCGGACCGTGGCGCATCGAGTTCGAGGACGCTCGCTTCGACGGGCAGGAAACAACCGCGAAGGCACGCTTTGTGCTGCGCGACGCCGACGCTAAAGGGAAGCCATGACACCTTTTCAGATCGAAGACTTCACCATCGACACCTACGCCCCGCCGCTGGTGATCGCCGAGGTCAGCGCCAACCACAACCACTCGCTCGACCGGGCGCTGGAGATCGTCGATGCGGCCGCCGCGGCAGGCGCCAACGCGATCAAGCTGCAGACCTACACCGCCGACACGATGACGATCGATCACTCGGAAGGCGAATTCTTCATCTCCGACCCGAACTCGCTGTGGAACGGCACGTCGCTCTACGACCTCTACAAGGAGGCCTACACCCCCTGGGAGTGGCACAAGCCGATCTTCGACCGCTGCCGCGAACACGGCATGATCGGCTTCTCCACCCCGTTTGATCCAACGGCGGTCGA
The DNA here is from genome assembly GCF_003626915.1 of Tsuneonella amylolytica. NCBI lineage: Bacteria > Pseudomonadati > Pseudomonadota > Alphaproteobacteria > Sphingomonadales > Erythrobacteraceae > Tsuneonella > Tsuneonella amylolytica. The sequence continues at coordinate 1,433,883 of NZ_CP032570.1, forward strand.
CTTTCTGGAAGATCTCGGGGTCCCCTGCCACAAGATCGCCAGCTTCGAGAACGTCGACCTGCCGCTGATCGCCAAGGTCGCGCGGACCGGCAAACCGATGATCATGTCGACCGGGATGGCGACTGCCGCCGAGATCGACGAGGCGGTCCGCACCGCGCGCGAGAACGGGTGCGAAAACCTCATCCTGCTGAAATGCACGAGTTCGTATCCGGCCGATCCGGCGAGCTCCAACCTGCTCACCATCCCCCACCTGCGCGAGATGTTCGGCTGCCACACCGGCCTGTCCGATCACACGATGGGCATCGGCGCGGCGGTCGCGGCCACGGCGCTGGGCGCAGTCGCGATCGAAAAGCACCTGACGATCGCCCGCGAGGACGGCGGGGTCGATTCGGCATTCTCGATGGAGCCGGACGAGCTCGCCGCGCTGGTCCGCGAGACGCGGACCGCCGCCGCGGCGCGGGGCACGGTGTCCTACGGCCCGAGCGAGGCCGAGAAGGGCAGCCTCGTCTTCCGCCGGTCGATCTACGTGGTGGAGGACGTCGCCGCTGGCGAGGAGCTGACCGAGACGAACCTGCGTCTCATCCGCCCCGGCCTCGGCCTCGCGCCCAAGCACTACGCCGACCTCGTCGGCAAGCGCGTCTCGCGCGACGTCAAGCGCGGTACGCCGGCGAGCTGGGACCTGATCGGCTGACGCACGGGCCGCCGCCGCGTTCTCAGGGGCGCGGCGCGGCTCCGTTCCCTCGCTGCAGAAAGCGCCGCGGGATCAGCGAGCCGGTGAGGATCGCAAGCTGCACCGACTTCGCGGCCGCCATCGCAAGAAGATAGCCCGTCGTCCCGGCGCCCTGCGTCCACGCCGCCCCCGCCCCGATCACGAGCACCGCCGCCGCCGACCCCGCCGCCAGCGTCACGACCCGCTCCCGGTCGATCGCCACTACGGCGTATTCCAAGACCACGCACAGGAACGTGATCGAGACGAAGCAGGCGATGCCGACCTCGAGCAGGCCGATGTCGTACTTGGCCAGAAGGGCGTGGCCCACTTCGAAGTTCACTCCCCCGAATGCGGCCGCCAGGAGCGCGAGCGAAGTGCCGACGATGGCGGCCGCCGGAAACGACAATAGCCGCAGCGTGGGGCGCAGGCTCGCGCCCGCGCGCTGGACCTTGATGATCTGCGGCCCCGTCTTCTGGGCGAGGATGTTGACCACCACCTGACCGATCTGCGCGAACATCAACGCAAAGGCATAGGAGCCCGCAATGGCCGGCCCGGCCAGCGCCGCGACGACAGCGCGGTCGCCGCTGCCGATCATGTTCACCAGCAGGGCCGAGGTATAGAGATTGTAGTCGGCGGGTGCCTTCACCGGCGCCGCGCCGAACGGCAGCAGGTGCCGCAACGACCATGTGCCTTGCACCGTGATGAGCGCCATCGCCGCGATCTCGCCCACCAGGGCGCCGGTCCAGCCGTAAAGAAAACCGCCCAGCGGAACGAGCACGAACGCGGAGATCGAGCGGATGAAGCTGTAGCGCCAGATGAGGCCGGCATCGCCGATGCTGAGGTTGAGCGCGGACACCACGCGCCCGATGAGCGTGATGAGCGCCAGCGGCACGGCCAGCACCGTGAACACGACTCCGTCCACACCCGCGATCAGGTAGCCGGCCGGGACCGCTGCGAGCGAACCCGCCAGGGTCAGCTTCGTCACGCGGAGCGATATCCACTTCGACGCGCCCACGAGCAAATCGGTCTCGCCGTCGGCCCAGTAGCGGGGGAAGCGCTTTATCGTCCCCTCGAGCAGGCCGAAGGACAGCAAGGCGGAGCCGACCGTCGCGGCACCCGCGGCACCCGCATAGGAACCGAACTGCGCGGCCGGCATTACCAGCGCCAGCACGAGCAGCTTGGCAAAGCCGAACGCGGCGGCCGCCCCCATCATGACGATATAGACTGGCATTGCTGGCAGGACTTCTTCGGGCCGAAACGCGGTGCGCGGCGGACGGTTCGAACAAGTCGGACGGCAAGTCCAGCCAATTCTGGGCGTGCAAGGGCATCGAAGGGTCCCGGGTTCCGCCGCGCCCGTCCGATCTCTTGCCCCACCGGCAGCGAGGCGCTAAAGCATTGCGACAGACGCCGTTTCCGGGCCGTGCCGATATATTTGCGGGCCCGCGTCGACCAGCCGGAAAGGTGTGACGTGAAGAAAGCGCTTTATCTCGTCGCGCTATTGTTTTGCCTGTTTCCCTATACGCAGATCATTCCGCTTGCGTCCTACACCCAGCCCTACGCTCTGGTGTTCAGTACGATGGCGGCAATCGTCGCGATACCGTTGGTGCAGGACAAGTTTCCGCGCGGCGACCTCACCGCACTGACGATCCTGGCGATGGCCGGCGTCCTCGGCTTCGTGGTGTCTTGCCTGCCGAACCCCTCCCCGCAGGACTTCAAATACCTGCTGATTTACGTCTCGCCGCTCGTTTTCGCGGTGGCCGCCTTCGCGGTGACGCTGGAAGACCCCAAGATGGCCGATCGCGTCATCGTGTTCGCAGCCGGGGCATGGGTCCTTGTCGGTCTGATTCAGACGGTCATCAGCCCATCGTTCATGACGCAGCTCGTCGGCGAATTCAGCGATGCGGGCGAGGTTGTTATCGAATCGGGGCGCGGTACGCTCGGCTTCGCGCCCGAACCGACCCACTTCGGGTTTCACATGATCATCCTCGCCGCGCTCCTAGCGCTCGTCGGTGGGCGCAACCTCTTAGCGCTAGCCTGCCTGGCGACAGCCGTCCTTATCGCCCGTTCATCGAGCGCGGTGCTCGCGCTGTCGCTGGGCACGATCATCTACCTTGCCGTATTCGGCCGGTGGGGCCGCTGGCTGCTGATCGCGATCGTGCCGCTCTATTTCATTCTCGGCGGCATTCTCGATTCCGGGCTGCTGCCAAACGACCTGCGCGTGGTCCAGTTGCTCAAGTCATTCTACGAGGATCCGTGGTACCTGATCACCGCCGATACCAGCGCGAACATGCGTCTGGGAGGTATCTGGGTCGGGCTGCAGGAAAGCTTCGAACGCGGCTTCATCCCGGCCGGGCTCAATTCGGCGCAATGGGAAGCGGCCGTAGGCCCGATCATGGCGAGGAACCCGTGGCTCATCGGCCTCAGCCCGGCCGGCATCGCATCGGGCCTGCTCATCGTCGTCTATCAGCTCGGTGTGCTCGGGCTGGGACTCATGATCTATTTGACGGTGCGGATGCTGCGCGGCCTCCGATCGCATTTCGAGACCTTCCTGCTGTGCTCGGTCGTCTTCGTGTTCATGTCGCAGTACATGATCTCGACCCCGGGATACGGCCTGATCCTCGGCGTACTGGCGGCACGCCGCGTGCTTGCCGAGCGGGCCGATCTCGGGCAACGGCTGTCCGCCCCGACCACGCCGCCCAACCGGGCCCTGGCGGTCGCCTGATCCAAGCGAAAGAATGATCCCGTGAAAATTGCGATTACCGGAGGGATGGGCTTCATCGGCCAGGCGCTGGCGCGCCGCCTGATGAACCAGGGGCACGCGGTGCTGCTGATCGACAACCTGTCTCCGCAGATACACGGCGAGCAGCCCTCGGTCACCGTGCCCGATGGGGCGGAGTTCCGCCGACTGGACGTGCGCGACGTGATCGACGAGCCGTCGCTGTTCGAAGGCGTCGACGCGGTCTACCACTTCGCTGCCGAGACGGGGACGGCGCAGTCCATGTACCGCATCCGCCACTACGTCTCCGTCAACGAAATGGGTACCGCCGCCCTTCTTGAGGCGCTGGCGAAGTGCGAGCGGCGGCCTTCACGGCTGATCCTGGCCTCCAGCCGCAGCGTCTACGGCGAAGGTGCCTATGCCGACCCGCGCGATCCGGGCCGCATCGTCCAGCCGGCCAGTCGTACGCCCGCCCAGCTTGCCGCAGGCGAGTGGGAGTTCCGCACGGCGGACGGACACCCGCTCGAGGCGGTGCCCACGCGCGAAGACATCGCCTTCGCGCCGGGTTCGGTCTATGCCGCGAGCAAGGCCGCGCAGGAGCTCCTGATCCGCTCGGCCGCCCCGGCGCTGGGCATCACGCCGGTCGTCCTGCGTTTCCAGAACGTCTACGGCGAGGGGCAGTCGCTCCAGAACCCCTACACCGGGATCATTTCGATCTTCTTCAACCGCGCACGGCAGGGCCTGCCGATCGCGCTGTTCGAAGACGGTAAGGAAAGCCGCGACTTCATCCACATCGACGACATCGTCGCGGGCCTCGTTGCCGCGCTGTCGGCCGACGTGCCGGACGGGGCCGCGATCAATCTCGGCGCAGGCGTCCCGACCACCGTGACCGACCTTGCCGATGCGCTGCTGTCGGCAAGCGGCCACGCCGTGCCGGTCAGCGTGACAGGCGAATACCGGGTCGGCGACATCCGCCATTGCTACGCCGATCTCGGCAATGCGCGGAAGTACCTCGGTTTCGATCCGCAGGTGGACTTGGCGCAGGGGCTGATGCGCTTCTGCGCCTGGGCCGAGGGGCAGCCGACCTTTGCCGACCGGTCCGAGAAGGCCATGGCGGAATTGCGCGAGCGCAAGCTCGCCTCGGCCGACTGAGCGAGCGAGAGCGCAAGGCCATGAGCGGGCCAGCCAGCCTCACGGGGTCGCGCGTCCTGCTGATCGCGCCCCGCTTCTTCGGTTACGACGAGGCGATGACGCGCGAACTGAGGCGGCGGGGCGCAATCGTCGACGCGATCCCCGACCGCCCGATAAATTCGCCGTGGTACCACGCCGCGGCTCGCTTCGCGCCCGCCGCCACGAGACGCGCGACCGAGCGATACTATCGCCGGGCACTGAAGTCCTTTGGTGCCGATCGGTACGACCATGTCTTCGTGGTCAACGGGCAGACCGTCTCGCCGGCGTTGGTCCGCGACCTGAGGCGCGCGCATCCCGAAGCGCGCTTCGTGTTTTATCTCTGGGATTCGCTCGCCAACCGGCCGACCGCGCTCGGTCTCGTGCCGCTGTTCGACGTAGCGTTCTCGTTCGAGCGCGAGGTCGCGCGCAAGCACGGTATGCGCTTCCGCCCGCTGTTTTCCGACGACCACGCGAGCGCCGCCGGGCAGGGCGAGGCGTACGACATCTCTTTCATCGGAACTGCCCACACCGACCGGCACCGGGTGGTCGAGCGCCTTGACGCAACGTTGCCGCCGGGCACACGCCGATACTGGTACCTATTCCTCAAGGCGCCTTGGGTGCTCGCGGCCTATCGGCTGACCAATCCCGCATTCCGTGGTGCGAAGGCGGAAACGTTTACCTTCGCTCCGCTGGCGCGGGCCAAGGCACAGCAGGTCTTCGAGAGCAGCCGCGCCATCCTCGACATCGAACACGCTCGGCAGGACGGGCTGACGATGCGCACGCTGGAGGTGCTGTGCGCCGAGAAAAAGCTCGTGACGACCAACGCCGACATTCGCGCCTACGCCTTCTATGACCCGGCGCGGATCGAGGTGATCGACCGCCAGGCGCCGCGCATCTCAGACGGTTTCCTGGACACCGCCGCGCCGCCGCTGGCGGAGGACGTCCGCCAGCGTTATACCATTGCGGGATGGATCGACGAACTCCTGTCGGACGAGGACCGCTCCGCCGTCCACCTGAAGGATGGATACTGGACGGGAACGGGTGATGAGTGATCCCCGCTCGCTCGGCTCGCTGCTCGCGTCCGATCTCGAACGCTATTACTATTACTACGGCCAGGCCGGACGGCCCGTGCGCCGGCGCGACCTGTGGCGCAACTTGCTCATACCGCGCTGCGCGCCGGTCGGCTGGTATCGCCTAGCCCATGCGGCGCACCGCAACGGCCGGACCGGTATCGCCAAACTGTTGACGTGGCTCAATTTCTACCTCTACGGGGTGGAAATCAGCTCGGCTTGCGAGATCGGACCGCATTTCTTCATGCCGCACGCGTCGGGCACGGTCATCGGCGCGAACCGCATCGGGGCCTACGCCGTGATCTACCATCAGGTGACGCTGGGCGCGAAGGAGGTCGAGCCTGCGCATGACCAGCGGCCCGTGGTGGGCGACCGCACCTTCATTGCATCGGGCGCGCGGATCATCGGACCGATCGTGCTGGGCGACGACGTTGCGGTCGGTGCGAACGCGGTCGTGACGAAGTCGTGCGGAAACGCGGTAACGCTCGTCGGTATTCCCGCGCAGGAAAGGCCGCGCGCCCTTACCGACGCCCGCGGATAGACCTCAACTCGCCAGCCTGAGCGGCGGACGCGCGGGCGAGCGCGAGGCATCCGGCCAGATCCCGCGCGTGTCGTAGATCGCTGCGCCCACGCGCTCTTCCGGCGGGACGACGCGGAAGACGTCGTGATCGACCAGCACCACCAGCACGCCGCACGTCTCCAGCGCGGTGTCGATGTCGACCAGCGTCGCCCCGGTCCCTTCGAATTCGCGCGGGAGTTCGCGGGCGTAGGGCTCGACGATCCGCACCCGTTCGCCGAACTTTCGTGCCAGGCTGGCGGCGACGTAGCGCGCCGGGCTCTCGCGAAAGTCGTCGATGTTCGCCTTGAACGCCAGGCCTAGACAGGCGACCGGCACGCCCGGATGTGCCTCGACCAGCTCGGTCGCTTTCGCGACGACGTGGTGCATCTTGGCGTCGTTGACCTCGCGCGCGGTGCGGATGATCTTCGCTTCTTCCGGTGCGCCGTGGACGATGAACCACGGATCGACCGCGATGCAGTGCCCGCCCACGCCGGGGCCTGGCTGGAGGATGTCGACCCGCGGGTGCCGGTTGGCGAGGCGGATGACCTCCCACACGTCGAGCCCCATGCGATCGGCGATCATGCTGAGTTCGTTGGCGAACGCGATGTTGGTGTCGCGATAGGCGTTCTCAACCAGCTTGGTCATCTCGGCGCTGCGCGCATCGGTGGTGACGCAGGTACCGCGCACGAAGAGCTTGTAGAACGCCAGCGCCTTCCTCGCGCAGCGCGGGGTGATTCCGCCGATCGAGCGGTCGTTGTGCGTCAGTTCTTCCAGGATGCGTCCCGGCAGCACGCGTTCGGGGCAATAGGCGATCGACACGTCGGGCCGCCCCTCGGCGATGCCGGGCATGGCGAGATCGGGGCGGAGCGCCGCCAGCCGGTCGCGCAGCGCTTCGGTGGTGCCCACCGGCGAGGTCGATTCGAGGATTACGCAGTCGCCCTTTTTCAGCACCGCGGCGACATTGGTCGCGGCCGCGATCACGTAGCTGATGTCGGGCGTGTGATTGCCGTCCTTTTCGAACGGGGTCGGCACCGCGATGACGAAGACGTCGGCCGCCGCGATCTCGGTCGACGCGCGCAAGGTGCCGCGCTGAACCATCGCCTGGACCAGACCGTCGAGATCGGCTTCCTCGATGTGGATTTCGCCGCGGTTGATCGTGTCGACGACGCGTTGGCTCACGTCGATACCGGTCACACGGCAATTGCTGCGCGCGATCACCGCCGCGGTCGGCAGCCCGATATAGCCGAGGCCGATGACGCACACTTCCGGATTGGTTTCGCCGCGCATGATATTCCCGCAATTGGTTTCGCGCGCAGGCTATAGGCGGAAGGGGTAAATTTACCGGTAACGGTGTTTCAGCGCGCGGCCATCAGATCGACTATGCGTGCGGTCGCCCTGCCGTCGCCGAACGGATTGTGCGCCTTCGCCATCGCCTCGTAGGCGTGCGGATCGTCGAGCAGCCGGTTTGCCTCCGCCACGATGCGGTCCGCGTCGGTGCCCACAAGCCTGGCGGTCCCGGCCGCAATTCCTTCCGGCCGCTCGGTCGTCTCGCGCATCACCAGCACCGGCTTCCCCAGCGCGGGCGCTTCCTCCTGTACTCCGCCGCTGTCGGTCAGCATCAGGGTGCTGATCGCCAGAAGGCGCGCGAAGTGCGGGTAGTCGAGCGGCTCGATCAGGGCGACGTTGTCCAGCCCCGCGAGCCGCTCGTTCATCACGGCGCGCACGTTGGGATTGAGGTGGACGGGAAAGATCACCGCAACGTCGTCGCGTTCGGCGAGGCGGCGGACCGCCGAGGCGATTCCCTCCATCCCGTCGCCGAAGTTCTCCCGCCGATGGCTGGTCATCCCGATGATGCGCTTGCCCGCGAACCGCCGCTCCAGATCGGCGAGACCCGCCGCGAGAGCGGGCTCGCGTTCGATCTTTGCGGTCACCCAGTGGAGCGCGTCGATGACCGTGTTGCCGGTCACGTGTATCGTCTCGGGCGCGACGTTCTCGCGGCGCAGCGCTTCCGCCGCGGTTTCGGTGGGGGCGAAGTGCAGCGCGGCGAAGGCGCCCACGATTTTGCGGTTAACCTCTTCCGGCCACGGATGGTGGATGTTGCCGCTCCGCAGGCCGGCTTCGACGTGCGCGACAGGAATCTTGCGGTAATAGGCTGCCAGAGCGCCGGCCATCGCGGTCGCGGTGTCGCCCTGCACCACGACCCAGTCGGGCCGTTCGGCGTCGAGCACGCGGCCGATCCCGGTAAGGAGGTTGGCGGTCAGCGCGTCGAGCGTCTGGTCGGGCTGCATAAGGTCGAGATCGTGGCCCGGCACGATGCCCGCAATCTCGAGAACCTGGTCGAGCATGCCGCGATGCTGGCCCGATACGCAGGTCCGGCTCTCGAACCGCTCGTCGGCGGCCAGCGCATGCACAAGCGGGAAGAGCTTGATCGCTTCCGGCCGGGTGCCGAACACGGTGAGGACCTTGCGGACGTTCGTCATGACCGCAGGCCCCTACACCCCAAATGCTACGAAAACGCCAACCGGGGCGGTCAGCCTTCGCCCAGCCGCTCCCCGGCATATTTGCCCGATCGAATGGGCTCCCACCACCAGCCGTTGTCGAGATACCAGTCGATGGTCTTGGCGAGGCCGCTTTCGAAGGTTTCGGCCGGGGTCCAGCCGAGCTCGCGCTCGATCTTGCTGGCGTCGATCGCGTATCGGCGGTCGTGTCCGGGACGGTCGGCGACGAAGGTGATGAGCTCGCGGCGGGGCTTGCCGCCGTCGAGCGGCCGCCGGGCATCGAGCGCGTCGCAGATCGCCTCCACCACCGCCAGGTTCGTGCGTTCCTGGTTGCCGCCGACATTGTAGCTTTCGCCGACGGCGCCCTTCGTCAGCACCGCTTCCAGCGCCGCGGCGTGATCGTCGACGAACAGCCAGTCGCGCACGTTGTCGCCCTTGCCGTAGACCGGCAGCGGCTTGCCCTCGAGCGCGTTGAGGATGACGAGCGGGATGAGCTTCTCGGGGAAGTGATACGGGCCGTAGTTGTTCGAGCAGTTCGACAGCACGACCGGCAAGCCATAGGTTTCGTGCCAGGCGCGCACGAAGTGGTCGCTTGCCGCTTTGCTGGCCGAATAGGGCGAGGACGGCGCGTAGGGCGTGTCCTCGGTGAACAGGCTGTCGTCGAACGGCAGGTCGCCGAACACCTCGTCGGTCGAAACATGGTGGAACCGGAAGTTCTCCTTCGCCTCGCCCTCGAGCCCGCGCCAGTATTCGAGCGCGGCCGACAGCAGGCGGAACGTGCCGACGACGTTCGTCTCGACGAACGCGCCCGGGCCGTCGATCGACCGATCGACGTGGCTCTCGGCCGCGAGATGCATGATACCCTCGACCGCGTGTTCGCGCACCAGGCGGAGCACCAGATCGCTGTCGGCGATGTCGCCTTCGACGAGCACGTGGTTCGGCGCGTTCTCGATGACCTTCAGCGACGCGGGATTGCCCGCATAGGTCAGCTTGTCGAGCGTGACGACGTTCGCCCCGCCGCGCACGAGGCGGCGGACGACGGCTGATCCGATGAAGCCGGCGCCGCCGGTGACGAGGATCGATTTCATCGGGGCGCCACGGAGCTCGGAATCGGCGTCATGTCGTTGGAAGTCCTGCTGCAAGGAAAGCCGGTGGATCGGCGCTCCCTAGGCAGCAAACCGGCGCGAGACAACCGGAGCCGTGCGCCGGATTACTGGCCCGGTGGCACCATGATCGGCGCGGCGTCGCCCGGCTGCGTGGTTGGTACTTCATCGGGAGTGGGGCCGGCCCGCTCGGCTTCGAGGCGCTTCATGTATTCGCGCTCGATCTCCTCGACGCGGCTCTGCTCGCTGGCGGCGTCGGCATCGATCGTCGACAGGCGTTCGGCGCGTGCCGCGGCAATCAGGGCGGAGAACCGCACGTCGGCGCCTTCGCGCTTGTCGGCATAGGCCGCGTCGATGAGCTGCTGGGTGCACCCGGTGAAGCCGCCCGCGCCCGCGGTGGAGCACGAATTGGTGCCGAACCTGGTCACCAGCTCCAGTTTCTCGACCCGGCGCGCCCAGGCCATGTTCGCAGGATCCTCGCTGAAACGCAGCGCCTCGGGAATGCGGTAGCGGTCGCCCTCGGGCATGCGCGCGACGACCAGGATCTCGTCGGGATCGGTCGGGGCCGGCGCCGCGTCGTCGCCGTAGACGATGACCATGCGGACCTTGTCCCCGCCGGCGTCCTGCGCGGCGGCGGGGGCCGCGACCAGCGCGGCGGCGGCGAATAACGGCAGGGCGAACAGGCGGTTCATCGTGGTGTCCTCAAATCTTTGGCGGGGTCGAAGTCGGGCGTGAGAGAGCCCTATGCGCCGTGAATACCCAATGAAGCGCTCGTCGCCCCGTCCCGGTTCCGGGTTGCGGCGGCGTTAGATGCGCTTCGACAGTCCGATCGCGACCCTGCAGCCGAGACGGATCGCCGAACTGAGCAGGGGATAGCCGGGCGCGCGCTCCGCCCCGGCGGCGAGCGCCGCGTCGCGGTGGGCGCGTTCGTCCTCGCGGAATTCGGCGATCATGCCGGCAAGTTCGGGGTCGTCGCCGCTCGCTTCCAGCTCGTCCAGCTGCTCCGAATAGTGCCTGTCGATCTCTTCCTCGACCGCGGCGGTGCAGGCCATCGCGGCTTCCGGTCCCATCAGGGCGGTCGCGGCACCGAGAGCGTATCCCGCAGCAGACCAGAACGGCTGCAACGCGGTGGGGCGTACCCCCCGCTTCGCCATCAGCGCGTCGAACTTCTCGCGGTGGCCGCGTTCCTGTTCGGCCATCGCGGCGATCTCGCCCGAATGCGGCCCGCGATTGCCCATGACGGCGAGTTGCCCCGCATAGATCCGGGTCGCGCCGAATTCGCCCGCCTGGTCGACGCGGATCATCTGCGAGCGGTCGGGTCGGGAAGATGCGAAAGTCATGTGCGGCGCCCGATCAGCACGAGAATGGCGATACCCGAGACTGCCGAAATGAGGAAATTCCACCCCGCAAGAGATATGCCCAGCAGGCTCCACTGCACGTCGTCGCAGCGGACCAGCGGCGCGTTCATGATCGCCTCGAGCGGATCGCCGCCGCCGCTGGAAATGGTGCTGCACGCGGTCAGCCCCTCCCACCAGCCGTATTCGACCCCGGCGTGGAATGCGCCGATCGCACCCGAAACGAGAATCGCGAGGGCAGCCAGCGCGATCCACAGCCGGCGGGGCGGCGCGAAGAACGAGATCGCCGCCAGCGCGATTGCCGCGAAGTGCGGGTAGCGCTGCCACCAGCACATCTCGCACGGGTAAAGGCCGAACGCGTATTGCCCGACATAAGCGCCGCCGAGCAGCAACAGCGGCACGCCGAGTGCCAGCCGCTGGGCGAGCGCGGTGGACCGGCTTGCGGTTCCCCGTCCCGGCATCAGTTCTTGCGCGCCACTGCGTTCGGGGCAGTCCGGCGGAGCGTGCGAAGCGCGTAGTCGAGCTGGAAGTCCTCGACCCCTTCCTTCTTGAGCTGTTCGGCGGTCAGCTGGAAGCGCGGATCGTCGATCCGGTCCTTCTCCAGATCCTTGTCCTTCAGTGCCGCCTCGTTGACGAGATGACCGCGCAGGTCCGATTCGCGCATCCGGAATTTCTCACGCTTGGCGAGATCGGGGTCGGACAGCTGCGGCACGCGGATGTCGGGATCGATGCCGCCTTCCTGCACCGAATGGCCCGACGGGGTGTAGTATCGCGCCGTGGTCAGCTTGAGCGCGGCGGTCTGGCCCAGCGGCAGCAGGGTCTGCACGCTGCCCTTGCCGAAGCTCGTTTCGCCCATGATCACCGCGCGATGTTGGTCCTGCAGCGCTCCGGCGACGATCTCGCTTGCGCTGGCGGAGCCGGCATCGATCAGCACGATCACCGGCACGCCCTTGGCCATGTCGCCCTTGAACACGCTCTCGGCCTCGTACCGGAGCGACTCGCCGCGCGCGCGGCCCCGCTGCGAGACGATCTCGCCCTTCTCGAGGAACAGGTCGGACAGCGCCACCGCCTCGTCGAGCGAGCCGCCCGGGTTCTGGCGCAGATCGAGAACTAGGCCATTGAGCCGCCCCGACGCCTGCTTCTTGAGGTCGTTCCAAGCGGTGAACACGTCCGAACCGACGTCGCGGCTGAACTCGTTGACCGAGATGTAACCGATATTGCCCGCCTTCAGTTCGTGGGTCACCGGTTCCAGCTCGATCACGCCGCGCGTCACGGTCACGTCGAACGGCTCGTCGCGGCCGGTGCGAAAGATCGTCAGGCGAATGCTGGTGCCAGCCTGTCCGCGCATCCTGGCCACCGCTTCGTCGAGCTCGCCGCCGTAAATCAGCTGGCCGTCGAGGTGGGTGATGTAGTCGCCGGCCTTGATTCCGACCTTGTCCGCCGGGCTGCCCTTGAACGGGCTGACCACCTTGACCGCCCCGTCGTCCATCACGACCGACAGGCCGAGGCCCGAATAGTTGCCGTCGATCATCGTCTCGAGGCGCTGAAGATCCCCGCCGTCGAGGTAGGCCGAATGCGGGTCGAGGCTGGCAAGCATCCCGTCGATGGCGCCGCGGATCAGCTTGTCGTCGTCCACCGGCTCGACGTAGCTCGCCTTGATCCGCTGGTAGACCGCGAACAGCTTGGCGAATTCCGGGCCGGCGCGCCCGTCGACCTGCGCCATGCCGGCGGTCGTGGCCGGGATCAGCGCGATGGCGCTAACGAGCGCTGCGGATTTGACGAGTGAGCGGAGATTCATGCGGGGGTTCCCATCCTTCGACCCGCTTCTATCGCGCAGGCCAAGTTAATGCCAGATGAGGCGTAAGGCGGCAGACCGCGATCACCGCAGATATTCCGCCGGATTGACCGGTGCCCCGTCGCGTCTCAGTTCGAACCCGACCGCCGGACGGTCGATACCCGCAACCCCCAGCGGCGAACCCGCGACGACCGACTGTCCCACCGCCACGTCGACCCGCGCGAGGCCCGTGACGAGGCTGGTGAAGCCCCCCGAATGCTCGATGATGACGATCCGGTCGAACCCCCGGAACGGTCCCGCGAAGGCGATCCGGCCCGCCCCCGGCGAGACGACCTGCGCGCCGTCCGCGGGAGCGAGCGAGATGCCGCCCGAGCGCACGCCGCCCTCGCCCGCCGCGCCGAAGCCGGCGATGGTGCGCCCGGCGACCGGAAGCTGGAACGCTGGTCGTGCGGATCCAGCGGGCGCAGACGATGATGGCGGACCCGCATCGACGTCCGAAACAAAACCGCTGTCCTCGGGGCGCGCCGGGCGGAGGCGTGGCCCCGGCAGGGCGGCGAGCGTGCGCCGCAAGTCGCCGATCCGGTCGAGGCTGCCGACGAGCCCGTCGAGATCGCGTGCTTCTTCGGCCAAGGCCAGCGCGCGCTCCGCCTCGCGCGCCGCCGCGCCGCTCGCCGAACGCAGCGCCATGCGCTGGCGCGATTCGACCGCGGCAAGCTGACGCCGGCGGCTCTCGAGTTCGCTCTCGCCCGATCGCAGCGCGGCCAGCGCGTCGCCAGCCTCGGCCTCGATGGCGCGTGCCCGCGCGATCTCGCCGCGCAGCGCGGCGGTGCGGCGGCGAACCTCGGGCAGCGTGGTCTCGAGAATTGCGCGCACGTGGACGGTGTCGGTGAGGCTGCCGGGACGCAGGATCGACAGCGCGAGCGGGCGGCGCGCCAATTTCTGCAGGCCCGCGGTCAGCCGGATGAGCGGGCCGCGGCGCACCGCCAGCCGCCGATCGAGCGCCGCGCGCTGCTGACCGGCGAGCGCGATGCGCGCCTCGGCGGCGGTGATGCCAGCTTCCGATTGCTGGATACGCGCCGCGAGCGCAGCGGCCTCGCTCGCGGTCTTGTCAGCTGCTTGCCGGGCGGAGCGCGCCCTCGCCTCCAGCGCGTCGGCGCGGCTTGCGGCATCGCGCGCTTGCTCGCGCGCACGGGCGAACGCCGCCCGCGTTTCGGCCGCATCGCCGCCGTAACCTTGCGCGCGCTGCGCCATTGCGCCCTGCACCGCGAGGATGGCCGCGACGGCCGCGATCAAGGCGAGAATGGGCATGAAGCGATGCACGTCACCGCCCTAGCGGCGATTGGCGCGATATCGAAGGGCGATGGTAACCGCGATTGTCTAAGGCGGCGCGAAAACCTACGCCGCCGGCAGTCCAGCGAAAGGCATCCATGCGAAAAGTCCTCGTCACCGGCAGCGCCGGCTTCATCGGCTATCACCTGTCGCAGCTATTGCTGGACGACGGGTTCGTGGTCGTCGGCTACGACGGGATGACCGACTACTACGATGTCCGCATCAAGGAACGGCGACATGCCATGCTGTCGCAGAACGAGAGGTTCAGCGCCCATGTCGGGATGCTGGAGGACTTCGACGCGCTCCACGCGCTTGCGATGGCCGAGAAGCCCGACGTGATCGTCCACCTCGCCGCGCAGGCGGGGGTCCGCTACAGCCTCGAGAACCCGCGCGCCTATATCGATGCCAACATCGTCGGCACGTTCAACGTGATGGAATGCGCGCGCGAACTCGGCGTCGATCACCTGCTCATGGCCAGTACCAGCAGCGTCTATGGCGCGAACGAGGATATGCCCTTCGACGAGCTCGAGCGGGTCGAGACCCAGATGACGCTCTACGCCGCCACGAAGAAGGCGAACGAGGCGATGGCGCACAGCTACGCCCACCTCTGGACCCTGCCGACGACGATGTTCCGCTTCTTTACGGTCTATGGGCCGTGGGGCCGGCCGGACATGGCGTTGTTCAAGTTCACCCGCGGCATTCTGAACGGCGAGCCGATCGATATCTACAACGACGGCGAGATGTACCGCGATTTCACTTACGTGACCGACCTCGTACGCGGGATCCGCCTGCTGATCGATGCCGCCCCGGTCCGCCCAAGCAGTCGCGATGCGATCTCGCCGGGCGACAGCCTGAGCCCGGTCGCCCCCTTCCGGGTGGTCAACATCGGCAACGGCGAGAAAGTCCGCCTGCTCGATTTCGTGGAGGCGATCGAGGCCGAATGTGGGACCGAGGCGAAGCGCAACTACATGCCGATGCAGAAGGGCGACGTTCCCGCCACGTGGGCCGACACCGCACTGCTCCAGCGGCTGACCGGTTACACGCCGAAGACGGATTTTCGCGACGGGGTGCGGCAGTTCGTCGCATGGTACCGCGACTACTACGGCGTCTGATCAGCCGCTGCGGTGATAGGGATGGCCGGCGTCAATCGTGGTCGCGCGGTAGAGCTGTTCGGCGAGCATCGCGCGGGCGAGCAGGTGCGGCCAGGTCATCGCGCCCATTGCCAGCAGCAGGTCGGCATTCGCGCGCTCCTCGTCCGAATGACCGTCCGCCGCACCCAGCACGAAACGTGCCTCGCGCACGCCCTCGTCGCGCCACCGCCCCAGAATCGCGGCGAACTCCTCCGACGACAGAGCCTTTCCGCGCTCGTCGAGGAGGACGGTGCGGCATGGCGCAAGGGCTTCCGGCACCTTGCCGCCGGTTTCGGGCAGTTCGGTATGCCGGAACGGCCAGGTCAGCCGCTTTTCATAGCGCGCCACCAGCTCGGCCTCGGGCGAACGGCCCAGCTTGCCGCGCCCGACAACGTGCAGAAGCACTCAGGCCGTGCCCGATGCTGCCGGTTTCTCGTCGCCGAAGCCCCACATGCGTTCCAGGTTGTAGAAGCTGCGCACTTCGGGACGGAAGAGATGGACGACCACGTCGCCCGCATCGATCAGCACCCAGTCGGCGGCCGGGAGGCCTTCGATTCGCGCGTTGCCGAAACCGGCGGCCTTGACCTTTTCGGCGAGATGCTGGGCCATCGCGGCAACCTGCCGGGTCGAACGACCCGACGCGATCACCATGTGATCGGCGATGGACGACTTGCCCGCGAGCGGGATGGTCACGAGATCCTGCGCCTGGTCGTCGTCGAGCTGGGCGAGGACGAGCGCATGGAGCCGCTCGGCCGGGGTTCCGGGATCGGTCACTGCACCTCCGGGGATGGCACCGGCGGTCGCCGGCAGGGATTGCGCCTGTTGCATGGGCGGGAAACGAACTCCTTGATTGTCCATTCGGGCTGCAGCGGAGACTGCAAGAGGGCATCGGCGCGCGTCATGTGCGCCGGAGTGTCCTCCGGGCGGGGTGAAGACGGTCTGAATGAGCCGGGTAGCGGGGCGGCCGACGACCGGCCGTACCGATCGCCATTGCTGTGCGTGGTCACGGTGGGCGTGGTCACGAGAGGCCGGTGTACTCCCTTGCCCGCGATCCGTAAAAATCCTCCGGCGGGCACGGGCAGCCTGCCGATGCCTTACAGATAGCCTGCCCGGCGCTTCGCCGCAATGGCGCTGCTTGCCCCGCCGCGCCGCCACTGCGATAGGGCGGCGATCCCCTGCGACGAGGCGAGACGGCATGAACGACGCGAAGCACCCGGTCCCCGTCCTCGTCACCGGCGGCGCGGGCTACATCGGCAGCCACGCCGTCCTCGCGCTGCGCGATGCCGGCCATCCGGTCGCGGTGATCGACAACCTCAGCACGGGGTTCCGGTTCGCAGTCCCGGATGACGTCCCGTTCTACGAAGGCGACATCGCCGACGAAGCCCTGCTGGCGCGAATTTTCGCCGAACAGGGCACGCGGGCGGTCATGCATTTCGCGGGCTCCATCGTGGTACCCGAATCGGTCGAGAAGCCGCTCGACTACTACCTCAACAACACCGTGAAGAGCCGCGCGCTTATCGCCGCCGCGGTCGCCGCCGGGGTGCCGCATTTCATCTTCTCCAGCACCGCTGCGACCTACGGCATGCCCGATGCCGAGCGCGTGTCGGAGGATACACCGCAACAGCCGATCAATCCGTACGGCTGGTCGAAGCTGATGACCGAGCGGATGCTCGCCGACACCGCCGCGGCGCACACGCTGAATTATTGCGCGCTGCGCTACTTCAACGTCGCCGGCGCCGATCCCCACGGGCGCAGCGGGCAGTCGACGGCGGGCGCGACGCATCTCATCAAGGTCGCGGTCGAGGCGGCGCTGGGCAAGCGCGCCCACGTGGCGGTCTACGGCACCGACTACAAGACGCCCGACGGCACCGGTGTGCGCGACTATATCCACGTGTCCGATCTTGCCGCCGCGCATGTCCTCGCGCTGCAGGCGCTGGTTGCCGAGCCGGGGCGGTCGCTGCAGATGAACTGCGGTTACGGGCGCGGATTTTCGGTGATGGAAGTGCTCGACGCAGTCGACCGGGTGACCAACATGGCGATCGACCGCCGGATCGAGGGGCGCCGTGCCGGCGATCCCGGGGCGCTGGTGTCGGACAATGCGCGGATCATGGCGACCCTGCCGTGGGAGCCGAAGTATGCCGACCTCGACACGATCGTCGCTCACGCGCTCGCTTGGGAGCGCAAGCTCAGCGAATTTCGCAATCAGGAATAACGGCGCACCCAGTCCGGATCGGCCTTGCGCAGTTCGGTGGCCGAGATCGGGTCGGGATCGAAGCTGAGCCAGACCAGCATGGGCGTGCGCCAGTCCCCCCGGCGCAATACCGCGGGCGGAACGCGATAACGGCGAAGCCACGCCATCGCGGGGCTTGCGAAGGCCTTCGCCTCGTACCCAGGGCGGGCGAATACCGCGATGGGGACCGTCCGCGCGATGGCGCGCCAGTCCTTCCAGCGGTGGAACTGGGCGAGGTTGTCGGCACCCATGATCCACACGAAGCGGCGGCGGGGGTAGCGCCGCTTGAGGGCGCGCAGGGTGTCGATGGTGTAGCGGGTGCCCAGGTCACGCTCGATCGCAGTGGCGCGGATCGGTGCCCGCCGCGCCTGTTCCCGCGCGCTGGCGAGCCGGACCGCGAGCGGGGCCATGTCCTTGCCAGATTTGAGCGGGTTGCCCGGCGACACCAGCCACCACACTTCGTCGAGCGCGAGCAGGCGCAAGGCGGCGAGGCTGATCTGCCGGTGCCCCCGGTGCGCCGGGTTGAAGCTGCCGCCGAGAAGCCCGGTGCGAATCACTCTTCGCCCGGAACCCGGCGCGGCGAGACGCTGCGATAGCCGCCCTGGCGCGCGAGCATCCAGCCGGGATATTCGCGCGGCAGGCGGCTTAAGGTGCCGAGTTTCTGCAGTTCCTCGGCGCCGAATTCCACGTCGCAGGCGCCGATATTGTCGGCCAGCTGGTCGGCGCGCTTGGCCCCGACGATGACGGTCGAGACCGCCGGCTGGTACAGCAGCCACGCCAGCGCAAGCTGGGCGACCGTCTTTCCCTTCGCATCTGCCATTTCGCGCAAGGCGTCGATCACGTCCCATGCTCGGTCCTTTTCGACCGGCGGGAAGTCGAACTTCGCCCGGCGCCCTTCCCCGCCGCTCAAGCCGTCATCCTCTCGCGTGTACTTGCCGCTGAGCAATCCGCCCGCCAGCGGCGACCAGACCATCAGCCCCACGCCTTCGCTTTCGAGCATCGGCACGATTTCGCGCTCGAGGTCGCGCCCGGCGATCGTGTAATAGGCCTGGAGCGAAGCGAACTTCTCCAGCCCCAGCCGCTCCGAAATGCCGAGCGCCTTCATGATCTGCCACGCCGCCCAGTTCGAAACGCCGATGTAGCGTGCGCGCCCGGTCCGCACGATGTCGTCGAGCGCGCGCAGCGCCTCGTCCATCGGGGTCTGCGAATCCCAACCGTGGATCTGGTAGAGATCGACGTGATCGATCCCCAGCCGCTCCAGGCTGGCGTCGATCTGATGCAGCAGGTGATAGCGGCTGGTGCCCGCGTCGTTGGGCCCTTCGCCCATGGAACCCATCGCCTTGGTCGCGATCACCACGTCGCTGCGGGCAACGCCGAGGTCCTTCAGCGCCTGGCCGACGAAACGTTCGGACTGGCCGCGGGTGTAGACGTTGGCGGTATCGATGAAATTGATCCCGGCATCGAGCGCCTGCTTCACCATCGAAGTCGACGCGTCCTGATCGAGGCCTGCGATGGCGGCGAACATGCCGGGGTCGGTGCCGAAGGTCATCGCACCCAGGCACAGTTCGGATACGATGAGGCCGGTGGAGCCCAGTCGGTTGTAGCGCATGTCGTCTCCTAACCGCGAACGTCTCTCATCCGCGCGTCTGTCCCGTCCCCCGCACGATCCACTTGTAGGTCGTCAGCCCCTCCAGCGCCACCGGCCCACGCGCGTGGAGGCGCCCGGTCGCGATGCCGATCTCCGCGCCGAGGCCGAATTCGCCTCCGTCGGCGAACTGGCTGGAGGCATTGTGCATCACGATCGCCGAATCGACCCGGGCGAGGAATTGCGCCGCAATGGCGTCATCCTCGGTCACGATCGCATCGGTATGGTGCGACCCGTGCGCGGCAATATGCGCCATTGCCGCGCCGACCCCGTCGACGACCGCGACGCTGAGCACCGCGTCGAGGTATTCGGTGTCCCAGTCCTCGTCCGACGCCGCCAAGACCCGCGGGTCGATCGCCTGCGCCCGCGCATCGCCGCGTAGCTCGCACCCGGCGTCGAGCAGTGCAGCCAGCAACGCCGGCGCATCCGGGTAGGCGGCGTCCACGAGCAGCGTCTCCATCGCCCCGCAAATGCCCGTCCGCCGCATCTTTGCATCGAGCGCGATGGCGGTCGCCTTGGCCGGGTCGGCGGCGGCGTGGACGTAGGTCGCGTTGTTACCGTCGAGATGGGCGAGCACCGGCACCCGCGCATCGGCCTGGACCCGCGCGACGAGGTTCTTGCCACCGCGTGGCACGATCATGTCGATGAGGCCCGCCGCCCCCAGCATCGCCCCCACCGCGGAGCGATCCTGCGTCGGCACGAACTGGACGGTGGCGCGCGGCACGCCTTCGGCTGCCAGCCCCTGCACGAAGGCCGCGTGGATTGCGCGGTTGGTGCCCGCCGCTTCACTCCCGCCGCGCAGCAGCACCGCGTTGCCGCTGGCGAAGCACAGCGCCGCGGCGTCCGCGGTCACGTTGGGACGGCTTTCGTAGACGATGCCGACGAGGCCGATGGGAATGCGCACCCGCTCAAGCACGAGGCCGTTGGGCCGTTCCCCGCGCGAGATCGTTTCGCCGAGCGGCGACGGCAGCGCGGCCACCGCTTCGATGGCGGCGGCGATCCCTTCCAGCCGGGTGGGATCGAGGCAGAGCCGGTCGAGCATCGCGAGGGTAAGGCCAGCCCGTTCTCCGACGGCGCAGTCGAGCGCGTTTGCGTCTAGTATGCATGCAGCGTCCGCGCGCACGGAAGCGGCTGCCGAGCGCAGCGCGGCCGAGCGGTGCGCCGCGCTTATTTCTGCGAGTAACGGCAGGGTCGCGCGCGCTGATTGCGCAAGACGCGCGATCAGTTCGGCGGGACGTTCGCTGTCGGCCATGCCATGATCGCTAGCAGCGCAATTGCCTCAAGTCAGGCAAGGAAAGCGATAGGCGCGCGAACGCCGATTGCCACTTCGTGTTCCCGACAAAATGCAAAAAAAGCGCGATTGCGAACGTTTCACCGCACGACTCGTCCGACTCGCCCCGAGTCCCCGCTCGTGGATTCGACCTTCAGGTTAACTTTGGCTAGCCGGCGCCCGGGATAAAAACGGGTCGTAGGGGTCTCGGACACATGACAGCAACCGCCGGCGGGCCGCTTGCCCGCCTGCGCGCCTGGTTTCCCGATCGCGAGTTTTTCATGCGGTCGCAGGGACAGGTTCGTTTCATCAAGATAACATCGCGCGTCCAGATGACCGTCGCGGGCATCGTGCTCGCCGCGCTCGTCGCCTGGGGCGTGTCGATGGCGGTCATGGGCTGGCTGCAGTATCGCGCCGCCGCCGACCGAATGTCTCTGCTCGAGCGCGAGGCCAAGGTCGCAACGTCCGAAGAACGGTTTGACGCCTACAGCCGCGATCTCGGCAAAACGACCGCCGATCTCGCCAAGCGGCAGGAGTTCCTCGAGGAGATGGTGGAATCACTGCCCGCCGACATGCGCAGCGACGAAACCGTGACCGATTCGACCGGCGAGGCGGCCGCGACCGTCGAAAAGGTCAGCGCACTGTTCCCGCAAGCCGCCGGGCTCGCCCGGATCGAAGCGCGTCAACTCGCCTTCGCCGAAAAACTGACCCGCTATGCCGACCGCCGCGCTGAACGAAGCGCTGCGGCGATCCGCAAGCTGGGGCTCGATCCCAACGCCATGATCCGGACCGCCCGCAAAGGTGCGATCGCGCGCGGCATGGGTGGTCCGCTCAAACGTCTCGCGACTTCGGTCGACGGATCGATCGATCCGCGCTTCGAACGCCTCGGGCTTAGCCTCGCGCGGATGGAAGCGCTCGACACGAGCCTTGCCGCCATTCCGCAGTATCGCCCCGCCGCGGTAGAGATGCTGACTTCGAGTTACGGTTTCCGCAGCGATCCGTTCACGGGCGAATCGGCCATGCACTCGGGCCTCGATTTCCGCGGCCCGGTGGGCGCGCCGATCTATGCCGCCGCAAACGGCCGGGTCACCTTCGTCGGCCGGAAGGGCGGTTACGGCAACGTCGTCGAAATCAGCCACGGCAACGGGATGATCACCCGCTACGCCCACATGAGCCGGTTCCAGTCGCGCGTCGGCCAGGAAGTCGCCGCGGGCGATGTGATCGGCGCGATCGGCAGCACCGGTCGCTCGACCGGACCGCACCTCCACTTCGAGGTGCGCGTCAACGACCGCGCGGTGAACCCGCGCCCCTTCCTGGAGGCAGCCCCCCGTGTTCTCAAAGAAGCTCGACGAGTTCAGCCCGAGCAGCGCGCCGATGGCTAGGCAGTCCGCCAGCGGCTCGACTTTCTCGGTCATCGGCAGCGACGTCGTCATCAAAGGCGATATCGAAGCGAGCGCGGACCTCCACATCGACGGCCGCGTGGAAGGCGACATTGCCTGCGCCAGCCTGGTGCAGGGCGAAGGCAGCCACATCCAGGGCGGCATCACCGCCGAAAGCGCCCGCATCGGCGGGGCGGTGACCGGATCGATTGCGGCGCGCGAACTCGTGGTCCTGCGCAGCGCGCGGATCAACGGCGACGTGAACTACGACGCGCTGACGATCGAACAGGGCGCCGAGGTCGAGGGCCGCTTCGCCCATCGCGTGCCGCAGCAAAACAGTGCGCCGGTCGCCGTTGCCGAAGACGGCGAACCGCGGCTCACGCTGGCGAACTGATCGAAGCCGTCCCCCCGGCGCACGCTGGGGTCGCCAAGGATCAAGCCACTTCGGCCTTCAGCGCCTTGCGGTCGAGCTTGCCGATCATCGTCTTGGGCAGATCGTCGCGGACGACCACGGCGCTCACCCGTTCGTGCTTGCCGACGCGGGTATTGAGCCACTTCGCCAGATCGTCGCCCGTGGCCGCCGCGTCTTCGGCGAGCGTGACGTAGGCGCGCGGCATCTCGCCGTGATAGTCGTCGGGCAGTCCGATCACGAGCGCTTCCTTCACAGCCGGATGTTCGAGCAGCACCGCCTCGACCTGGCTCGGGAAGACCTTGAACCCGCCGACCGCGATCATGTCCTTGATCCGGTCGACGATGGCGATGAAGCCGTCGGCGTCGATCTCGGCCACGTCGCCGGTGCGCAGCCAGCGGGTGCCGTCGATCTCGGCGAAGGCGTCAGCGGCGGCATCGGGGCGGTTCCAGTAGCCCTGCATGACCTGCGGGCCGGCGACGACCAGTTCGCCCGGTTGCCCGTCTGGTGCGGGCCGGGTCGCATCCTCCTTGTCGAGCAGGCGGATGCGGGTGTGCGGCAGGACTTGGCCGATCGTGCCCGGCTTGCGCAAACCTTCGTAGGGGTTGGTCGAGACGACGCCCGAACTCTCGGTGAGGCCGTACCCTTCGACCAGCCGCGATTTCGTTTCGGCTTCCCACCGTTCGCGGACCGGCGCGGGCAGCGGCGCGCCGCCCGAGATGCAGACCCGGAGCGAGGAGAAGTCGGTCTTCGCCAACTGCGGATGGTCGAGCAGCGCCTGGTACATCGTCGGAACCCCGGGGAAAGCGGTCGCCCGCACCCGCTCCAGCGCCTTAAGCGCCTGCTTCGCATCGAACCGCGGCAACATCGCGATGCACCCGCCCCTGGCGACCGTACGGTTGAGCACGCAGGTGTTGGCGAACACGTGGAACAGCGGCAACACGCCGAGGATCACGTCGCGCGTATCGCGCTCGGGATCGATCGCATCGACCTGCAGCGCGTTGGTGGCGAGGTTGGCGTGGGTGAGCATCGCCCCCTTGGGCCGCCCTGTCGTCCCGCCGGTGTATTGCAGCAGCGCGAGGTCGTCGCGCGCAACGCGCGGCAGGGCGGCAGTCTCGCTCGACAGCATATGCCGCCAGCGCACGACGTCCGCCCGCTCGGGGATCGCCGCGATGGACTTGCGCCCCAACAGCTTCAGCGCGATCCGCTTGGGCCACGGCAGCATGGCACCCAGGCTGCCCACGACCAGCGTTTCGAGTTGCGACCCGTCGAGCACCTTCGATGCGGTCGGCAGCAGGCTGGCGACATTCACCGTCACGAGCAGCCGCGTGCCCGAATCGGCGACCTGCGCGCTCAGTTCCTCCGCGGAATAGAGCGGCGAGAAGTTCACCACGGTCGCGCCCGCCATCATCGCGCCGTAGTAGGCCGACAGGTAAATGGGCACGTTGGGCAGGAACAGCCCGACCCGGTCGCCCTTCCCGATGCCGCGCAGGGCAAGGCCCGCCGCCACGCGGCGCGCCTCGTCCAGTATCTCGGCATAGGAATAGGTCCGCCCTAGGAAATCGACCGCCGCCGCCCGCGGGGTGCGCGCGGCCGCCCTTTCGAGCAATTCGGGCAGCGTGGGCGCGCCGAGATCGACGTCCCACGCGCACGGATGCGCATAGGCCTGCGAGGATGGGTGGTCCGGTCCGTTGCTGACATCCATGTCAGCGAGACTGCGACAACCCTTGCCTCATGGCAAGGGCCGCGCGCGGGGTTACTGTTCGCCCGCAGCCTCTTCGGCGCGCTTGTTCTCGAGCCAAGCGGCCGCTTCGGCTTCCTGGCTCGCCTCGACCGCGGCTTTGGCGGCGGCCTCGCGCTCGGCGCGCAGTTCGGTGATGAGCGCTTCGCGATCGTTGCCGAGCCGCGTCTCGCGGGCACCGGTGTCGTCCTCGATCCCGGCCTTCTTCGCCGCCTTGGCGACGGTCGCGTCGAGCTCGCGCTGCGAGCACAGGCCGAGCGTGACCGGATCCTTGGGATTGATGTTCTGGATGTTCCAGTGGCTGCGGTCGCGGATCGCGGCGATCGTGTTGCGGGTCGTGCCGATCAGTTTGCCGATCTGCGCGTCCGACACTTCGGGATGGTTGCGCAGGATCCACGCGATGCCGTCGGGCTTGTCCTGCCGCTTCGACACAGGCGTGTAGCGCGGCCCCTTGGTCCGGCTGACCGCGACGGGGGCCTTGTGCATCTTCAGCGCGTAATCGCTGTCGGATTGCCCCTTCTCGATCTCCTCGTTGGTCAGTTCGCCCGCGTGCACGGGGTCCCGGCCGGTGTACTTGGCACCGGCGAGATCGTCGGCCATCGCCTGCACTTCGAGGATGTGAAGGCCGCAGAACTCCGCGATCTGTTCGAACGACAGCGCGGTGTTATCGACCAGCCAGGTGGCGGTCGCGTGCGGCATCAGCGGCTTGGGTTGGTCGGCCATGAGATCGGGTCCTGAAAATGCGAGAGGCCGCCCCTCGCGGGACGGCCGTTGCACCCGATCTAGGCTATCCGGCCCGCGACCGCAAGCCTAGGCGGCGCGGCGCAGGACGGTCTCCCCGCTCGCAGCCTGAACCTCGCCGAACGCGCGGACGAGCACTTGCGCGAACGTTTCCCGCCGCGGAAGACCGGAAATCCGGCCGGCGTTGTTTCCCACGAACCCGTTTTCCCATTCCTGCAGCATCGGATGCACTCCTTCGCGTCGAGACTGCAGCGGCAGATAGCGCGCCCATGCGAAACGATCGCGACGGTTGGGGGTCGGGCCCGCGACAATGTGACGGACCCGTGACGGCGCCGAGCCATGCGCGCGGATCAGCCGCCGGCAACCTCGAGCACGATCTTGCCGACGAGTTCGCCGCTTTCCATCAGCGCGTGCGCCTTGCCCACTTCGCGCAAGGGAAAGGCCGAGTGCATCACCGGGCGCACGGTGCCGTCTTCGAACAGCGGCCAGGCGACCTGGTGAATCTCCTCGGCGAGCAGCGCCTTGAAGTCTTCGGTTCGCGGTCGCAGCGTCGAGCCGGTGAGGGTCAGCCGCTTGCGCATGACCAGTGCCATGTCGATCGTCGCCTTGAGCCCGCCGAGCACCGCGATCGTCACGTGCCGGCCGTCTTCGGCAAGGCACTGCAGGTTGCGCGCCACGTAGTCGCCCGACACCATGTCGAGCACGACGTCGACACCCCGCGCATCGCCCGGACCGCCGGTGAAGGCCTTCACCTCCTCGACGAAATCCTGCGTCTTGTAGTTGATCACGAGATCCGCGCCCAGATCGCGAATGACCCCGCATTTCTCGTCGCTGCCGGCAGTGGCGATCACCGTGATACCGAACGCCTTGGCAAGCTGGATCGCCATCGTGCCGATACCGCTGGTGCCACCATGGACGAGGAACGTGTCGCCTTCGGACGCCATCCCGCGCTCGAACACGTTGTGCCACACCGTGAACAGCGTTTCGGGTATCGCGCCCGCATCCTTCAGCGACATGCCGCGCGGAACGGGCAGGCAATGGCGCGCGTCGGTGACGCAGTACTCGGCATAGCCGCCGCCCGGGGTCAGCGCGCAGACGGTCTGGTTGAGGAGTTCCGGCTCCACCCCGTCGCCGATCGCCACGATCGTGCCCGACACCTCGAGACCGCATATTGGCGAGGCACCCGGCGGCGGCGGATAGAAGCCCTGCCGCTGGATCACGTCGGGCCGGTTGACCCCCGCCCAGGCAACCCTGATCAGGACCTGGCCCGGCGCCGGAACGGGTACCTTTACGGTCTCGGCCCGAAACACGTCGGCTTTGCCCGGCGCGTCGTAGCCCATCGCGGTCATCGTTTCCGGAATGGTATCGGCCAAGCGCGCCCCCTGTTGCCCGATTGCGACAGCCTGCCGCATCGCCCGTTCGCCTAGCGGGGCGGGGCATTGACAGCAAGCGCCGCGAGGGGCGATGATTGGATCCATGGACGACGACCGTCCCCGGCCGAAAGGCGATGCGGCAAGCCTCCTCGCGAAGGAGGACCTTGCCCCCTATTCGCAGGACGAACTGCGCGAACGCATCTCGCTGCTCGAAGCGGAAATCGCCCGGGTGGAGAAGCACCGGCTGACCGCCGCCGCGCACCGCGATGCGGCCGACGCCCTGTTCGGGAAGCCCGCGTCGTGATCCGCGCGGCCCTCGCAATCGGCGGGCCGCTTCCTATATCGTCGGATATTCCCCGAACCGTAGAGCGTAAAAGCGCCGTTAACCGACCTTCTTCATACTTCCGCGTCGGCGGAGCCCGCCGCGTCGCACCGAAAGACACCTGATGCCCAGTTTCGCGCAGAACCTCGAAAAGACCCTCCATGCCGCGCTCGCCGGTGCGGCCGAGCGGCGCCATGAATACGCGACCCTCGAACACCTGTTGCTCGCGCTCGTCGAAGACGACGATGCCGCTGCGGTCATGGTGGCGTGCGGGGTCAGTCTCGACGAACTGGGCGAAGTCGTCCGCCGTTACCTCGACGAGGAATACCAGAAGCTGGAAACCAGCGAGGATGCCGATCCCCAGCCCACCGCCGGGTTCCAGCGTGTGATCCAGCGCGCGATCCTGCACGTGCAATCGAGCGGCAAGGACACCGTGACCGGCGCCAACGTCCTCGTGGCGCTGTTTTCCGAGCGCGACAGCTACGCCGTCTATTTCCTGCAACAGCAGGACATGAGCCGGCTGGATGCGGTCAGCTACATCAGCCACGGGATCGGCAAGGGCGGCAAGCAGGTCGAAAGCAAGACCGCGCAAGGATCCGCCGGTGAACCGGCGGCCGAAGCGAAGGGTGACGCCAAGGGCGCAAAGGACGCGTCTGCGCTCGACCAGTTCACCGTCAACCTCAACGAGAAGGCGAAGAACGGCAAGGTCGATCCGCTGATCGGCCGCGGACCGGAAGTCGATCGCACGGTCCAGATCCTCTGTCGCCGGAGCAAGAACAACCCGCTCTACGTGGGCGATCCGGGCGTCGGCAAGACCGCCATCGCCGAAGGGCTCGCGCGCAAGATCGTCGAGGGGCAGGTGCCCGAAGTGCTCGAGGAAGCCGTGATCTACTCGCTCGACATGGGCGCGCTGCTTGCCGGCACCCGCTATCGCGGCGATTTCGAGGAGCGGCTGAAGCAGGTCGTCTCCGAACTCGAAAAGATGCCGCACGCGGTGCTTTTCATCGACGAGATCCACACCGTGATCGGTGCCGGCGCGACCAGCGGCGGGGCGATGGACGCCTCCAACCTCCTGAAGCCCGCCCTTTCCGGCGGGACGATCCGCTGCATCGGGTCCACCACCTACAAGGAATTCCGCAACCACTTCGAGAAGGATCGCGCGCTGCTGCGCCGGTTCCAGAAGATCGACGTGAACGAGCCGACGGTCGAGGATACGGTCAAGATCCTGAAGGGCCTGCGCTCCGCGTTCGAGGATCACCACAAGGTCACCTACACCCCCGATGCGATCAAGACCGCGGTCGAGCTGTCGGCGCGCTACATCAACGACCGCAAGCTGCCGGACAAGGCGATCGACGTGATCGACGAGGTCGGCGCGATGCAGATGCTGGTGCCGCCGTCGAAGCGGAAAAAGAAGATCACCGCCCGCGAGATCGAGGCGGTGATCGCCACGATGGCGCGCATCCCGCCCAAGAGCGTGTCGAGCGACGACAAGAAGGCGCTCGAACATCTGGAGCGCGATCTCAAGCAGGTCGTCTATGGCCAGGACGCGGCGGTGCACAAGCTGTCGACCGCGATGAAGCTCTCCCGGGCTGGCCTGCGCGATCCGGACAAGCCGATCGGCTCGTTCCTGTTCTCGGGTCCCACCGGCGTCGGCAAGACCGAGGTCGCGCGCCAGCTCGCCAGCATCATGGGCATCCCGCTGCAGCGCTTCGACATGTCGGAATACATGGAAAGGCACTCCGTGAGCCGCCTGATCGGCGCGCCTCCGGGTTATGTCGGTTACGACCAGGGCGGCCTACTGACCGACGCGATCGACCAGAACCCGCACTGCGTGCTCCTGCTCGACGAGATCGAGAAAGCGCATCCCGACCTGTTCAACATCCTGCTGCAGGTGATGGATAACGGCCGCCTGACCGATCACCACGGCAAGACGGTCGATTTCCGCAACGTCGTGCTGATCATGACGACCAACGCGGGCGCGTCCGACATGGCGCGGCAGGGCATCGGCTTCGGCGACGTCAGCAAGGAGGATGCGCAGGACGAGGCGGTGAAGAAGATGTTCACGCCCGAGTTCCGCAACCGTCTCGATGCGATCGTGCCGTTCACCTACCTCGGCCGCGAAACCGTGGCGCGGGTAGTCGACAAGTTCATCCTTCAGCTCGAACTCCAGCTCGCCGAGCAGAACGTGCACATCCAGTTCGATTCGGATGCGCGGGGCTGGCTGGCCGACAAGGGCTATGACAAGCTCTACGGCGCGCGGCCGATGGCTCGCCTGATCCAGGAAAAGATCAAGCAGCCGCTGGCCGAGGAACTGCTTTTCGGCAAGCTGGCCGATGGCGGCGAGGTGCACGTGGGCCTGAAGGACGGGCAACCCTCGTTCGAGCTTACCCCGGCCCCGCCCAAAGCCAAGTCGACGCGCAAGAAGACCGCGACCTCGCAAAAGACCGCGCAGGACAGCGACACCACCGCCGACGACGCAGCCAGCGAAAACGCATCCGGCACGGACGACAGCGAAAGCTGACGACGTTCGTCCGCCCGTATCGCCCCTTCGGCGAGCGGGCGGTTGCCGGCGCGACGCCGCCGCGATAGCCCTCTTCGCAGGGGGAAAATCATGGCCGTTCTCGAAGTCGACCGACTGACAAAGCGTTTCGCCGACGTGCTCGCGGTGGACGACCTGTCTTTCCGCGTCGAACCGGGGGAGATCTTCGGGTTCCTCGGCGGTAACGGCGCGGGCAAGACCACGACCTTGCGGATGGTGCTCGACATCATCCGGCCGACCTCGGGCACGATCTCGGTGCTCGGCACCGCGCCCGACCGGCGCAACACCGGCGCGATCGGCTTCCTGCCCGAGGAACGCGGCCTCTATTCGAACATGAGCGCGATCGACGTGATCGCCTATTTCGGCCGGATGAAGCGGATGTCCGCCGCCGACGCGAAGGCGCACGGGATGGAGCTGCTCGAACGATTCGATCTCGCCCCGCGCGCCAAGTCGAAGATTTCCGAAATGTCCAAAGGCATGGCGCAAAAGGTCCAGCTGGCGACCGCGCTGGTCAACCGGCCGCAGCTCCTCATTCTCGACGAACCGTTCTCCGGCCTCGATCCCGTGAATCAGGGCTTGCTGGAGGATGAGATCCTGCGCGCTGCCAGCAGCGGCTCAGCGGTCGTGTTCTCGACCCACGTGATGCAGCATGCCGAGCGCCTATGCGACCGCCTGCTCCTGCTACGCAAGGGCGCGAAGCGGTTCGAAGGAACGCTCAACGAAGCGCGGGACGAACTGCCCGCGACGATCGACGCGGTCGCGCGCGACGGCATCCGCACGGTTCCCGGCGTAACCGAGGCGCGCGCGAAGGCGGATCTCGGGGACGGTTGGCATCAATGGGCGCTCGACCTGGCGCCCGGGGCGTCCGCCGGCGACATACTTGAACGCTGCACCGAACAGGGCGTCGCCCTGCGCCGGTTCGAGGAACGGCGCGCGACCTTGCACGACGTGTTCGTCCACCTGGTGGGGGACGACCCTGCCGCGGGCTCTGCCCGGAAGGAGGCCGCGTGATGGACATCGGCAACATCCTCCTCGTCGCCAGGCGCGAGTTCCAGCAGGTCGTCGCGCTCAAGAGCTTCTGGCTCACCCTCGCCCTCATTCCCGTCGCGCTCGCCATCGGGCCTTTGCTGGGCGACAAGCTAAAGGACGACGAGCCCACCCGCATCGTCGTGCTCGACCGGTCGGGCGGCTCGGTCGCCGAGGCACTGGAGGCGCGCTTCGCGTTCGAGGACGACCGAAAGGAACTCGACGCGTTGTCCCGCTTCGTCCGGCGTCACGACCTTGCCAAGGCGGACCCGGCCGCCCCCTGGGCCGCTAGCGACAGGTGGTACACGCCCGCCGATGTCGCCGCCTATCGCCACGCAGGTGGGCTCGATGCGGCGCTGGCGAAAATCAACCGGGTGAAGGCCGCCGAAACTCCCGAATTCGACGCGCCCAACCGCGACTACGCTTTCGCCGCCCCGCCCGCCGCTCTCGCGGGCAAGGACGGCGCGGAGCTGAAGGCCGCCGCCGACGCTCTGCTCGATGCCGACAAGGATGCACCCGCCGAAACCCGCGCCGACGTGGTGATGGTGGTTGGCCGCGACTACCCGGCCGATCCCACAGTGAACCTGTGGGCGAACGAACAGCCGCGCAGCACTTTCGTCCAGCCGGTGCAGGAAGTCCTCACCGCCGATCTTCGCCAGCGGCTGTTGACCGGCAGCGGTTTGTCGCCGACGCAAGCCGCCGCGGTGCAGAACGCCGCCCCGGCGCTTGCCATCTCCACCCCGCGCCCCGGCGGCGGGGCGAAGGAAGCGATGCTGGTCCGTTCGATCGTCCCGCTGGCACTCGCCTACATCCTGATGATGGGCCTCGTCCTGTCGGGCAGCTGGATGTTGCAGGGTTCGATCGAGGAGCGATCGAAGAAACTGCTCGAATCGATCCTCGCCTGCATTTCGCCCGAAGAACTGATGTACGGCAAACTGCTCGGCGCGCTCGCGATCGGGCTGTCGATGCTGATCGTCTGGCTCGGCGCGGGGGTGGCGGTCGCATTCGCCACCCACGGCGCGATCGCCGACATGATCCGACCCGCGCTCGCCCCCATCTCGTCGCCCGGCGCGATCGCCACGCTGATCTTCTTCTTCATTGCGGGCTACATCGCCATCTCGATCGTCTTCGTCGCCATCGGCAGCCTCGCCGATTCGATGAGCGAGGCACAAGGCTACCTGATGCCGGTCCTGCTCGCGATCCTGCTGCCGGTGACGTTCCTCATCCAGGCGATCCTGTCGGGAAACAGCGGGCCGCTGGTGGGCGTGCTGACATGGGTGCCGATCTGGACGCCGTTCGCGGTGCTTGCCCGGCTGGGCTCGGGCATCCCGCCGCTGGAGCTTGTGGGCGCCGCCGTCTTGCTGACCGCTTTCATCGCGGTCGAGGTCGTCTTCCTCGGCCGGATATTCCGCGCCAGCCTGCTCGCGCAGGGACAGAAGCCGGGGCTGAAGGTCCTGATCGAACGCCTGCGTCCCGCCGCGGAGTAATCGCGCCCGCGGGAACGCATCGCGCGGCGCGGGCTTGAGTCGGCACGATGGCGCGCGACTTCGCATGGATCAGGCCCGAGCCGCACGGCATCCACGTCGTCCCCGCGGACACATGGATCGACCCTTCGCGCGCGGTCGGCCATGCGCTCGTCACCCACGGCCACGCCGACCACGCGCGCGGCGGCCACGGCGAGACCGTCGCCACGCCCGAGACGCTGGCGATCATGGAGCTGCGATACCGCACCGGGGCCGAGGACGACGCAGGCGAAATTCCCCACCGCGCCGTGCCGGTTGCCTACGGCGAGACGATCCGGCTGAAGGGCGGCGTCGATGCGACCTACATCCCGGCCGGGCACGTCCTTGGCAGCGCGCAAATCCTGCTCGAGCACGCGGGCGAGCGGGTGATCGTTACTGGTGACTACAAGCGGCGACCCGATCCCACCTGCCCGCCCTTCGTCGTCACCCCGTGCGACATCTTCATCACAGAAGCGACATTCGGCCTCCCGCTGTTCACCCATCCGCCGATCGCCGATGAGATGGCGAAGCTGCTCGGCCGGCTCGTCGCCCATCCCGACCGGTGCGTGCTGGTGGGGGCCTATGCTTTGGGAAAGGCGCAGCGGGTCATCGCCGAACTGCGCGCCTCAGGCCACCATGAGACGATTTACCTCCACGGCGCGCTGGAGAAGATGTGCCGCCTTTACGGCGAATTTGGCGTCGATCTCGGTCCTTTGAAACTGGTGAGCGAGGCGACGAAGGATGAGATGCGCGGGCATGTCGTGGTTGCACCGCCATCCGCGCTCAACGACCGCTGGAGCCGCCGCCTGCCCGATCCGATAACCGCGATGGCATCGGGCTGGATGCGCGTCCGCCAGCGCGCCCGCCAGCGCAACGTAGAACTGCCGCTGGTGATCTCCGACCACGCCGACTGGGGCGAACTGACCCGCACCGTAGAGGAGGTGAACCCGGCCGAGACCTGGATCACCCACGGACGCGAGGAAGCGCTCTTGCGCTGGCACCAGCTGCACCAGCGCAAGGCCCGCGCCCTCGCCCTTGTCGGCTACGAGGACGAGGATGACTGACCCGTCACTTGATGGCGGCGAGGTCGGCCTTCGTCTTCGCCAGCGCGGTGGCGGGCATCCTGTCGCCGGCCATCGGGGCAATCTGGTTGAGGGTCATGCCCTTGAACATCTCGTAGTGTTCATGCGTCGTCAGGCCCGGCAGGTTCGCGTCGAGCACGGCCTTGGCCTTCTCGTCAGCGACAAGCGTGGCGATCGGCGTGTCGAGCGAGAACTTCGCCGCCGCATCGGCATGACCCGCGTGCATCGAATGGTCGGCGGTCTGGGCAATGGCGGGCGCGGCGACGACCAACGCGGCCGCAGCAAGAACGATCGATTTCATGGTGGCGGTTCCCTCTCCCTACACGTCCCGCAGTCGGACGGGCGTGGCCCGCGTATAACCGCACTGGCGGAACGCGCCTAGATGGAAGAGTTCGCCGCCCTCATCGACGCACTCGTCTATACCCGCAGCCGCAACGAGAAGCTGCGCCTGATAGCGGAATACTTGCGCGCGACCCCCGATCCCGATCGCGGATGGGCGCTTGCCGCGCTAACCGACGGGCTCGACTTCCCGGCGGTCAAATCGAGCACGATCCGCAACCTCATGAAGGAGCGGGTGGATCCGGTCCTGTGGACCCTGAGCCGAGATTTCGTGGGCGATACGGCGGAGACGGCGAGCCTGCTGTGGCCTGCGCCGCCGGACCCGCCCGATCCGCCGAGCGTGACCGAGACGGTCGAAATGCTGAACGCGATGAACCGCAAGTCGGTGCTGACGGAGCTGCCGCGCCTGCTCGACCGGCTCGATGCCTCGGGCCGGTATGCGTTGCTGAAACTGGCCACGGGCGCGATGCGGATCGGCGTGTCGAGCCGGCTCGCCAAGGTCGCCTTCGCGCAGGCGTTCGAGGTGCCGGTGGAGGAGGTGGAGGAGCACTGGCACGGCCTTGCCCCGCCGTACGATCCGCTGTTCGACTGGGCCGCGCATGGCCACGCGGCGCCCGACACCGCGAACATGCCGACCTTCCGCCCCTTCATGCTGGCGCATCCACTGGAAGAGACGGTAGTCGACCTCGCCGACTACGCCGCCGAATGGAAATGGGACGGCATCCGCATCCAGCTCGTCCGCATCGGGGGCGAGGCCCGGCTGTATTCGCGCGGCGGCGACGACATCTCGGCGACCTTTCCCGAACTGCTCGACGTGCTGCCGATGGACGCGGTGCTCGACGGCGAACTGCTCGTACGCGGCACCCACCAGGGCGGTGAAGAAGGCGGCGCGGCGAGCTTCAACGCGCTGCAGCAGCGGCTTGGGCGCAAGACCGTGTCGAAGAAGATGCTGGCCGAGTATCCGGCGTTCGTCCGGCTCTACGATGTGCTGATCCTGGAAGGGCTGGACCTGCGCGAACGGCCGTGGAGCGAGCGGCGCGCGGCGCTGGAGGCGCTGATGCCGCGCCTGCCCGAAAGCCATTTCGATCTCAGCCAAGTCATCGATGCGGCGCAGTTCGACGATCTCGCCGTCATCCGCGGTCGCACGCGCGACGACGCGATCGAGGGACTGATGCTCAAGCGGCGCGATTCGCCGTACATCGCAGGGCGGCGCGTGGGGCTGTGGTACAAATGGAAGCGCGACCCGCTGCTGATCGATTGCGTGCTGATGTATGCCCAGCGCGGGTCGGGCAAACGGTCGAGCTTCTATTCGGACTACACCTTCGGATGCTGGGACGGCGACCCCGACGAAGGGGCGGAACTGCTTCCCGTCGGCAAGGCTTATTCGGGCTTCACCGACGAGGAACTGAAGAAGATCGACCGCCACGTCCGTACCCACACGGTCGCCCGCTTCGGCCCGGTGCGCGAGACCGACCGCAGCCTGGTGTTCGAGGTGGCTTTCGACTCGGTGCACGAGAGCAAGCGGCACAAGTCCGGTCTCGCCATGCGGTTCCCGCGCATCCACCGCATCCGCTGGGACAAGCCGGTGCACGAGGCCGACCGGATCGAAGCGCTGAAGGCCCTGATCCGAGACTAAGTCGCGCGGCGCAACTGCCGCAGCAAATCAGCCTTGCGTCCGGCCGTCGTCGGGATGTGGACCGGGCGCGCCGGCGACCGCCAGAGCGTGCGCCTTCGCGTTCTCCACGTAGTGCGCGGCGCCCATCTTCATGCCGGCGACGGCCATGCCGTCGAGGTCGCGCATCTTGCGCGCCGGCCGGCCACCCCACAGTTCGCGGGGCGCCATCACCTTGCCCTCGGTCAGCATCGCACCCGCCGCGAGCATTGAATCGGACGCAATGACCGCCTTGTTCATCGCGATCGCGCCGAGCCCAATGAACCCGCGATCCTCGATCCGGCAGCCGTGGAGCATGCACATATGACCCACCAGCACGTCGTCGCCGATGATCAGCGGGCTACCGTCTGCATCCCCGGGCCGTTCGGGATCGCAATGGAGCACGCTGCCATCCTGGATGTTCGTCCGCTCGCCGATCTCGATCCGGCTCACGTCGGCGCGCAGCACGCAGTTGTACCAGACCGAGCTCATCGCCCCGATCGTCACGTTGCCGACGATGATGCAACCCGGCGCGATGAAGGCGGTGTCGTGGATCCGCGGCGCGTGGCCGTTGATGGGTATGATGGTCACGCCCGGGCGATGGATGGTGGTCACAGGAAATTGCTCCAGTTGAAGTCGGGAAGGATCGAGGCGTAGTCGTCGGTCCAGAGGGCATGGCCGCGATCCTCGAGCGGCGCCCAAGGTTTCGCGCTGGCCGCCCGAAGCGCTGCAATCCGTGCGGGATCGCGCGCCAAGGCGACCCAGGCGGATGGCGACAGCGGACGTTCGATGTCGACGTCGCGGCGCTCAATGGCGGTGAGGCCGTTCGCCCGCGCCAAAGCGGCGACCGCCGGGGCGAGATCGACGTAACGGTTGGAAATGTGCAGCAGCAGAAGACCGCCCGGCTTCAACGCACGCAGGTACACCTTCATAGCCTCGTCGGTCATCAGGTGCAGCGGCACCGCGTCGGAGGAGAATGCATCGATGGCGAGGAGGTCGTAGCTCGCCGGCGCCGCCCGCGCGAGTTCGAGGCGCGCATCGCCGATGACTATGCGCGCATCGGGTGTACAGCGGCGCATGAACGTGAACGTACCGTCGCGCGAATAGGCCAGCACCGCCGGGTCGATCTCGTAGAACGTCCACGTCTGCCCCGGCCTTCGGTAGCAGGCGAGCGTACCCACTCCGAGGCCGACGATGCCGACCGACGCATTCGGCGCCAGCCCACCGGCTTCCGACAGCGCAAGGCCGATGCCCGAGGTCGGGCCGTAATACGTCGTGGGTTGGAGCGCCCGTTCGGGCTGGCGATGCTGGACGCCGTGCAGCGTCGTGCCGTGGGCGAGCGTACGCAAGCCGTTCCGGTTGTCGTCCCGCACCGTATAGACCCCGAAGTAGCTGCGCGACCGGTCGCCCGCGAGCGTCTGCTTCACCGCGTCGAGGCCGCCGAGCGAAAGCATCGCAAAGGCGAGGATGCTCGCAAACGCGATCCGCCAGCGGACCAGCAACAGGCCGATGACGACGACAACCGCGAGCAGGAACTGGACCGCCAGTTCCGACCAACCCGGGGTGCCGTAGACTTCGGTGAGCGCGCTGAGGATGAACAGCGCCGCAGCGAACAGTGCCGCCATAGCGATGCGCCCGCGCTGCGGGGACCATCCGGCGCGCTCGGTCCAGCGGGCATAGGCCGGCATCGGCACCAACAGCGCTGCTGCAACGATCCACAGCGGATGCTCCCACGTCCAGTCGAACACCAGCGGCGCGGCGAGCGCGGTGATGGCGCCCCCGAGCGCCCCGCCCGCCGAGATCACGAGATAGAACAGCGTCAGCCTCCGCGGCGACGGGCGCAGATCGTAGAGCCGGGAATGCAGCGCGATCGCCACCACGACCAGCAGCGCGATGCTCGCCAGCGCGGCGGGCACCGACCCGTTTGCCGACACCATGATGGTGATCGCGCCGAGCACGATGACGAACGCCGCGGCGAAGCGCTTGAACCAGCAGGCGAGCGCGCGCCGTTCCGAGAAGGCGATCGAGAACGACAGCAGGTAAAGCCCCAGCGGAATGACCCAGAGCAGCGGGGTCGCGACGATATCGGTGGTCAGATAGGTCGTGGTGGAAAGCATCAGCCCCGACGGCACCGCCGCCAGCGCCAGCCACATGAGGATACGTTGCCAGCCGGGCGAGGCGTCGTCCGCATCGCCTACGCTGCTTTCCGCAACCATTGAGGCATTTGCGGGCAGCGTTCGTCCGGCGATCATGACCAGTACCACCAGCAGCGCATAGCCCGCCGCCCACAGCCCGCTCTGCCAGCGAAGCGGCATCAGCGGCTCCAGCAAAAGCGGATAGGCGACGAGGCCGGCAAAGCTGCCGAAGTTGCTCGCCGCATAGAGCGGATAGGGGTCGCCCGCGCCCGGCTGCGCGGCGAACCAGCGCTGCATCAGCGGGGCCTGCGCCGAAACCGCGAAGAACACCGGCCCGATCGTCGCGAGGAACAGCAGCGGCACCCACAACGCTTCCAGCCCGGGGCGAGGCGGCGCTAGGCTGGCGAGCCCGATCGGCAGCGTCAGGCCCGCCAGCAGCAAGACGCCGATATGAATCAACGCCTGACGGCGCAGCGGCAACCGTCCAATCGCGTGGGCATAGGCGTACCCACCTAGCAGCAGCGCCTGATAGACGACCATCGCGCTGTTCCACACGTTGGGCGCGCCGCCGAGCCGGGGCAGCGCCATGCGCGCGACCATCGGCTGGACGAGGAACAGCAGGAAGCTGCCCGTCAGGATCGTCGCGAGAAACAGCGCGCGCCGCGATCCGCTCATCCGCGCGCGTCCCACGCAGCCTTGTCGATGGAATAGACGGTCGTCGGATTGAGGTCCGCTCCGTAGCGGGGATCGACGTAATCGAGATCCTCGCGCCGCCGCATGCCGAGGCGCAGCATCAGCCCCCAGCTTGGCGCGTTGCCGTCCACCGTCAGCGCCACGACCTCGTCCGCGCCGAACCGACCGAACGCGGCATCGAGGGCGGCGGTTGCGGCCTCTCGGGCATAGCCCTGCCCCCACGCGTCCTCGCGCAGGCGCCAGCCGACCTCGAACTGGCCGGTCACCGTCGATCCGGGCGCATCGGCACGCTTGAGCCCGCAGAAACCGAGCACCGCACCGTCGCTTTTGCGCTCGACGATCCAGAAGCAGAACCCGTTGCGCGCACGGCATCCGGTCACCCGCTCGACCAGCGCGGCCTGCCCGCTCTCGTCCATCACTCCGCCGAGCCAGCGCATGACGGCCGGGGTGTTCGTTCCCTCGAGGAACCGCGGCAGATCGCCTTCGCGCCAGTCGCGCAGGACCAGCCGATCGGTTTCGATGCGGACGTCATCCATTGCGCACACTCCAGTCCCGGGCGGTCACCGACCATACGGTCGTGGGGTTGTCGGCGGCGGGATATTCGGGGTCGACATAGTCCAGTTCGGCCCGGCGCCCCAATCCCAGACGGTGCATCATCCGGGTCGATGCGCGGTTCGAATCGCTCGTCTGGGAAAAGGCCTCGCCGATGCCGCAGCAGAATGCCCAGTCGAGCACCGCACGGGCCGCTTCGGTGGAGAATCCCCGCCCCTGATGCGCTTCGGCGAACATCCAGCCGATCTCGCGCTGGCCGCGCAGCCGCTCCGGCGCGGCCTCACTGCGGACATGAAACAGACCGACGCGGCCCACCCGCTCCTCGCCGTGCCACACGGTCCAGCGGCGGTGTCCGCCGGGATCGCCGAACGCGCCGATTTCGCCTTCGAGGCTCTCGCGAACTTCGCTCTCGCTGCGCACTTTGCCGCCGAGATGCCGCATCATGCCGGGCGTGTTGATGGCCACAAGGCACCAATCGAGGTCGTTCATAGACGGCGGGCGCAGGACGAGGCGCTCGGTACAGAGCGAACCGTCAGCCATTCAGCAGGCGGGCGGCGTGCGCGGCGTGATAGGTCAGCACGCCGGCACACCCGGCCCGCTTGAAGGCGATCAGCGTCTCCAGCACCAGCGCGTCGCGATTGCCCGCACCCGCCGCCGCGGCGGTTTCGATCATCGCGTATTCGCCGCTCACCTGGTAGGCGAATACCGGCACCTCGAACCGATCCTTCACCCGGCGCACGATGTCGAGATAGGGCAATCCGGGCTTCACCATCACGCTGTCCGCCCCCTCGGCGAGGTCGAGCGCGACCTCCCGCAGCGCTTCCTCGGCGTTGCCGGGGTCCATCTGGTAGCTCTTCTTGTCGCCATTCAGCAGTCCCCCCGACCCCACGGCGTCACGGAACGGCCCGTAGAAAGCGCTCGCATATTTCGCCGCGTAGCTCATGATCTGGACGTTGGGATGGCCGTTCATCTCGAGCGCCATGCGGATCGCGCGGACCCGGCCATCCATCATGTCGCTGGGCGCGATCACGTCGGCACCCGCATTCGCCTGGTTGATCGCCTGGTCGACGAGCACGGCCACGGTATCGTCGTTGGTGACGTAGCCCGCATCGTCGAGCAGCCCGTCCTGTCCGTGACTGGTGTAGGGATCGAGCGCGACATCGGTCAGCACGCCGATATCGTCGCCGCAAGCATCCTTTACCGCCTTGATCGCGCGACACATCAGGTTGTCGGGGTTGAGCGCTTCGGCTCCGTCGTCGCTGCGTCGATCGGTTTGGGTGTTGGGGAACAGCGCGATGCAGGGGATGCCGAGGCCCACCGCTTCCTTCGCGCGGGCGGCAATACCGTCGACCGACCAGCGGGATACGCCGGACAAGGACCGGATCGGCTCCTCCACGCCCGATCCGTCGGTCACGAACAGCGGCCAGATCAGGTCTGCGGGGGTCGGCACCGTCTCGCGGTGGAGCGCGCGGCTCCAGGCGGCGGCGCGGGGACGGCGGAGGCGGAGGTTCGGATAGGCGGCGGTCATCGCTGCCCGCTCTGCCGCAAGCGGCGCGGCCGTGCAATTACCGCAGGCCTATTCGCCCAGCCGGTCGATCTCGCGAACGGGCAGGTCGCTGTCAGCCTCGGCGGCGGACGGGGTGAGGTCGGACAGTGCGGCGCCCGCCCCTACCGTCTTCAATTGCGCGAGGACTTGGCGGAACCGGCGCAGGTTCTCGCCGGTCAGCTGGGCCCGGGTGACGAAGGCAACGCTTGCCGGGTTCACCGGCTGCCCGCCGCGATACATCTCGTAATGGAGGTGCGCGCCGGTAGAGAGGCCGGTGGACCCGACATAACCGATCACCTGCCCTCGTCGCACGCTCTGTCCGGCGGCGACCGCCATGCGGCTCATATGGCAATAGCGGGTCTGGATATTGCCGCCGTGCGCCAGCCGCACCGTATTGCCGCAGCCGCCCGCGCGCCCGGCGCTGAGTACCCGGCCGTCGGTCACCGCGACGATCGGTTGGCCGTAACTCGCCTTGAAATCCATGCCCGCGTGACGGCGCATATATCCGAGGATCGGATGGCGCCGCATGCCGAAGCTGGAGGTGATCCGCCCCGGGACCGGTTGCAGCAGCCCGCTACGCTGCTCGCCCACGCCCGAGGCTTCGTAGAACTTGCCGTCGCTGCCCCAGCGCATCAATTGGGTGCGGGGTTTCCCGCCGCGTTCGATGCCGGCGTAGAGCAGCTGGCCCGCTTGCCGCTCGCCCGTTGCGGCGCGCTTGTAGCTGATGATCATGTCGAACGTGTCGTCGGGCCGGACGCCGTCGTCCAGGTCGACCTGCTGGCCCAGTTCTTTGAGATAGGCCTGCACAGCCCCCGCCGGCGCACCCGCCGACCGCATCGCGCGATAGAGGCTGCTGCCGGCGACCCCGCGGATGCGCAGCGGCGTGTTGTCCACCCGGATTGCCTTGCGTTCGAGCGCGAGCCCTCCGCCGTCCCCACGGGCGACCTCGAGCGCGAGGTCGAACCGGGCGCGGAACGCCAGAGCATCGAGCGGGCGCGCTGTGCCGGGCGCCGGCCGGCGGCCGAGGGTGATGTCGATCTTGGTACCCGGAGCGATCTCGTCGACCGGCATCGCCTGTCCGACCAGGCCGAGCACGCGCGCGGCATCCGCGCCGCCGATGCCCGCGCGCTGGAGCATGCGGGCGAAGCTGTCGCCGTTCGCCAGCGTTGCCACGACCTCGATGCGCGGCCGTTCCGGCGCGGCCTTGAGCGGAGCGACCGCCTGCGTCGCAGCCATGCGCCGGCCGCTGTCGCCGCCCAGCGCGAGCGGCATGATCATCTGGCTGCGAAACTCGTCGCGCACGGCATCGTCGACCCGCGTGGCCGGCGCCGCCTCGAGCGGAGCGAAGCCGGGCCAGAACGCGAGACTGAATGCGCTGAGACCGATGAAGGTGCCGAGCCCGCGAAACCAACGGCGGCTGCCGATACCCTGCGCGAGGTCGGGTGCGAGGTCGACGCGTGCGAGTTTCTCCTCCGCCCGCCAACGCCACGCGTCCCATCGTTCGCCGATGCCGCGCACGCGGCGCAGGACCGCGCGGTCGCCGTCCTCGACGGTACGGGCGCGGGCGATCTGGGAATGCGTGAGCGCGGCGGCGCGCCAGCCGGGCACGCCGTCTGCGGGGCCGTGCCCCGATGCGTCCATCTCACGCGGCTGGAACAGCGCGTCCTCCATCTTCGACGGGCCGCGCACAGGATCCCTACCGGCGCGACCCGGACCCGGCGGGGTCCTTAGCCCGAAAACCCTGCCGAAATGAAGTTAATAGCCGCCTAAAATCGTCCCGGCGGTCGCACATCGGGCACGGGCTGTGGGCTGCGACGGGCGCGCGGTTGTAGCCGGGGACGGGCGATGCCACATTGCCAGACGTGAAGCCTTCCCCTGACGGCGCGACGATCAAGGCGGTCCTCGGGCCGACCAACACCGGCAAGACCCACCTCGCGATCGAGCGGATGTGCGGCCATGCGTCGGGCGCTATCGGCTTCCCGCTGCGGCTGCTGGCGCGCGAGGTCTACGACCGGGTCGTCGCCATCAAGGGCGAGAAACAGGTCGCCCTCATTACGGGCGAGGAACGGATCGAACCGCCCGACGCGCGGTATTTCCTGTGTACCGCCGAAGCCATGCCTCGGCTCGGGGGCGGACACGCCTTCGTCGCGCTCGACGAGGCCCAGATCGGCGCCGATCGCGAGCGCGGCCATGTGTTTACCGACCGGTTGCTGCATGCCCGCGGACGAGAGGAAACCCTGTTGCTGGGTTCGTCGACACTCGAGCCGATGGTGCGGCAATTGCTGCCGAAGGCCGAGATCGTCACCCGTCCACGTTTTTCGACGCTGACCTATGCCGGCAGCGCCAAGCTGAGCCGACTTCCGCCGCGCAGCGCGATCGTCGCGTTTTCGGCGGAACAGGTCTATGCCGTTGCCGAAATGCTGCGCCGGTTCCGCGGCGGCGCGGCGGTGGTGATGGGCGGATTGAGCCCCGAAACCCGCAACCGGCAGGTCGCGCTCTTCCAGTCGGGCGAGGTCGATTACATCGTGGCAACCGACGCCATCGGCATGGGCCTCAACCTCGACGTTCGCCATGTCGCCTTCGCCGGCCTCACCAAGTTCGACGGAGTGCGTCAGCGCCGGCTGACCCCGGCCGAAATGGCGCAGATCGCCGGACGCGCAGGGCGCCACCAGACCGATGGCAGCTTCGGCGCCCTGTCCGGAGCGGGCGGGACCGCGCCCGAGTTCACCGACGAGGAAGTTTATGCGATCGAGGAACACCGCTTCGCCCCGTTGACCGGCCTGTACTGGCGCGAAGCCGAGCCCAGGTTCGACAGCATCGGCACGCTCATCGCCGACCTCGAATCGGCGCCGGGGGAGCCGGGCCTGATGAAGGCACCCGAAGCGATCGATCTCGCGGTGCTGAAGCGCCTCGCCGACGATCCGATGGCGGAAGGTGTGCGCGGCCCCGGTCTCGTCCGGCGGTTCTGGGAAGCGTGCTGCTTGCCGGATTTCCGCCAGTCGGGGCCCGATACGCACGCCCGCTTCGTCGCGCGGCTGTGGCAGGACCTGCGCCACGGGGTGCTCGGGGCGGACTACGTCGCTGCACGGATCGCCGAACTCGACCGGCCGCAGGGCGATATCGATACGCTACAGGGGCGGATCGCCGCGATCCGGAGCTGGGCCTACATTGCGCAGCGCCCCGACTGGGTGCTGGCCCGCGACGAGATGGCCGCGCGCGCCCGCGGGGTCGAGGCCCGCCTGTCGGATGCGCTTCATGCGCGGCTGACGGAGCGGTTCGTGAACCGGAGGACCGCCATACTGATGAAGAGCTTGGGCAAGGATGCCGCACTGCTGCCCGTCACAATCGAAGCCGACGACGTCGTGACGGTAGAGGACGAACCGATCGGACACCTCGACGGCTTCCGCTTCGTAGTCGACCCACGCGCGAATCACGAGGATCGCCGCATGCTGCTCGCCGCCGCGGAAAAGGCGCTGCCCCGGCTGCTCGCGAAACGCGCCGAATCGCTCGACCTGTCCGAACTGGAACTGGCAGGCGGCGCGATACGCTGGCGGAGCCGGGAGCTTGCGCGGCTGGAGGGCGGCCCGGTCGCCCGCCCGCGGATTGCCGCAACGAAGGACCTGGCCGGGCTGCCGGCGGAGGGACGGGCCGCGTTTCTCGAGCGGCTGGAGAGCTGGCTGCGCGAACGGCTCGCCCCGATCGCCCCGCTCGAAAAGCTCGACGCTGCGACCCGCGACAAGGCGGGCGGCAGCGAGGCGCGGGCGCTTCTGCTCGCGTTGGTAGCCGGACACGGTACCGTTGCGCGCGAAAAGGCGGGGGTCGACCACCTTCCCAAGGAGGCCCGCCCGTATCTGCGCCGTCTTGGCGTCGTCTTCGGCGCGCTCGACGTCTTCGCCCCGGCGCTGCTGAAGCCGTCCGCGCGGACTGCGTTGCATGCAACGGGCATCGATCCACGACCGATTGCAGAACAGATGCCGCCCGTCCTCTCCCAGCCCGGCAGGCGCTTGCCGGCCGGTTACCGCCCCGCCGGCGCGCAGGCGGTCCGCGTCGATATCGCCGACAAGCTGGTGCGCGCAGCGCACGAGGCCCGCACCGCAGCCCGCACCCGTCATTTCGCCATCGATCCTGCGCTCGCCGTATCGACCGGTCTCACGCACGATAGCTGGGCGCGCCTGCTCGGCGCTGCCGGGTTCAAGGTGCAACGCGGTCGCGCCCTCCGCGACGGGGCGTTCGGCCCGCCTGCGCCCGATCACTGGACGTGGCGCCCTGCACGGCGCGAGCAAACGCCGAAGCCCGCCGCCGTTCGCGAAGGCAGTGCCTTCGCCGCGCTGGCCGGTCTCGTGCGGTAGGGGCAATTGCCAGTGCGGATCGATAAGCTGCTGTGCCAGTTGCGGTTCACGAAGACCCGCGGCCTTGCCCACGACCTGGTGGTTGCGGGTCATGTCCGGCGCAACGGGGCCCGCGTGACCCGCGCGAGTCAGTTGGTCGCGGTCGGCGATACGCTGACCCTGCCGCTGCCCGCTGGAGTCCGCGTGATCGAACTTCTCGCCCTGCCTTCTAGACGCGGACCGCCCGCCGAAGCGCAGGCCTGCTATCGCGTGCTTGACCCGCACGCCCCAGTCGCCTTAGCAGCGCCATCTGGACAACAGCCCGAGGAAGGCCCGCCCCAATGACCTACGTCGTCACCGACGCGTGCATCAAGTGCAAGTACACCGACTGCGTCGAGGTCTGCCCGGTCGATTGCTTCTACGAAGGCGAGACGATGCTCGTCATCAATCCGTCCGAATGCATCGACTGCGGCGTGTGCGAGCCGGAGTGCCCGGCCGAGGCGATCCTGCCCGACACGGAGGACAACCTCGAGAAATGGCTGGAGCTCAATACAAAGTTCAGCGCCGAATGGCCGAACATCACCACCAAGAAGGACCCGCCGCCCGACGCCGACGAGCACAAGGGCGAGGACGGCAAGTACGAGGCGTATTTTACCCCCGAACCCGGCGAAGGCGACTGACTTCGGCGCCGGGGCGTTTCGTCCCGGTTCG
The DNA here is from genome assembly GCF_003626915.1 of Tsuneonella amylolytica. Classification (NCBI taxonomy): domain Bacteria; kingdom Pseudomonadati; phylum Pseudomonadota; class Alphaproteobacteria; order Sphingomonadales; family Erythrobacteraceae; genus Tsuneonella; species Tsuneonella amylolytica. The sequence continues at coordinate 1,478,531 of NZ_CP032570.1, forward strand.
CAACATTTCGCGTCTGTCGCACTCCGCTCGCGGGCGGGGTGGAAATTTTGTTGCGATAGTGTTATATAATTGACCAAACGCCCCGCCGATTCCCGGCGCGGCGCGTGAGTATTCGCAAGAAGGCACGACAACCGCCGCTTCGCCAGGACCGCCGGTCCGATCGCGCCCGTCGTGGGGTCCGGTCGCCGGAGCGCCTGACCGCTGGTCGCCCGTGCCGCAGAAAGGACGCACATGGCCACTTCCGCCCCCGCCCTCGCATTCGATGTCGGCGACTATGTGGTCTATCCCAAGCACGGGGTAGGCCGGGTGATCGAACTGCAGAGCGAGGAAATCGCCGGCATGCAGCTCGAACTCTATGTCCTGCGCTTCGAAAAAGAGCGGATGACGCTTCGGGTTCCGGTCAACAAGGTCGAATCGATCGGCATGCGCAAGCTGTCGAGCGACAAGACCCTGAAGGAAGCGATGGAGACCCTGAAGGGCAAGCCCAAGGTCAAGCGCACCATGTGGAGCCGCCGTGCCCAAGAGTACGAGGCAAAGATCAACTCGGGCGAGATCGTGCTCATTGCCGAAGTGACCCGCGATCTGTTCCGCCCGGAAGACCAGCCCGAACAGAGCTATTCGGAACGCCAGATTTTCGAGGCCGCCTCGAGCCGCCTCGCGCGCGAACTTGCCGCGATGGAAAAGACCGACGAGCCGACCGCGCTGGAAAAGATCCTGAATGTGCTGCGCGAACACGCGCCGCAGTATTACGAGAACACCGAGGAAGCATGAACCTGGCTTCTCGATGCACAAACGGGGCGCTGGTCGGATCGGCCAGCGCCCTTTTCGCATGCGCGCTGCATCGACGAGCGACATGCGCGAACCGACCGGCGGCCATTGCCCGCGGGGTCTTGCTGTATTAGATCGCCAATACGGATAACGAGGAAAGGCCCCGACCATGTTCAATCGAATCTTCAGGGGCGTTGCCCCCGTCGTCGCCATGGCCGCCGCGCTCGGCGCGGGCGCATGCAACGGCAAAGTTACGATCAACGGCGACAAGGGTGTGCCGCTGTCGGAACTGGACACTGCAGGCAAGACGCCGACCGGGATCGTTCTCGCCGGACCCGACAGCGTCGTGGTGAAGGATGGCGGGACGCTTTCGATCGATGTCTCGGGCGACCCGCAAGCGGTCGCAGCGCTCCGCTTCACGCTGGATGACGATACGCTCGGCATCATGCGTCAAAACGGTTCGAACGACCGTGGGAAGGCCACCGTGACCGTCACGATGCCGGGCCTCGAAAAGATAACCTTGGCCGGATCTGGCTCGATCGAGGCCGCGTCGCTGGCCGGCAAGCCCGAAGTCGTCATCGCCGGCAGCGGGACTGCGCGCACCGCACGGGTCGCCGCCTCCAAGCTCGAAGTCACCATCGCCGGGTCGGGCACTTACCGCGCGGCCGGTACCGCCGATGCGCTGGACCTCACCGTCGCCGGGTCCGGCACCGCCGACATGGCTGGTCTGAACGCGAAGAGCGCCGAAGTCACGATCGCCGGCTCGGGCGATGCGGCGTTCGCATCGGACGGTACGGTCGAGGCCACGATCATGGGTTCGGGCGACGTCACCGTCACCGGATCGGCGCGCTGCACCATCAAGTCGATGGGGTCGGGTACGCTGACCTGCGAACGCGGAACAGTCCGGGACGATGCGCGCGGCGCCGGAAACTCGAGCGAGACCCCGCCCGTCGCCCCCACGCCCCCGCCCGCCCCGTCGCCGCCGGCAACACCGCAATAATTCATCGACCGGCAACGGTGTCCCCCGTAGGGCTGCGCATCGATCGAAGGATTGCAACCGATGCGCGGCCCTACACCCTATCTTGCCCCCCTGCTGGCCTTCGCCCTGTCGGGGTGCATCGCCAGTACCTTGGTGGACGTCGCGACGGCGCCGGTGAAAGTCGCTTCGAAGGCGGTCGACTTGGCGACCACCAGCCAGTCCGAAGCCGACGAGAAGCGCGGCCGCGAACTCCGCAAGCGCGAGCAGCGCCTCGGCGAACTGCAGCGCCAGCGCGACAAGCTCGAAAAGAAGTGCATCTCGGACCGCGATCACCGCGCCTGCGACGAGCTGTCGGCCGTGAATGCCGAGATCAAGGTCATGTTGCCGCAAGTCCCTTACGCGCCCGGCCGCTAAGGATCGGTCAGGCGGCCGCGCGCCGCAACCGGTCGTTGATTGCCCGCCCGATACCGGCATCCGGTACCGGCGCAATTGCGATCCGGGACTTGGGCGATGCCGCCGCCAGATGGAGACAGGCGTAGAGCCGCGACGCCGCTTCGACCGGATCGCCAGTTGCCGAAAGGGTCGTGTCCCCTGCGATCTCGCCGAACCCGATTATGAACTCGCCTTCCCGCGCCGATCGCGCGCCCAGCCGGACCGGTTTGCCCGGCGCATAGTGGCTGGCGAGTTGCCCGGGTGCTTCGATCCCCGCATCCCCGCGCCCGACAGGTGCGTCGCTCTCCGGCCGGAGAAAGCGGCGGAGTCCCGACAGGTCCACCGGGCCCGGGCGCAATTCGTCCCACGCTCCATCGGCACGGATGGCGAGGATCGTCGATTCGATTCCGCCGGGGCAAGCCGACCCGTCGTCGATCACCGCATCGATCCGGCCGTCGAGCGTCGCGAGCACGTGCGCCGCACTCGTCGGACTGACGAAGCCGCTGCGATTGGCCGACGGAGCGGCGAGCGGCAGTTCGCAAGCATCCAGCACGGCCCGCATCACCGGATGCGCCGGACATCGTAGCGCGACGGTGTCGAGACCCGCAGTCACCGCGGGCGCGAGACCGGCACCGACCCTCAAGGGGCACACCAACGTCAAGGGCCCGGGCCACGCCTGCGCCATCACGACGTCGGCCCCCGGCGGGAGTGTCGCGAACGCTTCGGCCTCGGCCCGGCTGCGAACATGGACGATCAGCGGATTGAAACCGGGCCGGCCCTTCGCCTCGTAGATATGCGCCACCGCGGCGGCGTCGTCGGCCCGGGCGGCAAGGCCGTAGACGGTTTCGGTCGGCACCGCGACGAGCCCGCCGGACGCGAGTATCGAAGCGGCCCGTGCGATTCCCGAATCGTCCGCGGCGAGCGTTTCCGTAGCGTATTTGCCGTCCATCCCCACGCGCTATAAGCGATGGACAACTCCGGCAAGTCGCCCGAGAAGGAGAATGCCCCCGTGTACCGTCCCGCCACCGCCGACCAGTTGCTTGCCCTGTCGGTCAACGCCGGCATCGGCGAACTCGCGCAAAGCGAACGGTTCGCCGCCTCCGAACCCGATATGGTCGAAGCGATCGTCGAAGGCATCGGCGCGTTCGCAGCGGGCGAATGGGCACCGCTCAACCGGATCGGCGACACCGAAGGCGCCAAGCTGGAGAACGGCGTCGTCCGCCTGCCCGACGGGTTCGCCGACGCATACGCGCACTACGTCGAGCAGGGCTGGAACGCGATCGCCGGGCCGGCGGATTTCGGTGGTCAGGGTTTGCCCTTCGCGCTGGGATGCAACGTGCTCGAGAACCTCGGCACCGCGAACTACGCGTTCAACCTGTTACCGATGCTCACGACAGGCGCGATCGATGCACTCGAGCAGCATGGTTCGGCCGACCAGAAGGCAACATATCTGCCCAAGATGATCAGCGGCGAATGGTCCGGTACGATGAACCTTACCGAACCGCAGGCCGGCAGCGATCTCGGAGCCCTGCGCGCGACGGCCACCCCGGTTATCGATGGCGAGCACGCCGGCAAGTACCGGATCGCTGGCACCAAGATCTTCATCACCTGGGGCGATCACGAACTCGCCGAAAACATCATCCACCTCGTGCTCGCCCGCCTGCCCGATGCGCCCGAGGGCAGCCGCGGCATCTCGCTGTTCGTGGTGCCCAAGTACCATGTGAAATCCGACGGCAGCCTGGGCCCGCGCAACGACCTTCGCGCGGTCAGCCTAGAGCACAAGCTCGGCATCAACGCGTCACCCACCTGCATCATGTCCTACGGCGACAACAACGAATGCATCGGCGAAATCGTCGGGGCGGAACACCGCGGGCTGATGGCGATGTTCACGATGATGAACAACGCGCGGATCAATGTCGGTAACCAGGGCGTGCAGATCGCCGAACGCGCGACGCAGGCGGCGATGGCCTACGCCCGCGACCGCGTGCAGAGCGCGCGCGCCGGTGCCGCCGACCGCGCAGCCATCGCGATCGCCGACCATCCCGACGTGCGGCGGATGCTGCTGCGGATGAAGGCGCTGACGGAAGCTACGCGCGCCCTGCTGTATTACACGGCGGGTCAGGTCGACCGGGGCACGCTGGGCGATGCCTCCGCCGCGGCGCGCGGCGAATGCCTGGTGCCGATGCTGAAGGCCTGGGGCACCGACATAGGGGTCGAAGTCGCGAGCCTCGGCGTGCAGGTCCACGGGGGCATGGGCTATGTCGAGGAAACCGGTGCCGCCCAGCACTACCGCGATGCGCGGATCGCCCCGATCTACGAAGGCACCAACGGCATTCAGGCGGCCGATCTCGTCACCCGCAAACTGGGGCTCGAAGGCGGCGAGGCGCTGGATCGCCTGCTCGGCGACGTCGAGCGCGAAACGGATGGCGCGCTGCGCGATCTGGCCGCCGAATGCCGCGCGACGGCGCAATGGATGCGCGGCGAGGCTTCGCTCGACGACCGGCTGGCGGGATCGGTGCCGTTCACCACGATGTGCGCGGTCGCAGTCGCGGGTTGGCAGTTGCAGCGACAGGCACGCGCGGTCGAAGCCGGCGAAGTCCCCGCGCTCGCCACGACCAAGCCGGTCACCGCGCGCTATTTCGCCGAGCAGATCGTACCCGAGGCTCTGGGTCTCGTCGCATCGGCCCGGGGCGGGTCGGGCCTACTGTACGAACTCACGGCCGAGCAGCTCGCCGGATGAGCGATAGGGCCGCGCAGTCCGAGGCGTTCGAGCGACTTGGCGAACGCATCGCCGCAGCGCTCGAACGGATCGCGCCGCCGTCAGCGCCGCCTGTCGACTGGACCGCTGCCCCCGCCTACGTGTGGGACGGTGCAGCAGCGCGTCCAGTGCCCGCCATCGAAGCGCCTGCGCTCGACCAACTGCGCGGCATCGACCGGCAGAAGGACACCGTCGTCGGCAACGTCGCCCGGCTTGCCGCCGGCCATGCGGCGCATGACATGTTGCTGTGGGGCGCGCGCGGAATGGGGAAGAGCGCGCTCGTCCGGGCTGCGTCACGTGCGGCGGCGGCGGATAGCGGTGGCGACCTGGCGCTGGTGCAGGTCGCACCGCATGCGCTCGCGAGCCTGCCCACGCTCTTCTCCGCGCTGGAAGGTGTATCCCGCAACTTCCTTGTCTACCTCGACGACCTCGGTTTTGCCGACGGGGACAGCGCCGGCCCCCGCCAGCTTCGGTCTTGGCTGGAAGGCGGTGTAGAGGCGCGACCAGTCAACGTGCGTCTGGCCGTCACCAGCAACCTACGGTCGCTCGTCCCGAAGCGCTTGTCGGACCAGGATGATCCGGTGAACCCGCGCGACGCACTGGACGACCTGCAGGCGCTGTCCGACCGCTTTGGGCTATCGGTCGGCTTTCACGCCGCATCGCAGGACGATTACCTGGCCATCGTCGCCGCCTACGCCGATTCGCTCGGGCTTGCGTGGGACGCAAGCGAAGCGCTCGAATGGTCGCGGCGACGCGGCGCGCGGTCGGGGCGCACGGCGTGGCAGTTCGTCACCGAGCTCGCCGGCCGCGCCGGCCGCGCGTTCTAGAAAGCCCTCAGTCCTCGTTGGTGACGCGGGCGTAATCCTCCGCCCCGAAGGTCGCTTCCTGCCCGCGCAGTTCGCGCTTCGGCGGCAGCCGGGCGCCGGTGACGCGCTCGATCGCCGGGGAAGGGGCCGCGCCTGGAGCGGTGACGCGCCACACGATGCCCGCGGTATCGTCGGTGACGAGCAGCGAGCCGTCGTTGGCGAATGCGACCCAGGTCGGGCGGCCCTTCGTGGTCTCGCCGTCCTTCGACAAGAAGCCGGTAAGGACCGGGATCGGTTCGCCCGTCGGATTGCCGCGCGCATCGAACGGCACGTAGATCACGTCGTAGCCCGACTTGGGCTCCCGGTTCCATGACCCGTGGCGCGCAATCACCGCGCCGCTCGCGAACCGGTCGCCCAGCGTGGATCCGTTGCCCGTGAAGGCAAGGCCGAGCGCGGCGACATGCGGCCCGAGAGCGTAGCGCGGCAGGCGGATGTATTCGGGATTGAACCAGCCCGGTGTCGGCGCATCGACGCGGTCGTCGAAGTTGTCGCGCCACCAGACCCACGGCCAGCCATACTGCGCGCCGATCGGCACATTGGTCAGGTAATCGGGAACCAGGTCGCTGCCGAGCATGTCGCGCTCGTTGACCGTAGTCCACAATTCCCCGCTCCAGGGGCTGATCGCAAGGCCGTTGGGATTGCGCAGGCCGCCCGCGAACTGGCGCTGGCGGTTGGTTTCGAGGTTGTAGTCCCAGATCGCCGCGCGGCCTTCCTCCACGTCCATGCCCTGTTCGCCGACGTTGGACGCCGATCCGACCGCGACATAGATGTGGGTCCCGTCGGGCGAGAGGAGGATGTTGCGCATCCAATGGTTGCCCGCTGCGGGCAGGTCCATCAGCTTGCGGGGTGTGCCGGTCAGCGCGGTGGCGCCTTCCTTATACGGGAAAGCCAGCAGCGCATCGTGGTTGGCGACGTAGAGCGTGCCGTCCTTCCACGCCATGCCCGAGGGCGAGGACAGCGCCGCGTTGGTCAGCGTCGCGACCCGCTCGGCCTTTCCGTCGCCGTTGGCGTCGCGCAGAACGGCGATCGCATTCGCGGACGGTGCGGCAGCACCGGCTTTCTCGAACAGCCAGCCCATCACGAGCCCGGTGATGCCGCCCGGGCCCCGGCCCGCAGGGCCGTTGGTCAGCGCGACGAGAACGTCTCCGTTCGGCATGACGTGCATCGTGCGCGGATGGTCGAGCCCGTCGGCAAAGCGCGTGACCGCGAGGCCCTGCGCGGCGACGGGGACTTCGTTGGCCTTCCAACCCACCGGTTCGGCGATACCGACCGTGGGAATGGTCTCGTAGCGCGGCCGCAGCAGCGTCGGGTCGGTCCCGGTCAGGGTGCCGATCGGCTGTTTGGCTTCGTCGGGCTGGAGGAGATAGGTGACCACGCCGACGAGCAGGAGGATCGCCACGAGGACACCGACGAGGATCTTGCGGCCGGTGGTCATGTCCCAAGCATTAGGCGCGTGCGGCGCTTGCGGCAACGGCGCGGTGCGCTAGGGCGGGCCGCGATGTACGACTTCCGCCCCGACGCCGAACTGGCGAAGCCCGAGCTGTACCGCCAGCTGCACGATGCCGCCGCCGCTTTGACCGATGGCGAACCGGATGGGATCGCCAACATGGCCAACGTTGCGGCCCTAATGTGGGAGTATGTGCCCGGTCTCAACTGGGCGGGGTTCTACCGGATGGTAGACGGCGGGCTCGTGCTCGGTCCGTTCGCAGGTCGGCCCGCGTGCATTCGCATTCCTTTCGGGAGCGGGGTCTGCGGAGCGGCTGCGGCGAGCGGCGAAACCCAGCTTGTCGAGGACGTCCACGCCTTCCCCGGACACATCGCCTGCGACGCGGCAAGCCGCAGCGAACTCGTCGTGCCGGTGATCCGCGACGGGGATGTAATTGCGGTGATCGATCTCGACAGCCCCCACCTCGCGCGCTTCGATGGCGAAGATGCAGCAGGGATCGAGGCGTTGGCTGCGATGCTGGCGACCCGCATCTAGTTCCCGAAGCGACGCGGAACGACCCGTTTCGGGACAGCGCCGCGCTCCCTTCTTGGGCGGGCGCGGGCGGCGATGCTAAATTTTCCTTTAACGCGCGGCGACTCGGGTCAGATACTCGTCGGTCGGCGGGCACAGAACAGGGAAATCTGCATGACCGCTACTCGCCTTCGCCCCGCTCGACTTGTCCCTGCCGCGATCGCGTCCGCCGGCCTTATCTTATCGGCGCCCGCCTTCGCGCAGAACGGCCCGGATCCGGCGGTGCCCTATCAGTATGCGGTTCCGGCTGGCGCGGTCGTTGCCGGCGCGCCCGTCATGCAGCCCGCCGGGCAGGCGACAATGGAGTGGTACGACGCGGGCGCGGCGCTGCCGCTTCCGCCCCCCCCGCCGCCGGCCGTACCCTACCCTTCTCCCTATCCGCACGCGGGCGTTCCCGGCCCCGGTTCATATCCCGCGCCTTACCCTGCCGCTGCCGGGCCGCGGTTCGATCGCTCGGCATGGCTCGACGACTGCCAGGCGCGCACCCGCGGCCTCAGCAAGCGCGAGGAACGCGCAAGCGTGATCACGGGCCTGCTCGGCGCCGTGGCCGGGGGCGTGATCGGCAACCGGGCTTACGACAGCGAACGTCTCGCGGGGACCCTGATCGGTGCGGGCGTCGGCGGACTCGCCGGCCTTGCCATCGGCGCCGCGATCGGGGCGGCCGGCAAGATCAAGCGCAGCGACGAATGCTCGTGGTATCTCGACCGCTACATGGGCGGCGGCTTCGGCGCACACGGATATGCCTACAGTGCAGGATACCCGGGCTACGGCGCGGCCGGCGGTTACGGGTACGGATACAATTACGGCTATGAATACGGATACGGCGGCGTCGCTTACGTACCCGTTCTCGTGGCGGTGCCCCAGCAGCAGGTCGTGCGCGAAACCGTGACCGAGGAATGGGTCGACGTGCCGGTCCGCGCCCGCACGATCCAGCGCACACGGACGAAGGCGGTCCACCACCCGGCGCCGGTCCGCCATACGAAAACGGTTTCCGACAAGCGCATCCGTTACAGCAAGTAGGGCGCGATCAATTCCGCGCGGCGATGGCAGGCGCCCTACGCCGGTCGCCGCGCGAGCGATCCTTTGCGCGCGATCCCTCGACCGCTGTATAGGACGCATCACCCTCCGCCGCGATCGCTCGCGGCGTGCAGACGAGTGGCGCAGCGTCGTCCTTCTCGAGGTCGATACCGGCCAGTTCGACGACGCAGGCCGAACCCGGCCGGCCGACGATCAGCCGCTTCTCGCGCGCGCCGGCGTTGAGCTCGACCATGCCGTCGAATCCCGTCAGGCCCAGATCGCCCGAGGGCTGCGCGCGCACCGGCAGGCCCGCCGGAAGGGCGTTGCCGGTCGGATCCACCAGCGCGCGGAGCACGGGCACGAACCGCACGGCATCGATCTGCACCAGCGCGACCGAGCGCCGGGCAACCCGGATGATCTTTTCCGTCGAGCGGACCAGCGCGTCGACGGGCAGCTTGTCGGCATCCACGTCGATCCGCACCCCGGCCTGGGCCGCGACATTCTGGATGAGCAGCCGCCCGTTCTTGTCGGTGTAGCCGACCAGCCTGTTCTCGTACGTGATCGGCACGCCGCCCACCTCACCGGTCCGCACAAGTGCAAGGCTCGATCCCGCGGTATTGCGCGCGAATACCCCGCCACCGGCCACGATCAGCGATCCGCGCATGTTCGCGCGCGCGGCGATCTGGCCGTTCACTTCCTCGGCCTGCCCCACCAGCCGGAAACCGCGTTGCCGCCACGAGAGTTCGCCGCCCAGGCGGTGCGTGTTCTCGGACAGGCTGGCGGTGGCCCGGTAGCCAAAGTCTCCTTCGCGCAGGTCGTCCTTCTGGAAGGTCGCGCCCCCGCTCGTGCGCCCGCCGTTGTGCGTTACGAATGCCGCCGCGTGGCGCTCCGGCCCGATGTTGAACGACAGGCCGATCGATGCGGCGAAGTCGCGTTCGCCCGAGCCCCAGCGATATCCCGCCGAGGTATACATCCGCAGACGATTGCTGACCTGGGTCTCGAAATTCGCGCGAGCGGAGTTGGTCTGACGCGGTCGGCTAAGACGAAAGCGGTCGGCGCGACTTTCTTCACGAACGAAGGAAAGTTGCGCCTGCGCCTGTGCACCCAGCCGGTAGGAGGCGTTGGCGAAGTAACGCCGGTTGAGCACCGGGTCGCCAAGCTTCGTCGCTACGTCGCGATAGCCGGCGGACGGCACGACGGCACCGGCCGCCAGCGCGAGGCGGGGCCCGACCGATTCGACAGTCGCGGACAGCAAAGTGCCGCTCGTAGCTCCCCCGTCACGGCTGTACCGAGCCTCGACCATGGCCTTGGCGAAACCGCCGACGACGAAATCGGCGCGCACGCCTGCATTGAGCAGGCCGGCGGTCCACTCCCCGCTTCCCTCCACGGTCAGGACGGACGAAATCCCCCGCCTGACATATGCGGAGGCGGCGAGTTGTCCGTAGTCGTTGCTGCGTTCGCCATACCGTCGCCGGACGAAACCCGCATTGACTGCGTATCCGGTCGTCGTCGGGGCCAGGAGATCGCGCGAGTTGTAGAACCGCGCGGTCTGGATCGTCTCGCGCCCCAAAGTGTCGCGCAGCACAACCGACAGCTCGCCCCGTCCCGGTGCGACCGGAATGTTGCGAACCGTGAATTCACCGGGTTCGATCTTGCCGACTTCGTAGCGCCGGTCTGCACCCACGATGTCGAGGGTCGTCGGTACCGCGACCTGGCCGCTGAAGGCCGGCAGCGGAATGGTGACGAGATCGGGTCGCAGGTCGAAATCGCTGGCGATCTGCAGGCCGCCCATTCGCACCGCGCGTTGCGATTGCGACCCGGCGCTCACGAAATCGCCCGCAGTTGCGATGATCCCCTTTTGTTCTCCAGCCCAACGGATCGCGCTGTCGAGCCGGAGGATCGCGTCCGACCTCGGCCCGGGGGATGTGGTCGCGCGCAAGCTGGTGAACGCAGCGAGATTGCCGCGGACGAGTGTTGCCTCGGCAAAGCCGCCGAGCACGCTGTCGCCTGGCGACCAGGCGGCGTTGAGGTCGTAATCGATGCGCAGGGCGAGGAGCGGCGAACTCTGTCCTTCGCGGCGCTCCTGTGCGGTCAGGTCGCGGAAGTTGCCGCCGTCGCTCTTGCGGAACAGCGCGACGGAAAGTGTCTGGCGCAACTTGTCGAAGCGCCACTCGTACACCTTGAGGTCCGACAACTTGACCGGACCCTGCACCCCCTGCGGGACGGGAAGGCCGGCGGCCCGCGCGTCACCGGCGTCGATCGCGATATCGTCTCCGGTTCCACTGAGCGAGACCATGCGCGCGCGAGCACGCCCGTCGACCACGATCTCGGAAAGACCGGGCGCGGCTTCGCTCAGCGCGACGCTCTGGACCGTCAGGTCCTTGGGAAGGGCGAAAGGATCGTCCTGCGCGCGGGCCGGGGGCCCGAGGAAAGCGGCGCCGGTGGCCGCGATCAGCGCAAGGAGATGCCTAGCTGCACACGGACGTGGGCTGGACATCGACCGTCTGGTTGTCGATCATCGCGGTGACGCGCACCGCCCCTTTCGAACAACCACTTTCGATTGGCCAGGCGATCGTCGAGTTGCCCTGCACGTAGCGGAGCACGTTGCTGCCCACTTGGACCGGTTGCCCTCCCGCGGTCACCGTCAGGTTGGCGATGCGCGCCGTGCGGCCGCCGGTATTGGCGAGCACGAGGCGATCGTCCTGCACCCGCCAGGCAAGCTGCTCGGGGGTGGCCGTGTCCCGATCGAGGAACACCGGCAGAGTGAAGCGAATCCGCGCTTCGGCCTGGCCGTCGCGCGCTAGGGTCGGGTCGGGCAACTGGTCGACAGCCAGCCTGAACCGTTTTTCGCCGGGCGAGCCCGCACCCTTGCGCAGGACGCGAACGATCTGGGTTTCACCCGGCGGGATCATCGAAATGGACGGAGAAATGGTGAGTTCACTGCTCGGCGCGTACTTGTCCTCGCCATCCGCCTGCGACCAGGCGAAGAGGCGGGACTGCACCGCTAGCTCGCGCACCGATTCGTTGGTGAGATAGACCGTGGCCCCGTTGGCGCCACGGTCGAATTCGATGCGGAGCGGCGTGATGCTCAGCGCCGCACCGGTCGGCGACACCGGCGCGTTTACGCCAATGTCGCTGGCGCCGGCCGTCAGAGCCGCCGGTGCGAGGAAGAACGATCCGCCCGCCGCGGAGAGCGCGAGCTTGCACAGGGTGTTGGCGCGGCGGATCATTCTTCTCTCCATCAGGTCAGTAGTTGAGGGTGACGACCACTTGGTCCTTGTACCCCCCGGCCGGCTTCGACGCCTGCGCGGGTACGGTGCCCCACAGGGTCATCGGCTGGTCGGCACCGGTCCCGACGCCCGAGACGCCGGTGGTCGGGGTCCATTCGGTGGTGCGGGCGGTCGTGGTGTAGACGTTGTAGTTGATGAGGTGCGTCGCGCTCGAGGCATCGACGAACTTCAGCTTCCGCTGCGTGGTCGACCCGGCGTTCTGGCCGTAGTCGACGAACACCGTGTACGGCGCGTTGAGCGTGCAGTTGACGAGCGTCGGCGAACTGCCGTTGGTGGCAGCGGTGAAATCGCTGATCGCAGGGAACGCGAGGGCTTCGGCCTTCACGCTGCAGGAATTGGTGACCTGTAGGAGGACGTCGACGGTGCCCGAGGCGGTCTGACCGGCGGCGAGGGCGGGCGAAGCGACAGCGGCGGTGGCCGCGGCGGCGATGATAGCAATCTTGCGCATGGTTCTTAGATCCCCAAAAAAATGCTGGCTTCCAAACTTGCCGTCATGGCCATTGCGCCAGCACTAGTTGCAGAATTGCTAATGGTTACGCGGATTTCTGCGTCGCATTACGCAGAGTTACCTAGGGTTTCATGGTTAACGATCGGTAAAAGCGCCGATGGTTTTTAACCAAGGGCTGTGGACAAAGGTTTGAGGCGCGTACCCAAGCGCATCACCTTTGCTCAGAAGTCAACGACCACCGTCACCGTATCCTGGTACGGCGCCTCGCGTACGTTCTTCAGTGAAGCTTCGCCGTAGATCGTTATCGTCTCGAGGCCGAGCACGCCCGTCAATCCGGCCAGGCGTTCGGTCGGACCCATGCCCCACGGAAGGAGGTATGCGGGGTCGCGGTATAGCCGGTAATCGGCGTACCAGACCTGGCCCTCGGCCTGCCCGCCCCACATGCGGCGGGTCGTGCCGTCCCAGTTGAGGCCGTTGTCGATGCCGACCGTATAGATCGTGCCGGGGCTGCAGCGGAACGAAACGTTCACCGAAGCACGCTTCGTTTTCTCGCGAGCCGTGGCGGTACCGAACACAAGCGGCTTGGTGATCAAGCGGCACGAGCTGAGGACGGTTGCGTAGACTTCAACGGTGTTCGTCGTGCGGTTCCCGGCTGCATGGGCGGGCGCGGTCGTCAACGCGCACAGTCCCGCCGTCGCCGCAATTGCGCAGCGCCGAATCGATACCCAAGAAAGGCGGATCACCCCCATTGGCCAGCGCCTCTAGGGGATATTGCTTACCGGCTCTTTAAGGCTGCCGCACGCCTGATTGGCGGCGCTTCAAATATCGCCCCCAGTAAGTCTCTGACAAACAAGGTCAAGTTGATCGAGCGTTCGGTAGCGGATCGTTACGGCACCCGAGCGCGGGTCTGCATCGGTCTTAATCCGCACGTTGAGTCCGAGGAACTCCTCGAGGTGGCGTTGCACGGCCGCGATGTCGGCATCTTTGACCGGATCGCGGGCCGATCGGGTTAGAGCGCGCGCGCCGCCCCTGCCCTCCTCCTTCGATTGGTCGCTATTCCTTCGCGCAAGTTTCTCGACGTCGCGGACGGATAGCGATTCGCGAACAGCGCGTTGCGCCAGTTCAGCGGCGTGCTCGTTGCCGATCAGCGCGCGGGCGTGACCCATCGAAAGAGCCCCGTCTTCCACCATGGCGAGAACTGCTTCGGGTAATTGGAGAAGGCGCTGCAGGTTCGCAACGTGGCTGCGCGACTTGTCGACGAGCTTGGCGATTTCGGCTTGGGTCATGCCCTCGCCTTCCGCCAGGCGATGGTACGCCCTGCCCTCTTCGACCGGGTTGAGATCCTCTCGTTGCAGGTTCTCGATGAGAGCCAGCGCCTTGACCTCTCGCTCGTCGAGATCGCGGACCAGGGCGGGTATTTCATGCAGCCGGGCCTTCTGCGCCGCGCGCCAGCGGCGCTCGCCGGCGACCAGCTGGTATCGCCCGCCCGCGAGCGGACGTACGATGATAGGCTGGATGACCCCGCGCTGCGCGATCGACGCTGCGAGCTCCTCGAGAGCCGCGTCGTCGAACCGTGTTCGCGGCTGGCCCGGCAATGGTTCGATCGCGGAGATTGCCAGCGACGCGAGCCCGGATGGCGCAATCGCTGAACGGGGTCCACCCTCCTCAGTTTCAGCGGCGCCGCCCTTTACAAGCGGCTCCTCGCGGCGCGTTTCGCCCAAGAGCGCACCCAGTCCCTTGCCAAGGCGCTTGCGACTGTCGTCCTTCGGCCGTTCGGGGATCGAGAAACGAATCGGATCGGTGGGTTGGCTCATGCAGCCCTCCTCTCTTCCGGCAGCCGCCCGATCAGCTCGCGTGCGAGTGCCATGTAGGCGCGACTGCCCGCGCAATTATGATCGTAGACCAGGGCCGGTAGGCCATGGCTAGGTGCTTCCGAAAGACGGACGTTTCGCGGAATGACCGATTCGAATACGAGCCCACCCAGGCAATCGCGCACATCATCGGCGACCTGATCGGTCAAGCGGTTACGTCGGTCGAACATGGTCAAGACGATTCCAATGATGCCCAATTCGGAATTGAAACGCTGTTGGACCCGCTCCACCGTCTGCAGGAGCTGACTCAGGCCTTCGAGGGCAAAGAATTCGCATTGGAGCGGCACCAACAGCGTGTCGGCTGCACCCAACGCGTTAAGCGTGAGAAGACCGAGCGACGGCGGACAGTCGATAAACGCTATGTCGTGGCCTCGATGGCCTTCCAAAGCGCTGGTCAACCTTGCAGTTCGGTCGTCGACGGATACGAGTTCGACCTCGGCGCCGGACAGATCGACCGTTGCGGGAACTAAATCGAGACCGGGGATTGAAGTAGGCTGGATGCACTCCATCAGAGATGCGCCGTCCACAAGGAGCTCGTAACTGGAGCGCTCCCGATCCGCGGTTCCGACTCCCATGCCCGTCGATGCGTTACCCTGAGGATCGAGGTCGATCAGTAAGGTTTTCCAACCCGTCGCTGCCATCGCCGTAGCGATGTTTATGGCGGTTGTGGTCTTACCCACCCCCCCTTTCTGGTTGGCGATCGCGATCGTAATCATATTGCCTTCGCCTCCAGGCCTTTACCGACGATTATCCCCGCATCGGGGTCGGTGACCGATTGTTCCACGTGGAACAACGATCTTAGTCGAGGGGGTAGTTCTGCTACTTCCTGCGCCGCGGATCGGCCTTTGGGCAACAACCATATCGTGTCGGGTGTGGAAAAGCGCGCAGCTAGGCGCACAAGTTTAGTCAGTGGCGCGAAAGCCCGCGCCGAAATCACCGAAACGGGAATTGGATCCAGTGTTTCGAGGCGAGCCCCACGGACAACGCAATTGGGCAAATTGAGAGAAGCAATCTGACCCTTCAGCCACTCAATTCGCTTTGCTCTCGACTCCACAAGGATGATCTCGGCGTCCTCCCGCGCGATGGCCATCACGAGCCCGGGAAGGCCCGCGCCGGTCCCAAGATCGATCCATGGGCCAAGGGTTTCACGTGGAACGAACCGTGCGAGTTGCAAGCTGTCCACAATGTGTCTTTGCCAAACACTATTGAGGCTTTGCGCCGATACGAGGTTCTGTTTCTTATTCTCTGTTTGTAGGGCTGTGACGAACGATGCCAGCTTGCGCTGGACGGCATCGCTATGGTGCTCGCCTACGAAGGTTAGCGCATCTTCCTCGCTAGAAATCATGCTTCCAATAGTCTCTTGGAATGCACCATAAGTGCGGCCAGCGCTGTTGGGGTAACGCCCCGGATACGACCGGCATCGGCCAACGTCGCGGGACGAGATGCACTCAGTCGCTCGACCATTTCATTCGAAAGACCTGGAATGGACTCATATGCAAGACCGTCCGGAATCTTCAGAGCTCCACTCGCTTTCAAGTCCCGAATTTCCGCGTCCTGCCGAGCGACGTATGGAGCGTAGCGCGCATCCTCGACAATTTCGTCCAGTAATTCGTGGTCACTTTGTTTCGACCCCGGAAAAACTCCCCTGAAAGACGCAGGATCCGCTTCAAGTTGCCCTAACCAAGTGCCGAGCGGCCGCGCCGACGCGCAGGGGGCAACATCTATACCGAGTTTTGCCAGCTCATTTGATGTCCGCATCCTTCGTGCAAAACTGTTCCACGTGGAACGTCGTTCTTCCCGACCTCGAAACCACCGGGCTCGCTCCTCCCCAAGACAACCCGAAGCTGCGGCAACAGGTGAAAGCCTAGTCGTCGCGTTATTGGCGCGAAGCCTCAGTCGATATTCGGCGCGGGAAGTTAGCATCCGATACGGCTCGTTGACCCCATGAAGGGTCAGATCGTCCACCATTACTGCGATGTACGAATTCGAACGGTCCATGGCAGCCGGCGCCTGGCCCTGGATCGCCGCGGCGGCAGCTTGCCCTGCGACCAGCCCCTGCGCGGCGGCCTCCTCGTAGCCCGTGGTCCCGTTGATCTGCCCTGCGCAGTACAATCCCGGAATGGCACCAACTTGAAGCGAGTGATCGAGAGCGCGGGGATCGATGTGATCGTATTCGACCGCGTACCCGGCAACCACCATCTCTACCTCTTCGAGACCCTCCAACGTTTTCAGCATAGCCAACTGGATATCCACCGGGAGCGAGGTGCTGATCCCATTCGGATAAACCAGGTGTGTGTTCAGACCTTCGGGTTCCAAGAACACCTGATGGCCGTCCCTGTCTCCGAAGCGGTGAATCTTGTCCTCGATCGAGGGACAATAACGCGGACCGGCGGCACCAATCGCGCCACTGAATAGGGGAGACCGATCGAGACCCCCACGGATGATCGCGTGAGTCTCGGCGTTGGTGCGCGTGATCGCACAGGCCAGCTGGGGATTGCCTCTCCGCTCGGTGAGCGGCGACATCGTCCATTGTTCGATGTCCGACGGTTGTTCGACCAGTCGCGCCCAATCGATCGAACGCCCATCGAGGCGGGGCGGCGTACCCGTCTTCAAACGCGCCATCGGCAGGGCGGAGTCGCGCAATTGCGCCGCCAGACGGTGCGCCGCGCCCTCACCGATCCGGCCACCGCTCAAACGTTCCTCCCCCCGGAACATCTTACCGCCCAAGAAGGTCCCCGTACAAAGAACGACGCGCGGCGCTTCGAGCCGTGTCCCATCTGCCAGATCGAGACCGGCAACCCGACCGCTTACCAGCACAAGCCCTGCCGCTTCTCCCTCGATAATGGTGAGATCGCCCTGCTTCGCCAGCAGTTGCTGAACTGCTGCCTTAAACAAGCGACGGTCCGCCTGGATGCGTGGGCCCCAGACCGCACTCCCCTTCGATCGATTGAGCATCCGGTAATGGATCGCGGCCGCATCGGCAGCGCGCGCGATGATCCCGTCGAACGCGTCGACTTCGCGAACCAGATGCCCCTTACCCAGACCGCCGATGGCCGGGTTACAGCTCATCGCACCGACCGTCTCGCGATCGAAGGTAACGAGGCCAACACGCACACCCATCCGGGCCGCGACTGCGGCGGCCTCGACACCGGCGTGGCCACCCCCAACGACAAGAACATCGAATTTCGACATGCAGGACCCGATACCGGGAACGGAATCGCCGGTCAAAGGCTGAGGGCGACGGTTGTTCCACGTGGAACATCACTTGCCGATACAAAACCGTCCAAACAGCGTGTCGAGCATGTCCTCGGTCGACGCTCTTCCGATAAGCTTGTCGAACGCCACCCGCGCCATTCGCAGGTTCTCGGCAACAAGGAGCAGATCGGTATTCGCCCGGCAATCTATCAAACTTTCGAAGGCATCGCCAAGCAGATCATGCTGGCGCTTGTTGAGGGCGGCCTCTCCCGGTCGCGGCAGAGCAAGCCGTGCCTCGTCGACCAGCCTAAGCTTCAGTTCGTCGAGACCCTGGCCGGACAGCGCCGAAACGCGAACTTTCGGACAGGACTTGCGGTCGCCTGTGGCATCGACCTTTGCATCGATCTCCCAGGCATCCCTAGGTCCCTCCCCTTCCGGGCCGAGCCAGAGGACGAGATCGCCGCGTGCGAACTGTTCTCGCGCGCGGGCAATTCCCAAGGCTTCGATCTCGTCGGGCGTTTCACCCCGCACGCCAGCGGTATCGACCAGCGTAAATGCCACGCCCGCTATGGACACCGATCGCTCCAGCACATCCCGGGTCGTTCCGGGGGTGGGGGAGATGATCGCCGCCTCGTTCTCGAGCAGGGCATTGAATAGACTGGACTTTCCGGCGTTTGGCGAGCCGCCCAGTACGACCCGAAAGCCTTCTTTCAACGCTTCCGCGCACGGACGATCCAACCAAGTTCGGATTTCACCCAACAGAGCCGAGACGGAATCGCCGAACCCTGATGGAAGCTCGCCGACATCGTCCTCGTCGTCGAAATCGAGCGCCGCCTCGACCATTGCCGACAAATGGAGCAACCGTTCCCGCCACCCCTCGACCAACCGCGACAGGGCCCCGTCTGCCATCGCAATCGCGGCGCGCCGCTGCAATTCGGTTTCGGCTGACAGCAGATCGGCAAGACCCTCCGCTTCGGACAGGTCGATCCGCCCGTTCACGAACGCCCGTCGTGTGAATTCTCCGGCCTCGGCCCTTCGCAGGCCCGGGATTGCCGCAAGCGCGGTTTCCACGGCAGCGACGACCGCTCGCCCGCCGTGTAGATGGAGCTCCGCGGTATCCTCCCCGGTTGCCGTCCCCGGCCCCGGCAGCCAGAGGACCAACGCCCGGTCCAGCACCTCCCCGTCGTCGCCCCGCAAAGTTGCCGCGGTCGCTCGCCGGGCGGCCGGCAAACGGCCCGCGAGGGTCTCGAGAGCAGCGGAAGCGCGCGGGCCGGTGACTCGCACGACTGCGATCCCCGCGGGCGGCGACCCGCTCGAAAGCGCGAAAATCGTGTCCATCGATTGGTGCGGCGAGGCGGCTTCAGTCCGGCTTGTTGGGTTTGGCTCCTGCAGAGTTCGCGGCCGCCGCACCTTCCATGAAGTTCTGGAACATCTTGAGCCCGATCTGGCCCATCGGAGCGACCTGCTGGGCGTACTCCTGAAGCTTCTCCATGCTGCCGGCGCCCTTCATGACCTTGGTTACGGCGTCGACATAGACATCGTTCACCTTGTTTACGTCGGGCAGGCCCATGAAGGTCCGCGCCTCCTCGGGGGTGCAGTCGATCTCTACGTGGACCTTCATCGCGCGTTCTCCGTTGTGCACGTGAACACATTGGCTTGCCGGGTCCGCTTGGCAAGGCCTACGATTGCAGACGAAGACCCGGGAGAAAACCTCGATGACCGCATCCGCCACTATCCAGACGCTGTCGGGCGACGACAGCTTTGCAGCCTATGTCGCCCGCCCCGAGGGCGAAGCCATGGCCGCGATCGTGGTGATCCAAGAAATCTTCGGCGTGAATGCGGGCATCCGGCGCAAGTGCGATCTCCTGGCCGAACAAGGCTACCTGGCCGTTGCGCCAGACCTGTTCTGGCGCATCGAGCCCGGCATCGAGCTCGACCCCGACATCGCGCCCGAGATGCAGCGCGGCCTCGACCTCATGGGCGAGTTCGACCAGGATGAAGGCATCCGCGACATCGAGGCGACCATTCGCTGGGCGCGAGGCGAGATCGGCGGCGGCAAGGTGGGGGCCGTGGGATACTGCCTCGGCGGCCGTCTTGCATTCATGACCGCAGCGCGGACCGACGTCGATGCCACTGTCGGTTACTATGCGGTCGGCATCCCCGATCTGCTGCGCGAGGCCCACGCGATCGCGCACCCGCTCCTGCTCCACATCCCGACCGCGGACGGCTTCGTTGACGCAGCCGCGCAGAGGGCGATGCACGAGGGGCTGGACGACCATCCCAAGGTCACGCTCTACGATTACGAAGGGCTCGATCACGGGTTCGCCACGCAGTTCGGCGAGCGGCGCGACGAGGAAGGGGCGCAGACGGCCGATGCGCGGACCGAGGCCTTCTTCGCCGAGCATCTCGCCAAGTGATCAACACGGCGCAATTGCGCTGGTCGAACGGGTTCGCGACGCGGTTCGCTCTGCCGGCCATCCTGCTGATCCTGACGGTCGTGTTCGCGATCTGGTGGCGCTGGGGCCTGATCGCCACGGTGCCGCTGCTCTTGCTGGCGGTGTGGGATTTCTTCCAGGACGAGCACACGCTGCGGCGCAACTATCCTCTGCTGGCACGGGTACGATGGCTGATGGAGGACTTGCGTCCCTACGCCCGCGCCTACGTCGTCGAATCCGACCTCGAAGGCCGCCCCTTCAATCACGACGAGCGCGCGCTGGTCTATGCCCGTGCCAAGGGCGAACTCGATTCGCATCCATTTGGTACCGAGCTCGACGTCTATTCGGCCGAATACGAGTGGCTGGCCCATTCGATCGTCCCGAACGAGACGGCGCCCGCAGAATGGCGGTGCGACGTCGGCTCCAGCCAGTGCGCGAAGCCCTATTCGGCCTCGTTGCTCAACATCAGCGCGATGAGTTTCGGTTCGCTGTCCGCCAATGCGATCATGGCGCTGAACAAGGGCGCGGCGGCCGGCAATTTCTACCACGATACGGGCGAAGGCGGTCTCTCGCGCTATCACCGGTCGCACGGCGGCGATCTCGTTTGGGAGATCGGCAGCGGCTACTTCGGATGCCGCGACGACGACGGTCGGTTCTCGCCCGAACGGTTCGCCGACACCGCGCAGATCGATCAGGTGAAAATGGTCGAGATCAAGCTCAGCCAGGGCGCGAAGCCCGGCCATGGTGGCGTCTTGCCCGCCTCGAAGGTCAGCGAGGAAATCGCCGAGGCGCGCGGCGTGCCGGTGGGCAAGGACTGCGTGTCGCCTGCCGCCCATTCGACCTTCTCCACGCCGGTGGGGCTCCTGGAATGGGCGGCGCAACTGCGCGATCTGTCGGGTGGCAAGCCGGTCGGGATCAAGCTGTGTGTCGGCCAGCCGCACGAGGTTTTCGCGATCGTGAAGGCGATGCGCGAAACCGGCATCCGCCTCGACTACATCGTCGTCGACGGGGCCGAGGGCGGAACGGGCGCCGCGCCGGTGGAGCTGTCGAACCGGGTCGGCACGCCGCTGCGCGAGGGGCTGATCCTGGTCCGCAACGCGCTTGTCGGGGCATCGCTCAAGGACGAGATACGCCTGGCAGCGGCGGGCAAGGTCCACTCGGGCGCCGGCATGGCGATGAACTTCGGGCTGGGCGCGGACTGGTGCAACGCGGGCCGCGCCTTCATGTTCTCGCTCGGCTGCGTGCAGTCGATGCGCTGCCACGAGGACACCTGCCCCACCGGGATCGCCACGCAGGACGCCACGCGCCAGCGCGGGCTGGTCGTTCCCGACAAGGCCGAGCGGGTCGCACGCTTCCAGCGGGCGACACTGCACGGCTTGCGCGAAATGGTGGTGGCGATGGGACTCGAAAGCCCGTGGCAGATCACCCCCTGCCACATCAACGAACGGCTCGACAGTGCGCGTGCCGCGCCGATCGACGATATCTACGGCTTCCTCGAAGACGGCGCTTTGATCGCCGATCCCGATGCGACCGCCTACGCGCGATGCTGGCAGTTGGCGCAGGCCGCGAGCTTCCAGCGCGCGGCCTAACCATCGTACGCGGCGATGGTCGCGAATAGCTGGGTCAGCGCCGCGCGCTCGTCCTCGGCGATTTCCGGCCGCCAAATCTCGAACAGCAGCACGGTGCGCACCCCGTCCCCGCCGTTGCGCGCCTCGTGCTCGATCGAATCGTCGAAGATCAGCGGCACGCCATCCCGCCATTCGCGTACTTCGTTGCCGACCCGCAGAACGCAAGCCGGGGCAGTCCGGATCGGAATGTGGCAGATCAGCCGCGTATTGAGCATTCCGTGATGCGGCGCGATGTGCGCGCCGGGCTGAAGACGCGACCAATGCGCGACCGGCGACCTTCCTTCGATGCGCGGCATGGGTGCATGTTCGAGCGCAGCCATCGTCGCCGGGCATCGCGCCGCGTTCTCATCGACCATCGCCCCTTGCCGCCAGAACCAGAACGCGCTCCAGGCCGGATCGTCGAGTAGCCGGTTGTTGGGCAGCGGACGGTTGGGCTGAGCGACGACGTAAGGGGCGAAGCCGCCCTTCTCCGCTTCGACCGCTTCCAGTTCCGCCTGCATGGCCGGCAGCGCGGCGAGCATCGGCTCGAGCCAGGCGAACTCTTCTGGTTCGAAGAACTGGCGCTGCGGAAGTTCGGGAAAGTAGAACACCGAAGGCTGCTGCAGGAACACCTCCCGGTTTCCTGCCAGCAGATCGAGCGCCATCGCCACCCGGGCGGTCGGCGGTTCGCCGATCGTGTCGCGCAAGTATTCGGCGTAGCGGTTCCGGCTTTCCGCGATGAAGGCGCGCGCGTGGCCAAGCGCGCCGCGCATCTGTGGCGGGCAGGCGCCGCCAGCAGCTTCCTGATTGATCGCTGCCTGATAGTTGGCGTCCGCCGCCCGCCGGTCGCCTTCGCGTTCGAGCAACTGGCCCTTCAGCAGCAACGCAGCGATGTTGCGCGGATCGAGAGCGAGTCGCCGATCGAGCGCGGCCATCGCAGCCTGATCATTGCCGGTCGCAGCTTCGGCGTTGGCCAGCAATTCCCACGGCATAGCTTCAGCAGGAACCTCGGCAGCAGCCTGCCGCAGCCCTTCGACGGCCCGCGCAAAATCGCGCGCGCGAAAAGCGTCGACGGCGGCCTCGAGCCGAGCCAGCGCGTCCATCGTCATGGCCTGCTCGCCAACGCTCGATTGCGCTGATAGCGTGGCCACTTCTTTGGCAGAGGAGGGAAGCCATGGCGCATAAGGGTCTCGAACTATGGCACCGGGTCATCGCCGGTGGCAACAAGCCGGGCGATCTGGCGGAAATCATCCGCGAAGACGCAGTGTTCCATTCGCCGGTCGTCCACACGCCGCAGAAAGGGCGCGACATCGTGGTCGCCTACCTCGCGGCGGCAGGAGTCGTTCTTAATACCGACAAGTTCGAGTATGTTCGCGAATTCGGCGAAGGCAATCATGCGCTGCTGGAATTCGTCACCGAACTCGACGGCATCCACGTCAATGGCGTCGACATCATCACCTTTGACGACGACGGCATGATCGCCGATTTCAAGGTGATGGTTCGCCCGCTGAAGGCGATCAACAAGGTCTGGGAAACGATGGGCGCGCAACTCGCTCAATCGAACGGCTAGCTACCCCCGGGCCACAAACATCCGATATGTCTTTTCGGCGAGACGTCAGCCCGACAGACACTCGTCGACCAGCGCCAGCACTTCGGCCCGCTCGGGGGTCGATCCCAGCACCTGTCTCAATTCCTCCATCGCCGGGGTCCCGCCGAAGGTGATGAGGTGCTTCATGTCCCAGCCCGCGAACCAGCGCTCTTCGCCCGACGCGTCGTACAGTATCTCGAGACCCGTGTGCCGCGTGTCGTGCGCCAGATCGTCGAGAAGCACCTCGACCGCAGCTGCTCGCCCTTCCACGAACTGTACGAACCGGTCGCCGTCCTGCATCAGGAACCCGGTGATCCCGCGGTCCGGATTGTTTCGCTGCGACACGGCAACGATGTCGAATACCTCGGCGGTTCCGACACCGTCTGTCGCCCGGCTGCGATAAAGCAGACGCCTCACGTCCATCCCCTCCAGATCGCGGCGAACTTATTGGTTCATCGTCGCGAAGAAGTCCTCGTTGGTCTTGGAGTCCTTCATCTTGTCGAGGAGGAACTCCATCGCGTCGATCGTGCCCATCTGCATGAGGATACGGCGCAGGACCCACATCTTCGACAGCTTGTCCTTCTCGACCAGCAGCTCTTCCTTGCGGGTGCCGCTCTTGCCTACGTCGAGCGCGGGGAAGATACGCTTGTCGGCGACCTTGCGGTCGAGCACGATTTCGCTGTTGCCGGTGCCCTTGAACTCTTCGAAGATGACCTCGTCCATCCGGCTGCCGGTGTCGATCAGCGCGGTGGCGATGATCGAAAGGCTGCCGCCTTCCTCGATATTGCGCGCGGCACCGAAGAAGCGCTTAGGCCGCTGCAGCGCGTTCGCGTCGACACCGCCCGTCAGCACCTTGCCAGAGCTCGGCACCACCGTGTTGTAGGCGCGGCCGAGGCGGGTGATGCTGTCCAGCAGGATCACCACGTGCTTCTTGTGCTCGACCAGGCGCTTGGCCTTCTCGATCACCATCTCGGCGACCTGGACGTGGCGCGTGGCGGGTTCGTCGAAGGTCGAGGAGATGACCTCGCCCTTTACGCTGCGCTGCATGTCCGTGACTTCCTCGGGCCGCTCGTCGACGAGCAGGACGATGAGGAACACCTCGGGGTGATTGTCGGTGATCGCCTTGGCGATGTTCTGGAGGAGCACCGTCTTACCCGTGCGCGGCGGCGCGACGATCAATGCGCGCTGGCCCTTGCCCTGCGGCGAAATGATGTCGATCACCCGGGCCGACTTGTCCTTCACCGTCGGGTCGAGGGTGTCGAGCGACAGCTTCTGCTCCGGATACAGCGGCGTCAGGTTGTCGAAGTTCGTCCGGTGGCGGACCTGGTCGGGATCCTCGAAATTGACGCTCTTGAGGCCGGTCAGCGCGAAATAGCGCTCGCCTTCCTTCGGCGCACGAATCTCACCTTCCACCGTATCGCCGGTGCGCAGGCCCCATTTACGGACCTGGTTGGGGCTGACGTAGATATCGTCGGGCCCGGCGAGGTAGTTCGCCTCGGGCGAGCGGAGGAAGCCGAACCCGTCCTGCAGCACCTCGATGGTGCCGACGCCCATGATCGATTCCTCGTATTCCTCGTCCTCGGCGAGTTCGCGCAGGATGCAGAACATGAGGTCCTGCCGGCGCATCGTGCTTGCGCCCTCGACGCCCAGATCCTCGGCCATGGCGACGAGTTCGGCCGGGGCTTTCTTCTTGAGTTCTCTCAGATGCATGTCTGTATTTCCGTCAGTGTATCAGGTGCGGCCGGCAGGTCGGATGGGCTTGGGGAAAGCGCGACCCGGTCTTGCGCTCGAAGCGAGACCGGTACAGCCGGTTGGTGGGTGCTGGATAAGCGCGCCGCCGGGCGCGGTCAATTCATGTCCGCATCGGCTCGTCGTATGGGCCCGGTAACCAGCCTCAGAGCGGGCGGACGATCACCAGCACGACGATGAGCGCCGCCACGAGGCCCGGAACCTCATTGAGCAACCGCAGCTTCTTGCCGGTGAGCGACCGTTCGCCGCGTGCCAGCTTCTTCGCGTAGGCCGACATATAGCCGTGGTAGCCCGACAGCAGCAGCACCAGGAACAGCTTGGCATGCAGCCAGGGCTCGGACCAGGCACCGGTCGTCGTGGCGAGCAGGATGCCCAGCACCCAGACGACAACGATCGACGGCAGCAGGATGATCTTCAGGAGCTTTCTCTCCCGGTCGATCCAGTCGGCGACCTCGGGCGAGTCCGGCCCGCCGCGGTCCAGCGCTTCCTGGTGATAGACGAGATAGCGCGGGAGCATGAACAGGCCCGCCATCCAGAAGATCACGAAGATGACGTGACCGGCCTTGAGCCATAGATAGGTCATCGCGAGGGCGTTTTCCATGGGCCGCATTTAGGGCGCGCGGTGGCGGTCGTCACCCCCTCCACGCGCGCACCGTGTCGCGAAGGGTGACGACATGGTCGATCGGCGTGTGCTGGCCGATGCCGTGGCCGAGGTTGAACACGTGCGGCCGGTCGGCGAACGCTTCGAGGATCGCATGCGTCCGCTCGACCAAACGGTCGCCGCCGGCCTCGAGCAGGAGAGGATCGAGATTGCCTTGCACCGGCATTCCGGCGGGCAGCTCGCGCGCGGCCCACAGCGGATCGATCGTCTCGTCAACTCCCACGGCGACCACGCCCGTTTCGCGGGCATAGGCGGCGAGCTTCGCACCCGCGCCCTTGGGAAAGCCGATCACCGGCACGCCCGGGCAGCGCGCCTGCACCGCGGCCGTGATCCGCGCATTGGGCGCGATGACCCAGCGCTCGAATTCGTCGGGCGCCAGGCTGCCCGACCAGCTGTCGAACAATTGCACCGCTTCCGCCCCCGCCTCGATCTGGCCGACGAGGTAGTCCACGGTCATATCGGCGATGGCATCGACGATCGCGCCGAATGCACCGGGATCCTTGTAGGCCATCACCCGAGCCGCGTGGTGATCCTTCGACCCCTCGCCGTTCACCATGTAGGTCGCCACGGTCCACGGACTGCCCGCAAAGCCCAGCAAGGTGGTCTGAGGGCCGATGAGAGCCTTCACCCGGTCCACGGTGGCATAAATCGGCTCGAGGCGCTCAGGCACCCGTTGCAGCGCACTGAGCGTGGTATCGGCAAGTCGGGGCGAGAGGTGTGGTCCTTCGCCGGCAAGGAACTGCAGGTCCTGGCCCATCGCGTAGGGCACGATCAGGATGTCGGAGAACAGGATCGCCCCGTCGAATCCGAACCGCCGGATCGGCTGGACGGTCACTTCGGCTGCCGCCTCGGTATCGTAGACGAGCGCCAGGAAACCGCCCTTTTCGGCGCGCAACTCGCGGTATTCGGGCAGGTATCGGCCTGCCTGCCGCATCAGCCACATCGGGACCTGGTCAGCCCGGTTTCCGCGCAAGGTATCGAGAAGAAGGCCGGCCATTCGCGGTTCTATTCCCAAACATATTAGATTCTAAGAATCTTAGATGGAGTCTGTTGGCCCTGTGGATTTCGGGGACAGCGGCGCCCTGCCCGATTTCTCCCGTTCTGAACAGGCCGGACGGCCGCGAGAATCATGGCGAGTCAGAGTCAACGCAACGTTTTCCCCGTTATCCCGCGCCTGCGGACAAGCCATCCGGCCTGTCCACAAACCGGGCGGCGGCGGACTCGTACTGGGGGCGGAATCGGCGCTTTCGGTTGTCCGCGGATTGCTCCCGTGGTTTATGCCCGCGCTTGTCCACATGACCCGCCTCCATCTCCACCTCCTGTCCGACTCCACCGGCGAAACGCTGGAGATGATTGCCAAGGCTGCACTCGCGCAGTTCGACGAGACCGACGTCCAGCGCCATTTCTGGCCGATGGTGCGCAGCCGCCAGCACCTCGACCGGATCGTGCCCGATCTGGCGGCCAATCCCGGCCTCGTCCTCTTCACTCTCGTCAACGACGAGACGCGCGCCCGGCTGGAAGAGCACTGCGTCATGCTCGGCCTGCCCGCGGTGCCCGTGCTCGATGCGGTGACCGAGGCGCTGGAAACCCACCTCGGCCAGGAAGCGCATGGGCGGCCTGGCCGCCAGCACGCGATGGACGACGCCTATTTCCGCCGTGTCGATGCCATCCACTACACCATCGCGCACGACGACGGTATCGCGCACGAGGACTGGGAAGAAGCCGACATCGTGCTTGCCGGGGTTTCGCGCAGTTCCAAGACCCCGACCAGCATCTACCTCGCCAATCGCGGGTACAAGGTCGCCAATATCCCGCTGGTGGTCGAAAGCCCGCCGCCGCCCGCGCTGTTCACGCTGCGCCGTCCGCTGGTGGTCGGCCTCACCACCGCGCCCGACCGTCTGATCCAGGTCCGGCGCAACCGGCTCCTTACGATCGCCGAAGGGCAGGAGACGAGCTACGTCGATGCCGAGCGCGTGGCCGAGGAGGTCCGCTTCGCCCGCCGCATGTTCGCCGACAACGACTGGCCGGTGATCGACGTGACCCGTCGCTCGATCGAGGAGACCGCCGCGGCGGTCATCCGCCTGCTGACCGAGCGCGACAGCCGCGACACCCCGCCGGTAATCGGGCCGAAGCCGATATGACTCTCGTGCTCGCTTCGAAGAGCGCATCGCGGCGCGCGATGCTAGAAGCCGCGGGGGTCGCCTTCGAAAGCCGGCCCGCGGATGTGGACGAACGCGGTCTCGAAGCCTCTCTCGCCGGTGCGCGTCCGGACCAGATCGCACTGGCCCTCGCCGAGGCAAAAGCGTTTGCGATCGACGCGCCGGGACTCCTCGTACTGGGTAGCGACTCGCTGGTCGTCGTGGGGGAGCGACGTTTCGACAAACCTGCGACCCGCGAAGAGGCGGCCGAATATCTGCGCGCGTTCTCCGGGCGGGCGATGCAACTGCATTCGGCCGCCGCGATTGCGCGGGACGGGGCTGTGGTCTGGCGTCACGGCGCGGTCGCCACGCTGCAGGTCCGCGTCCTGTCGGACGCATTCATCGCGGATTATCTCGACGCCGAATGGCCGGCGGTCTCCCACTGCGTCGGGGTCTTCCGCATCGAAGGGCGCGGCGTTCAGCTGTTCGAGCGGATCGACGGCGACCAGTTCACCGTACTGGGCATGCCGCTGCTGCCGGTGCTCGGCGCGTTGCGCGAACTCGGTGCGCTGCCCGCATGAGCCGGTCGTATGCCGAGGTGATCGGCGATCCCATCGCGCAGTCGAAATCGCCTGCGATCCACGGGTTCTGGCTGGAGAGGCTGGGTATCGACGCGGAATACCGCGCCTGCCACGTCACCGCGGAGGGACTAGCCGACTACCTTGCCGCGCGGCGCGAGGACTCCGACTGGCGCGGGTGCAACGTCACGATGCCGCACAAGCAGGCGATAATTCCGCTTCTGGGCCAACTCGATGATCTCTCGGCGGAAGTCGGGGCGGTGAATACCGTGGTGCGCGAGGCAACCGGTTCGCTCATCGGCACCAACACCGATGTCGGCGGTTTCGTTGAGCCGCTTCGCACGCATCTCAGGCCGCAGCACCTGTTTCGCATGGCGCGCGTGCTCGGTACGGGCGGGGCGGCTCGTGCGATCGTTGCCGGCTTGGCACGCGAAAATCTGGTCCTCGTGCTGGCCGGGCGGGACCCAGCGAAGGCCCGGAAGATACTCGACGAACTCGGCATGGGCGGCGAACACCACGCGGTCGATCTCGCGCATTTCGCCGATCCTACCGATTTCGCTTTCGACGACCGCGAAGGATGCCTCGACCTCGTCGTCAATGCCTCGCCGCTCGGCATGCACGGGCAGCCGCCGCTGGCCTTCGACTGGAGCCACGCCCCGCCAGGCGCGATCGCCTACGACATCGTGACCGATCCGGTGGAGACCGAATTCTTGCGCGATGCCCGCGCCGCCGGGCATCGCACGATCGACGGCCTCGTGATGCTCATCGGCCAGGCCGCACTCGCTTTCGAGAAATTCTTCGGCATGGCCGCGCCGCGCGAGCACGACGAGGAGCTGCGCCGGATCCTCATGCGATGAGCCGTCCCTTCATCCTCGGCCTCACCGGCTCGATCGGAATGGGCAAGTCGACCGTTGCGGCGATGTTCGAGGCTGCCGGCATCCCGGTGTTCGATGCCGACGCCGAAGTCCGGCGACTGCAGGGACCCGGCGGCACGCTCGTTCCCCCGATCGAGGCGGCCTTTCCCGGATCGACCGGTCCCGATGGCGTCCTGCGCGAAAAACTCGGCGCACTTGTTTTCGGGGACCGCGATGCGCTCGCCCGGCTGGAGGGGATCGTCCATCCCGCGGTCGGCGCGGCGCGGCAGGCGTTCCTGATCGAGCACGCCGGCGAGCCGCTCGTCGTGTTCGACATTCCCCTGCTCTATGAAAAGGGCGGTGCCGATGCGCTCGACGCGGTGGCGGTCGTCTCCGCCTCTGCCGAAGCCCAGCGGGCCCGCGTGCTCGCCCGTCCCGGCATGACCCCGGAAAAGTTCGCCCACATCCTTTCGCTCCAAGTTCCCGATGCCGAGAAGCGTGCCCGCGCGGACTACGTGATCGACACCGGCACCTCGATGGAGCGGACCGAGGCGGCGGTCGTCGCGCTCGTGGCCGGGCTGACCGGAACACGACACGCACGCTGAAGCGGCGGCAAAAGGCACCCGCCGCCCCTTGCCAGCCTCGCGCTTCGGTCCGATACAGGATTCATCCATGCGTGAAATCGTGTTCGACACCGAAACTACCGGCCTCGACCCCAAGACTGGGGACCGGATGGTCGAGATCGGCTGTATCGAGCTGGTCAACCGGGTGCCAACCGGTGCGACGTATCACGCCTATTTCAATCCCGACCGCGACATGCCCGCGGGCGCCGAGGCCGTCCACGGCCTGTCTGCGGCGTTCCTGTCCGACAAGCCGCGTTTCCGCGAGAAGTGCGACGAACTTCTCGCTTTCATCGCGGACTCCCCGCTGGTGGCGCACAACGCCGGGTTCGACTTCGGCTTCCTCAACGCCGAACTCGATCACTGCGGGCTGGAGGCGGTGTGCCTCACGCGCATGATCGACACCGTCGCGCTCGCCAAGCGGCGCCACCCGGGCGCCAAGCTGTCGCTCGACGCGCTCTGCACGCGGTACGGCATCGACCGTAGCCACCGGGTCAAGCACGGCGCGCTGCTCGACGCCGAACTGCTGGCGCAAGTCTATGTGGAGTTGACCGGCGGCCGCCAGATCGGTCTCGGGCTCGGTTCGACGGCGACCGAGAGCACAGTGGTCGAAATCACGACCGCCATCGTGCGCGATCGGCCCTTCCGCCCAGCCCGTCCGCATGCCGCCACGCCCGAAGAATTGGCGCGCCACGCGGCGTTCGTCGACACTATCAAGGGAGCTATCTGGGCTGCCTGACGTTTCAACCGGGGGTCGCAATACAGGAGTACAACCGACGATGGATATTCGCGTTTCGGGCCACCAGATCGAGACCGGCGCAGCTCTGCAGGATCATGCCGAGGAGCGCCTCACCGCAATCGTCGACAAGCATTTCAGCCGCGCTCTCTCCAGCAACGTGACGTTCGGCAAGGCTCCCGCGGGGGCGTTCAGCTGCGACATCGTGACGCACGTGACGCACGGACTGATCCTGAAGGCCCACGGTTCGGCGCAGGATGCGCACCAGGCGCTCGACCAAGCGGCGGCCAAGATCGAGAAGCAGTTGCGCCGCTACCGGCGGCGGCTGAAGGACCGGCACGAGCAGGCCCACCACGCCGCGCGCGAGGAAGAGGCCGCCTACACCATCTTCGCCGCCCCCGACGCCGATGCCGATGAAGTCGAGGATAGCGACGCGCCTCCGATCATCGCGGAGACAACCGCCGACGTGCCCGAGGCGTCCGTCGCCGATGCGGTCATGATGCTCGACCTGCGCGACACCAACGCGATGCTGTTCAAAAATGCGGGGACCGGCCGGCACAACATGGTCTATCGGCGGGGCGACGGTTCGATCGGCTGGGTCGAACCGCGCTGACACGCGCCTCGTTTCGGACAGCAAACGGTGACACCGGTTATCTTCAAGCTTCTTCCCGAGGCGGTGTGGGTCGATGCCCCGGTCGACAAGGCCGCGATCCTCACCGCCCTCGCGAGGCGATTCGCGAAGGTTTACGCGCTCGACGAGAGCGAGGTTCTCGACGGACTGATGGAGCGCGAGGCGCTGGGCAGTACCGGGTTCGGCCGCTCCATCGCCTTGCCCCATGCCCGGATCGAGGGATTGCGCCGTCCGGTCGCCGCGTTGCTGAAGCTCGAAGCGCCGGTTGATTTCGCGGCGGCCGACCGTTTGCCGGTCGATCTCGTCATCGGATTACTGTCGCCCGCCAACGCGGGGGCGGTGCATCTGCATGCGCTCGCCGCGCTGTCACGATTGGTGCGCGACGAACATATGCATCGCGCCCTGACCGAAGCGCCCGATACCGAAACGCTCTATGCCCTCCTGACCAACGCCTCCGACCGCGATGCTGCCTGAGTCGAGCGACACCGCATATGAAAACGGCGGCGCGGAAATCGGCTCCGGTGCAGCGCTGCATCACCGGGCGCTTGAGCGCCTCTACGCCGCGGCGCCGGTCAATGCATTGTTCCCGTCCCGCCTGGAAATCGTCGGCGAGGGGCGATCGCGGCTGCATTTTACGATAGAGCCGGCAGTTTTCCATGCAGCCGGCGCGGCGCACGGGACGATCTATTTCAAGATGCTCGACGATGCCGCGTTCTATGCCGCCAACACGCTGGTCACCGACCGTTTCCTGCTGACCACATCCTTCAACCTCCATTTCACCAAGCCAGTGCGTGCCGGAGAGATCGTGGCCGAGGGGCGCTGGATCAGCGGCCGAAAGCGAGTGTTTGTTGCCGAGTCCCGGCTTATTGATGCCGACGGCGACGAAGTCGGGCGCGGAACCGGAACGTTCATGCGGTCGCGCATCCCCCTGTCGGGGCTCGACGGTTATCGGCAGGCCTGAACGGTGGACGCGCGCATCCCCGCGCACCTCGAAGTGACCGCGATCCGGCGAATCGCGGAAGCCCAAGGCGGCTTCGCAACGGTTCTTGCGAAGGGTGACCCGGATGCCGGTGCGATCGGTGTTGTCATTATCGGTCGCGATGAACCTATGACGCTATTCGAACGCATACCTCAAGCGGACGGGAACCGAATCTTCGTACGTACTCTCTTGCAACAGACTGATAATACAAACCTTTTTTCAGACAGAATCGCAAAGCGCCGCGCGAACGACCCCGATTTATGGTTAATTGAGGCGGACGTCCCAGATAGGGAACGGTTCGTCGCAGCGTTGCCCGGCTGATTTGACTTCGCACCTGCAGCATCTATCTGCGCCGGACCTTCACGGACGCAGGCGGCCTTGGACGACATGGGGTCATCCGGTCAGCGCGCAGACGGGGGGCGGCCGGCAGGCTGAATAACTCGGACCCGCTATCAACGCGAACGAATGCGATTGGGTCCCGGCCTGCGACAGTGTCCGTCCACCGCCTAAACCAGTGGATCAATGCAGTTTCATCGCTCGACCATCGCGGCGCTTGCCGCGACCGTAATACTTACCCTGTTCACCGCCGACGGATCCGGCGCCAACGCTGAATCAAGCGAGATCTCCAAGGCGGCCGCTACCTCGGCCCCCATCGTCGAACTGACCGACGAAACAGTCCCCGCGACCGAGCCGGTCGACTTCGTTTCTCGGGAGGTCGCCCAGCCCCTCCCCGCCGAAACCGCAGCCGAGGACGCGGCGGCTGCGCCCACCGACGCATCGTCGCTCGCCGAACTCGTTGCCGACATGCCGGCAAGCGCCAGCCTTTCGCGCGAAATGGAGTGCCTCGCCGGGGCGATCTACTTCGAGTCGCGCGGCGAACCTCTCGCCGGCCAACTGGCCGTTGCGCAGGTCATCGTGAACCGCAGCGAATCCGGCCTGTTCCCGGGCGATTACTGCGGCGTCGTCTACCAGAAGTCGCAGTTTTCGTTCGTGCGCGGCGGCAAGATGCCGGGCATCAAGCGCGGCTCTGCAGCCTGGACCCGGGCCAAGGCGATCGCCCGCATCGCCCACGAGGGTCTGTGGGACAGCAAGGCCGGCGATGCCCTGTTCTTCCATGCTCGCTACGTGAAGCCGAGCTGGAGCCGCACGAAGATCGCCCGCGCGACGATCGACAGCCACATCTTCTACCGCTGACCGCCAAGGGGCGGCCGCCATCGCGCGGCCGCGCCGGTCAGTCCCGGATCTCGACCCAGACGGGGGTGTGGTCGCTGGCCTTCTCCCGGCCGCGATATTCCTTGTCGACCCCTGCTGCGACCAACCGGTCGGCCAGCTCGGGGCTCAGCAGCACATGGTCGATGCGAAACCCATGGTCGCGCGGCCAGGCGCCGGCCTGGTAATCCCAGAACGTCCACACTCCGCCGCGTGGGTTGAGCGTGTCGATCGCATCGGACCATCCGTCACCCAGAAGCCTGGCATAGGCGTCGCGGGACTGGGGTTGCATGAGCGCATCCGCCGCCATCGCCGCGGGCGACCACACATCCTTGTCCTCGGGTATGACGTTGAAGTCGCCGACCACGGCGACCGGCATCTCCAGCGCCCAGAGCTCGCGCATCCGGATATGTAAACGTTCCATCCACGCCAGCTTATACTCGAACTTGGGCCCCGGCACCGGGTTGCCGTTGGGGAGGTACAGGCAAACGATCCGCACCCCGTTCACGTCGGCTTCCAGGTAACGGGCGTGCTCGTCGTCGGGGTCGCCGGGCAGCGTGCGCTGCGCTTCGACGGGGTCCACCCCGTCGGCGAGTATCGCGACGCCGTTGAAACCCTTCTGCCCGTGCCAGATGGCCTTGTAGCCGATCTTCTCGAATTCCTCGTAGGGGAACCCCTCGTCCTGGCTCTTGATCTCCTGCAGACAGGCGACCGTCGGCCGGGTTTCCTCGAGCCATTCGATCAGGCGCGGCAGGCGGGCCTTGACCCCGTTGATGTTGAAGGTGGCGATACGCATCGCCGGGACCCTAGATGCCGAAGCTGGAACCGCAACCGCAACCGGCCGCTGCCTGAGGATTCTCCACCCGGAACGCCGCGCCGCCGAGCGACTCGACGAAATCGACCGTGCTGCCCGCGACGAGGTCGAAGCTGACGGGGTCGACCACCAGCTTCACGCCATCGGTCACGCTGACCGAATCGTCGCCTTCCGGCGCTTCGGCGAGGTCGAACTTGTACTGGAAGCCCGAACAGCCGCCGCCCTCGACCGATAGGCGCAGGATCGCCGGCTTCGCCTGGCGCGCGGCGATCGCCGCGACCCGCTTCGCCGCGTTGTCGGTCAGGGTGAGGGTTTCGGCCATGGTCGCAGATGTAGTGTGCCGGGCGGCGCGTCTCAAGCGGTGCGGATGTAGGTTCTCATCGCCTCGGCCTCCTGCGCCAGGCTATCGACCTGCGACTTCACGAGATCGCCGATCGACACGAAACCACACATGGCCCCGCCCTGCACCACCGGCAGGTGGCGGATGCGCCGCCGGGTCATGAGTTCGAGCGCATCCTCGATCGACGTCGCCGGATCGACGGTGATCGCGGGCGAGGTCATCACTTCGCCGACCGTTTTGGCGAGGCTCCCTTCCCCCTCCGCCTCAAGGCAGTAGATGACGTCGCGTTCGGAAAAGATGCCCGCGATCTCGCCGCCCCGCATCACCGGCAGGGCCCCGATTCGCTTGCGCGCCAGCATGGCCAGCGCCTCCCGCATCGGGGTGTCGATTTCGCAGATGACGATCTTGCTGCTGGCGCGGCGGGCGATCAGGTGGGCGATATCCATCGGCGGCTCTCCCTCTTCTCTCGTCAATGTCGGCGCGAAGGATGCCACAAATCGGGGAGGAAAGCGATTCGCGCGCTGCGAGCCGCGCTCTTGCCAGCCGCCCGCCCACGGCCCACAAGCCCTCTCGTGAGCAGCCCCTCGCCCCTCGACGACCCGCGGACAGCGGAATTCGCATTCGCGCGGTTCAAGCGGATCATGCGCATCATGGGTGCGATCACGGCGGTCGTGGTGGCGGCGATCCTGCTGTATCTCTGGATTGCGCTGCCCGAGGTTTCGATCCACTTCTACATCGCGGTGGCGCTGGGGGTCGGCTTCTCGATGATGCTGACGAGCGCGCTGATGGGGCTCGTTTTCCTGTCGAACGGTACCGGCCACGACGATTCGGTCACCGACCCGCTGGAAGACACCTGGCGCGACCGCTAGCGCCGATACGGTCTGCGCCGCGGGCCTAATCCGGGGCGGCTTCGCGCAGCCGCAGGTCCTCGACCGGCTCGCCCCCGATCAGGTGCTCCTGGATGATCCGCTCCAGCGCAGCTTCGTCGCACGAATGATACCAGACGTTCTCGGGCCAGACGACGGCGATCGGGCCGGCCTCGCACACCTGGAGGCAATTGGCCTTGGTCCGCTGCACCGTCTTGCCGGCAAGCCCCAGTTCCTTCAGTCGCTTCTTCAGGAACTTCCATGCGCGCGTCCCCTCCTCGCGCGAGCAGCATTTCTGCTTGTCGGATATCGCGCACAGGAAAATCTGCCGTTCAATCCGTTCGCCGCCGATCTTGCGCAGCGCCCCGCGCGCCTTGGCGACGTCCCGGCTCGAACTCACCGGGCCGGCTTCAGATAGCGGGCCAGCCAGTCGAACACGGTTGCGTGCCACTGCAGCGAATTCTTGCCCTTCAGCACCCAGTGGTTCTCGTCCGGGAAGACGAGAAGCTGCGCCGGGATCTCGCGCATCTGGAGCGCGGTGAACGCTGCGATCCCCTGCGTATAGGGAATGCGGAAGTCCTTCTCGCCGGTGATGACGAGCATCGGCGTCTTCCACTTGTCGACGTGGTTCACCGGGTTCCACTTCTCGTACGCGGCGGGATCCTCGTAGTAGGTTTTGCCGCCATGCTCCCAGACGTCGAACCAAAGCTCCTCGGTCTCGTAGGCCATGGCGCGGGCATCGAACACGCCGTCGTGCTGGACGAGGCACTTGAACCGGTCGGGCCACATGCCCTCGATCCAGTTCATCATGTACCCTCCATAGCTCGCGCCCATGGCGCAGGCGTTGTCGCCGTCGATCTGTTTGTCGAGCGCGATCGCGGCGGCCAGCCCCTTCTGCAGGTCCTCGAGCGGTTTGCCGCCCCAGTCCTGGTTGATGCTGTCGGTGAAGGCCTGTCCGTAGCCGGTCGAGCCGTGGAAATCGACCGAGACCACCGCGTAGCCCTGGCTCGCCA
Organism: Tsuneonella amylolytica; assembly: GCF_003626915.1. Classification (NCBI taxonomy): domain Bacteria; kingdom Pseudomonadati; phylum Pseudomonadota; class Alphaproteobacteria; order Sphingomonadales; family Erythrobacteraceae; genus Tsuneonella; species Tsuneonella amylolytica. Next base: position 1,514,990 of record NZ_CP032570.1, read on the forward strand.
CCACGCGCGGGTTCCAGCGGGTCGACCACGCGTCGTTGAACGATCCCTGCGGTCCGCCGTGGACGTAGAGGATCGCCGGCATCGGACCCTTCTGTCCGTCGAGCTTGGTGATCTGCCCCCACACGGTGTCGCCGTTCGCACCTTTGAAGCTGAAGCGCCGGGTGACGATCGGCGCGCGCGCGCCCAGCGTGCTGGTCGCGACATCGGTCAGCGGTATGCCCTGGCCCCAGTCGCGGGTCAGGTAGAGTTCGTTGGGCGCGCCGATCGAGGCACGTGTGTAGACGAGCCCCCCGCCCGCCAGCGGAACGACATCGCCGATGTGCGCCTCGTTGCCGGCCATCAGGTCGAGCTTGTCCACCTTGCCGGTCGCCGGATCGATACGGAACGCCGGCGTGTCGAGCACATCGCCTGCGGTCGCCACGATCCATTTCGAATCGGGTGTCCAAGCGAGCGAGCCGACCGACCGGTCCCAGTCCGTGGTCAGCGCACGGGTCGTGCCGGCGGCCAGGTCCTTCAGCATGACCGTCAGCTTGTCGGCCTCGTAGCCGGGCCGCTCCATCGCCGCATAGGCGAGCCATTTGCCATCGGGCGAGGGCGCCGGCAACGTGTCGGTCGCCTCGTTGTCCTTGGTGAGGTTGATCGGCGCGCGGCCGGACAGGTCGTTGAACCACAGGTCGATGTTGGTCGAGCGCGGCTCGGTGGCATCGGACTTGCGCGCGGCGAAGAACACGCCGCGGCTGTCGGCCGACCATGCAATTTCCTCCCCGCCACCGAAGGGTTTGGTCGGGGTATCGCCCACCAGGGCATCGTCGCCGGCCGGCCCGTCGAGCGGGACGCCCGCGCCGGTGGCCTTGCCGCCCGTAAGGGGGAAGGCGAAGGCTCGGCCGTATTCGCCCGGCGTTTCCCACGAATCCCAGTGGCGCACGAAGCCGACGCTGGCGTCGTAGAGCCTGCCGGTGCCGGGGCCGGGAAGGTGGGTGGCCTTGTCGTCGCAGCCGAACGTGGTGCACGTGCGCGCGATATCCCCGAAGACCACGATCTTCGTGGCATCCGGCGACAGCGCGAACCCGCTGACCGGCGCAGCCAGCGCGGTCACCTGCGCGATGTCCGACACCGCGCCGGTGGCGGCGACGCGCGCGCGCCATACCTGGTCGGTGCCGCCCGTCCCGCGGTCGGACAGGAAATAGAGCCAGCCGTCGTCGCCGAACGCCGCGCTGCCGGCGCTTCCACCCATGTCGAGCCGGACGGGCGCGGCTTTCGCATCGGCCAGGCTCCGCACGAACAGCGCCGTCTTTCGGGCGTAGGTCGCGGGGTCGGTCTCGGTCACCGGATAGACGGCCATCGCGCCGTCGGGGCTTACGACCGCGCCGCCGAGCCGGGGCAGGGTGACGAGATCCTGCGCGCTCATCGGCGCTCGGGCATCGGGGGCCGGCTTCTTCGCCTTCTGCGCGAAAGACGGGGTGGACAGCGCGCACAGCGCGGCGGCGAGGGCAAGCGACCCGGTTGTGATCTTCATGGGCGCAGGGTTAGCCGCTGCGCGCGCTCGATGGAAGTGATGGCGATGCGGGCGCTGGCCCCTAGCGCTTCCTAGCCGCGCTTTCCCGCGATCCGGGCGATTTCGTCACGCACCATGCGCTCGACCATGCCGGGCAGGTTCGCATCGAGCCACTGCGACAGCATCGGGCGCAAAAGGTCGCGGGTCAGCCCTTCGAGCGAGGTCTCGCCCGAGCGGACGATCTGCGGCGGCGCGCCCGGTTCGGCCAGCATCGCAAGCGCCGCGAGGTTTTCGCGCATCGAATTGCGCGCCGCGGCCGTTACCAGCGGCTCGTCGTCCTCATCCTCGTCGATGCCGTCCGCCTCGCTCTCGCGGTACGAATCCGGCGCTTCCTCCACGAAATCCGCCGCGGCAAGGTCGAGCACTTCTTCCGCTTCGTCGGCGTCGGCCGGTTCGGGTGCGGTTTCGGCGAAGCTCTCGGCAACGCCCTCGGTCTCGCGGCGGCGGCGGGTGTCCAGCGCGGATGCGCGGGTGTCGCGCGCGATCACCTTCTTGATCGATTCGAGGATCTCCTCGACCGATGCTTCACCGTCCTGGCGCATGCTCGAAAGACCCCCGTCTTCAGTAACCGCCCGCTTCGGCAGGCGAATCATAGTTAACCGGAATGTCCGCCGTGGGCGCAGGGATGTCAACGGTCCGCGTCGACTGGGCGACAGGGTCGGGCTCCTTCGACCAGTCCCACCACTTGTTCTTCACACGGTCGTAATTGATCTGCGGATCGTAGAGCGGGCCGTCGTCGCCAAGCCCGAGATCGCGCGCCTCGGCCCGGCCCATCGCGGCCAGCAGGCTGAAGCCCGCGACATAGGCGTTGCGCCGTGCGGTGATGAGCTGCGCCCGCGCATTCACCAGTTCCTGTTCGGCATTGAGGATATCGAGGATCGTGCGGTTGCCGACGGTATTCTCCGCCCGCACGCCTTCGAGACTCAGCGTCGCCGCATCGACCGCGGTCTGGTTGCTAGCAATGATCTGGGTCGCCGCCTGCCAGCTCGCCCAGGCCGAGCGGACCTGCGCGATCACGTCGCGTTCCGCGGCGATCTGCTGCTCGAGCGCGGCGGCCGAGCGAGCCTGCGCCTGCCGCTCCTGCGCCGCCGGACGGCCGCCCTGGAACAGCGGGACCTGCAGCTGCACGCCGACCTGCGCCGCCGTGCTGGTCTGCGGAGTCGCGACGCCGGGCTGCACGATAGACCCGCCGAGCGAGCCGAGGTAGTTGTTGTAGGTCGACCCGGTGACGACCGAAACCTGCGGCAGGCGGCCCGCGCCGGCCACGTCGATGTCGTAGCCTGCCGCGAGCGCCCGTTCGCGTGCGGCGATGATGTCGGGATTGTCCTGCAGCGCCGCGGCGACCGCGTCGCTCACGCTCGCGGGGAGACCGGGCAGCGGCGGCGGGGGCTGGAGATCGTCGGGCGCCATGCCGGTCAGCTGGATATAGGTTTCGCGCGCGCTGATGAGGTTCGAGCGCGCGGTCTCGAGGTTGCCCTGTGCCAGCGCCAGTCGGCTCTGCGACTGGGCGACATCGGTGCGGGTAAGATCGCCGATCTCGAACCGGTCGCTGGTGGCCTGCGAATTGACCTGCAGCACCTGGACCTGGCTGGCGTTGAGCCCGACCAGGGCCTCGCCCCGGATCACGTCCATGTACGCCGCCACGACCTGGGTGAAGATCGCCGATTCGGTGCCGCGCAAATCGGCCTGCCCCGCTTCGACCCGCGTCACCGCGGCACGTATCTGGTTCTTCACCGCGCCGCCCGAATAGACCGGGACGGACAGGTTGAGCTGGCCGTTGACCGCGCGATCGGGCGCGAAAATGGACGTCGAGCCCTGCTTGAGGAACTCGACGTACTGGACGTTGGCATTGGCGTTGGGCCTGCCGCTCGCCTTGGCGATCGGAACCGTCTCGTCGGTTGCGCGCTGCTGGGCGCGTGCGGCCTGCAACGTGGGGTTTGTGCGATAGGCGCCGTTCAGCGCTTCGCGCAGCGTGTCGGCCCACGCAGGCGTGCCGGCCAGCGCGAGCAGCGTGCCGCCGAGCAGCAAAGATGCGCGGGCTGCCGGCGTCATCGTCAGAAGCTCCAGCCCTTCGGCTTGTCGAAGGCGGCCAGCCTCGGCATTCCGATCTCCGCCAGCGGCAGCAGCGCAATCCCGCCGGCGGCCTTACGGCCGATGGCGAGACGGGTGACCCCGGCCTTCACAAGCCCGGTGACCACGCGCGCATCGTCGACCAGCCGCGCGGCAAGGCCATCGGGCACGTGTTCGACCGCGCCGTCGATCAACAGTAGGGTGAAGTCTTCGCCGCTCTCGCCGGACCCGGTCGCCTCGGCAGCGGACACCGCGACCACCGACCCGGCAACCCCGTCGAGCAGGGCCGGCAGGTATCCGCTGCCGCCGTCGACCACCAGCACACGGTCCGCCGGCGTCGGCCGCGCTTCGGCCAGCATGCGCGCGTGGACGAGCGGCGCCGCGAGCATCGCCCCGCCTTCCAGCGGAACGGCACGGTCGATATAGGCGACGGCGCGCGCCGCCTCGGGCACGAAATCCTCGCGCGGGACCGCGGCCATGCGCGCAAGGACCCACGGCTCGTTCACGCCGCTCGTGCGCAGCTGGCTGTCGATCATCGCGCGGCGCGCTGCGGTGAAATCGGTGGTTGTCTGGGTTGCCACGGTCGTACTCACGGTATCTGTATTAATCGTATAACACAGCAGGTCAACGGCCTCGTCTTTGGCTCAAAGCCGCGGGTCCGCCAAGCGCTTTGACGGCATGGCACGGCGAACCTATCGCGACTGTGGCGAATCTGCCGGAAGGGAATGGGTTTCGATGAGCGACTTGAAATTGGTGACCATCCGCGAGGACGACCTGATCGAGAGCGTGGCCGATGCGCTCCAGTTCATCAGCTACTACCATCCGATGGACTACATCCGCGCGCTGGGCGACGCCTACGAGGCGGAACAGGGCCCCGCGGCGAAGGATGCGATCGCGCAGATCCTGACCAACAGCCGGATGTGCGCCGAAGGGCACCGGCCGATCTGCCAGGACACCGGCATCGTCAACGTGTTCGTGAAGTGGGGCCAGAACTGCCGCCTCGATTCGCCGCGCAGCCTGCAGGAGGTGGTCGACGAAGGTGTGCGCCGTGCCTACGCCCATCCCGAGAACAAGCTGCGCGCCTCGGTCCTCGCCGACCCCGCCTTCACCCGCCGCAACACGCGCGACAACACGCCGTCGGTGCTTTCGGTGGAGATGGTGCCCGGCAATACCGTCTCGATCGACGTCGCCGCGAAGGGCGGCGGCAGCGAGGCGAAGTCGAAGTTCAAAATGATGAATCCCAGCGACAACATTGTCGACTGGGTCCTTGAGATGATTCCCCAGATGGGTGCGGGCTGGTGCCCGCCGGGCATGCTCGGCATCGGCATCGGCGGGACGGCCGAACATTGCATGAAGCTTGCCAAGCAATCGCTGATGGACCCGATCGACATGGCACAGCTGAAGCAACGCGGAGCGCAGAGTGATCTTGAACAGCTCAGGATCGATATCTTCGATGCAGTCAACGCCACCGGTGTCGGGGCGCAGGGGCTCGGCGGCCTTGCCACCGTACTCGACGTCAAGATTCTCGACGCGCCATGTCATGCCGCCAACAAGCCCATCGCGATGATCCCCAACTGCGCCGCAACCCGCCACGCGCACTTCACGCTGGACGGATCGGGGCCAACCTTTCTCGAGAAGCCCGACCTGTCGCAGTGGCCCGACGTGCACTGGAAGCCCGACGCCGCGGCGATACGCGTCGATCTCGACGCCCTGACGCCGGAGATCGTCGCGGGCTGGAAGGCCGGAGACCGCCTGCTGCTGTCGGGCGCGATGCTGACCGGGCGCGACGCGGCGCACAAGCGCATCGCCGACATGCTGGCGAAGGGCGAGGAGCTGCCCGTCGACTTCCGCGGACGCGCCATCTACTACGTCGGTCCGGTCGACCCCGTGGTCGGCGAAGTCGTCGGCCCGGCAGGCCCGACCACCGCCACGCGGATGGACAAGTTCACCGACACGATGCTCGACCTCGGATTGCTGGCGATGATCGGCAAGGCCGAACGCGGGCAGGGCGCGGTCGACGTCATCGCGAAGCACAAGGTCGCCTACCTGATGGCGGTCGGCGGCGCGGCGTACCTGGTGGCGCGCGCGATCCGCGAAGCAAAGGTCGTCGCGTTCGAGGATCTCGGGATGGAGGCGATCTACGAGTTTCGGGTGGAGGACATGCCGGTAACCGTAGCGGTCGATGCGACCGGGGCGAACGTCCACAAACTCGCCCCGGCCCGGTGGAAGGCGAAGATCGCCGAGGAGAACCTGCTTCCCACCGTTTGATGAGGGCCGACCGACCGATGCCGGGCGAACGGGACCTCGACGAAGGGCATACCCTGTCCGACGCGGGCGCTGGCGCGAAAGGCGGGGGTGGGGCAGGAAAGGCGGCCATGAGCGACGCCGTTTCCGATACCGCCGACCACGTGCGTTTTCGCGTCGTGCTGGCGTCGATCGCGGGCACGTGGGCCTGCTATTTCGTCCTCACCACCATCCGCGCGGCGATCGGGCTCGAGCTTCAGGGCGAGCTCCTGTGGCGGCGCGGGCTCGTCTGCCTGATCGGTGCCGGCATCACGCTCGCGATGTGGCTTCTGCTGCGCCCGGTCGAGCGGCGGGGTCTCGGCGTCCAGATCGCCGTCGCCCTCGTCGTGGCGATGCCCGCCTCGCTAGCGATTGCGCAAGTCAACCAGATCGTGTTCGCATCGATCCAGGAACAGGTCGAAAGCAAGATCGCCGAACAACGCGGCTTCTCGATCCGCCGCGATCAAGCCGGCAACGTCATCATCGAGGCGCCGGCCATTCCCGGCGCGGATGCCGATGGTCCGCTCGGCCCTGACGGGGCGACGGCGGGGCGCGTCGTCCTGCCCGCGGAGGACGAGGGCGCGAACGCGTGGGTCCCGCTGCTGGAACTCGCGATCGGACGGTATTTTCTGCTGCTGGCATGGGCGGCGCTGTACCTCGCGCTCGTGGCCATCGGGCGGGCGCGCGAGGCCGAGCGGCGCGGCGAGCGCTTCCGCAGCGCGGCCCGCGCGGCAGAGCTCCGCTCGCTGCGTTATCAGGTCAATCCGCATTTCCTGTTCAATGCGCTCAACTCGCTCTCCGCACTGGTCATGACGAACAAGGGCGAACGTGCGGAGGAGATGATCCAGGGCCTGTCGAACTTCTACCGGCACAGCCTCGCCGAGGATCCGACCGGCGACGTCGAGCTGGCCGACGAGTTCGCGCTGCAACGCGACTATCTCGCGATCGAGGCCGTCCGTTTCCCCGAACGGCTGCGCGTGTCGGTCGATCTGCCTCCGACCCTCGAGCAGGTGCGCATCCCCGGCATGATCCTGCAGCCGCTGGTCGAGAACTCGGTGAAATATGCCGTCGCCGCCGTGTCGCGGCCCGTGACGATCGCGATTGCCGCGCGCGAGGAGTACGGCCGCCTGGTCCTCTCCGTGTCGGACGACGGTCCGGGTGTTCCCGAACCCCATGTCCACGGTTTCGGCATCGGGCTCGCCAACGTGCGCGACCGGATCGAAGCGCGGTTCGGCGGCGATGCGACCATCCAGTCGGGGCCCGTCCCCGGCGGCTACCGCACCGAACTGCGCCTGCCGGTCGAACCGCGACCCGACAGATAGCCTGCCCCGCGAGACGCCCATGACCGACACTGCCCCCTTGCGCACCCTCATCGTCGATGACGAACCGCTCGCCGTCGAGCGAATGCAGGTCGTGGGCGCCAAGTTGCCCGGCATCGAGGTGGTGGGGTCCGCCGGTGACGGGCAGGCGGCGCTGACGGCGATAGAGGCACTCAAACCCGATCTCGTGCTGCTCGACATGACGATGCCAGAACTGGACGGCCTGGGGGTCGCCCGCGTGCTTGCCCGACAGGACTGGAAGCCGATGATCGTGTTCGTGACCGCGCACGAACATTTCGCGGTCGAGGCGTTCGATCTCGATGCGGTGGACTACGTCCTGAAACCCGCGACGCCCACGCGACTGTCCCGCGCGATCGAACGGGCCCGCAACCGCGCCGGGTCGCCTGCGCGGGTTTCGTCCGAATGGCTCGACGAACTGTGGGTGCCCCACCGGTCCGAACTGGTCCGGATCGATGTTTCGCAAGTGCGGAGGATCGACGCGGAGCGCGACTACGTGCGTCTGCACGTGGGCGAAGGGGAGGGCACGCGCAGCTATCTGCTCCTGCAGACCATCGCCGGCCTCGAATCGCGCCTCGACCCTGTGCAGTTCATCCGCATCCACCGCTCCACCATCCTGCGACGCGATGCGATCGAGGCGCTGCGGCACGACGGGCTGGGCGTCTGGTCGGCGGAACTGGCGGACGGCGAGGCACTTCGGATCGGGCGCACGTATCTCGCACAGGTCAAGGCGATGGCCGGACGCTGACCATAATCGCCGCATGGCTCTCGGCTTGCGGCGACCCGAAGGGGTTCCCACATCGGGGCTATGCCACTGGCAATCCTCGTGATCTTTCTTCTCGGTATCGGCAACTTTGCGATGCACCGCGCCGTTCTGGAGAGCGGCCATCCCCTGCTGGGGCAGGTCCCCTGGTTCGTCCATCTGCTCGGCGGCCGGGTCACTTTCGTGACGGAATTCTTCCTCTTGCTCTCCGCGCTCCTGCTCGCGGCGACCGGATGGCCGTGGCTGATGTGGGTCTATCTCGGCTATTCGTCGCTCAACGGCATCGGCGCGTGGCTCGTCCTCAGCGGACGTGTCTAGGGAACCGTCGGCCCGCGCCGGCGCTATCCAAGGCATGGAAATCGAGGGCGACACTTGGCTGGTCTACAACGGGTCCAGCGGCAGCCACGACGACGAGGTGTTGGAGCGGCTCGTCGCGGCCATGACCGATGCTGGAATTGCTCCTGCCAAGGTGGTCGATTGCAAGGACGGCACCCCTGACTCCGTGGAGGCAAACGCTTCAGGACTGGGGCTGATTGCGGTGCATGGCGGCGACGGAACGCTCAACCGGACGATCACCGATCTGGAAGGATTCGCTGGCAAGGTTCTCACGTTGCCCGGCGGCACCTTCAACCTCCTGTCCCGCGAGATTTTCGGCGAGCGCGATCCGCTCGACATCGTCGAGTTGTTCGGCAAGGGCCTGCTGGATGTCCGTCGCCGGACCTGCATCCGGGGAGACGGCATCGTTGCGCTGGCGGAACTGCTCATCGGTCCGGGCGCGAAATGGGCCGACGTGCGGGAAGAATTGCGCGATGCGAACATCGGCGAAATGATCTTCAAAGGCTGGGATGCCGCCGCGGAAAGCACGGTCGGGCCGATGGTCGGCCTTTCGCAGCCGGCGACAGGCCGGGAAGACGGCTATGCCGGCATCCGTCTGTGCCCCCACGACGACGGAATCTCGATCCAGGGGTACGCCACCGAAGGGCTCGGCGAATATCTCCAGCAAGGCATGGCGATCCTCAGTCGCGACTTCCGCGAAGGTCCGCACGACGATCTGGGGCGGGCAAAGGAGGTGTCGTGCCGCTCGCTCGAGGGTCGGCCGCTGCCACTGATGGTCGACGGGGAGCGGAGCGAGGCGAGCAGTACGCTGGGCTTTTCGCTCGACACTTTCGACGTCGATCTGCTTGGGATGGCGGATGACCGATAGTACGCTGCTGTTCCACCTGTCCGATATCCACTTCGGCCTCGAACACAACCGCGCACTCGATTGGGTCGCCGGCGAGATTGCCTCGCGCAAACCCGCTGCGGTTCTCATCACCGGCGACTTGACGATGCGCGCCCGCCAGCGCGAATTCGATGCCGCGCGCGACTGGATCCTGTCGCTGCCCGCCCCGGTGACGGTGGAAGTCGGCAATCACGACCTGCCATATTTCAATCCGATCGAACGGTTCTTCGACCCCTACAAGCGCTTCCGCGGCATGGAATCGGTGGTGGAAAAGGAACTCGACCTGCCCGGCATCGCGGTCGTCCCGCTAAAAACCGCGGCGCGCATGCAGCCGCGGCTCGACTGGTCGAAGGGCTGGGTCAGCGATGCTGCCCTTGCGAAATGCCTGTCCGCGATCGACGCCTTGCCGGCGGGCAAGAAAGTGCTCGTCACCGCGCATCACCCGCTGGTCGAAGTTGGGACCAAGGGTACGGCACTGACCCATGGCGGGACCAGGGCTCTGGCCGAGCTGGCGAAGCGCAACGTTGCCGCGGTTTTGACCGGCCACGTCCACGATCCGTTCGATCTGCGACAGGATACCGCGAACGGTCCGGTCCGGATGATCGGGGCGGGTACGCTGTCGCAGCGAATCAGGTCCACGCCGCAAAGCTTCAACGAACTGCGGTTCGAACCAGACGGGTCGCTGCATGCCGAAGCACGCAACCTGCAGGACGTGCCGACCGAAGCGATGAAGATCGACGACGTGCCGGAGGACGCGATGCCGCCCCGCCAGCCAGGCGAACCGGTCGCGCCGGTGAATGCGGTGCCGCGGGTCGATCCGCCGGTTCACTGAAGCAAACGGAAAAGGGCGACCCCTTCCGAGGCCGCCCTTCCATTCCGCCGTCGCGGAAACTGGCGTGCCGGATCAGCGCTTGCTGAACTGGAAGCTGCGGCGAGCCTTGGCGCGGCCGTACTTCTTGCGCTCGACCACGCGGCTGTCGCGGGTGAGGAAGCCGGCGGCCTTGACTGTGCCGCGCAGCGCGGGCTCGTACTTCGACAGGGCCTGACTGATGCCGTGCTTGACTGCACCGGCCTGGCCCGAAAGGCCGCCGCCCTTGACGGTGGCGACGACGTCGTACTGGCCCTGGCGATCGGTGATCGTGAACGGCTGGTCGATGACGAGGCGCAGCGTCGGACGCGCGAAGTAGACTTCCTGATCGCGGCCGTTGACGGTGATCTTGCCGGTGCCGGGCTTCAGCCAGACGCGCGCGGTGGCGTCCTTGCGGCGGCCGGTGGCGTAGGCGCGGCCCTGCTTGTCGAGCTCCTGCTCGCGCAGGGGGGTGTTGCTGACCTGGACCGGGGTGTCGGTCCCTTCGGCGCCGTCGGCCGCGGGGGCGTTGCCGGCGATGTCCTTGAGGTCCGCGAGGTCGGACACGGTGTTCGTTTCGTCAGCCATCATGCGGTGACCTTGTTCTTGCGGTTCATCGAAGCGACGTCGAGCGTCTCGGGCTGGGTGCCGCCGTGCGGGTGCTCGGTCCCGGCGTAGAGGTGCAGCGCCTTCATCTGCTGGCGGCCAAGGGGGCCGCGCGGGATCATGCGCTCGACCGCCTTCTCCAGCACGCGCTCGGGGAAGCGACCCTCGAGGATTTTCGCGGGCGTCGTTTCCTTGATGCCGCCGGCGTAACCGGTGTGCTTGTAATACTTCTTGTCCGACAGCTTCTTGCCGGTGAACACCACCTTGTTGGCGTTGATCACGACGACGTGATCGCCGCAATCGACGTGCGGGGTGTAGCTGGGCTTGTGCTTGCCGCGCAGGATGTTGGCGACGATCGCGGCGAGCCGGCCGACGACGAGGCCGTCGGCATCGATCAGGTGCCACTTCTTTTCGACCTCGGCCGGCTTAATCGACCGTGTGCTCTTGTGGAGCGCCTTCATGGTGGGGATACCTTGTTCACGAAATACATACACAGCACGGGCTGTGGGGAAGCGGCCCTTTGGCGGGCGAAGCCCTACAAGTCAAGCAAATGCGCGGGATTCGGGAGAGGTAAAATAATACCGCGCAGCCAGCCTATCCCCGCCGCCCGAGCACGTGGATGCCCCATGCGGTCGCCGCCACAAGCAACGCGCCGACGAGTTGGTGGAGCACCGCCAGCCACAGCGCCACTCCGCTCCAGACCGTGGCGATGCCGAGGAAGATCTGCGTGCCGAACGCCGCGTGGACCGCCACCGATGCCCGCCGCTCCGACGCGCGTATCCGGCGTGCAAGCACGATGAGAATCGCCACCAGCACCCACGCCCACCACCGGTGCAGGAAGTGGACGAGAAACGGGTCCGAGGTCATGGCCCGCGGCGCGCCCGCGGCCCAGTCGACGCCTTCGGGAAACAGCGAGCCCTGCATCAGCGGCCAGGCATCCCAATTGAACCATCCGCCCCCGGCGACGACACCGGCGCGCATGCCCGCGACCCAGGCGCCCAGCAGCAGTTGCACCGCCAGCACGCCGAGCACCGCCGCGCCGAAGCCCGTCACCCGCGCGGGCCGCGCGGCCGGGTCCTTCGCCAGCGCCAGCAGATCGAGCGCGGTCCACACGAGGCCGCCCAGCGTGAGCAGCGCGGTGAGGAGGTGCGCCGCGAGGCGGAAATGGCTGACCTTCACGTCGGTCGCGATGCCCGACTGCACCATCCACCAGCCGATCGCCCCCTGCAGCCCCACCAGTCCGACGAGCGCGAGCAGACGCGGCTTGTAGCCTGCCGGGATGCGCCCGCGAATCCAGAAGACCGCCGTCACCGCGACCAACGCGAGGCCGATCACGCGCCCGAGCAGGCGGTGAATCCATTCCCAGAAGTAGATGAACTTGTAGGTCTCGAGCGTCATGCCCGCCGGACCGTTGATCTCCTGGTACTGCGGCGTCGCGCGGTAGGCGGCGTATTCGGCCTGCCAGGCCGCGTCCGTCAGCGGGGGTATCGTCCCCGTTACCGGTTTCCATTCGGTGATCGAAACCCCGCTTTCGGTGAGGCGGGTGATCCCCCCCACGGCGACGATGCATACCACCAGCAGCGCCACCACCAGGATCCAGCGCGCCAGAGCGCGCGCGTTCGCCGAAATGTCCGACCGTTCCATCGGAGGCGCAAATGCGCCGACCGGAGCCGAATCGCAAGGCGGGATGCAATGTCCGCGCTTGCGTAACGATACAGCGTTACATACATTGCCCGGCAAGCCATGGCCAACAGCTTCATCACCTCGATTCGGGGCAATCTCGACCGCGCCGGCATTACGCTGAGCGCGCTGTGCGTGGTGCACTGCCTCGCCACGATCGTGCTGGTGAGCGCGCTCGGCATCGGGGGCAGCGTGTTCTCCAATCCGATCATCCACGAAGCGGGCCTGGCGCTCGCGATGATCGTCGCAGCCGCCGCGATCGGCCTCGGCGCGCTGCGCCACCGCCGCCCGCTGCCGTTCGTCACCGCGATGACCGGCCTCAGCTTCATGGGCGGCGCGCTGGCCGTACCGCACGGGTTCGAGGAGGCGGTGCTGACGATCATCGGCGTCGGCCTGGTTTCGGCGGGCCATATCCTCAACTTGCGCGCCTGCCGCTGTTCGCTATCTGGTGCGGATGCCTGCAGCACTGACCCTCACCGTTAACGGCGAAAGCCGCCGCACCGCTTCCGCCACGGTTGCCGACCTCGTCCGCGAGATCGGGCTCGACCCGGCCAAGGTCGCGGTGGAGCACAACGGCGAGATCGCCCCCCGCTCCACCCTGGACAGCGCCGCGCTGGCTGACGGCGACAGGCTGGAGATCGTTCATTTCGTGGGCGGGGGCGACCATTCCGCACCCGATGCTTCCGACGATTGCTGGGAAGTCGCCGGGCACCGGTTCACCAGCCGCCTGATCGTCGGCACCGGCAAGTACCGCGATTTCGCGCAGAACGCCGCCGCGCTCGAAGCCTCGGGCGCCGAAATCGTCACCGTCGCGGTGCGGCGGGTGAACATCTCGGACCCAAGCCAGCCGGTCCTGATGGACTACATCGACCCGAAAAAGGTCACATACCTGCCCAACACCGCCGGGTGCTTCACCGCCGATGAGGCGATCCGCACGCTGCGGCTGGCGCGCGAGGCGGGGGGCTGGGACCTCGTGAAGCTGGAAGTGCTGGGCGAGGCACGCACGCTCTATCCGGACATGCGCGAAACGCTGAAGGCATGCGAGGTGCTCAGCAACGAAGGCTTCAAGCCGATGGTCTACTGCACCGACGATCCGATCGCGGCGCAGCAGCTCGAACAGGCGGGGGCGGTCGCGGTCATGCCGCTCGGCGCGCCGATCGGCAGCGGCCTCGGCATCCAGAACCGCGTCACCATCCGGCTGATCGTGGAAGGCGCGAAAGTGCCGGTGCTGGTCGATGCCGGCGTCGGCACCGCGAGCGACGCGGCAGTGGCGATGGAGCTCGGCTGCACCGGCGTGCTGATGAACACCGCCATCGCCGAAGCGAAGGACCCGATCCGAATGGCGCGCGCCATGAAGCTGGCGGTGGAGGCCGGGCGCAACGCCTACCTCGCCGGGCGCATGGGCACGCGAAAGTACGCCGATCCCAGCAGCCCGCTGGCGGGATTGATCTGACGATTTCATGCAGGCCCGGCGGTTCCTGTCCGCCGGGCCTGCGTTGCCCGGGGCCGGTTACTTCCGGGTGGCAGTGTACGACGTCTTCTCGCCGCTGCGGGGATCGGTCGAGGAGTAGGTCAGCGTGTTGCCGGCGACCGTGAAGTCGCTCACGCCCACTTCCTTTCCTTTCAGCTTCGAGACCATGCGATAGGTGTTGTCGCCGGTCTTGGTCAGCGCAACGGTTCCGCCGGCCACGTCGCCGACGACCGGCGTATCGCTCCCGTCGAACTTGGCATCCCAACTGTAGCCGTCGCCGCTGGTCATCTTGAGCCCGTCGGGGGTGGAGGCGAACGTCACCGTCATCGCCTCCTCGCTCAGCTTGTCCATTTTCGCCATCTGCCATTTGCCGGAGATCGCGTGCGCGCCGGCGGGCGCATCGCCCACGCGGTTCATCGTCGAACTACCGGTGACCGGCTTGGCATCCTTGTTGGAGGTGTCGGTGAAGGTGCGCGTCAGGGTCTTGCCGTCGGGCGACACGCTCATCACCGTGCTGCCGAGCGCCAGATCGCCGCGCCGGGTGCTCATCGTGATCTGCCGATAGTTGTCGACCTTGACCGCGACCGCGTCGGACACGTCGCGCCCGGCGACATCGTGGAACGCGCCATCGGCCGCGACCGTCAGCGGCGGCGTGCAGTTGGCGCAAGTATAGGTGCCGTCGGCCAGGACGATATCCATCGGCTTGCCTTCGAACTTGCCGGAATCGAGGTCGATGACCCAGGTGCCGTCGATGCCGGCGCCGGTCGCGACCGAGTTCGACGAAGCCGTCGGGGCGGTCGGGGCGGTCTCGGCAGTTGCCGTCTGGTCGCATCCACTCAGGGACGCTGCAAGCGCCAGCGACGCCGCGGTAACGAGTACGTGCTTCATGATTTCCTCCCGTGATGAACCGATTGAACACGCGACCCCTTATGGGCCGGGCGCAGAATCGCTGCGGGAGCGGTGGTGCGTCAGGCGCGCGCAGTTACGCCCGCCACCGGAATTTCGGCAAGGTCGAAAATCACGGCTAACGCCGAATTAACCAATGTGCGCGATCCTTCGATGGCAACAGGGGGTATCGGGCCATGGCCGTCACCAATGCCGCGTCGATGACGATCTCGGAGATGCGCGAGTTCGCGAGCTTCTCCGCCGCCGAACAGCGCTACATCCGCCGCAGCCTCGACATCGGGCTGGGCCGGCAGGACGCCTTCAAGCTGTGGGCCCGCAGCGCCGACGAGAACGCCGCGATCCGCAGCCAGTACGTCGCCTACCAGGACCTGAAGCTGCTACGCGCGGGCGTCCCTGCCGAAACCGGCTTCGAATGCATCGAAGGGTTCATCGGCAAGCTGACCCGGGTGGCCGCGTTCGACCTGGCGCAGGAGCGGATCGAGAGCTTCTCGGCCTTCCGCTTCCTCTACGAACGGCTGCTGGGCGCCGATGCGCGGCCCTGGCTGCCGAGCGCGTTCTGCGCCGCCGCCGCGCTGCCGCAGATCCGCCCGGGCCGGCGCAAGATGCTCCTGCAATCGCTCAGCGAAGCGGCCGCCACCGCGCCGGGCTGGAGCGACCGCGCGCCCAGTTTCTATCCCGAGTACATCGAACGCGAAGCGGCCTGACGCGCTGGCGTGTTGGCACGGGCGTGCCCGGCGGCTAGCACGTTTGGCATGAACCAGCCCGCGCCCCCGGCCGCCACCCCCGCCACCCTGTTCGGCCTCAGCCCCTGGGCGGTCGCCGCGCCGGTGCTGGCGATCGGCGCGCTTCTCTTCGGCAAGCCTGAAACGCTCCTTCCCGCGCTGATCGCGGGCATCCTGCTGGCCGGAGCGATCATGGCCGCGGTCTATCACGCCGAAGTGCTGGCGCACTATCTGGGCGAACCGTTCGGCACGCTCACGCTGGCGCTCGCCGTCACCGTGATCGAGGTGTCGCTGATCGTTTCGATCATGCTGGGCGGCGGCGACGGGGTGCAGTCGCTGGCGCGCGACACGCTGATGGCGGCCCTGATGATCACGATCAACGGAATCGTCGGCCTCTGCCTGCTGGCGGGCGGGCGCCGCCATCACGAACAGAGCTATACCCAGTCGGGGGTCAGCGCGGGCCTGGCGATGCTGGCGACCCTGTCGGTCCTCGTCCTGATATTGCCGAACTACACCGTCACCGCGCCGGGCGCGTTCTACAGCGCCAAGCAGTTGGTGTTCGTGGCCGCGGTATCGCTGGTCGTCTATGCCACGTTCGTGCTGGCGCAGACGATCCGGCACCGCGACCACTTCCTCCACCACATCGAGGAGGCTGACGACCACGCGCACGAAGCGCCGGTGCCGCGCGCGAAGGCGGTGGCGGCGGCCGGCGTGCTGCTGGTGGCGCTGGTCGCGGTGGTCCTGCTGGCCAAATCCCTGTCGCCCATGATCGAGGCGGGCGTGGCCGCGGCGGGCGCCCCGCGCGCGCTTGTCGGCATCATCATCGCCGCCCTCGTGCTCGCACCCGAAGGATTCGCCGCCTACCGCGCCGCCAAGGCCAACCGGGTCCAGACGAGCCTCAACCTCGCCATCGGTTCGGCGCTGGCGGCCATCGGCCTGACCATCCCGGCGGTCGCCGCGGTGGCGCTGCTGCTCGGGCTCGACCTCGAGCTGGGGCTGTCGCCCAAGGGAGTGGTGCTGCTCGCGCTGACCTTGCTGGTCGCCTCGCTCACGCTGGGTCGGGGGCGCACGACGATCGTCCAGGGGGTGATCCACCTCGTTCTTTTCGCCACCTATCTTTTCACCACCATCGTGCCGTGACGGGAAGGATCGCTTAAGCTTTGCCTGCCAGACCGGCCGGGTGAGCGCACCGGTCGACCATGGCAGTTTCCGCGACCGGCTCGGCGATCCGCTCGTCGTGACCGCGAACTTGTGGCGCGGGGCGATGATCGAGCGGTTCGCGCGGATCGAGTTCTTCGTCGACCGGACGCTCGAGGCCTGCGCGGTGGCGGGGATCGCCGCCCGCTCGCACGCGAGCGATCATTTTCCGGTCAAGCGTATCGAAGAGCTGCTGGAGGCCTTGCGGGACGAGCGACTGGGCGCCTCTGCCGGACCTGCCGCCACGCTCCTCGAAGCGGTGAAGAAGGACTGGGACCGGCGCAACGGGTTGTGCCACGGGCGGATGCGCGTTCGGCCCGCCTCGGCCCGGCTGGACTGGACCTGCTACCGCAAGCAGGAGCGGACACCGCAGTCCAGAACGCTGACATGGGCCGACATGCTCACCGAACTGACGAAACTGGATCACGACCAGCGGCGGCTCGGCTGCCTGCTCGGCAGCGTCGACAGGGCCTGCCGCGACCTCGCGCCAGTCTCACCGCCCGCCTGACCGCTAGCCCTTGTACAGCGAGTCCAGTCGCGCGCCGTAGCGTTCGCGGATCTTGTGCCGCCGGATCTTGAGGCTGGGGGTCAGTTCCTCGTTGTCGGTGCTGAACGGTTCGTCGGCGAGGGCGAACTGGCGGACCTTCTCGATCACCGACAGATCCTGATTCGTCCGGTCGACCGCGGCGCGCACGGCGGAGCGGAATTCGGGCAGGTCGGCGAGGTTCCTGCAGTCGAACTTCTTGCCGTTGGCCTGGCACCATTCGACCATCCAGTCGGCATCGGGCACGATCAGCCCGACAAGGTAGGGCCGCTTGTCGCCGCTCACCATCGCCTGCGCGATTTCCGGCTGCAGGGTCAGCATCCCCTCGACCTTCTGCGGCGCGACGTTGTCGCCCTTGTCGTTGACGATCATGTCCTTCTTGCGGTCGGTGATGACGATCCGCCCCCGATCGTCGAGGTGGCCGATATCGCCGGTGTGCAGCCAGCCGTCCTTCAACGCCCGGTCGGTTTCGGCCTGGTTGCGCCAGTACCCGTGCATCACGAGTTCGCCGCGGCAGAGGATCTCGCCATCCTCGGCGATGCGGATTTCCACCCCGCGCATCGGCGGCCCGACGGTATCCATCTTGATGCCCGCGCGCGGCCGGTTGCACGAAATCACCGGCCCCGCCTCGGTCTGGCCGTAGCCCTGCAGCACCGTCAGCCCCATCGCGTCGAAGAAGTTGCCGACCTCTGGATTGAGCGGCGCGCCGCCCGAGACCATCGCCTTCACCCGGCCGCCGAAGCGCGCGCGGATCTTCGGGCGAAGCAGCCGGTCGACGACGAGGTCCATCGGCCGGTCGCGCAGGCGCTTCTTCGGATGCCCGGCAATCTCGAGCGCGCGGGTCATCAGGTAATTCGGCACCTTGCCCTGCTTTTCGACCGTTTTCATGATCCGCGTGCGCAGCACCTCGAACAGACGCGGGACGACGACCATGATCGTGGGCCGCGTTTCCTCGATGTTGCTGGCGAGCTTCTCCAGCCCTTCGGAATAGTAGATTTCCGCCCCGCAGGCGATCGGCAGGTACTGGCCGCCGGTATGCTCGTAGGCGTGGCTGAGCGGCAGGAACGAGAGAAACCGCTCGTCGTCTTCGAGGCCGAAGTCCTCCTGCAGGATCGCGCCTGCGCCGGCCACGTTGCACAGGATCGCGCCGTGGTGCTGCAACACCCCGCGCGGCGCGCCGCCGGTGCCGCTGGTGTAGATGATGCAGGCGGTGTCGCCGCGCCCGATCCGTCCGATGCGCGCCTCGACCGCTTTGCGCGCCGCAGCCGGGTGGCCTTCCAGCAGCCTGTCCCACATGTGGCAGGCGATCTGCCCGCCCTGGTACTGGCGGATGCCGTCGATGGCGACGACGTGTTCGGCGATGCCGGTGCGCATCATCGCCGGGATCAGCGGGCGCGACAGCTTCTCGTTGGAGACGATCACCGCCCGCGCGCCCGAATTGTCGAGGATGTGCTGGTGGTCGCGTTCGGTATTGGTGACGTAGGCCGGCACCGTGATGCAGCCCGCCGCCATGATGGCGAGGTCGGCGATGCACCATTCGGGCCGGTTCTCGCTGACCAGCGCCACCCGGTCGCCATCCTCGAGGCCCAAGCTGCGCAACGCTTCGGCCAGCAGGCACACCTTGCCTGCGACCTCGCTCCAGCTCTCGGTCTGCCAGGTGCCGCCCTTCTTCGCGCCCAGGAACGGCCGCGACTGCCGCGCGTCGGCGCGTTTCAGGAAGAGTTCGACCAGATTGTTGGCGGAATCGATATCGCTCAACTGCAACGCCGCAAGCTCCTGCTCCTGACCCGTATCCGTGCCGCCGTTGCGGTCGCGCGCAGGCTTAGGCCCGTGCCGCCGTAGCGGCAAGCGTCAGGGATTGATCAGCATCTTCTCGATCCGCGGATCGCGCGCCGATTGCCAGGTACCGTCCTTGCGGCGGACGAGCGCGTTGCCCTTGATCGGGGCAGGCCCGGCGACGAGGCCGGTGTGCCCGAGCGCGGCGAGCTGCGGGATCGCCCCTTCCAGCCAGGTACCGGTTTCCACCAGCGTGCGGTCCCCCGTCGCCATCGCGAAGGGCAGGCCCAGCGCCTGCTCGGCATTCATGCCGAAATCGATCGCCCCGATGATCGCGCGCACTGTGGTGACCGGGATCGTCGCCCCGCCTGCCGCGCCCACCACCATGAACGGGCGGCCCCTGGGGTCCCACACCACCATCGGCGCCATCGAACTGCGCGGGCGCTTGCCCGGCTCCACCCGGTTGGCGACCGGGCGGCCGTCGATCTCGGGCGAGCGGCTGAAGTCGGTGAGTTCGTTGTTGAGGAAGAAACCGCCGCTCGTCAGGCCCGATCCGAACGGGCTTTCGATGGTGGAAGTGTAACTCGCCATGTTGCCCGCCGCGTCGGCAACCGCGAAATGCGAGGTGCCGTTCTCCTCCGGCTCGTCGCCGTCCGCCAGTGCCGTCTGCGCGCCAGCCGGGCTGCCCGGCTGCGGGCTGGCGATCGTCGTGGTGCGGCCGATCAGCTTCGATCGCGCCTTGAGATAAGCCGGATCGATCAGCCCCGCGACCGGGACCGAGACGAAATCGCTGTCGGCGAGATAGAGCTCGCGGTCGGCGTAGGCGAGGCGCTGCGCCTCGAGCAACAGGTGCCATGTCTCGACGTCGTTCGGCCCCATCCGCTCGAGGTCGAACGGTTCGAGCATTCCGAGGATCTGGAGGATCGCCACGCCGCCCGATGTCGGCGGGCCCATGCCGCACAGGCGATACCCGCGATACCGGCCGCAGACCGGTGCGCGCTCCTTCGCGTCGTAGCCGGCAAGGTCGGACGCGGTCATCGGCCTGGGGCGCGGGGTTGCGGCGGCGACGGTCTTCGCCAGCGCCTCGGCACGCGGGCCGCTGTAGAACGCCTGTGGGCCGGCCGCGGCGATCGCCTCCAGCGTTCCGGCGAGCTCCGGATTCCGCACCAGCGTGCCGCTCGGCATCGGGTCGCCGTTGCGGTCGTAGAACAAGGCGCGGCCGGCCTGTGTCCAGCCGGCGACTTCCGAATAGTCGGTCAGCGCGGCCGTGAGGCGGGGATTCGTCTCGAACCCGTCGCGGGCGAGCGCGATGGCGGGCTGGAACAATGCGGCCCACGGCAGCTTGCCGTGCTCGGCATGGGCCTTGGCGGCGAGTGCGACGTTGCCGGGCACGCCCACGCTAAGCCCGCTCTTCACCGATTCGCGAAACGGGGGAAGAGAGCCGTTCGTATCGAGGAACCAGCCGGGGAAGGCGCCCGCCGGGGCCTTCTCGCGGCCGTCGTAGGTGGTGGCGCTGCCGTCCGCCGTTCCGCGCACGAGGAAACCGCCGCCGCCGATGCCCGAGCTCTGCGGCTCGACCACGGTGAGCGCCAGCATGACCGCGATCGCCGCGTCGGTGGCGCTGCCGCCCTGGCGCAGGATCGCCTCGCCCGCGGCCTGCGCGCGCGGGTCGGCCGCACTGACCGCGCCCACGTACGTGGACGGGGTTGCCGGCGTGGTGGCGGCAGGAACGGTGGTGCAGGCGGCCGCGAAGAGCGGCAGCGGGGCGATGGCAAGGGCGAAACGGCGCAACATGGCGCCGGTGCTACTCGCTCCCGACCGCCTCGGCAATCGAGGCGAACCCGTCGCGGCGCATCAGCCCGTCGAGTTTGCGCACGATGCGGCGGGCAAGGCCCGGCCCTTCGTAGACCAGCGCGCTGTAGAGCTGGACGAGAGCGGCGCCCGCGCGGATGCGGGCCCAGGCGTCTTCGGCGGTGGCGATGCCGCCTACCCCGACCAGCGGCAGCGCGTCGCCGGCGACGGCACGGAACCGGCGAAGCTGGCCGAGCGCCGCGTCGCGCAGGGGCGCGCCCGACAGGCCGCCCGTCTCGCCCGCGTGGCGGGAGGCGAGCGGCGGGCGCGCGATGGTCGTGTTCGAGACGATCAGCGCGGCGATGAAGTTGTCGATGGCGGCGCGCACGATGCGTTCGTGGTCGCCGTCCGCAAGGTCCGGGGCGACCTTGAGGAACACCGGGGGGTCGCCCGCGCGCCGGTCGGCGGCGATGGCGGAGAGGAGGGACGCAAGCTCGCCTTCGGCCTGGAGGTCGCGCAGGCCCGGAGTGTTGGGGGAACTGATGTTGACCGTGAGGTAGTCGGCGAAGGGCGCGAAGGTGCGGATGCCGGCAAGGTAGTCCGCGATGCGGTCGGCCGCATCCTTGTTCGCGCCGACGTTGATGCCCAGGACTCCCCGGCGCGGACGGTCGGCGAGGCGTTCGAGCACCGCATCGGCGCCGTCGTTGTTGAACCCCATGCGGTTGATGACCGCCCGGTCCTCGCGCAGGCGGAACAGGCGGGGCTTCGGGTTGCCGGCCTGAGGGCGGGGGGTGATCGACCCGCATTCCACGAAACCGAAGCCCAGCCCCAGCATCGCGTCCGGCACTTCGGCGTTCTTGTCGAACCCCGCGGCGAGGCCGACCGGGTTGGGAAAGGCGATGCCGGCAACTTCGGTCCGCAAGGGGCCGGGCGCGGCGGGCGGCAGGGCGGGTGCGAATCGCAAGGCCGCGATCGTCATGCGGTGGGCGCGTTCGGGATCGATTGCGAAGAGTGCCGGTGCGGCCAGGCGGTAGAGCATCGGGCAGGGGCTATGGCCGGGCGCACGGACGATGTCGAGCGAGGCGAATCAATGGCTTCGATACGACCGTTTCGGACCGGATTAATCGCCGGCCGTCTGGGGAACGCAGGGCGAACAGAACGTATCGCGTCGCTTTCATACAATCCGATCGGGCGCGAATCCGGTATTCGACCACCTGCGACCCGAAGGGCTCGGGCCATTACATGTGGCATCGAGTTCTCCACTTAAAGGGCGGTTCCGGTTTCGGTCGGGGCCGCCCTCTTTTCGTTTGTTACGGTCGGCGGCTGTCGCGTCCTTACATTGCATCTGCCGGAACCAGGCCTATGTGGCGGCTCGACCCGGGTCGCGAACGGGGAGAACGATGCTGCCATGACTGCGACGGTCGTCGATGCCGGCGAAGCGCGCGCCGCGACCGGGCCGGACGCGGTGGGCGGGGCCGCGCTCACGCCGCAGTCGCTCATACGGCTCGACTACTTCCCGCCCGATCCCGATCTCGCGCCTTACATCACCACGTTCTACCTGTTCCGCTGCGACGAAGCGGTGATTCGCGACATCCAGCCCGCTTCGCCCGGGCACCTCCATGTCTATCTCGCCGGCGAAGGGACGTTGCACTTTCCGGGCGGGCGCGACGAGCGGGCGCACCCGGTTTCGCTGATGGGCCCGATGACGGCTGCCGCGCCGTTCACGGTCACCGGCACCTTCCATACGGTGGGCGCGGTGCTCGCCCCGCTCGGCTGGGCGGCGCTCACCGGCCTCCATGCGTCGGAAAATGCCGACCGACTGCTCGATGCGGTGACGATCTTCGGGCCCGAGGCCGCGGCGATGGGCGAGCGCGTGCGCGCGCTCTACGCCGCCGACCCCGATGGCAGCGGCGCGGCGATGGCGGCCGAGATCGCCGCCTTCATCCGCGCGCGGCTGGGGCCCCTGCCGGACAAACACGTCGCACTGGTCAGGGCGACGGTCGACTGGATGGGCACCTCACTCGACCCGAAGGTCGAGGATCTCTACGCCCGGCTCGATTATTCCCCCCGCCAGGTCCAGCGGCTGGTCGCGTGCTATTTCGGGTCGAACCCGACGCACCTTGCGCGCAAGTATCGCGCCACGCGGGTCGCCGCGCTGCTCGCCCAGCCGGGCATCGACGATCACGCGGTGGCCGCGCTCACCGATCATTTCTACGACCAGCCGCACATGATCCGCGAAATCCGCGAATTCATCGGACGCACGCCCGCGCGCCTCGGAAAGGGAGACGCGCCGATCCTGGAAGCGGTCGTCAACGTGCGCAACTTCGTGCAGATCAAGCCGCACATCGCGCCGTTGCCGGAAGACCTCGCACCGGTTGAAAAGGACGCCGACGACGCCTAGGTGGCAATTCGGAACGAAACGGTCCGAATTGAACCCCCAAGGTTTTCCGCAGTGCGCCTGTCCAACTTCGCCGACTATGCCGTCGTCACCATGAGTGCCGCCGCCCGCCACTGCGGCGGCGCGCGCACGAGTGCGGGCGAACTGGCGATCGAGACCGGGCTGCCGGCGCCCACGGTGGCCAAGGTGGTGAGCAAGCTCACCGCGGCGGGCCTGCTGCGATCGGTCCGCGGGGCGAAGGGCGGGCTGCAGCTCGCGCGTCCGGCGGCGGCCATCAGCCTCGCCGACATTGTCGAGGCGGTGGAAGGGCCGATCGCGCTCGCCGCCTGCATCGAGGGCGAAGACTGCGCCGCCCACCACGATTGCCGGGTGCGCCCGCACTGGCCGATCGTCAACGAAACCTTGCGCGGCGCGCTGGCGGGCGTCCCGCTCACGCGCCTATCGCAACAGGAGCCGGCATGACCGAAGACGTCCAACTCCGCGACCAGGCCGCGCACGACGCGGCGGCCCGCGCGGCCGACTACGAACACGGCTGGTCGGCCGAGATCGATACCGAGTTCGCCGAAAAGGGCCTCACCGAAGACACCGTCCGCTTCATCAGCGCCAAGAAGGGCGAGCCCGAATGGATGCTCGAGTGGCGGCTGAAGGCGTTCCGCCTGTGGCAGACGATGGCCGAGCCCGACTGGGCCAAGCTCGGCTACCCCGAGATCGATTACCAGGACGCCTATTACTACGCCGCCCCGCGCAAGAAGCCGGAGCTCGATTCGCTCGACGACCTCGATCCCGAGATCAAGGCGGTTTACGACAAGCTCGGCATCCCGCTGGGCGAACAGGAAGTGCTCGCGGGCGTCCGCAAGGTCGCGGTCGACGCGGTGTTCGATTCGGTCAGCGTGGCGACCAGCTTCCGCGCCGAGCTCGAGCGCGCGGGCGTGATCTTCCGCTCCATCTCCGAGGCGATCCGCGAATATCCCGAACAGGTGAAGAAGTGGCTCGGCAAGGTGGTGCCGCAGCACGACAACTACTTCGCGACGTTGAACAGCGCGGTCTTCTCCGACGGGACCTTCGTCTACATCCCCGAGGGCGTGCGCTGCCCCATGGAGCTCAGCACCTATTTCCGCATCAATGCGGAGAATACCGGACAGTTCGAACGCACGCTGATCGTGGCCGAGAAGGGCAGCTACGTCAGCTATCTCGAAGGCTGCACCGCGCCGATGCGCGACGAGAACCAGCTCCACGCCGCGGTGGTGGAACTGGTCGCGATGGAAGATGCCGAGATCAAGTACTCGACCGTGCAGAACTGGTACCCCGGCGACGCGAACGGCAAGGGCGGGATCTACAACTTCGTCACCAAGCGCGCGCTGTGCCAGGGCGCGCGCAGCAAGGTGAGCTGGACCCAGGTCGAAACCGGCAGCGCGGTGACGTGGAAGTACCCGAGCTGCGTGCTCAACGGGAAGGATTCGGTCGGCGAGTTCTACTCGGTCGCGGTCACCAACAACTTCCAGCAGGCCGACACCGGCACCAAGATGATCCACAACGGCAGCGGCAGCCGCTCGACGATCATCTCGAAGGGCATTTCGGCTGGCAAGAGCGACAACACCTACCGCGGCCTCGTCCGCGTCGCCGCCAATGCGGACGGCGTGCGCAACTTCACCCAGTGCGATTCTCTCCTGCTCGGCGACAAGTGCGGCGCGCACACCGTGCCCTATATCGAGGTCAAGAACCCCACCGCGCAGATCGAACACGAGGCGACGACCAGCAAGATCAGCGACGATCAGCTGTTCTACGCCATGCAGCGCGGGCTCGGGCAGGAGGAAGCGGTGGCGCTGATCGTCAACGGCTTCGCCAAGGACGTGCTGAAGGAACTTCCGATGGAATTCGCTGTCGAGGCGCAGAAGCTGCTGGCGATCTCGCTCGAGGGGAGCGTGGGGTGAAGGTGCTTCGCGTTGCTCTTTGCGTTCTAGCCTTCTCAATAAGTCCGGCTTTGCTTGCACAAGATGCGGATTGGCAGCGAATCGGAGAGGCCCGAAACGCGGCTGCGTACTGCGTCGTCAGCCACGCAGTGCGGCTTGATGATAAGCAAACATCGCCGGAAATCATCGCTCGCGGTGCATTCCGCTCCTGCAAGCCGCAAGTTGAGAGCTTTACGGCTGTTTTTGAAGCGAAGGCCGTTAAGATGATTCCGACTGATCCGATGGGAACTCGCGCTTCGGAAATTCAGCGGCAACTTGATCCTATTTTGCAAGATATGCAGGACTTGGCGATGCAAGCAGTGCTTGAGCATCGGGTAAAAAAGTGACCGACCGCAAAACCCTCCAGCTCCGCTCGCCCGACGAGACCGCCGATGCCGAACCCGCGATCAAGAAGAAGGGGCGCGGGTGGGAAATCTCGGAAAAGCGGCTCGATGCGCTGCACGACATGGCGCGCGAGAAGCGGCGGCATTCGACGCCGGCGCACAAGGCGCTCGCCGAGCGGTTCGCCAAGGCCGACCTCGGCAAGTGGAAGTTCACCCGCCACGCGGTGATCGGCAGTGCAATCGTCGACTTCGGCAGCCCCACGCTCGGCATGGCGATCATGCTCGACGAAGAGGGCGACGATCCGGTGCTGTCGAAGCGCCGCGACAAGAGCCTCGAGGCGGTGGGGGTGCGCGTGATGCGGATCGCCGCGGCCGACGTGCTGGCGGACATGGACGCCGTCCTTGCCCGCATCACCGCCGGCATGCGGATGCGCATCGCCGACAAGAAGACCCGCGCGCGCGAACACGCCGCGGCCAATCCGAACCAGGCATACGAGCGGCCGAACCGCCGGCCACGGGAGAACCGCGAATGATCCGCCCCTTCTTCTTTGCAGCGCTGGCTCTCGGCCTCGCAGCCCCGGCGGCCGCCGGCGACTTCGACGATGCCGCCCTCGAATCACGCCTGCGCGGGTGCCTGCTCGCGGGGTCGAATTCGGCTGTAGAGGGCGACCTGCGCACGAAGGTCGCCGAAGTGCGTGCGTTCTGCGGCGCGCAAATCGGCAAGGTCCGCGAGAAACGCACCGCCGGCCTGTCGCGCACCGAGAAGGCCGAGGCCATCCGCGCGCTCGATTACGAGATCGCCCGGGCGATCGCCGGATTCGCCGGCAAGACCACCGACCTGAAAGATATCGATGCTTGAGATTACCGACCTCACCGCCACCGTCGGCGACACCGAGATCCTGCGCGGCCTGACGCTGAGCGTGGGCGCGGGCGAGGTGCACGCGATCATGGGTCCCAACGGCGCGGGCAAGTCGACGCTCGCCTACGTGCTGGGCGGCCGTCCCGGGTACGAGGTGACCGGCGGCAGCGTCCTGTTCGATGGCGAGAACCTGCTCGCGATGGACCCGCACGAACGCGCCGCGGCAGGGTTCTTCCTCGGCTTCCAGTATCCGGTCGAGATTCCCGGCGTCTCCAACGTCCAGTTCCTGCGCGAGGCATTGAACAGCCAGCGCAAGGTGCGGGGCCAGGACCCGCTGACCGGCGGGGAGTTCCTGAAGCTCGCCAAGGACAAGGCGGGCCTGCTGAAGCTCGACATGGACATGATGAAGCGCAACGTGAACGTCGGCTTCTCGGGCGGCGAGAAGAAGCGCAACGAGATGGTCCAGATGGGCGTGCTCGATCCGAAGTTCGCCGTGCTCGACGAAACCGACAGCGGCCTCGATATCGATGCGCTCAAGACCGTGGGCGAAGGCATCAACGCGATCATGCGCAGCCCCGACAAGGCGGTGCTCCTGATCACCCACTACCAGCGGCTGCTCGACTACGTGCGGCCCGACAAGGTTCACATTCTCGCGCGGGGGCGCATCGTCAAAACCGGGGGACCCGAACTCGCGCTCGAACTCGAGCGCGAAGGCTATGAGGCTGCCGTATGACCATCCTGACCGCACTCCTCCTGATGGGCGCGCAAGGCGCCGCCGCGCCCCAGGCCATCGATCCGTCCACGATCGACCCGAAGGTGGCCGAGCAGGTGCCGATCATCGCCGGCAAGCTGCAGGACTGGCGCGGCGCGTGGGGCGCGGTGGACGGCAAGCTCGGCTGCAAGACGGTGAAATCGACCGGCGATGCCGAGATCGACGTGATCGGCTGCGCGGCGCTGATCGA
Source organism: Tsuneonella amylolytica (assembly GCF_003626915.1). Taxonomy (NCBI): domain Bacteria; kingdom Pseudomonadati; phylum Pseudomonadota; class Alphaproteobacteria; order Sphingomonadales; family Erythrobacteraceae; genus Tsuneonella; species Tsuneonella amylolytica. The sequence continues at coordinate 1,542,272 of NZ_CP032570.1, forward strand.
ATGCGTCGGCCCGGCCTACCCGGCCCTGAAGACGATCGCCGACGGGGCCGACACCGCCGACGTCAAGAAGCGCAAGATCGGCGAGAAGCTGGCGACCCTCAATCCGTGCCTCAAGGAGAAGCGCGGCCTCGGCATCGCGCAGCTCGCCCTGAAGCGCGGCGCTTCCGCCCGAAAGGACGGCGCGTGATCCTCGCCGCGATCCTTCTTTCGGCCACCGGTCCCGCCGCGGCTGCCCCGCTCGCCGCCGTCCCCGACGACGAGATCGTCGTGATGGCGCGCAAGCTGAAGACGTGGCGCGGGAGCTGGGGCAGCAAGAAGGGCGTCTTCTCCTGCTCCACGAAGCGGTCGACCGGCGATGCCGAGATCGACGCGATCGGCTGTGCGGCCATCGACCACTGCGTGCGCCCGCGGGTGCCGGAATTCCAGGCGATCGCCGATGCGAAGCTGCCGAAAGCGGAGCGCAATCGCCGCATGAATGCGCTGTCGCAGTCGCTGCTGCCGTGCATGGATGCCCGGCACCAGTCCGGTATCGAGGCGCTGGCCGACCGGAGGGCCGTATCGTGACGCTCGCCACCCTTCCGACCACCCGCCACGAGGATTGGCGCTACGCCGACGGCACTGCGCTGTCGGCGCTCGCGCCCCATTCGCTTGACGATTGGCACAAGGCCGTGCTCGCACCGGGCGAGACGCGGTCGAAGGACCTGCTGCTCGATGCCGCGCATCCGGGCGTCCACCGCGTTCGGCTGGACGTGGGCGCGGGCGCGCGGGCGGAAATCTTCGCGGTCTTGAGCGCCAACGAATACACCCGGCTGGAAGTCGAGGTGACCTTGCGCGAAGGCGCGCACTTCGAACTGGGCGGCGTGACGATCGGCGGCAGAAACGCGGTGCGCGAGATCGTGACCCGCGTGAACCATGCCGAACCCGGCGGCACCAGCAACCAGGTCGTGCGCAGCGTCCACTGGGGCACGGCGACGGGCAACTTCCTCGGCCGGATCGGCGTCGCCCGCGACGCGCAGCGGACCGATGCCGGGCAAAGCTTCAAGGCATTGCTCCTCGAACGCGGGGCGAGCGCCAACACAAAGCCCGAGTTGGAAATCTTCGCCGACGACGTGAAGTGCGCCCACGGCGCCGCGATCGGCCAGATGGACGAAGCCGCCCGGTTCTACATGGCGAGCCGCGGTCTGTCGCCGGAAGCGGCCAAGGCGCTGCTCGTGCGCGCCTTCGTGGCCGACGCGTTCGTCGAGCATGCACAGCCCGACGCGCTGCTCGAAGCCGCGCTGGGCGAGCTCGACCGGTGAACGTGATGCCGACCACCAGCCGCAAGGCGGACTTCCCCGGCCTCGTGGGGCGGGACGGGCAGCCGTGGCATTACCTCGATACCGCGGCCACGGCGCAGAAGCCGCAGGCGGTGATCGACGCGGTCTCCCGCGCGATGGGCACGGACTACGCGACCGTGCACCGCGGCGTCTACGGCCGCTCGGCCGAGATGACGCTGGGCTACGAAGCGGCGCGGCGGCGGGTTGCAGCCTTTGTCGGCGGGCGCGAGGAGGAGATCGTCTTCACCCGCGGCGCGACCGAGGCGATCAACCTCGTCGCCTACGCCTGGCCCGACAAGGGCCGCGTGCTGCTGAGCCAGCTCGAACACCATTCGAACATCGTGCCCTGGCAGCTTGCCGGATGGCAGGTGGACGTGTGCCCGCTGACCGGTGACGGGCGGATCGATCTGGACGCGGCGGAAGCGATGCTGACGCCCGAGCACACGATGGTAGCCTTCGCGCACGTCTCGAACGTCCTCGGCTCAACGCTCGACGCCCGGCGCGCGGCGTACCTTGCCCATGCGGTCGGCGCGAAGCTGCTGCTCGACGGATGCCAGGCCGTGCCGCGGATGCCGGTCGACGTCGCCGCGCTCGATTGCGATTTCTATGCCTTCAGCGCGCACAAGCTCTACGGCCCGACCGGCATCGGCGCGCTGTGGGGCCGGGCGGACCTGCTTGCCGCGATGACGCCGTGGCAGGGCGGCGGCGCGATGATCGACCGGGTGGCGTTCACGGGCACGACCTACGCCCCGCCGCCCCAGCGGTTCGAGGCGGGCACGCCTGCGATCGTGGAAGCGATCGGGTTCGCGGCGGCCTGCGACTACGTCGACGGGATCGGCCGCGAGGCGATTGCCCGGCACGAGGCGGACCTCGCGCGCTCGCTGCGCGAAGCCCTCCAGCCGATGAACGACGTGACGCTGTTCGGGCCGGAAGACAGCGCCGGGATCGTCAGCTTCGCGATTGGCGACATCCACCCGCACGATCTCGGCACGATCCTCGACGAGGAGAACGTCGCGATCCGCGCCGGCCACCACTGCGCACAGCCGCTGATGGACCACCTCGGCGTGCCCGCCACCGCGCGGGCGAGCTTCGGCCTCTACAGTTCGCAGGACGATATCGACGCACTGGTGCGCGGGATCGAGCGCGCGAGAAGGATTTTCGGATGAGTACCGACGAAGACACCAAAAAGACGTGGGTCGCCGCGCCCGCCCCGAACGAAGAGCTCGTAAAGCCGCCGCGGGCGATGGTGTCCGACGCGGTCGACGAAACGGAGACCCCGCGCGAGACGTTCGAGCGCAAGCGCGATTACCTCGAGGGTTTCCTCGCTAAGAAGCCCGAGGTCGCCCACGCCGGCGAACCGGGCGGCGACCTCTACGAGGCGGTGGTCGAGGCGCTGAAAGAAATCTACGATCCGGAAATCCCGGTGAACATCTACGACCTCGGCCTCATCTACGCGGTCGAGGTCAGCGACGAGGCCGATGCGAAGGTCACCATGACGCTGACCACCCCGCACTGCCCGGTCGCCGAATCGATGCCGGCCGAAGTCGAACTGCGCGTGGGCGCGGTACCGGGCGTGCGCGATTCGGAAGTCGCGCTGGTGTGGGACCCGCCGTGGGGCCCCGACAAGATGACCGACGAAGCGCGGCTGGAGCTGGGAATGCTATGACCGATACGAAAACCCGCCAGCGGCCCGCAGCCGTCAACCTTACGCCAGCTGCCGAAGCTCGTGTGGCTGACCTTATGGCCAGGGCGCCCGAAGGGGCGATCGGGGTCAAGCTGTCGACCCCGCGCCGGGGCTGTTCGGGTCTCGCCTACTCGGTCGACTACGTCAGCGAGGAAGCCGGCTTCGACGAGAAGATCGAGACGCCGGGCGGCACCTTCTACATCGACGGGGCGAGCGTGCTCTACCTCGTCGGCAGCACGATGGACTGGGTGGAGGACGACTTTACCGCCGGGTTCGTGTTCGCCAATCCCAACGCCAAGGGCGCGTGTGGCTGCGGCGAGAGTTTCATGGTCTAATTCGCCATGCCCCGCCCCGACCCCCTACCTGCGGACGGTGCACCCGTCGGATGTGTGCCGCCCTTCGAAACGCCCGAGCAAGAGCTGGAAGTTCTGCGCGAAGCTCTTGCGCATGCGGAGCGCGTCCTGAAAGTCTTGGTGAAGGAACGAGACGGTTTGCTTGCGGAACTCCGCCGCGCAAACATCCGTCCGCAGGCGAGGCTTGGCCGGCGTAAGCCGCCCGAGGCAGGGCTACCCGTCCCCGCCGTTCCGCCGCGCGGGCCATTGCCGATGCAGGGCGGGGCCGAAGCGCCGCTCGACTTTTCGGCCGACTAGCTTCCCCGCAGCGCCCTGATGCAGGCGGCACGGTCGACGTCGAGGCCGTCGCTGGACCGGCGCGCGTCGACGTAGGTCGCGGTGGGAGTGCCGCCCGGGGCCGGCGGATAGAGATAGATGTCGAGCACGCAGGCATCGCCGGAGAACTGGAGCTTGCGCGCGTCCCCTTCCCACACGTCGAGACGCGGGGTGCCGAACTGGCGCTGCAAGGCGGACTGGTCGGCCCCGATGACCCCGTCCACGCCCGGCAGGCTCATGACCTTCGCCACGCGGAAAGTGCCGGTGGCCGGCGGCGCGGAAGGGCGCGTGGCGGGCACCGCGGTCGCGCGCGAGCCTGCGGACACGCCGGTGGAGGCGACTTTCGTGCCGGTGGTCGGGGCGCACGCGGCGAGTGTGGCCACGGCCAGCAGGAGGGCAGGTGTCTTCACGATCGGCCTTTTCTCGAATGGACGAGATGCGTCGCCATCGCCGCGCCCAACACGGGTGCGAGCAGGTTGGCGAACGGCACCAGCAGCATGCCCGCGACGATCCCGCCCAGCGCGAACCGCGTCAAGGCCGAAAGCGGCAGGGCGGCGGCGCTGCCCGACGAAGACGGTGGCGGACGGTGGCGCAGCCAGACCATATCGGTCAGCTCGCGCCCCAGCAGCCAGGCATTGATCGCCCAGAACCACACCGCGGTGCCGACACCCGTCACCAGCAGGAGAAGGCCCACCGGCAGCGCGACGAGGTTGACGAGCACCGCGCGCACGAGCCCGCGTACGGCGTTGCCCGCATCCTCGGCAAGCGGCAGCTCGCGCGCGCTCGCGGCTTCGGCTGGATAGTGCCGCGCCTCCACCGCCCGGACCACCGCGTCGGCGAAGAACTGCAGCACCGCCAGTGCGATCACGCGGAACAGCAGCCATCCCCCGACCACCGCGAGCAGCACGCCCGCCAGGCCGCCGAGCTCATCCCAGCCCGCGGCGTAGCGTTCGGCGAGGGCGGCCGTCCCGCGCCACGCGATGGCCGCCAGCGCGGCCACGATCGCAAGCGTGATGGCCATGCTTTTCGCCAGCACGCCGAGAATGCGCCGGTCGCCGAGCTGGCCGAGCGCGAGGGCGAAGGATCGGGCGATACCGGTCATATCGCCCTGCCTACCGCTTGGCCTCGGCGGCGCAAGCGGCTAGGCGCCCGGGGCTTTCGATACCCGAGGAATTCCAGTGACCGACACCCGCCCCGCGCCCAAGTACGACGTCATCGCCATCGGCAACGCCATCGTCGATATCATGGCCGCCAGCGACGACGCGACGATCGAGCGCCTGTCGCTCAGCAAGGGCGGGATGACGCTGGTCGATGCCGATGGCGCGGCGCGCCTTTACGAGGCGATGGGCCCGGCGAAGGAAATCTCCGGCGGCTCGGCAGCCAACACGCTCGCCGGGCTCGCGGCGCTCGGCAGCCGGTGCGCCTTCATCGGCCAGGTCGCCGACGATCAGTTCGGCCGCGTCTTTGCGCACGACATCCGCGCCGGCGGGATCGACTTCGAGACCCCGGTGCGCGGTGAAAGCGAGCCGCCGACCGCGCAGTGCCTGATCTTCGTCACGCCCGACGCGCAGCGCACGATGAACACCTTCCTCGGTGCCAGCCAGTACCTCCCCGCCGCCGCGCTCGACGAGGACCAGATCGCCGCGGCCCGCGTGCTCTATCTCGAAGGGTACCTGTGGGATCCGGAAGAACCGCGCGCCGCGATGCGCCGGGCGATCGATGCCGCGCGCGGGGCGGGGCGCGAGGTCGCCTTCACCCTGTCCGAAGTCTTCGTGATCGACCGCCACGGCGACGATTTCCGCACGCTCGTCGACGAAGGGTTGATCGACGTCCTCTTCGCCAACCACACCGAACTCGCCGCCCTGACGCGCGAGGACGATTTCGAAGCTGGCATCGCCGCGCTGCGCAACAAGGTACCGACACTGGTCGTCACCAAGGGGGCGGACGGCGCGGTGGCGGTGAAGGGCGGCGAGCGGGCCGAAGTCCCCGCCGAACCGACGAAAGTCGTCGACACCACCGGCGCGGGCGACCTGTTCGCCGCCGGCTTCCTGCACGGCCACGTGAACGGCGAACCGCTCGAGACATGCCTGCGCCGCGGCGCGATCTGCGCGGCCGAGATCATCAGCCACTACGGCGCCCGGCCCGAAGCAAACCTCGAAGCGCTGATGGCGGAAAAGCTGGGCTGACGGTCAATCGGAATAGATCGGTGGAGGCCGGTCTCCGCGATAGCCGATGAAATGGCGGCGTAGCTGTGTGGCGTAAACCGTGCGGCGCAGGCAATCGAAGCGGTCGGTCTGGGGTCCCGGAACAGCTTCCCGAACCGCCGTGTCGACGGGAGCGCGCGAATATTCGAGCCAACGATCGTCGATTACGAGCAGCGCGCTGCCGGGATCGAAATCGCACCAGTGTTCCACCCGGCGGGCGAGTGACGTGATCGTCTCTCCGTCGCGCAATCGCGGTATGCGATCCCAGTCGCCGTGCGACTTGACGACGGCGATCTCCTTGGCGCGTTCGCGGCGAAAGAGTTCATCGGACTGCGCGACCGCACGGTCGACCTCTGCATCCGGAAACTCGATCCGGTAATTGCTGTCGAGCTCCAGACCGGCCAAGGCGTCGACGTCGAGTTTCGACAGCCGCGCAGGGGTGACTGCAACCCGAAGCACGACAATCCCGTGATCGGGTTCGATCGCCTGGATAATTTCGGTCTCGCGAATGCCGCGCTTCAGCAGCTCCCGGCGCAGATCGCCGAGCGACAGTCTCTCACCCTTCTGGAACTCGGCAGCCTGCTGTGCCTGTCGTTCTTGGGGCGTCTGCGGGTAGACCCCCGCGCCTCGCTCGGGTTCCGCCGCCCCGCACCCGGCGGTCACGGCGAGCAGCGAGAGGAGCGCCAATCTCATCCAGCGGCATCTTCCCTTGCTACTTCGCGCCAGCCGATGTCGCGGCGGCAGAAGCCGGTGGAAAAGTCGATCGCATCGACCGCGGCGTAGGCCCGTTCGGCCGCTTCGGTTACCGAGCTTCCGGTGGCGGTCACGCTGAGGACTCGGCCTCCGTTCGCGACGAGGGCGCCGTCGGCTTTGGCGGTGCCGGCGTGGAACACCTTCGCGCCGCCTGCCTCTGCGCCCGTCAGATTGATCGCGCCGCCTTTCGCCGGGGTGCCCGGATACCCCTCCGCCGCCATGACCACCGTCAGCGCGACCGCCTTGCCCATCTTGACCGGCGGCATCCGGCTCAGGCGGTCCTCGGCGCAGGCCAGCATCAGTTCGCCGAGGTCGGCTTCCAGGCGCATCATCAGGACCTGGCATTCGGGATCGCCGAACCGGCAGTTGTACTCGATGAGCTTGGGCCCTTCGCTCGTCAGCATCAGCCCAGCGAACAGCACGCCGGAATAGGGGGTACCCGCATCGGCCAGCGCGCGGACGGTGGGCGCGACGATGCGTTCGATCACTTCGCCGCGCAGCAGCGGGGTGAGGCAGCGGGCGGGGCTGTAGGCGCCCATGCCGCCGGTGTTGGGGCCGGTGTCGCCCTCGCCCACGCGCTTGTGGTCCTGCGCACTGCCGAACGCGAGCACGGTGGCCCCGTCGGTGAGGGCGAAGAAACTCGCTTCCTCGCCGTCCATGAATTCCTCGATCACCACCTCGGCTCCGGCGGTTCCGAAACTGCCGCCGAACATGTCGGCGAGCGCGGCCTCCGCCTCGTCGCGAGTGTCCGCGATGACCACGCCCTTGCCCGCGGCGAGCCCGTCGGCCTTGAGCACGTAGGGCGGCTTGAATTCGGCGAGCGCGGCGACGGCTTCGGCAAGGGTGGCGGTGCGGACATAGCGGGCGGTGGGGATGCCGGCACGCTCGCACAGGTCCTTGGTGAACCCCTTGCTGCCTTCGAGTTGCGCAGCGGCTTTCGACGGCCCGAACACGCGTATGCCCGCCGCGCGCAGCGAATCGGCCAGCCCGTCCACCAGCGGTGCCTCGGGCCCGACCACGACCATGCCGATGCGCTGCCCTTCGCAGAACGCGATCACCGCGCCGTGATCGGTTGCGTCCAGTACGACCAGTTCGGCGTGCTCGGCGATGCCAGGGTTGCCCGGCGCGGCGTAGAGCCTATCTCCGGTCTCCGTCAGCAGCCGGGATTGCGCGAGCTTCCACGCCAGCGCATGTTCGCGCCCGCCGCCGCCCAGCAAAAGGATGTTCATGCCCGCTCCCGACCCGTTCGATGATAGTGCCGGTGGGCTGGTAGCGAAGGGGCGCGCCGGCGACAACGCCGAGCCGCTGAGTGTGTCGGACCTGTCGAACCTCCTGAAGCGCACGGTGGAGGACCGCTTCGGCTTCGTCCGCCTGCGCGGCGAACTGTCGGGCGTGAAGCGGGCGGCATCCGGCCACCTCTATTGCGCGCTCAAGGACGAAAAGGCGGTGATCGACGGCGTCATGTGGCGCGGGTCGGTGCAAGGGATGGGCTTCGTGCCCGAAGACGGACTGGAGGTCGTCGCGTCCGGCAAGCTGACGACCTATCCCGGCCGCTCGAAGTACCAGATCGTGATCGACCGGCTGGAACTGGCGGGCGAGGGGGCGCTGCTGGCGCTGCTCGAGAAGACGCGCCAGCGGCTCGCGGCCGAGGGACTGTTCGACCAGGGGCGCAAGCGGGCACTGCCCTACCTGCCGGCGACGATCGGCGTCGTCACCAGCCCCACTGGCGCGGTGATCCGCGACATCCTCCACCGCCTCGCCGACCGCTTTCCCAGCCGGGTGATCGTCTGGCCGGTGCTGGTCCAGGGACAGGGCGCCGCGGCGCAGGTGGCAAGCGCCGTGCGCGGTTTCTCCGCCCTGCCGGAAGGGCACGCGCACCGGCCCGACCTGCTGATCGTCGCGCGCGGCGGCGGCTCGATCGAGGACCTGTGGAGCTTCAACGAGGAGGTCGTCGTCCGCGCGATCGCGGAGTGCACCATTCCCACGATCAGCGCGGTGGGGCACGAAACCGACACGACGCTGGCCGATCATGCCGCCGATCGCCGCGCGCCCACGCCCACCGCCGCTGCCGAGATCGCGGTGCCGGTCCGGCGCGATCTTGCCGCCACGCTCGCCGATTTCGCCGCACGCAAGCAGCGCTGTGCTTTACGCCCGGTGGAACTGGGGCGCGAACGGCTGGAAGCGCGCGTGCGCCGGATGCCGCGCATCGAGGCGCTGCTCGCCCCGCAGGCGCAGCGGCTCGACGATCTCACCGCCCGGTTGCGGCAGGGCCTGCGCGACCGGGCAAGCGGCGGGCGCGAGCGACTGGCGCGGCTGCGGCTCAATCCGGCGATCCTCCAGCGGGCGCAGCGCGATGCGGCGATGCGGCTCAATGGCGCGCGGCTGTCACCCGGATTGCTCTCCGCCCGCATCGCGCGCGACCGGCAGGGGTTTTCCGCGACCGAACGCCTGCTCTCCTCGCTCAGCCCATACGCGCCGCTGCAGCGCGGGTTCGCGCTCGTCCGCGGCCCCGACGGTTCGCTCGTACGCTCCGTTGCCGAGGCGGCGAATTTGCCGTCGCTCTCGGTTCGCTTCGCCGACGGTTCGGTCGACGTCGTGCCGGAGGGAAGCACGCCAGTGCAGCGCAAGCCGCGTGCCCAGCCGCCCGTGCGCCGCCCGGCCGACCCGCCGCGGCAAGACGATTTGTTCGGCTGACCGCAAGCTGTTAGGGTCCATGCCATGCTGATGAAATCTGGCAACCAGGCCGCGCAACTCGTCTTCGGACCCAACGGTTTCCGGGTCATGCGCCCGGGCAACCACGTGACCTGCGCGGTGACCGGCGAGGCCATCCCGCTGGAGGAGCTGCGGTACTGGAGCGTCGACCGGCAGGAAGCTTACGCCTCTCCCGAAGTCGCGACGCGGAGGCTGCTAGGGACGTGAGGCGGCGTCTCGCACCGATAGCGCCCGCCCTTGTTGCCTGCCTTGCCGCCTGCACCTCGGGCGGCGGCGAGCCTTCGGCCGAAAGCGCCGCGGTCGTCCAGCCGATCCGCGCTTCCGTTCCCGCACCGACGCCGACACCGACCCCGAAACCGACCGTGGCGGGGCCGAGCACGTTCGTGTTCGACGGCGAACTGACGCAGGGCGGGTGGATCCGCGGGCAGGCGCCCGGCGGGACGCGCACCGCCATGCTGGGCGAAACGCCGCTGATACTCGATGCCGGGGGCCGCTTCTTCGCCGCGTTCGACCGCGATGCGGGCCCTTCGACCAGCCTCGTCGCCACGCTCGGCGACGGGCGGCAGGTGCGCAGCCCGCTTGCCATCTCGAAACGGGCCTGGAACATCGAGAACATCAACGCCGCGCGGACCCCGGGCGGGGCGAGCGAGGCGTTCATGGCGCGCCGCCGGCCCGAACTCGCGCGGATCAACGCGGCGCGGAGCACCGACAACGCGGTGAGCGGCTGGACGCAGAGCTTCATCTGGCCGGTGAAGGGCCGCATTTCTGGCCGGTTCGGTTCGCAGCGCATCTATCGCGGCGAACCGGGCGCCTATCATTCGGGCCTCGACATCGCGCCGGGCGCGGGCGCGGCCTACGTCGCCCCGGCGGACGGCGTGGTGGTGCTGGCGGCAACCAGCCCGTTCTCGCTGGAGGGCAATCTCCTGATTATCGACCACGGCGGCGGGCTCAACAGCGCCTTCCTCCATTCCCAGCGCCTCGTCGTCGGCGAAGGGCAGCGGGTGAAGCAGGGACAGTTGCTGGGCTACGTCGGGGCGACCGGGCGCGCGACCGGGCCGCATCTGCACTGGTCGCTCGAATGGCAGGGCGCGCGGCTCGATCCGCTGCTGTTCCTGCCGCCGCAGTAAGGGCGGTTGGGGCACCGCAAACGAAAAGGCGCGCGAAGGTCAGCCCCTCGCGCGCCTTTCGAATTCGCGGTGCCGTGAGATCAGGCGGCGGCCTTCTCGGCCTTCTTCAGCTCGCGCTTCACCTTGAGCGCGGCGGCCGACAGCTTCTCGTCGCTGGTCTTCATCAGCCACGCATCGAGCCCGCCGTTGTGCTCCACCGAGCGCAAGCCGTGGGTGCTGACGCGGAACTTGAAGCTGCGGTCCAGCTTCTCGCTCATCAGCGTGACGTGCTGCAGGTTGGGCAGGAAGACGCGCTTGGTCTTGTTGTTGGCGTGGCTCACGTTGTGGCCGACCTGGCGGCCCTTGCCGGTGAGTTCGCAGATGCGGGACATGATGGATCTCTTCGATAAACGTTTGCGGCCCTAATCGACGCCGGGGCCGGGAAAGGCGCGCGCTTAGCGGGAGGCTCGCGAATCGTCAAGCGACTGCTAGGGGCAGGGCATGACGAGATGGCCGCTTCCCGAACCGATGGCCCGCGCACTGGCGCTTGCCGAAGAGGCGGCCGGCGCGGGCGAAGTGCCGATCGGTGCGGTCGTCGTCAAGGACGGGCGCATCGTCGGCGAAGGGCGCAATGCGCCTCGCGGGCTCAACGATCCCACCGCCCATGCCGAGGTCGTGGCGATTCGCGCCGCCGCCCGCGCGCTGGGCGACGAGCGCCTGACGGGCTGCGAGCTGTTCGTGACGCTGGAACCGTGCGCCATGTGCGCCGGCGCGATCGCCCACGCGCGAATCGCCCGCCTGACCTACGCCGCGCCCGATCCGAAGGGCGGCGCGGTGGAACACGGTGCAAGGGTGTTCGATCACCCGCAATGCCTGCACCGGCCCGAAGTCGTCGGCGGCATCGGCGAAAACGAGGCGGCGGCGCTCCTGCGCGAATTCTTCCGGAGCCGGAGGTAAGACAACGGCTCGGTTCGCGGCCAGCGGACCGCAAGGCCGAACGGCCGCCCGCAGATGCTTCGAAGCAAAGCGGAGAAACAGCGCCGAGGACGACCACGCGGAGGCGTGGTCGGAAAGCAAAAAAGCGGCGCTAAAACCCGCGCCAGATTCGCAAGGGCGCGCTGTCCGGCGTGCCCAGCCGCCGCCGGTCGCAGGGCGCGGGCATGAAGTCCCTGCCGTAGCAGAGCCGGAGCTCCTGCAGCCAGCCGCGCTCGTTCGCCTTCACCCCCACGGCGCTGCGCGGCCAGGCCGGATTGGCGAGGACCCAGGAATCGCGCAGCATTCCGGCGGTAAGGCCCGGCTCCTTCGACAACCGGTCGAGATCGGGCAGGCGCAGGCTGTTCCACAGGATGCGGGTGACTTCGAAATAGTTGCCCGGCGCGCGGACCATGCAGGCGCCGTGCTTGGCCCATTCGCTCGCCTGCAGGCGGGCCGATGGCATCATGCACATGTTGCGCGCCGCCTCGCGCGGGGTGACGCGGTAGGGCGTCGGGCACCATTGCGGCCAGGTCCCACGTCCGTCCGGCCACAGGCCGTGGACCACCAGTCCGAACCGCCCGCCGCGGCCCGAGCATTGGGCACGATCCGCCGCCCGCGTCTCGCGGCCCTTGCAGAACTCGGGCGCCCAGCTCAGCGCGAGGGTATAACCGGTGACGGGCACACGCCGCACCGGACCGTCGGGGCGGACTTGCGGGACGGCAACCGATTGCGGTACGCGGCACTGGTACGCTTGGGCGAGCGCCGGCAACGGCGTCGCCGCAGCCACCGGTGCCAGTGCAATGGACAGCCTAGTCGCGAGCGAGCGCATCGCGCGGTCCCCCTGCCGCGAACCAGCGGCTCGCCGAAGGCGTGAACAGGAGCACGGTCAATCCGTTCAGCGCCAGCCCTGCCAGCAGGCGACCGGTGCCGTCGCCGTCCGCGAGCCCGAACCGGATCGTACCCGCGATCTTGTACGCGGCGAAGCCGACCGCCGCGAGCGTGACGAACCATCTCGCGACGCGGCTGCCGAGCAACCAGATTGCCGCCGCGGGAATGGCGAGGATGCAGAACCGCGCGCTGGCGGCGGACACCATCGCGATGCGCTCCGCCTCCACGGGGTGCGCGAGCGCGGGCTTGAGATCGGCGCCCAGGTTCCACGACGCCGCCGCGAGCAGGACGCCCGCGAAGACCGTGACCGGCCACGGCCGCGGACCGCGGCGCAGCTTCACAGCGGAGTGAAGTCGAGGCCGATGTCGGCGGCGGGTGCGCTTTGCGTCAGGCGCCCGACCGAAACGTAGTCGACGCCGGTCGCCGCCTTTGCCCTGATCGTATCAAGGTTGATCCCGCCGCTCGCTTCGGTCGGCACCCGGCCCGCGACGCGCGCGACGGCCTCGCGCAGGGTGGGCGGGTCCATGTTGTCGAGCAGCAGGCGGGTCGCGCCGGCGGCGAGCGCGGGTTCGATCTGGTCGATCCGGTCGACTTCGCAGATGATCTCGCGCACCCCGGCCTCGACCGCGCGGCGCACCGCCTCGCCGACCGACCCGGCGACGAGGACGTGGTTGTCCTTAATCATCGCCGCATCCCACAGACCCATCCGGTGGTTGCTGCCCCCGCCCATGCGGACCGCGTATTTCTCGAGGTGACGCAGGCCCGGAATGGTCTTGCGGGTATCGAGCAGGGTGCACGCGGGATTGTCCATCGCCGCCACGTATCCGGCGACCATCGTGGCGATCCCGGAGAGGTGCTGGACGGTGTTGAGTGCGGCGCGTTCCGCCGTCAGCATCGCGCGGGCGTTGCCTTCCAGCCGCATCAGGTCGCTGCCCGGCGGCACGGCCGCACCTTCCTCGACCAGCAGGTCGATCGCGATGGCGGGATCGAGTGCGCGGAAGAACGCCTCGGCCACCGGCAGCCCCGCCACCCGGATCGCGTCGCGCGTGTCCATCACGCCGGAAAACCGCGCGTCCGCCGGGATCACGCTCTCGCTGGTGACGTCGCGTCCGCCGCCCGGCAGGCCCTCGCCCAGATCCTCTGCCAGCGTGTCGCGAACGAAGCGGTCGAGGTCGAAGCCGGGCAAGTTCCATTCCATCGCAGCGTCATAGCGCAAATTCGGGCCGCGACCAGCGGGCCGCAAGCGCGAACGCGCGCCCGAGCTTATGCGAGGAAAGCCAAGGAGCGCGGACGCGCTCCGCCCGGCGCTTGAGGGCTCAACAAACTAAATCAATGCACGAAGCGGGCGACCACGTCGCGGTAGCTGCGGCTGACCTTTACCTCAGCGCCGCTGTCGAGCACCAGGAAGCACTCGCCGTTGGTATGCGGGCGGACCTGCCGGACCTGGTCGAGGTTGACGATGGTCGAGCGGTGGACGCGCTGGAACTTGCGCGGGTCGAGCCGGCGTTCGAGGTCCTTCATCGTCTCGCGCAGGACCAGGCTGTTGTTGCCGGTGGAGATGACCATGTAGTCGCCGGCCGCCTCGATATGCTCGATCGAATCGATCTCGACGCGGAAGATCTGGCCGCGATCCTTGATGTTGATGAGCTTTTCGTACCGGTCGGCGCTGTCGCCGCCCGCTCCGTCGTCGGCAGCGTATTGATCGGCCGCGTCGGGGGCGACTTCGCTCAGCACGTTCTTGAGCTTCTCGGCCTCTTCCGCGCTGCGCTTTTCGGCGAGGCGCTGGCGCACGCGCTCCACCGTGTCGGCGAGCTTGTCCTCGTCCACCGGCTTCATCAGGTAGTTGACCGCGTTGGCCTCGAACGCGCGGATCGCGTGTTCCTCGAACGCGGTGACGAAGACGAACAGCGGCGGCTCGATCTCCATCACGCCCTTCACCACCGAGAACCCGTCGAAGCCGGGCATCTGGATGTCGAGGAAGACGAGGTCGGGTTTCTCGGTTTTGATGGCGCGGATCGCCTCGCGTCCGTTAGCGCAAGTGCCGATGATCTCGACGTCGTCGAACTTGTCGAGGCGGAGCTGGAGGCCCTGGATGGCGAGCTTTTCGTCGTCGACGAGCAGGGTGCGGATGGTCATGCGGCAGTGGTTCCAATCGCGGGCGCCGGGATCGGCGCTGGAGGTGCGGCCGCGGGGGCGGCCGGTTGGGCAGGAGCGGTCTTGTCGCCCTCGGCAGCCTCGTGCGGGATCTCGATGATCACGGTGAAGCCGCCTTCGGGCGGGTTGCGGATGTCGAAACGGTGATCCTCGCCGTAAGCCTGGGCGAGGCGATCGCGGATGTTGGCGAGGCCGACGCCGGTCGAGACCGTGCGGCCCACCCCCGCGAGCGCGGTCGAAGCGCTGGCGCGGTCGCTCCCCTCGCGCAAGCCCGGCCCGGTATCGGACACGGCGATACGCAGCCGCCGTCCGACGAGCCGTGCGGACAGCGTGATGCAGGCCCCCTCCTCCTGCGGGCTGACGGCATACTTGATCGCGTTCTCGACCAGCGGCTGCAGCAGCATGGAGGGAAGGCACGCGTTAGCCGCTTCCGGATCGACCTGGAATTCGGTGCGCAGCCGTTCCTCGAACCGCATGCGTTCGATGCCGAGGTAAAGCTGCAGCGTCTCGACCTCCTGCGCCACGGTCACCTTGGCGCCGGGTTCGCTGACGAGGGTGTGGCGCAGGAACGCGCTCAGGCGCGTTAGCATCGCATTGGCAGGCTCGGTCTGTTTCAGCAGCACGAGGGTGCTGATCGAATTGAGCGTATTGAACAGGAAGTGCGGGTTCAGCTGGTAGCGCAGCATGGCGAGCTGGGCGCTGGTCGCCTGCGCTTCCAGCCGTTCCAGCCTGTCGGCCTGTTCCTCGACCTGCAGGAAGAAGTTGATCGCGTAGTAGAGCGCGCTCCACGCGCCGAGCAGCGTGCCGTCGAGGAACACCAGCGCGAGGATTCGCTGGGCGAAGGTCGCCTCGCGCACGCCGGAATAATAGATGCCCTGCAGCCAGGCGTCGATGGCGGCGAACACGGTGATCGCCACCACCAGCGTCACGGCGGTCATCGTCCAGGTCACGATAGCGCGTCGCTGCATCAGCTGGCGGTAGATGACGCTCAGCACCAGGCTGATCGCGAAGCCGGTGATCATCTGCACCATGAGCACCAGCAGCAGGTTGAGCGGCAGCTGGTTGGCGATGCTCGATACGGCGCGCAGGGCGAACACGCCGCCCCAGCCTGCGAATTGCAGGTTCCAGAAGGCGGCGTTCTTGTCGTCGAAGAACGGCGCCGGGCGGAAGGGCAGCATCGCCATGACCTGTCGCCTCTAACCTAGTCTCATCGGCCCGCCAGACAAGTTTTGGCGCGCGGCCCGATTTGCGGTATGATCGATTGCAAGGAGAGACCTGATGGACGTTACCGAAGACGAGCTTTTGAGCGATATTGGGCACGGCATCGAGGAACACGCGCATCTCAAACGGGCGAAGTTCCGCGAGATGAAGGAAGGCACACAGGAAGACTGGGCGATCATCGGTGCCGACTACATGGCTTTCGCCAAGGGGTTGCCCGACCGCGTGCTCGACCACCTGCGCCTGCTCGATGGCGATTTCGGCGGCTTCCCCGTCGACCGGCTGGAGCATTCGCTGCAGACCGCCACCCGCGCGCACCGCGACGGGCGGGACGAAGCCTACGTCGTGATGGCGCTGCTGCACGACATCGGCGACACGCTCGGCACCTTCAACCATCCCGAGGTCGCCGCGTCGATCATCAAGCCGTTCGTCAGCGAGGAAGTGCATTGGATCTGCCAGAACCACGGGCATTTCCAGGGGTACTATTACTTCCACTATCTCGGCATGGATCAGCATTCGCGCGACCAGTTCCGAGGGAACCCCCACTTCGACGCCTGCGCCGAATTCTGCGAGAAGTACGACCAGGCCGCGTTCGACCCCGATTACCAGAGCGAAAGCCTCGCATTCTTCGAACCGATGGTCCGGCGGGTGATGGCCCGGCCGATCAACTCGCTCTACGCGAAGGCGGCCGAAGCGGCCTAGCGCACCGCGGTGCGAACGAAGTGCGTGCGCCAGTCGGCGCGGCCCTGTGCGTCGCGCAGCGGGGAGAGGCGGGCGATCTCGGCGGTCACGGCCTCGGCCCGTTCGTCCCAGCCCGAATGGTTGCGGTTGCGGAACAGGCCGCCGTCGTTGCCGGGGCCCCATCGCTCGAAAAAGCGGACCGCGGCGGCGGGATCGTAGCCGGCATTGGCGAGCAGCCAGGGCATCAGCCGGTCGGCCTCGTCCTCGGTCAGGCGTATGTTCTTCCGATTGCGACCTGCCCCGCCGAGCCATGCCCGGTGGGCGAGAAGATTGTGCGCGAACTCGTGCGCGAGCGCCGCGGCCAGTTCGTCCTCGGCATAGCCCATGCCCGCGAACTTGCGGCCGATGAGGACCCGCGTTCCGTCGGCCGAAGCGCGCCCGCTGCCGCCGTCGAGAAGTTCGAAGCGGGTGGGGCAGGCGGGCACTCCTGCGATCGATGCCTCGTGCTCCGTGCCGCCCGCATCCCGCCAGCCGATGCGCACGGCGCCGTTCGTCGCGAGGGCCGCGTCGATCGCGGCGTGTATGCCCGCCAGCCGCTTCCAGTCGTTCGCCGGGACGGGGGGCAGGTCGGCCGTCGCACGGCCGTCGATGGAAAGGATTTCCATATTGGGGGCAAGACCGGCGCGTGCCGCCGGGGATCCGGGCACTGCTGCCTGCACCGCGATGTCGCCCACGATCCCCGCGGCCGCGCGATAGGCCGCCGGCGCGCCGTAGCTCGCCATGTCCTGCACCAGCAGGCCGATCGCGGGCTTCGCGTCGCAGAACGCGGCGTTGCCGGTGGCGAGCCGCCAGCCGATCGCCTGCAGCCGCAGGTCGTCGGCCTGGAGTTGCAGCAGCGCCGCGCGATCTTCGGAGGGGCCGGCGACCGCCGGTAGGCCGGCGAACGCCAGCAGCGCTGCCGCGACGGTCGCGACCCCGCGCATCAGGCGCCCTTGCGCGCGGCCTCGAGCGCCTCGATCAGACGGTCCCGGCCGACCGCTCCGGAGAATACCGCCTCGCCGGCGACCCAGCTCGGTGTGCCTTCGAAGCCGAGCTTGCGGGCAAGGTCGATGTTCTTCTGCAATTCGAAAGTCGCGGCGGGCGAGGCGGCGAACTCGCGCGCCGCCGCCATGTCGAGCCCTGCCGCCTTTGCGGCGGCCTCGATCGTGGCGGGGCTGGGCTGGCCGGCGGCGAACATCGCATCGTGGAAGGCGGCGTACTTGCCCTGCCGCGCGGCGGCGAGCGCCATGCGCGCGGCGGCTTCGCTGTCGCCCTGGAAGATCGGCCATTCGCGCATCACCACGCGCGCGTCGGGGTTTTCGGCCAGCAGCGCCTTCACGTCGGCGACCGACTCGCGGCAGAACCCGCAGCCGTAATCGGAGAATTCGACCAGCGTCACCTTGCCGTCGGGATTGCCGAGGACCGCGCCGGGGAACGGGCGTTCGACCTCGCCCGAGAGATCGCCCAGCCGCTTCGCCGCTTCGGCCCGCTGGTAGTTCTCGGCCATCTCGGGCAAGATTTCCGGGTGGGCGAGCATGTATTCGCGCACCGAGTTGCTGGCGAGCCCACTCATCGCGAAGAGCCACGCTCCGGCGAAACCGAAGACCAGCGATACGATCGCGACGGGAAGCAGGCGGACGGCGCTGGACATGTCGCAGGCAGCGCTACTTGCGCTTCTCCTCGCGTTCAAGCGCGGCGCGCGCTTCGAACTCGATGTCCTGTGCGCGCAGGGCATCGGGGGTGCCGGCGGGAAGCCCGGCCTGCGCCGCCTTCGCGCTGCGCAGCGCCTCGGCATAGCGGCCCGACAGCACTTGCTGTTCGGCGCTCGCCAGCCGGGCGCGCGGCATGTCGTTCTGGCCGGCATAGATCACGCCGAGCTGATACCAGGCGAAGGGATTCATCCGGTCGCGGGAGACGGCGGCCTTCAGCACGGTCTCGGCCTCGGCATAGTGCGCCGGGTCTTCGGTCGCGATGAGGGCGTGGCCGAACGTCGCGGCGATCAGCGGCTGGTTGTTGGTGAGCGCGGTCGCGCGGCGCAGCGGCTCGATCGCCTGGTCGGGCTTCCCCGATTCAAGCAGCACCTGCCCCGCAAGCTCGAGGTAGTACGGATTGTCGGGATCGTCCGCCAGCAGCGCCTCGGTCTCGGCCAGCGACTTGTCCATCAGCGCCTGCTTGTGGAAGGCGTAGGCGCGGGCATAGTGCGCGGCATCGGAGCGGTCGCTCGCCGGATAGGCGCGCAAGGTTCGCTCGGGTTCCTGGATGTAGCCGGCAAGCTTCGCCTTCACCTGCTCAAACCGCGACTGCAGCTTGGGGTCGTCGGGCACCGTCCATGCGGGATCGGCGGAATATTCGTCGGTCAGGCGGGTGATGCGTTCGCTCGAGAGCGGGTGGGTCGACACGAAGGCGTTGTCGTCGTCCGGCGTGACGCCGTAGCGAAATTCCATGTTCTGCAGCTTCTTGAAGAAGCTCAGCGATCCGCGGCCCGAAATGCCCGCTTTCGAAAGGTATTCGGCGCCCGCGGCGTCGGCGGCGCTTTCCTGCACCCGGCTGAAGGCGAGATACTTGCCCAGCGCCGCGCGCTGGCCCGCCATCATCACCCCCATCGCAGCGTCGCCCGCGCCCGCCGCCGCGGCGGCGAGGCCGATCAGCAGCGACAGGATCGAAATCCGCCCCGCGCCCTTCGCGCCCGAATCGTTGATCACGTGGCCGCCGGTGATGTGGCCCAGTTCGTGCGCGATAACGCCTTGGACTTCGTTGGCGGTCTCCGCCTTCTTGATCAGACCCGAATGGATATAGACCGCCTGTCCGCCGGCGACGAACGCATTCACGCTGTCGTCGTTCACCAGCACGATCTCGACATTGCCAGGCTTCAGGCCCGCTGCTTCGACCAGCGGGCGGGCCATGTCGTTCAGCAACGCCTCGGTCTCGGCATCGCGAAGGATCGACTGCGCCGCGGCGGGCTGCGCCACCAGGGTGGCGGCCGCGGCGACGGCGAGCAGTTTGGCGATCGGGCGCATCGGGTCGCGGTCTAGCGGTCCGGGCGCTGAACCGGAACTGAAGCCGATGGCGCTCCCGCGCCCGGATCGCTCAGGAAGGCGAGCAGCGGACGCAATACCTTGCCGTTCTGCGCGAAGGGTTTCGACAGGCCCATCACCACGCCCGCATGGCCCATGCCCTCGTACTCGATCGCGCGCACGCTCCCCCCCTTCGCCTCCAGTGCTGCCGCGAGCCGGCGCGAATTGCGCACCCGCACGACATCGTCGGCGGTGCCGTGCATCAACAGCAGCGGCGGCGCGCCAGCGCAGGCGAAGGTGATTGGCTGGGTCGCGGCGGGATCGGGCGCGTTGCCGAGCGCGTTCACGGCCGAATCGCTGGTGAAGGGATAGAAGTCCGCCGGGCCCGCGAGGCTGACGGTGCCGGCGATCCGCCCCATCGGTACGCCCACCCCTTCCAGCCATTGCGGGTCGAGAGTCAGCATGGTGACGTTGTAAGCACCTGCGGAGTGGCCTATCAGGGCGACCTGCGCCGTTCGCGCGCCCGCCGCGCCCGCGTGATCGAGCGTCCAGCGCACCCCGGCGGCGGTATCCTGCAGCATCGCCGGGAAGCGTCCGCCGTCACTCACCAGCCGGTATCCCACGAGCGCGGTGGCATAGCCGTTGTCGGCCAGCGTCCGCGCGACGAAGCGATAGCTCGCCGTATCGCCCGAATGCCACCCGCCGCCATAGACGAAGATCGCCAGCGGCCAGCCGCCCTGCGGTGCGCGGCCTTCGGGCACCCAGAGTTCGACATTCTGGTTCCTGACCTGTCCATAGGTGCCGTCTGCCGCCAACCGCATGCCGGTCTCGCGGGGGAAACGGGCGTCGATCCAGTCGAGCGTGGCGGCCGATCCGCGCGCCACCGCCCAGCGCCACGCGCCGAAGCCGGCCAGCGCCAGCAGCCCGGCCACCACCGCAGTCGTCATCAGCCACCTCCTGGTACGCGTCATGCCTCGGGCTCCTTCGTCTGCACCGTCTTCACGATCTGCGCCGTCTCGCCCGCGGTCGAGATGCCGTTGGCGCGCAGGAACTCGGCCCCCGTGGCGAAGTCGTCGCCGAGCCACAGCGGTACGCCCGCAGCCTCGATCGCGGCCTTTCCGGCCAGTTCCTCGGGCGAGAGGGGGCCTGCCCCGGTGCGGATGAAGACCGCCGCGATCCGCCCCGGATTCGCCTCGACCGTGGCGGCGTAGGCGGGAAGGTCGCCCTGCGTGTCGTCACCGATCAGCGCGAACCGCATCGCGGGATAGAACGACAGCAGCCGGTCGAGCGCGCCGCGCTTGTGATCGCCGTGACTGGCCGAACCGAAGGTCGCGCGGTTGAGGCCCCAGTCGCGCAGCAGCAGCGGCCCCAGCGGCAGGTTGCGGCTCTGCTGGAACGCCACGAGATATTGGAACAAATTCCAAGGGGACGACGAGACGTAGAAGAACGGCCGGTGCGTGGCGGCGAAGTGCGCGCCCGCACGGTCCTTGTCGGTCGCCTCTGGCGCTACCACGACCGCCCCTCCGCCGATCGCGCCGTAAAAGCCATCGGCACCGGGCACCGCGATCCGTTCGGCGGGCAACTGGGCGACCACGCGGCGCCAGTTGCGCAATATGGCCCGCGGCCCGCCGGTGATGCCGGTTTCCACGATCGTGTCGTCGATGTCGGATATGACGGCGAGTTTCGTGACCGTGCCGGGGGCGAGGACGTATGCTTCGGCGCACTGCGGCCCTTCCGGCGCGACCCAGTGCATCAGGGCGATCTCCCAGGCGGGATCGGCCTCAAGCGGCCAGTGGGGATCGAGCGCCACGTCGAAGTGGACGTACCCTTCGCCGTCGGACACCGCGCGTCGCTCGATAACGGTGCCGTCCGGCCCCTTCAGTTCCAGCCGCACCTCGAGGCCGGCGACCTCGCGGCTCGCGAACTGTTCGATCATCGTGCGCATTGCGCGAACGCGCCCGGTTTTCTCGAACGTGGCCGTTCGCCGCCGGCGCAAGGCGCGGCCCGATATCGTCAGGCGATCGGTGCTACGCCAGCCGAAATAGGGCTGCACAAGGACGGGCGCGGGATCGAACAACGACACGCCCGCCTCGCTAGCGGGCGAGGCGGGCGCGTCATAGGCCGGATTTCGCCAACGCAGCCGGTGTCAGGCGACGAGCTTGCGCGCGACCCGCTCGACCAGCGGCACGTCGGCCACTTCGCCCAGCACCACGACCTCGCCCGCCACGCGGCGAATCACCACGACCGCGAACTCCTCGCCCTCGGCCGGAATGTCCTCGAAACCCATCGGCGCGATCGCGCGCAGCTTGCGGGCGAGTGCCTCGCGCGGGGTCTCGCGGACGGCGGCGTCGGCGCTCTTGCGCGCGGCACGTTCGGCCTGGACCACACCCTTGAGGCCGCCTTCGGCCCGCGACAGGAAATCCGCCAGCGCGCCGCGCTCGATCCCCTCGCGATGCGCGAAGCTGAGGACCGAGGCGTATTCGGCGATGCGGGTCTTGTCGTAATCGGCACCGAATACGAGCTTGACGACCGGGGTCATCGGCGCGCGGTCCTGCATGGTGAGGCCGCTGTCCTCGACCAGCTCGGCGAACTCCTGCGGCTCGGCCTGCGCGGCCAGGCTGAAATCGTAGGCGCGGCCGACCGCGGCGTAAAGCGCGCTGCGGCTGCGATCTTCGCTGCTCTTCGCCGCCAGCGCCAGTTCGCGGGCCGCGGCAAGGCAATCGTGCATGCCCGATTCGTCGCCGGTCGCGGCGAGCGCGGGCTGCGGTGCGGGCTCGGCCATCCCGGCGGATGCAAGGTTTTGCGTCTGCGCGGCAGCGGAATAATCGGCTTCGAGCGGAAGCGACGCTCCCGTTTCGAGCGCTACCGGTTCGCTTGTCTCGGGCTCGTAAGCCTCGGGAACCGCGAAGGCGGGTTCATCGGCGGCAGCCTCGTCCTCGACCGCCTCGGTCAGCTCGAACGGTTCGTCCGCGAAGTCGTCGTCGATTCCGGCGTATGACGCGTCTTCACCGAGTTCGTATGGCTGCGACTCCAGCGTCGCGCCGTCGTCGTCCGCGATGTCGTCCGCGCTGCGAAGCGGGGTGTGCCGGCCGAGCCATTTGGCCACCGGGTCCTCGTCGTCGTCGCCGAAATCGTCGTCGTCCTCGTCGAAGTCGGCGCGCGCGGGTGTGCCGCCGCCGAGCGAGAGAAGCGATCCGAACCGGTTCGCGCTTTCGGGCTCGTCGTCGACCGCCTCGATCGCCTCGTAAAGACCGGCCTCGTCGCCATCGTCCTCGCCATCGTCCTCGCCGTCATCGTGAATGCCGCCGCCGAACGCGGGCTGGGGAAAGCGATCCTCGGCCGGCTTCGTCGCCAGCGGGGATACCGGCACGCCGGCGGCGCCGAGCGGCGCGGAAACGGTTCCCGGGCCATCGGCCCAGTCGGTCACCGGGGCGGGGCTGCGCGGACGGTCGTCCATGGTGGCTTCGATCATGTCGGTATCGTCTTCGAGCGCGCTGTCGATCTCGAGCAGGAGCTCGTCGCTGGTCAGCTGGTCGGCCACCTCCTTCCAGTTGATGACGCCGTAGATGAAGTCGATGGTGTCGTCGTCGCTGGAGTACGGCAGCAGGATGCCGCGATAGAGGATCGTCGCGCCGCGCTGGTTTACGAACTCAGCCTCGAACCCGATCGGTGCCTGGTTGGCCAGGATCTGCATGTAGTGGTCGGTGATGCGACTGAGCAGCGAGCGGCTGGGCACATCGCCGAGCCTGCCGATCGACGGGTCGATGTCGCATTCGCGGCCGAGCTCGGTCCCGAGGAAGCGAATCGCCGGATCGTCGATCCCGTTGGTGAAGTCGAGCAGGACCGAATAGGGCCCGAAATCGCCGAGCGACGCCGGATCGAGATCCTCGATCGAGGGGAAGTTTCCGTCGCCCAAGAGGCCGGCCCAGTGGTTGTAGGCGCGTACCTGCATGCGGCGCTCGTCCTGGCCGATGGGGCTCGGCGGCGGTTCGCGCACCGCCTCCTCCTCGCCGACGCCGAAATCGTCCTCGTCGTAGTCGACCAGTCCGAACTGAGCCCGCAGGTTATCCATGACCCGTTGTTACCCCCAAACATCGGGCGCGGTGCGCGCCCCAGGATGCGATGGACCGGGTTTGGGGGAGGCGTGGTAAACATCCCGTTAAAGTTGCGCCGACGACCTGAGCGAAGTCGTCCCGCCGCCGCGCTGCCTTGAAGATCAGGGGCGCAGGATCAGAACATGTACCGCATGTCGATCGCCATGCTGACGTCACGCGCGCCCACGGCGAAGACGGCGTCGTCGTACTTCGGCGGGGCCATCCGGACCGGCGCATCGCGCGAGAAGCCGAACCCTTCCTTCGGCATCATGCCGAGCGCGCGGTCGGCCTTGCCGTTGTCGTTCTCGTCGTGAAGCAGCGCGATGGCGTACTTGCCCGGTGTCACGTTGCGAAACACCAGCTTCTTCGCGTCGGCCGCCGGGACGACGAGGCGGTAGGATGCCGGATCGCCCGCGCATTTCGGGAAGCGGGCCGCGTTGGCCGTCATGCAGGCCCGCACCACGCCCTTGCCCGATCGCATGCCGCTGACCGACACGTTGACGTCGTGCGTCGGCGCGGCTGCCGTCAATCCCGTCGTCGCGGCTGCCGCCACGACGATCGCCGGAATCACGGCGATGCCAGCCCGCGGTCGGTGCCGCACAGCTTGTCCCAGACGCGAAAATAGAGGCCGTAGTTGCATCGGTAGAGGTCGTGATGTCGTTGGTGGTGGCTGGCGGTTATCAGCCATTCCCCTGCTTTTCCATGAACGATGCGGCGGGGGAACATCTCCCACCCCATGTGATTGGTGACGCCCATTACGGTCATGACCGTCAGCACGACGCCCAGCATCGCGGCGTGGATCGGCACGAGGAAGACGAGCGCCGGAATGACCACCGCGCCCGTGATCGCCTCCCACGGATGGAAGCTCATCGCCGCCCATGCGGTGGGCGGGCGGCTGGCGTGATGGACCGCGTGCATCGTCTTGAACGGGCGCGGGCGATGCATGAACCGGTGGGTCCAGTAGAACCACGTGTCGTGCGCGAAAAGGTACAGAAGCACGCTGAGCGGCAGATACCACAGCGGATAGTCCGTCCAGCCGGTGTAGATCCGGGTCCACCCGCGTTCCTGCCAGCCCCATGCGATGACGCCGGCCGGAATGCCGTAGATCGCCGCGGAGGCGAGCGACCAGCCGATCTCGCGGCGGATCTGGGGGCCGAGCGCGGCGTATTGGCCGGGGCGCACTCTGGTGGTCGCCCATGCGAACGCCCCGCTTGCGATCAGGTAGCGCACGGCGACGATCGCGGTCATCGCGGCGGCGGACAGGATGACGGCGGCAAGCATCGCTGGCGAATCTAGAGCGCCGCGCACCCGCTGGCTAGCTGCCTTGGCCCCACGGCGCGCAATGCGGGTCCGACGCCACGACCTGACGCCGCAGCGCCGCGCGGGCGAGCCGCTCAACCTCCACCTTGCGCCGCGCCGGTGCGAGCGGGTGGCTGGGCGCGGGGCGGACGATCTCCGCATCGTACCCGTCGGCCACGATGACCCCGCAACAATCGGGCCTGAAATCGTCCCCTTCGAGGATCGCGCGATCGATCCCGGGGGGCACCCCCCAGTAGAACCGGTCGCAAAAATCGAGATAGTCGGGCCACTTGCCGTCGCCGACCAGATCCGCGCGGCTGACCTTGACCTCGACGATCACGATCCGTCCTTTCGGATCGACACCCATCAGGTCCGCCCGCCGCCCGTTGCGCAGCGGCATTTCGGGCAGGCACCAGATGTCGTTGCGGGCGAACAGCCGGCTGATACCGCGGCAGACGGCGATCGCGTCGTGCCGTTCCGAGGCGAGCGTCAGGGCAGGTGAATCGGGCATGCCGCCGAACTGGAACAGATGCGGAACGAGGTCAAGAGTCCCTCGATCCCGACGGCGGTCAGGCTTTCCTGAGCGGCCCCATACGGCCCTGTTCGGGGACCAGCGCGAGGAGCGCGGCGCGGGCGTGGTAATATTCGCGCCACAGCGTCAGCGCGGCGGCGGTCGGATCCTGCCCGCGTGCCGAGACAGCCAGCAGCGCCTTCACGCCGGGGGCCATCATCGCGGCAAGGTCGGCGACCCCGTTGGTCGCGAGTTCGAGACGCCAGCCGCCCGCGTCCTTGATGAGTGCAGGGAAGTTGCGCACCTGACCCGACGGCTTTTCCGCCGCCAATCCGGCGAGTTGGGCCACTGCGCCCGCGGCATCTTGCAACGCCGCCCATTGCACGCTCATCGCGCTCGGGCTCCGCGCGGTGACGCCGGCAGGACGAGCGGCGGAAAAGTCGGTCGGCTGGAGCGTCATGGTGGCGCGATCGTTAACCGGATTCGCTTGCCAAATCGCTAATACGGGGGTGCGGCGATACGATTCAGAGCGATGCTCCCGGAAAGGTCGCCGGCGATCGCCTTGGCCTGCGCGCGGTGAGCCTCGAACAGCCAGTAGCCGGGGAATTGCCCGTCGGCGACGGCGAACCACTTGCGCGCCGCCGCGTACTTGCCGCGCGCCTGTTCGACCGAGCCGATCTGCAGCGCGGTCCCGGCGTGCTGGAACGGCGGTTCGCGCGGAGATCCGGTGGTGGATCGCAGGAGATGCTGGATTGCCGCGTCGTAGTCGCCGCGTGCCTTGGCGAGGTTGGCGCGGCGATATGCCGCCGCGGCGTCGCCCTCCTCGGCACCGGCCCTGGCGTAGTAGGCGCCGGCCCCCGCCATGTGGCCGCGATAGAAGGCAAGATCGCCGCGCAGGCCCCCAACTGCGGCCATGTCGCCCGCATCGCGCACCGGGGCGGCGATGTCGGCGTAGTCGGTGGCGTAGCGCGAATGCGCCATGTGGGCGCGTGCGAGGCTTTCCTGTCGCAGCCATCCGCCGGGATCGTAGGCGACGCGCTGGCGGGCAAGGTCGAACTGGCCGGACAGTTGCCGCTTCGTCGCGGCGTAGTCGGGCGGGCCATAACCCGCCGGGCGCCAGTCGGCCGCGGACAGGGCATTACCGGGTTGCGGGGACTGCGCCGGGTCGATGCCCAACGCAATCCCCACTGCCCCCAGCGGCACGAATAGCCAGCGAAGCGTCCTCCATTGCGGCATCAGGAGTTCGCCTGCCTTGCGGCGGTCGTACCCGCTGCAGGCGCCGGGCGGGAGCGGGAAGGAATACCCGTCCGGCGGCCTTCGGTTACTTCGGCGTCGCGCACGGCAAGAGCTTCGCCGCTACGAGATCGTCGGCCAACGCGCTCGTCAGCATTCATGGTTACGCAAGGATCGGCGCGCGTATGCGCGAGACGGGGAATTTTTTTCGGGACAAACGGTTGTTCCGATACCGGTTGGTTGCGGTTTGACGCATCGCCGCGATGGCGATAGCGTCCGGCCCCGATGCTGCCGGTCGCCAATCCCCTGTTCGTGACGCATGGCGGCTGACGGTCCGGCTGATACCCTCGGCACCGATCTCGTCGCGACGGGCAGGGGCGACCGGACGGCTTTTTGCAGGGTTTATCGGGCGACGGCACCCCGGCTGCTGGCGATCTGCCAGAACGTGACCCGCGACCGCGCTGCCGCGGAAGACGTGCTGCAGGCGGTGTTCGTCAAGATCTGGCAATCGGCCGCCCGCTTCGATCCCGAACGGGCACGTCCGATGACCTGGCTCGGCTCGATCGCGCGCAACGCGGCGATCGACTGGTATCGCGCCCAGCGCCCCGCCGGCGACCGGTCGGACCAGGCGATCGAGGCGATCCCGTCGGCAACCGAGCCCGTGGATGCCCGAATAATCCGGGAAGAAGGCGAGGACCGGGCTATGGGCCTCGTCCACGAACTCGACGAAGACCTCGAATCCCAGGTGCGCCGTATCTATCTCGAAGGCATGACATATGCCGAAGCCGCAGAGGCCGACGGGATCCCGCTGGGAACCCTGAAGAGCCGGGTGCGACGGGCCCTCATCACCATCCGCGCGAAGATGCTCGATGACTGAGCGCAGCGAACAACGGCGCGATCGCGACCTCTTGGCGGCCGAACTCGCGCTCGGCCTGCTGGACGGGCCGGAGCATGCGGATGCTCAGCGCGCGCTGCTGAGCGATCCCGCGTTCCGGGCGTCGCACGCTTTCTGGAGCGCCAAGGCAGGAGAATGGCTCGAAAGCGTGCCGGCCGGCGGCGAAGCGCCCAATCTTCTGACGCGGATCGAAGACGCGATCGATGCCGAGGCCAACCCCGCTGTCGATGCCGTGCCGGAGCGCAATGGAGGCTTCGCGCGCGCTTGGGCGATCGCGGCGACCGTCGCGGCGGTCCTTGCGATCGGCAGCACGGTCCTGTTCCAGCAACGCGAGGCGGCCGCACTCGGTGACAACGCGGCGCTTGCCCGCCAGCTCGCGCAGGCCGAGGGGGAGCGGCAGGTGGCGCAGATAACCGGGGAAGCCAGCCGCGTGCTGGTGAGCGCGCTCTACGATCCGGCGCAAGGGACCATCACGCTGAAGCTCGACGTGCCGAACGAACCCGCCCGCGTGCCCGAACTCTGGGTGATCCCGGGCGACGGGCAGCCGCGCTCGCTCGGCACGTTCATCACCGCGAGCGCCGAGATCGCGATCGATCCGGCGCTGCGGCCCTACCTCACCGACGGGGCGAAACTGGCAATCACGATGGAGCCGGAAACGGGCGCGCCCCACGCCGCGCCGACCGGGCCGATCCTCGGCGCGACCGAGCTCAAGTCTCTTTGACCCGGCGCGCTACAGCCCCAGCTTGATACCCGCCCAGACCGTGCGCGGGGTACCGTAATCGATCGACCCGCCCTGGTTGCGGGTGAAGATGGTCTCGTCGGTCAGGTTCTCGCCCCGCAGCACGATCGCGAAACGCTCCGCCAACGGGATTTCGACGAACGCGTCGAGCGTGGTCGCGGCCGGCAGCACGTCGGTCTCGAGATCGTCCTCGAACTGCGCGCCGACGTGGCGCAGCGTCAGCGAGGCGAGCCCGCTTTCCGCGAACCGATACGATACCGTCCCCCCGGCGAACCAGCGCGGGGTCTGGGCCGGCCGCTTGCCGTCGAGCGCCGCGGCCGCTCCGCTGCCCCGTGCGACGGCATCGGTATAGGCCAGCGACCCGGCGAAATTCACCGGGCCGACCTCAAACGCCGCGGCCGCCTCGACCCCGCGAGCATGGATCGCGTCGATGTTCTGCCGCCGGCGCAGGTTGGGGGCGATGGTGACGTTGGCGATGGCGCTGCGCACCCGGTTGTCGAAAGCCGTCAGCGACAGGTCGACGCCGGCGACCGGCGCATAGTCCACGCCCGCTTCGTAACCGACCAGCCGCTCGTTGCGGAGCGCCGCGTTGGCCTCGGTGGTGACCGGGAAGACCACGAACGGGCGGTAGAGTTCGTTCAGCGTCGGCAGGCGCAGGCCGGTGTAACCCGCCGCGCGCAGGCGAAGCCCGTCTGCCACCTGCAAGACCGCACCGCCGCGCACCGACGCGCTCCAGTCCGCGCGGTCGGGGTACACGGTGTCGACCGTAGTCGTCCCGGCGGCGGTGCGGGCGCGGTAGAAACCGTCGCGGACCGTCGTTCGGTCGGCGCGCAGGCCGCCCGTCAGCGTCAGCGCGCCGAGCGTCAGATCGTTCTCGGCGAACAGGCCGAGGTCCGTGTTGGTGCCACCGGCGTTCCTGCGCTCGGTAATCCGGCCGGTGATGCCGCTGATCGCGTCCTCGTACAGCTCGCCGGTCGCCTTGCGGTAGTCGAGACCCAGACGCAGAACGTTAGCCGTGCCGGTGGGCGGGCGAACCTCGATCTTGCCGCCGAGCCCGGTGGAGGGCGTGTTGCGCTGGTCGAGCACCGGACGGAAACTGGTGGAACTGATCACCACGTTGCTGAAATTGCGCGCCTGAACATAGCCGAGCACGTCGAACTGCCAGAGCCCCCGGCCGACGAGGCGCAGCGATCCGTCGCCCCCTTCCATCGAGCTGTCGGCCCCGTCGAAGCGGAGCGTCCGCTCGTCGCGAAAGGCGAGCACGCGGGCCTGAAGCTCGGCGTCGGAGGAAACCGGTGCGACCGCGCGGATCTGCGCCGAGCGGGCGTCGTAGGCGGCCCGCGCGCTGGCCGGCACGCGCTGATCCGCCGGTGTCGTCCAGAACCCCTTGCCGCGATCCCACCGGCCGGAAACGGCCACGAACCCCTCCCCCAGACGCGGCGCGGCGAACATGCTCGCTTCGGTCTCCGCCCGGTCGTTGACGAGTAGTTTCCCGCCAGCCGGGCCAAGCGATCCCGCCCCGGTCCCTGCCCCCGCACTCGTAAGCTCGATCGTGCCGGCGAGCGCGCCCGCGCCGAACGGACCCGATCCGCCGCCCCGGGTGACGCGCGCACTCGCGAGCCGTTCGGGCGCGATGGCGCTGAAAGGGATGTAGCCGAAAAACGGATCGGCCATCGGCACCCCGTCGAGCAGCACCTGCGCCCGGCTGGAAGCGTTGCCGCCCAATGCGCGCAGGGTCGCGCCTTGAGCGCTGGGGTTGGCAGACCGGCTGTCGGACCGGCGGAACTGCTGGAACCCCGCCACCGCGGACAATGCATCCTCGATCCGGCCCGATCCGGTCGCGATCAGCGCCTCGCGGTCCAGCACCTGTGTGTCGTAGGCCGGGGTGGCGGGGGGCACCGGCAGGCCTTCGCCCGTGACCACGATCTCGCGGGTGTCGGCAATGGCAGGCGCGGCATCCTGTGCTTGGGCAGAACCGGCGAACGCCAGCAATGCTGTGCCGGCAAGGTATCGGGCGGCGGCCTTGGTCATCGCAGGGGAACTTTCGAAAGCAGAAAAGAGGTGACGCCGCGCTGCTTAGAGAGGCGGCCTCCCGCGGCCAACCTCCGAACGCGGGAACCGTCGTCGGCGATGAACGGGCCTTACCGATTGTTAACCATTTTTCGACCATACGCCTTGGCGAACATCCGGGGGGTTCGATGGGCATTCAGCAGCAGCTTTTTCAGGAGCAAACAGGGCGCGCGGCGGCAAGCGGCGATGCCGTCGACGTCACCATCGTGATGCCCTGTCTCAACGAGATACAAAGCCTGCCGCACTGCATCGGCAACGCGCTGCAAGCGCTCGTGCGCATCCGCACCGAACTCGGGATGTCGGGCGAGATCGTCATCGCGGACAACGGCTCGACCGACGGCAGCCAGGCGTTTGCGATCGAACTCGGCGCCCGCGTGGTGCCGGTGGCGGACCGCGGATACGGCGCGGCGCTGATCGGCGGCTGCCACGGGGCGGCCGGCACCTACATCGTCATGGGGGACTGCGACGGCAGCTACGACTTCACCGAAGGCGTCGCGATGGTAGCCGAACTCGCCAAGGGCCACGATCTGTGCATGGGCAACCGCTTTCGCGGCGGCATCGCACCGGGCGCGATGCCGTGGAAGAACCGCCACATCGGCAACCCGGCGCTCACGGGCCTCCTCAACCTCTTCTTCCGTACCGGCATGGGCGACGCGCATTGCGGCCTCCGCGCCATTCGCAGGGACGCGTTCGAGCGGCTCAACCTGTCGGGCAGCGGGATGGAATTCGCCAGCGAGATGGTGATCAAGGCCGCGCTGCTGAAACTCGACATGGTCGAAGTGCCCGCTACCCTGTCGCCCGACCTGCGCCAGCGCGCGCCGCACCTGCGCCCCTGGCGCGACGGCTGGCGGCACTTGCGCTACCTGTTCATGCTCAGCCCCACTTGGGTCTTCGGCGTACCGGGACTGGTGGCACTGGTGCTCGCGGCGATCATCCTCGGCACCGCCACTGCGCAGTCCATGGGCCTCGTCGCGGGTCCGCGCTTCTTCGGCGCGAGCTGGAGTGTGGTGGGGGCATTTCTCGCCACCTGCGGCCATTTCTGCCTGCTGTGCGCGGCCGCCATGCACCTTCACGGCGTGCGCAGCGGATACCGGCGGCTACGGCCCATGTTCGCCCGCTTCGCGCCCGTTCTCACGCTCGAGCATACCCTGATGGCAGGCGGCGCGCTCGTCGTGCTGTCGATGGGCGCGCTTGGCGTGGTCGGCACCGAATGGGCGAACGATGGCTTCACCGCGCTCGACGACATCCTGCCTCTCGTGGTCTCGGTGATGATCGGTGCGATCGGCGTCCAGACGCTGGTCGGCGCGTTCCTGCTGGCGATCATCGCGGGCAACGACAACCGCTTCGCACCACGGGGATAACGGCGCGATGGGCAAGCCCGTCCTGTCGGTCGTCATGCCGGTCCATGGCGGCGGAGCCTGGCTGGACGCGGCGTTGGCGAGCATTCCCGATGCCGCGGACGGCGATGTCGAAGTGCTGGTCCTCGATTCTACCTCGTCGGGCCCCTGCCGCGATGCGGTGGACCGGCACGCACGGCGGCTCCGGATCGACTATGCCTGGATGCCCGCCACGCCGAGCTGGACCGCCAAGACCAACCTCGGCGTAGAACGGGCGCGTGCCGATCACGTCTGCACCCTCCACCAGGACGACTGCTGGCTGCCCGGCCGGCTGGAAGGCTTCCTGTCGGAGCGAAGCCGGTATCCCGATGCGACCCTGTTCCTCGGCCCGTCGCGCATCGTCGACGGAAGCGGGCGCGACCTCGGTCCGTGGCAATTGCCCGTGCCGTTCGGTCCGGTCGCCGAAGACGTGCTGCGCAGCGCGCTTCTCGTCCAGAATTCCATCGCCATTCCCGCACCGGTCGTGCGCCGGGATGCATGGCTCGCGGTGGGCGGCCTCGACGAGGCGCTCTGGTACGCGGCCGACTGGGACCTCTGGCTCAAGCTTGCCGCCCACGGGACGGCGATCCACCATCCGCGCCCGGCCACCGCCTTCCGCGTCCACGGCAATTCGCTCACCATGAGCGGCGACCGCGGCGAGATGGCGACGGAACTCGAACGCGTGCTTGCGCGCCACATGCCGCCGGGTTGCCGCGAAGAGCGCGTGTGCCGCACATCGGTAAAGGTCAACGTTCTGCTTGCGCGGGCCGTGTCCGGCAGCCCCTTCAGCGCGTTGAAGGCGATTGCGGCGATCCTCGCGCTGGGGCCGCGCGGGGCGGTTCGTTATCTCCACGCCTCGCGGTTCGCCGAGCGCATCCTTCCGCGCCTGCGCGCGCGGTTTGCGGGGGTGTTCTGACCCGTCGCTCCGCCGGCGGGCATTGCCGCTAGCGCGCGCTTCTGAGGCACGGACGCCCTGCGATGCCCTTCGTCAGCGCGACGAAACCGGACGACGGGGGCAACAGGGGCGGCGAGAAGGCGGACCGGTGCAAGTCCGCCCGCGTCATCGCCGTGATCGAGCCCCGCTCGCAGAGGGTCTCCGTCTGCGCCGCCGACAGGCTCGGCCCCCACAGGATGACGGGCCGGTTCGACATGTCGGCGCGATTGCGCACGAGGTCGGCGGCGATGAGGCCGGGGTGGGTATCGACGATCACGAAATCGCTGTCCTGCGCGTCGATCGTGCGCTGCAACTGGGCGTATGGCCGGATGAAGCCGTGCGCGGCCCACAGGCACATCGGCAGCGTGACCGCGGCCGTCACCGCGCCCAAGGCCAGCACGCTGCCGTCGGCCGCCTTGCGATCGGCCTTCGCCCAGCGGACGTATCCGTAACCTGCCAGCAGGGCGAAATTCCCGATCACGCCGTGGAAATAGCGATAGCCCCAGCCGTGGCCCTGATACGGCAGCAATACGAGCATCGCGAGAAGGGTCGCGGCGATCGAACCGAACAACGCGAGCGCCATGCCCTGGCGCCGGACGATCGCTTCGCGCGACAGGGCGACGAGCGGCAGCAGGAAGAGTGGCATCCATGCTGCGAACCGTGCGAGGTTGAACGCCATGATCTTGAACGACGTCAGGCTCTGGTTCTCGAACAGCGGTTTCACGCGGTATTCGAAGAACCCCCTCGCCCCCTGGACCGAACCGTCGGCGGCCGCGATGCCGAACGAATCCACCACCATCGCCGGGTACGATATCCAGAACAGAAGCCCGGCGGCGTAGGCGGCGCTGTAGGCGGCGAACAGGCCCCAGCGCCGCTGCGGCAGCAGCGTGAGCAGGATGGGTCCGGCAAACAGAGGATGGAACACGATCTGGTGCAGTCCGATCGCCCAGACCCCGATTCCCATCGCGACGAGATGCTGCCACCAGCGCCCGCGCAGGAACAGCGCAAGCCAGATCAGGTTCAGCGCCAGATGCCCGGTCATCGCATAGGCCGTCATCGCGGTCGCCAGCACTTGCGCCGAAAGGACGTAGCTCGCCAGCACGACGAGGATCGCGCAGCTGTTGCCGGGGAACAGCCGCCGGGCGATGTCGAACAGCGCCACCAGGCCCCCGGCTGCCAGCAGGGGATTCACCAACGCGGGGTCGGCGATGTACGAGAACGCGGTGCGCATCATCGCATTGCCCGGCATGTAGTTCGACACCAGCAGCGCATGGCCCGGCACGTCGAGCAGGAAGTCCGGCACAAGGGCGTCGGAGAATTCGCGCCATCCGGGGGCAAGCGGCTGGGCGAGATTTCCGCCTCGGAATATGTCCATGTCGAACACGACCATGTGCTCGTCGCGGGTGAGCGGATAGTCGTACATCACGAAGTAGGTGCCCGCCCACAGCACCAGCGCCAGCAGCACGGCGGCGACCGCAATCATTGGAAGTCGCAGCGTCAGCTCGGGTAGGCGCCCGGACGGCGCCCGCCATCCCACGTAGACGAGCGCAGCCACGGCAACGATCAGGACGGGCAAATCCTGCTGGCGAAAGAAGATCGCGGGGATCTTGTCCGGCGTTACCGGAAACAAGGCTGCGACCATCCCCAGCAGCACGGCCGCGACGAGCCAGCAGGTTCGGTGCAGCGCCGTCACTCGGTCATTCGATGACGTGCGGGACGAAGCGCGAGAGGTTGCGCGTGATGCGCGTGGTGTCTTCGCGCATGCCAAGGCCGGCCGCACGATCGCCCACGATCCAGCTGCCGAGGACGGCGAAAAGGCTGTCCGTTTCGAAGAGCGGCGCGTACTGCTGCACGATCCGCGCTTCGCCCGCGTAGTCGCCGTCCGCCGCCTCGACCACTGCGCCCCCGCGGCTGATCGCCACGTTCTCGCCCTCGCGCGAGAACAGCGGTTTGCTGACCGCGTCCGTCATCGCGCCGGCGCGCGGGTCGTCGGCGAAGAACGCGGGCAGCAGGTTGGGATGGTCCGGATGCCGCTCCCACAACAGCGGCAGGATGCCCTTGTTCGACAGGATCGCCTTCCACGGCGGCTCGACGAACACGCCGGGTTTCAGGAAACCGGCGAACGGTTCGCGCAGCATGTCTTCCCACGGGTAGAGCTTGAAACACCTGTCGATGGTCCGCTGCTGCCGGTCGGTGAAGCGGCCCTGCGCGTCGACCCCGATGGCGCGGATGTCGAGCATTTCGGTCCGGTGACCGGCCTGCACGGCGCAGTCCATGAGGTAGCGCGTGGTCCCGTGATCCTCCTCGTTCTCCTCCCAGCAGGCGAAGTGGAATATCCGGTCGGCCGGAAGGGCGGCGAAGGCGGCGACCAGGCTTTCCTGCAGCAGGTTGAACTGGTCGGTCGCGCCGTCCAGCACGCCTCCCTCGATCTGGTCGATCAGCCAGTTGTGCTGGAAGAACGCCGCCTCGAAGATCGAGGTCGGCGTGTCGGCGT
Organism: Tsuneonella amylolytica; assembly: GCF_003626915.1. Lineage (NCBI taxonomy): Bacteria > Pseudomonadati > Pseudomonadota > Alphaproteobacteria > Sphingomonadales > Erythrobacteraceae > Tsuneonella > Tsuneonella amylolytica. The sequence continues at coordinate 1,577,329 of NZ_CP032570.1, forward strand.
TGTATTCCAGCAGCCTGGCCGGACCGGTCCCGTCGTAGGCGAGGTCGAACCGGCCGTAGATCGTGCCGTCGCCGGCGGTCCAGCTGTCGCGGATCAGGGCGCGGTGTTCGGGCGGGATCGCCAGCCGGTCGAGCGCGGCATCGTCGCCCACCACGTCGGCCACGAGATCGAGACACATGCGGTGAAGCTCCGCGCTCGGCTCCTCGATCCGGTCCTCGATCTCGGCCAGCGAGAAGCCATAGGCGGCATCGTCGACCCAGTACGGCTCGCCGTACATCGCATGGAAGCCGAACCCGGCCTCGCGCGCGGCATCGCGCCAGCCGGCCCGTTCGGGGATGGAGAAGCGGCGCACCCCGGCAGGTTTCCGTCAGCCGCCCCAGCTGCCGCCGCGCGAGAAGCCGCGCCCGCCGAACCCCTTCGACGCCACGGTGCGGGTATTCACGTTGACCGGCGTCGCGACCATCTTGCCGCCGTTGTTGGCGAGCGTGACGGTGGAGCCTGCCCGGCTGCGGTAGATCGGCGAGCCCCAGTTGCCGCCGCCGTAGTAATAGATGCTGCTCGGGCCTTCGTCGTAGTAGCGGCGCTGGAGCGAGCGGCCGACCACGAAGCCCGCCAGCGCCGGCACGAAGACCGAGGTCAGCGACGGCTGGCCCGGCTGCTGGATGGCGGTTTCCTGGCACTGGCCGGTTCCCCAGTCGCCTTCGCACGCGGCGAGCGAGGTGAACGTGGGCGCGGTCCGCTGGTGCTCGATCTCCGCCCCGTTGCGGGCCGCCCGGCACAAGTCGTCGGGATAACCGGCCGCGGCGCAGGCCTCGACGCTGGTGAACTGGGCGTCCTGGAACGTCGGGGGATCCTCGCACGCGGTGACGGCGAGCGTCGACGCGGCAGCGATGCTGCCGAGCGCGAGGCGGTGGCGGCGTTCGGCGGCGAACCGGCGGCGCGGGGGGGAAGTGTCGTCCATCCTGCGCGCCCCGTCAGTACGTCATGCAGGCGGCATTGAGCATGCCGGTGACCAGCGCGACGCCGCCGGTCCACAGCCCCGCCGCCATCTCGCCGCTCTCGATCCGCTGGGCGAGGCCGCGCTGCACCGACGCCGCGATGGCGAAGGCGAGCAATTGGATGACCGCCCCGATCGCGCTCCAGATCAGGAAGTCCGCGATCGAGACCGAATTGGCCGCCGCCGACGCGAGAACCAGGCCGAAGCCCGCCAGCGCGCCCAGGAAAGCGATCGTCGCGGCCACGTTGCCGCCGCGGATCAGGCTGAATTCGTGATGCGGCGTGACCTGCGAATAGACGACCGAAAAGAGCGCCAGCAACGCAACGGCGCTGCCGAAATAGGCGAGAAAGGCGGGCAGGCCCGCTACGTATCCGTACATTCGACGATCCCCTCCGTAATCCCGTACACCTGGTCAGACCCGCTGAACGTCGGCCGCGCCGAGGCCGTAGCCGATCATGAACTCGATGGCCGACCCTTCGCGCCGGGCGGCTGCGCCCAGCTCGGTCTCGATGTTGATGAGCAGCATCTCGTCGACCGAGCCTATCGGGCGGGCATAGAGCATGCATCGCTGGTGGATGTCGCGCCGCCGCTCCCCGTCGTCCACCGTTTCGGTGAATTCGACGAGGTCGGTGTGGCCGTCGCCGTCGCCCCAGTAGCGGGCGTACTCGAGGCCGTCGGCGTCGTAGCTCGGTGCGCCGATCAGTCCGTCGCGGCCCGTCCAGCGAGCCCAGTCCGATGTGCCGGCCGGCACCACGCTGTCCCACCCGCGATAGAGGCTGAGATCGCTCATCGTCTCGCGTCCGCCTCCGAACGGGGCGATGACCTGGAGGATGCGTCCCTCGTCGTCGTAGTAGCGGGTGAGCTCGTTCGCGCCGTCGAGCCGCGCGGTCCCGATCGCGGACACGATGAAAACGCCGCCCTCCGGCGGCTCCATCGCCGGTTCTCCGCCCGCGAGCGCGGCTTGGAGCGACAGGGTGTCGAGTTGCAGCGCCCCGCCGATCGCGCAGGCGAGCGGGCCGCGTTCTTCCGGCAGTGCGGGCTTCGCCCCCGATCGACCGAACAGTCCGCGGATCATGCGGCCTCGGCCCGGGTGCCGGCCATGCGATGCCAGTCGACGGCCGCGGCATCGATGCGGTTGTCAGCGATGTAATACAGCGTCGTGCCCCCCGTGATCGTGCAGTCCGCCTGGCAGTTGAGGTCGACCTCGTCGCCCGCTGTGTCCCCGGCCCTGCCGACACCGATCAGGGTCACACCATAGTCCCGCTTGAGGCTGCACAGCGCCTCGAAATAGGGAAGCGGCGCACCGAGCGCAGGTACTTTCAGCGAGAACGCCGTGTCGATCGTCTGGTCGGAGAACATCAGCGCGGCAAGGCGCGAGGCACCGGGATCGCGCGCGGCCCGGGCGAGAAGCCCGCTCGCGAGCGAGGTGACGACTTCCACCTGCGGGAACTGGCGTTCGATCAGGCCGGCGGCGTTATCGTCCTGCAGGTGGATGACGATGTGCGCGTCGGTCGCGGCGGCGACCGCGGCCAATGTCGCGGTCAGCGTCTCGTCGTCGTCCACCCCGCGGATGACGACCCGCGCTGCCCCGGCCGCCCCGGCGCGCAGGAAGCTCTCGATCTCGGACATGCTCGTCGCGGCGACGAAGTCGGCAAGGTCCGGCGCCGGGTTCTCGGCCAGTCCCGCCGCCAGGAGGACGATGCGATCTTCCCGATGGCCTTGGACCAGCCGCTCGACCAGCGTGCGGGACCGCGCGCCTTGCCAGCCCACCACGATGGTGTGCCCCTGCCGCTGCGAGAAATCCCCCTGGCCCTGCAATCGCCGTCTCCAATATCCGCCCATCGCGGTTATCGACTTTCCGAGGAAGGCGGTAAAGAGGGCAATCGAGCCGGGCAGCACGACCAGCGCGGCCAGCAGGCGGCCGTCGTGCGTGGCCGGCGACATGTCGCCGTATCCCACCGTCGTCGCGGTCGTGACGTAGTAGTATACGAAGTCCGCCAGATTGGCGGTGAGGTCGGTTTCGCCGGCTGCCCGGAACCCGAAATAGGTGACCGCCGCGTGCGCCGCGTAACACAGCGCCAGCACGCTCCACGACAGGGTGGCGATCGACAGGTACAGCTGTTGCCACATCGCGCGTAGCGAAGGGCTTAGTCCCTGCTTCATCCCGGATCGCCCCCTCTTGCCACCACCGCCGCTGCGTCTAAAGCTGGCGCCGTATCGCGGGTATACTTCATCGGCGGCGGGTCGCAACCGGTGCCGCCGCTCGCGAGCCGACAGACGACTGGAGAGAGTGCTTGCCGAACATGTCCGATTGGCCGACCCCGCCCGCTGGCTGGGATGTCGCCAGCCTTACCGAACTGTTCGCGTCCGATCCCGACGACGTCGGCGATGTGGACGTCGAGGTACCTACGGGTAGCGACGTCCTCCAGATTACCTTGAAAGAGCGCGGCAATCTCATTGTCTCGGCGGTCGCCTCGGGCGATCAGGTCCAGTGCAGCGTGCTGCTGATCGAGGCCGATGCCGTGCCCGAGCGCGCGGCGTTCGAGCGCACTCTTCTGTCGGTGCACAAGCTCATTCCGCTGTCCAATTTCGGCCTGACGATCGTGGACGGCGCCGAATGGTACGAACTGTTCGGCAGGCTGTCGTCGCGGTCGGCGTCGGCCGACGTGGTGGAGGAAGTCGCCGTGCTCGCTGACAACGCACGCAACGCGGCGGAATGGATTGCGGAATGGGTCGCGGCCGGCGGCGACCAGTCACGGATCGGAGAACTGGCATGAGCGTCTGGGGCAAGCTGTTCACCGCACTGCGCGGCGGCATCAACGAGAACGCCGAAAAGGTCGCCGACAGCCAGGCGATGCGCATCCTCGACCAGGAACTGCGCGACGCGGACGGGGCTCTGCGTCAGGCGCGCGGAGATCTCGCGGGCCTGATGGCCAGCGCCAAGCGTATCGAGAAACGCGTCGCCGACACGCGCGACAAGGAAGCGCGCGACATCCAGAACGCGCGCGCGGCGCTCGATGCCGGTCGCGAGGACCTCGCACGCCAACTCGCCGAACGGGTCGCGACCACCCGCGCCGAACTCGCGCGCGACGAAAGCGATCTCGCCACGATGCAGCAGCAGCAGGCCGCCATGTACCGCACGGTCAAGGAGACCGAGGCGCGGATCGCCGCGATGAAGCGCGAAGTCGAAAGCGTGAAGGCGACCGATTCGCTCCAACGGGCGCAGAAGGCGATCGCCTCCTCGCATGCCGGCGTGAATTCCCGGCTGGGCAGCGCGATGGGTTCGCTCGAACGCATTCGCGACCAGCAGTCGCACATGGCGGCCCGTCTCGAAGCGGGCGAGGAACTTGCGGCACTCGAATCGGGCGCAGACCTCGACCGCCAGCTGCTCGAGGCTGGTATCGGCGGGCAGGTTTCGAAAGCGGACGACATCCTGCTCGAGATCGCCGGACCGCCGCGCGAAACCCGGCTGCTGCCCGGCAAGAAGGCCGACGACGAGGACGCGTAAATCCCGGAGAGGCGAGGCAATGGGGTATCGGTAAGGCACCTGATCATCCTCGATGTTGAAACGACGGGTCTCGATGCGATTCGGCACTCCATCGTGGAGCTTTGCGCTGCTCGGATAGCTATCGATGGCAAGGGCGCCGTCGTTGCTATTGAGTGCATTCGCGTCGGACTTCGCCACCCGGGTCAACCGCTGTCCGAAGCGATCCGCGAAATCTCCGGCCTAAATGACGAAGACCTCGCGGGACAGTCCATCGATCCCGATGACCTCATGTCGTTCCTCGATACCGGTGCGGCTGTTGTTGCCTTCAACACCGGCTTTGATCGTCCCTTCGTCGAAGGCATCGCACCCGAAGCCAGTCCACTGCGCTGGGGGTGCCCCATGCACCACATACCGTGGCGGGCGCTCGGCTTCGAGCCTGGATCGCAGGGATATCTTCTTTGCCAGTCCGGATGGCACCGGGACAACCGGTGCTGCTGGTGTCCGCGGACCGCCGTAATGCGTGGCGGCTGCGTGACGGTCGGCTAGTCGCGGGGACGATGTCGCCGGCGCACGATGTCGAGCATGGCGTCGAGGCGTTGGTGGCCGAGGTCGGCGATCTGTCGGACGCCTCTACATCGATTTCCCGGTACGTCGCCATTCCGATCCCGCAGAGCGTCGGAACGGCAGCCACGGCCTGACCGCCACCACAACTCACCCGACCCACACCGGCGGCCACAGGCCGCCGTTTTCCTTTGAGGTTTCTATGCACACCATTTCCCCGGCGCCTGCGCTCACCTGCGCACTCGCCCTCGTTCACTCCGCTCCGGAATTTGCGCCTGCCGACCGCATCGTAGCGGCAGCAGTTTTCATCGTCACCGACGACACCATTGGGACCCGGTTCGACCTGCGGATGGTCGTAGTCCCACCTGCGCTCTCACGCGCCCAAGCGATCAAGCACGCCGCCAATCTCCTGCCGAACTGCGCAACGGTGCTCGTTCGGCCACCACGGCTGCCGCGGGGGCTTGTCCGGCACCTGACCTCCGGCGGCTCCATGCCGGTGCGGACGGTCGCGCAGGCTCTCACGGTAGCGCGCCCCGATCTCGACGTGCAGGCAATCGCCATTCCCGAGGAGGCAATGATCACCGTGGCACGTTACTTCAGCCTGAGCCGTGCCGGGCGGGACGACGTCCTCGCCGCACAGGCCCGCCGGGTCGAAGACGAAGCACAAGCGATCTTCCTCACCGCCATGTTTACAAGGCCGGGCGAGCGTGAGCGCAAGCGGTTGGCCGCCGCATACGAGGCTTGGCGCGCTCTCCGGCGGGCGCGCCTTCTCTCGCCTTTCGGCACGGCGGAGGCGTTCTGATCACCCAGTCTTACATCGCCTTCGATTGCGAATTCGAGTGGCGCGCGGACTGGCATGCCGCTCATCTCAGCATGGATGCCTCGTCCCAGCGCCGATCCGTCACTGTTCGGGAGATCACCGCCATCGCTGCTTACGCTTACACCGTCGACGGCGATGGCGCCGTGAGCATCGATACGCTGACCTCGTGGAACCAGCATGACTGGGGCGACGAGGCGGAGGTCGTGGAGCAGTTCTTCGAGTTCGTCCGCCGGCGGCCGCAGCACGTTGTCTTGGGCTATGGCTCGATCGCCACGGACCTTCCGGTGATGCGGTTGGCCGCAATGACTGCCGGGCTACGCCTGCCGCAGCAACTGATCGACCAGCCCGGGGCTTGGGACCGCAAGCACCTCGACCTCGCGCTGGCGATCAAGGGGCGGGGGCGAACTTGGGTTCACCTGTCGCAGCTGCTCATCCGCATCGGAGTGCCCCTCGCGCTGGTCGCAGGCAAGGCGGAGGCGCCGTTGCCGGACAGCGAGGAGAAATGGCGCAGCCTGCGGGACCACGTCGAACTGGACACCCTGCTCCTGGCTCTGGCGCATACCAGCTGGCTGGTGAGCACGGGCTGCAACGGCGTCCGCTATGCCCCGGCCGCGATTGAGCACCTGTCCGCGTTCCTCCGGCGACAGCCCGAACATGCACGGGCAAGCGAGCTGATCGGCTACCAGCGGCAGCTCGAGTGCGAAGTGGCGGAGCAATACCGCGACGCCGCCTGACACCAACGACGGCGCGGCCCCGGCATGATCGGGGCCGCGCCAAGCGGCCGAGGGTGAATAGTCAAGGGCCGAATAAGCGGATACATTTCTATCCGGTTTTGGGCCGAAAGCGGAATGACAGGTGCTAATTAAACCCACGCGAAAGCGGACACCCGCCTGCCGGAAAATGCAGTGTCTGCTCCATTCAAATTGCACCAACAGCTTCAGCCGGACGATTTCATACCACGCGAAGCGCAGTGACGGTCTTGAAAGATCGTAAACCTCAGCCGCAGGGTGGATGCGTTCGCTAGACCGATTTCCGGCGTTGTTGTGCTTCTTCAAAAAGAATTTTCGGCTGCCGCCGGTATCACAAAGTGCAATTCCGGTCGTCTTTCGGACAGAGATCGTCCACTTGAATCGATATCCCGCTTCCGCCACCAAGACGCTCGACTTCGCTCGGTAGCTGAAGCGTGCGAAGCGTGTTGGGTACGGGGGTCGGTCGCACTGTGAACGTCCCGCCGATGAAGGTGATCGTGTAGTTCGCTCCTGCGGTGACCGAGCCTTGGCCAATTGCGTAGTTTCCGACGATTTCGCCTGGCGCGCGTTGTAGGGTTCCTGTGAGTGAATCACCGGCCACGAGCCCCGCGCCGCCCACCGTGTAGGTCAGAGCCGGGTCGATCTGGCCCTGCGACTTCGACCCGTCGACGGCGACAATCTCGATCGCTCGCCTGAGGATGTCGGCGAGAGCCGTCGTTGGCAGCGTCAGCGTGTAGTTGCCGCTATCCACGCCCGCCAGCGAGGTTCCAGCGGCTCGAACCGTCTTGTCGGTTCCTGCGTTCGGATCGACGAACGTGAAAGTGGTGCCTGTGGTCGAGACCGCGTCGCCTGCGACGACGCCCGTCAGCGTGACCGTGCCGGTCGCCGCGATGGTACCGTCATAGACCTTGTCGTTCACACTCACCGATCCGGTGATCGCTTTGGCAAGAATATCGGCCAGCGCAGTCGAGGTGCCGGTCAATGTGTAGTTGCCTGCGTCCGTGCCGGTCAGGGTGGTCCCCGATGCAGTGACGATCTTGTCGGTGCCGGCGTTCTTGTCCGCAAATGCGAACGCCGTACCGCTGGTGCCGACGCTGTCACTCGCGACGATACCGGTCAGCACCAGCGATCCTGTCGCCACGGTCGTGCCGTCGTAGGTCTTGTCGTTCGCGCTGGCCGTGGCCGTGATTGCCTTGGCGAGGATGTCGGCCATCGCGCTCGTCGGGACGTTGACGGTGTAATTGCCCGCGTCTGCGCCGGTTAGCGTCGTGCCGCTAATCGTCACGCTCTTGTCGGTGCCCGCGTTCTTGTCGGCGAAGGTGAAAGTAGTGCCGCTGGTCGCAACGCTGTCGCCGGAAACGACGCCGACAAGCGAAACCGATCCGGTGCCTGCGGTTGTTCCGTCGTACGTCTTGTCGTTCGCGACCACGGTGGCGGAGATTGCCTTGGCGAAAATGTCCGCCAGTGTCGAAGCCGGGATGGTTAGCGTATAGTTGCCCGCGTCGGCCCCGGTGAGGGTCGTGCCGGCGATGACGACAGTCTTGTCCGCTCCGGCGTTCTTGTCGGAGAAGGCGAACGTCGTGCCCGCCGTATCCACGCTGTCGCCCGCGACCACACCGACGAGCGAAACCGAACCCGTCGCCGCGGTTGTTCCGTCGTACGTCTTGTCGTTCGCGACCACGGTGGTGGAGATTGCCTTGGCGAAAATGTCCGCAAGCGTAGTTGCCGGGACGGTCACGACGTAGTTGCCCGCGTCCGTGCCCGTCAGCGTGGTGCCGCCGATCGTGACCGTCTTGTCGGGCCCGGCGTTCTTGTCGGAGAATGTGAATGTCGTACCGCTCGTGCCCAAGTCGTCCCCGGCAAGAACGCCGGTAAGCGCGACTGAGCCGGTGGCGGCGGTCGTGCCGTCGTAGGTCTTGTCGTCTGCGGAGACCGTAGCGCCGATGGCGCGCGCGAAAATGTCGGCCAAGGTTGTTGCCGGTACGGTCAGTACGTAATTCCCGGCATCCGCGCCGGTGAGGGTGGTGCCGCTTACGATCACGGTCTTGTCGGTGACGGCGTTCTTGTCGGAGAACGCGAAGGTGGTGCCGCTCGCGCCCAGGTCGTCTCCGGCCACCACGCCGTTCAATGACACGGACCCGGTCGCCGAAGCGGTGCCGTCGTAGGTCTTGTCGTCGGCCACCACCGTTGCGCCGATCGCCTTTGCGAAGATATCGGCGAGCGTGCTGGCCGGTACCGTCAGGCTGTAGTTGCCCGCGTCGCTTCCGCTCAGCATGGCACCGCTGATGGTGACCGTCTTGTCCACCCCCACGTTCTTGTCGGAGAAGGTGTAGGTCGTGCCGGTGATGGTCACGTCGTCTCCCGACAAGAAGCCGGCGGACGAGATGCTGCCGGTGCCGGCCGTGGTTCCGTCGTAGGTCTTGTCGTCGGCCGCTGCAGACGCGGTTACCGGTTTCGGCGTCACCGTGAGCGTTCCCGCGTCGCTCAGCGCGATGGCATAGCCCCTGGCGGCCGCCAGAGTGCCAAGCTCGATATCCATGACGTACGGGCTGCCTGCGACATCGGCTCGCTCGGCGGCGCCGACCGAAGTGATCGTGGGCGATCCGCTCAGGGTATTTGTAGCCGTATCGGCGAGATAGGCCCCCGCCACGCCCGGCTGAAAACCGCTGGCGGTGTAATAGCCGTCCAGCATACCGGTGAGGTCGGTCCCGTAGACCTTGCTCAGGCTGGTCGAGGATATTGTCAGCGTGGGCTGGAAAGCGAAGACATAGCGATTGCCGGACACCGCGCCTGGCGCCAGCGTGGCGATCGTCGCGTTCCAGATTGCGGTATTGCCGCTGTCGAGATTGCCGAAGGTGTTGCCCGCCGGCCCATTCGAATAGACGACCCAGTGGTCGCTGGCGGTGATCGCATCTGCGCCGCGGTCGTTGATGAAATTGCCGTCAGCCGAGAGCGCGACGATCCGGCCGGTGACGCTGCCGCCGCTGCTCACGGTAAGGTCGCCGGTCGTCTTCAGGGTGACGTCCTGCCCGGTCGCGGTAACCGGCCCGGTAACCGACAGGTCGGCAAGCGTATTGACCATTACCGTTCCGCCTGCGCTCAAGCCGGCGAGCGTATCGATCCGATTGGCGCCCGACAATGTCAGCGCTCCGCCGGTATTCGCGGTGAAAGACGTCACGACGATCGAGCCGGACGAGGCCACCGACGACGGTGCCAGGGTGCTTCCGATCGCCAGCGAAGCGGCCCCGCCCGAGACATTGCCGAAGGTCAGGGCGCCGCCGCCGTCGAGTGCGATCGACGTCCCCGCCGAGAGGTCGCCCAGCGTCAGCGCGCCACCTGCCCCGCTGTCGACATCAATCGCATCGGCGGCACTTAGTGCACCGGTGGCAATCACCGACCCACCGGTGGAAGTCAACGCGATGTTGGAACCCGGCAGGGTCTCGGCAGCGAACACGACAGAGGTCACGGAACCGGGCGACCCAACGAGGGAGGCTCGATTGGCGTCGGGTCCCGTGCCGGTTGCGGTCGCGGATGCGATCGAAATCGTCCCGTTTGCAATCACGTCGACGTCATCGCCAGCAATCAGATTGCCGCCGGTGAACTCCGTGCCGGCCCGCACGACGAGGTCCTCGCCCGTCGAAACGTCGCCGATGGTGGTCGAACCACCCGACTTGAATAGCGCGGTCGCAGCGACGAACCCGGCCGGCGCCGGGTTAGTCACGTCGCCGACGACGATATCCTGCTCGGCGCTGACGGCTAAAATCGAGCCTCCGTTGGCGATATCGCCGGTGGTGATGTAACCGGTCGCGCCGCGGGCCTCAATCGTCACGAGAGCGGAGTTGCTCGTGGTCGTGATGTCGCCGGTCGAAACGCGCCCGCCGTCCGCAGCGATGGCTTTGAATGACGCGCCCGACAGGTTCTGCGTGGTGATGTCACCGCCGGCGCGCAACCGGATCGTCGCTGCCGTGGCATCGCCTGTCAGCACGAGCGAGGACGGCCGCATCGAATCTCCGATGGCGAAGTTGCCCACCGCGCTGACGGTGCCCGCGGTTGCCGCGCCCGAAGTACCGGCATCGATGCTGCCGGCCGACGTGAGGTTGCCGAGGTCGAGCGCTCCGCCACCCATGCTGTCGACAGCGATGCTGCCCGAGGTGATCGTCGTGATCGAAGCGGTGGTGATCGCGCCTGGCGCTGTCAGCGCCGCGTCACCGGCGGTCGCGGAAACCGCGCCGGCGGTGATCGTCGAGGCGATGCTGTCGATATCGATCGCGCCGTTCGTCGAGGTGACATCGCCAAGCTGGACCGCACCCGCTGCGCGCATCACCGCCGCTACGCCCTGCGCGGCACCGGTGATGGTCAGGCTCGACGGCGTGGTCGTGCCGCCGATGGTGAGCGTGCCCGATCCGTTGTCGTCGCTGTCCGCCGTGGCCGAGGCGAGGGTGACCGCGCCGGTCCCATCCACCGTGATAGCGCCGGTCGCGGCAAGCGCGCCCGCTCTGGTCGAGGCTGTGTCTATGTCGATTCCGCCAGCGGTCGCGGCGATTGCCAGCGCATTGAGCGCGCCAGTCGAATCGAAGTCGACCGAGCCGGCCGAGATGTTGCCCGAAGCGGTGATGCTCGACGGATCGACCGACCCGCCGACCGCGAATGCGCCGCCCGCGGTGGCCGAGCCGAACGTAACCGATCCGCTGGTATCAGCGGTCAAGGTGGTCGCGGCGGCAAGATTGCCGAGGTTGAGGTTCCCACCTGCCGTGCTGTCGACGTCGACCGCTCCGGTCGTCGAAGCGATCGAGGTCGCGGTGATGCCATTGCCCGCCGTGAGCAACGCATCCCCACCCGTGGCCGACACTGCGCCGGCAGAAATGGCGCCGTTTGTGCTGTCCACATCGACGGTTCCAACCGCCGAAGTCACGCTGCCGAGATTGAGATTGCCCGAAGCCTGAAGGTCCACAAACGCGCCGCTGGTCGGCCCGGAGATGGTTAGGGAGGACGGCATGGTGGTAGCGCCGATCGCAACGCCTTCCGCGCCGGTTCCGTCTGAATTGGCGGCGGCGGACACCAGCGCAATCGTGCCGGTCGCATCGAGGAGGATCGCACCGGTGGCGGCCAGCGCGCCGCCATTGATCGAGCCGCTGTCGAAATCGATCGAGCCATTGGTGGCGGTGGCATTCTGGATCGTGATCGCGCCGGTCGCATCGAAATCGAACGATCCGGCCTGAAGCGCACCCGTGAAGCTGATGCTCGACGGATCGACCGAGTCGCCGATGGTGAACGCGCCGCCCGCGACCGCCGTCGTTCCCTGGACGGATCCGCTCGTATCGAGCGTGATGTTCGTGGCCGCGTTCAATGCACCGAGCGACAGATTGCCTCCGCCCGTGCTGTCGACATCGATTGCCCCGGTGGTCGACGTGATCGAAGCCGCCGTGACGGCTCCCGCCGCACCGACCGTCGCATTGCCACCCGTCGCCGTGATTGCGCCGGAACTGACCGATCCGGACAGCGACGTCAGGTTGACGGTCCCGGCAGTCGAGGTGGCGGAGCCGGTCTGAAGCCCATTGATCGCGATGAGGAAAACGCTGGTCCCGCTGGTCGCGCCGCTGACGGTTACTGTGTTCGGCACGAGGCCGTTGACCTGCACCGATCCGCCGCTCGACGTGAGGCTGTCGAACGTCGCGCTGCCCGCGTTGTCGGTCTGGAAGCGGATGCCGCCGGCCGCCGAAACGCCGCCTGCGTCGATAGTTTCGGCGTTGAGAGTTGCGAGCCCGCTCGTGGCGGTCAGATCGTCGGCCGTCAGCATGTCGCCGACGTTGAGCGTGATGGCGCCAGAGTTTGCTGCCTGTGCGAAGGTCAGGTCGCCGCTCACGTTCGCTGTAAGGTCACCGGTTGTCGACAGCGCGCCGTTGACGTCGACATCCGGCATGGCCGCGCCCTGCGCGATCAGGCGGATGCCGTTGGTTCCGGCAGTGGCGGTCGTGGCGACGTCGGCATCCACTGTCAGCAGCGCATTCATCGCGCCAGCCGACGTGACGAACACGAAATCGGCGCTGTTGCCCTTCACCGTGCCGCCGATTTCCTGCGATGCAATGGTGGTCCCGGCATTCAGCGTATAGCTGATCGGGCTTCCGGGGGTGAAGTTGACGGTCACGTCCGTTGCAGCGACAAAAGCCGCAGCGCCGGTTCCGGCATCGAATGTCCCGGTAAGACTGAGACCGGGGCTGGCGAAGAACAGGGTTCCGTCGGTCACGAACTTGGTGCCCGAAGGGGCGATCATAAACGTCGAAGACGCCGGGTTTGTTGAGAACTGCACCGAACCCGAGCCGTTGCCGGCAAGATTGGTGCCTTCGTAGAAATCGAAGAAATCGGCGTCGGTGACGCTCAAAGTCGAGGCGTAGAAGCTTGACGCATTGACCGACGTATTGTTGCCGAACAGGATTCCGTTCGGGTTGATCAGCCACAGGTTGACGTCGGCAGCGTTGATCGTCCCCCCGGTGTCGGAGAAACTCCCACCGATGACGCGGTTGAGGAGCGACGCCTGGGCCGCGGCCGAGCCGTTGGTCACGTTCAGCGTCGTGCCGCCGGGAACGTTGAACTGGTTCCAGTTCGCCACGACGACGGGTGCCAGGACGCTGATGTTAGCCGTGTTCGCGTCTGGGTTGGAGATGGTGATCTGACCGGGGTTGCCGGCACTATCCTGCGCCGTGACGAGATCGCCCGAATTGACGAGTTGCCCCATCGCGGGCGCGGCGAGGGCAAACAGCGGAAGCGCCACGCTGGTGGCGAGGACGGTGCGGAGATTGCGTGCGAGCATGGCTGCGATTCCTTTGCTGGCGCTTAGCGGGCCGACGGGCCGAACGAGGCGGTGAGGGAGACGAGAAACCGGTCAGGCGCGCGCTTCGCGAGCGGCAGGTCGAGCGATTTGTCGAAAGGATGGGCATAGCCCGCGTCGAGGACGAAGCGGTTGCCGAGATAGAACCGCGCGCCGGCGCCCGCCGACAGCAGGCTCCGCCCGTTTTCGGTCGTGAAGCGGTCCTCGTTCCAGATGCGCACGGCGTCAAAGAAGGTATAGGGTTCGATCGTCACGCGCCGGACGGGTACCGTAATGCTCGGCTGGACCCGCACACCGAGCGCGCTGTCGCCAGAGGTCGCCGAAGGATCGTATCCGCGACCGATTGTGTAGTTGCCGACCGAGAACTCCTCGAACGCAAGCAGAGCCTTCGCCGAATACTGACCCTGCAACTGTGTGAGCAGGCCGAACCCGCCCCAGCGCATCAGGTTCGAAAAGCCACCGCGCACGACCAGCGCAGTCGGATCGCCGTCCAGCTTGCTGGGGGAATACCCGCCAGACGCGATACCGCGCTCGCTCGCGCCGAGAATGTCGAGACCCTTGCGCACTTGCAACGTGCCGGAGAACAACGATGCGATCGATCCGTCGGGCGCGAAACCGCGACGCGTGCCCTCGACCTTGGCGAAGGCGACGCGCAGCTTGTCGCGGGTGACCGGGACGGAAACGCCGCTGGCGACCAGATTGCTTTCCTGATCGATGATTTCGAGGCCGCCGCCGACCGTACCGCGCGCCGCCACGGTGCGTACGACGGGCGTGTAGCCTTCGATCGCCCCGAGCAGGGATTTCGCGCGGATAGGCAGGCCGATATCGGGCCGCGATTTCGCGTAGGCGAGACTGCCGCCGAAAGTCGTTCCGCTATCGAGCGAGAAGTAGTGGCCGCCCTGAACGCTCCACTGCTCCTCGAAATCGAGCGAGCTGCTGGCTCCGATGAACGTGACGTCGGCAAGACCTGTCAGGCCGTAGAACTCCGCGCGCGCGGTCCCGATCTCACGCCCTAGGGATCTGGATCCGAAGTTGTTGACATTCGCCGTCAGCGCGAAGGCCTTGCGGGTCACTGCCAATCTGCCGACTAGCTCGCCCGGGCGGCCCGCGGAGGCGAGGTTCAGGTTGACGTCGACGCCGGGATTGTCCGATGCGAGCAGCAATTCGCGCTCCAGGTCGGCGGTTCGCAGCGGATACAGGTTTTTGAGCCGCTCGATACGCGCGGCAATCCGGGCAGCCTGTCCGCCGCTGTCGCCTACGACGTCGACGCCGACCAGCCGGCCCAGCAGCACCGCAAGCCGGACCGTGCCGATCGTTTTGCCGATTTCCTGCTCTGGGATCGTCACTGCGGCGATATAACCCGCGCTGCGCAAGCGGTCGGCCGCAGCGTCGCGCAAGGCGCAGATCTGCGACAGCGGTTGGTTGCCCGCAACCGGCTCAATGCCCGCGAGCACCTGCGCAACATCCGCTGGCAATGTTTCGCCCGCACCATCTGTAAAGTTTACAGACCGAATGTCGGCGGCGAGATCGCTAGCAGAAAAAGGGCAGGCCGCGGTCTGAGGCGGGCGCTCGACCGAAACCTGCGTCGTGGTTTCCGGCGGGGTCAACTGCGGCAGTTCGATCTGCTCGCGGCTCGGCAGAGCCTGCGCCATCGCCGGGCCGCCAGCGCCCGCCACCAGGATTGCAGCAACGACCGCGCCTGCGCGCGGCCGGGAATAGCCTTCATTACTCATCGGATTGCCTGACCCCCTGTCCCAGCGCGAAACCTAAACGGAGGTAGGGCATCAGTCATCCCCCATTTGAGGTATATCGACTGAGAAGGCGTCTTTTTGGCTTGTGCAAAAAGCGTTTGCGACTTTACCAAAGGACGGTGAGAGGAGATGAAAGCCACGCAGAGGCTATCCGGCTGATCGAGGATGCAGCCGTTTCGCGCGGCAGCTGGCGATCGGCGCTGGAAGCAATCGCGGTGGCCACAGGTTGCCGCACTGCCCAGCTGATCGGCTTCGATCCTGTCAGCGGTGTGAGCTTCAACATCATGACCGGGATGGATCCCGAAGCCTTACCGGAATTTATCCTCTCAGGCGGCGCCGACCCGAGAATCAATTCTCGCGTGCGGACGGGCTTTGTTCGGGGCGAAATGGACATCTTCGATGATGCCAGTTTCACGCCCGAACTCGATGCGATGCGCTCGCCCGAGTTCGCCGACTGGATAGAGCGCAATTCGATCGGGTATTCGCGTCTCGTCAATGTATTCCGGGAGGATGATTGCCTCATCGGAGCGGGTGTGCTGCGCGACACATCCCAAGGCGACATGCCGCCGGACCAGCGCAAGAGGTTCGATGCTCTTGTGCGCACTTTATCCAATGCCGTGAAGGCGCGCGTCACATTGGAAGGAGAGCAGGAAAGACTGATCGCCGGCACGTTCGCAACGATCGGTAAGGCAGCGTTCGTCTGTGCCGCCGACGGGCGAGTATTGGCGATGTCGCCGCTCGCCGAAGACATGCTGCGCCGCGGCAACTGGCTGGTCGCACCCAACGGTTTCCTCGTTGCGGCGCACCATGCGAGCACCACAGACTTCGCGATGGCCCTCGCCGACGCTTTCGATCCGATCGCGGCCCGGCCCGGTCCCGGTTCCACGGTGCTGCGCGACGGGGACGGAAGCCCCTTGTTCATCCGTTTCCAGCCGCTGCCCGCCACTGAATCGCTGCGCTTTCGCCGCGCGGTGCTTGTGCTGCCGTCGCTGCTCGATCGGCGTGTGGAGGACCTCGCAGCGGTCGCACGGCAGGTTTTCGGGTTCACCGCGACCGAGGCGTTGATCGCCGCGCATATTGCGAACGGCGCCGGACCGCGCGCGATCGCTCGCCTCACCGGTTCTGCGGAAAGCACGGTGCGCTCCCATCTCAAGCGGATTTATTTCAAGGCCCATGTCGCTACACAAGTTGAACTCGCAGCCACCGTGATGGGACTAGCGTGACAGTCGCTTGAAAAGGTCGTTAGTCGGATTGGCTTGGCAATAAGCACACAAGGAGGCTTCTCGAGACTTCAGATTCGATAAAACGAGCGCTGTTAGGGCAAGTATCAGCCATCGGTTCTAGTCTAAAACAGCGACAGCTTTCGGGCTTAAGTTGCGACCGCTCGAAAGACCAGGTTTAGGGCGCAATGCGGCCATTAGTAAAAGTCGGCGCAAGCCGCTGACAAATCATTACAGGACCGAAATTTAAGCGCGTAAGCCATAGCTTCGGATTGAAAACTTACTCCGTCGGTCGAGATAAACAGCGAGTCGGTTTGCATTCTCTCAAACCGAGAGAGGGTGGTCGGACTGATACCTGCGGGTTTATCGACGCGCGCTCATCCGCATGGGCCGCGCATGGGCCCATGCAACAATTGAGACGAACTACAACAACTGGGAGCGTGAGATAGCCCTTGCTCCGTCTGATCCCCGTTGCCCGAAAGGCGAGCAACGCATCTTCACCAGAGACTGAGCGACGGTAGTCAGATTGCGGACGGAACGGATGATATGGCGCCAAAAGAGCCTCGTGTTCCGTTCGCCACACCGGAGAGCAAATTAGCCAACTTCGCAGGAATGGCAGAAAAGCTGGCGCACCCGACAGGATTCGAACCTGTGGCCTCTGCCTTCGGAGGGCAGCGCTCTATCCAGCTGAGCTACGGGTGCATGCGTGCCGGAGGCGCGCGCTTAGCAAAGCGTTTTGCAGGGCGCCAGCGGGTAATCTGGGAAACATCCTGGTGCGCGACGCAGTCCCGAGCGAACCGGTCTCATCCCTCATTTCCCTGCTTTGCAGGGAATCTACAGGGAAAACACAATTTTTCGGGCCGGATTGACTTTGGGGGGACCTCGAAAACCGAAGGATTCCGCCATTTCCCGAGACGAACAGGGAATTTATCCTGCCTGAGCAGCGTAGTGAAATCGAGAAACAGCGAATGCGGAATGCCATAGCAGCGTAAAGGCGTGGCTCCGAACTGCTGCGCGGAAAAGGGACAAGTCTCAGCCGTCGTCGCTCAACTCGGCATGGAGTAGAACGGTCGCCCAACCGCCGGCTTGCGCCAAGCCCTGCTCGCTGAGGACCGCAACTTTGCGGGCACCGTACTCACCGAGCCATATCTTGGGATCGCACTCCACCACCTCGGATATCTGGCCGGGAACGAAGCCAAAGTCGAATGCGATCGAGTCCTCGGGTGCCCGCTGAGCGCGGCAAGGTTCAATCCACGGGAAGGCCTTGGAACGATACACGCGATCGATCTTTCCGGCCCGAAGGATGATCACGGCCAGGGTCTGGCGATGCGCGTCGATATAGCCTCGAGCCATCGCTTCCCGGCTGACGCCGAACTTGCTCGCGAGGCGGACGATCTCTGCAAGGTCGGGATTTCTCGAAGTCAGGTTGGAGAGAATTCGGGCGGGCGGCATGAGCAGGCTCGCGGCGAAACGATTGGCCTCAGCCTCGACTCTCAGCCGGCGGTCATGCTTTCCGGCGTCGGCGGTTCGCAAATGATCGAGCGTGCATGAAAACCCCCGCCGGGTGTGGGCATGTGCGTTGGAATCAGGAAGTGACCCAGTTCATGGGCGATCGAGAGGCGCCGCCGCTCTGGTCGCCGACTTGGGGCGAGGACGATCGAACCAAAGGCCTTATGCCAAGCTGGCGACAGACTTCCTCGATCGCGAAGTTTGGCGGAAGCCGAGGCGCAAAGCTGATGGATGCGCCGGGCGAGCTCGGTCGGGGAGCCCAGTCCGTCGAGTTCAAGCCGATCGAGGCTCAATCGCGAAGCTCGCGCCGCTCTTTCAGGATTTCCATCATCATCTGAATGGTCTCGCGATCGCGAGTGTCCATGTTTTTGAGATCCCGGAACACGGCCACCGTCTCCGCAGGTTGGTCTTCGGCATCAGGGTTTTCGCCGACGAGGTCTGCGACGCGCACTCGGAAAAGCTGGGCCAGTTTGAGCACGAGTTCCATCGACGGGTTCGCTGTAATCGTCTTGCCCAGGCGGCGATGGCCGAGTTGGTGCGCGGGATCGAGGAGGAAGATCGTCGGCTTCGCGTTGATCATTACGCGACTGCGATCGACTATTAGCATGGCTGGGAGCAGGAGATAGAATACGCTCGAGCAAATGGTCTGTCCGAGCCGACCCCGCTGCCGCATCCTGGCGACGTCATTATCGACGCCCGCACCGCCGAGGTTCGCTACGCCGGACCAAAGACGCCGGAAGAGAAGGAGCGATGGGACCGGCTCCTCGCGTTCCGCGACGAGCAGCAGGAGTTCGTGACGTTTGCTACCGAGCGCTTCCGGGAGACCGCGGAGAGCGAACGCGAGCAGCGCGCGCGGCGGCTCGCGAGGTGGCGGCAAGCGCAGGCCCTCTACGACCGGACTAACGATCCCCTTCCCGATCGATATCGCAAGCGGCTCGAAGACCGCGGGTACGGCGAGGTGGTCTGAGCCCTTAGATTTCCTCCAGTGATTAGTAGAGTCCGGCCTTCGACAAGGAGACGGACGGATGAAGCGGAGCAGGTTCAGCGAGGAGCAAATCATCGCTGTTTTGAAGGAACAGGAGGCTGGGATGCCGAGGGCAGACGTGTGCCGCCGTAACGGGATCAGCTCGGCGACCTTCTACAAGTGGAAGTCGAATTATGGCGGGCTGGAAGTGTCCGATGCCCGGAGGCTGCGTCAGCTGGAGCAGGAGAACGCACGGCTCAAGAAGCTATTGGCGGATTCGATGCTGGACAACGCCATGCTCAAGGAGATCAGCGCAAAAAAATTCTAGCGCCCGGTGCCAGGCGGCAGGTGGTGGCTCATCTCCAGGAGGTCTTCGAGGTGAGCCAGCACCGTGCCTGAGCGGTGCTGGGCGCTGATCAGACGACGGTGCGCTTCGTCAGTCGTCGGCCTGACGATGCGAAGGCGCGCGAGCGCATCAGGGAACTGGCCAGACAGCGGCGCCGGTTCGGCTATCGTCGGCTGCACTGGCTGCTGTGCCGGGAGGGATGGGCAATGAACCACAAGAAGTTCCGGCGGCTCTATCGCGAGGAACGGCTGCAGGTGCGCCGTCGTCGTGGTCGCAAGCGGGCCCTGGGCACGCGGGCGCCGATCACGATCCCGCAGGGACCCAACCAGCGCTGGAGCCTCGACTTCGTCTCCGATGCCTTCGCCTGCGGGCGCCGGTTCCGAACTTCGCCGTGGTCGATGATTATAGCCGCGAGTGCGTGCGCCTGATCGCCGATACGTCGATCTCTGGCGCGCGGGTCGGGCGTGAACTCGATGCGGCGGTCTTCGAGCGGATGGCGCGGCCCCATACGATCGTCAGCGACAACGGGACCGAACTGACCAGCATGGCGATCCTGCGCTGGTCGAAGGAGCGGGGTGTCGAGTGGCACTACATCGCGCCGGGCAAACCCTATCAGAACGGGTTCATCGAGGGCTTCAATGCCCGCCTGCGGGACGAGCTCTTGAACGAGACGATCTTCACCCGCCTCGCCCATGCTCGCCGGGAGCTGGAAGCCTGGCGGCACGACTACAACCACTTCCGGCCCCACTCGAGCTTGGGGAACCGAACCCCGGTCGAGATCGGGGCTGGATCAAGCAGCAAACCGTATCGGGGGCATGCCCCCGATACGGTTGTTGCCATCACGCTAAGCGAAGGGCATCAAAACGACCCAAGGCTCTACTCGTAGATGGTAGAAACTTCGGGCTCAGACCATCGAATATCCTCGGAGGCGTGAACAAAACCCGGTGATGACACGATGAGTCAGACACAGCCCGATCGCCTCCAACGCGAACTCGGCATCGGCGGCGCGACCATGATGGGTCTAGGCTCCATGGTTGGAACCGGTGTGTTCATCAGCATCGGCATAGCAGCAGGCGCCGCAGGTCCCGCTGTCATCCTCGCCATCATTCTCGCAGCAGGGGTCGCAACGTGCAACGCCCTGTCGAGTGCGCAGCTCGCTGCCAGTCATGCGGTCAGCGGCGGCACCTATGAGTATGGCTATCGCTATCTCAGTCCCACCCTCGGCTTCACCGCTGGTTGGATGTTCCTTTGCGCCAAGAGCGCTTCTGCGGCTACCGCGGCTCTCGGCTTCGCGGGCTATTTCCTGCGCCTGATGGGTGGCAGCTTGGATTACATGGCTTGGGTTGCCGTCGCCGCGGTTGCGTTGTTCACTATGCTCGTTCTTGGCGGAATAAGGCGATCGAGTTGGGTGAACATGGTCATTGTCTCGATTACGCTGCTCACCCTTGGCTCATTCATCGTCTGGGGCGCTCCGATCGCTGTTGCCGAGGGTGAGAACAATCTGGTGCCCTTCTTCACCAGCAGGGAAGGCAACCTGCTGGAGCCGTTCCTCTATGCGACTGCCCTGATGTTCGTTGCCTTCACTGGCTATGGGCGGATCGCCACGCTCGGGGAAGAAGTGAAGAACCCCAGGCGGACCATCCCGCGTGCTATCATCGTCACCCTTATTGTGACGGCGCTGCTCTATGTAGCCGTCGCGGCGGTCGCCATCAGCAGTGTCGGCGCGGACAGGTTCGCCAATGCGCCGGGTGCGCGGGCAACGCCGCTGGAACTTGCGGCCCGAGCGATGGACGCGCCGTTGCTGGCGCGGCTGGTCGCGGTCGGTGCAATCACCGCGATGCTTGGGGTTCTGCTCAACCTGATTCTTGGGCTGTCGCGGGTCCTCCTTGCTATGGGAAGGCAAGGGGACGTTCCCCCTTTCTTCGGCCGTCTTTCGAAGGAAGATGCGTCGCCTGCTGCCGCCGTGATCGCTGTCGGTGTCCTCGTCGCGACGCTCGCCTCCCTGGGTAGCATTGAGACAGCGTGGGCATTCAGCGCGTTCACAGTGCTGGTGTATTACGCGATCACCAATCTAGCCGCTTTGCGACTGCCGGAGAAGGAGCGCCTCTACCCTCGCTGGGTCGCGCTTACCGGCCTCGCCGCTTGCTTGTTTTTGGCGTTCTGGGTTCCGGTGTCGATTTGGATAACCGGTTTGTGCGTCATCGGGATCGGCCTCTTGTGGAAGAGATTCCTGCCCCCCTTGTGGCGCTAAATTGAAGCACCCCCACCTACCGGCGCAGCGTCGGCTTCTCACTCCATGATAGCCTTAGGGTGACTCTAGAGGGTGCCCTGACAGCGGCCTGGCGGCTTTGTATTTTGGATCATCAAGGACATTCACCCCGGTGTTTGGCATACCCTTGGTGCGGGAGTTTTGATTACGGGAGGCTATTATTTAGCTGCTTCGATGGTTTTCCCGGCCGAGTCCGACAGTCACGATAGCATCGATGAACGTTATTGGCAGCATAAGCGGCAGGTGATCGGCATCATCTTCGTGTGCACGGTCGCTTTGCAACTGTTCGGACTTGCACTTGGGCGGGTCTGGTACCCCACCGACACCGCTCTCAACTTAACCGTGTTCGCAGTTCAGCTATTCAACTTCTGGGTGCGCGGCCCGCGCCTCAACATCGCTTGTCTCGCTGTTCTGATCCCACTGATGGTATCGATCTTATCATCCCCCGAGCAGCTTTGGGAGGTCCGCTTTCCACCCCAATCGTGGCCATTGCTAGGAGCTTCGGGCGATCCTGAAAGCTGCCACCTGTCGGCAAAGCGTCCATCGGCAAGATATGGGCTGGCAGCAGTCTGTCGGCTTTCCAGCAAACGCAGCGAAAAACGGCCATTCGGCGCCTCCCAATGGTAACACTTAGGCGCAGATGAATGTCTTCCCCGCCTGTCATTTACGATCGGGCAACTGGGGAAACAGCGCCGCTCGCGCCATCAACCTTGCAAGTGCGTAGAGAGAGCAGAGCAGGTTGGGAACCGCCTCTTCTCGGATGAAAAAAGACATGGTCGCTCGCGCTCGCTCGGGACGACCTGCGCGCAGCGCACTCACCAAGCTTAGGATAAGCGCTTCGTGCTCGTGGACCCGCGTACAATGTGCGGACCCAAACCGCATGATCTCCAGGGCATCGCGATTGAAGATCGTCATCGACACATGAAACGGGGTAAGGGCGGCGGTTAGGCCGTTCCGGGAAAAAGACGGCCCTATACCTAGGCAGGGACATTGCCCGCCGGGGACCGCGGCCACCCAGGATCGCATGGCGGACAGTAAAAAGCGCGTACCCCGATCGAGGCCGTCAACGTCACGGTCGATAAACTCATACATGAACAGAACACTCCGTCGACGGCAGCCCTTGCAACCAGCCTGCGCTTGTCGAAATCGAGCCGAGGTCTGTCAAGACCTTTTGCGAGTGGTTCGCAATAGCATTGCATATGCGAGCGAATCGTAATAACGGGGCGGCAAACAACAGCAGGGATCATCATGCTTCGCTATCGTACCGCCATTCTGTGCGCCTCCGCGCTCGTGTCCTGTCCGGTCCTTGCTGGTGAGATGGCAGACACCGAACAGCGCGAAATCATCGTGACCGGCGCGCGCGATGACGGCAGCACCGCCACCAAGACCGACACCCCGATTATCGAGACCCCGCAGCCGATCACGGTCATCGATGACGCCCTCTATCTTGCCCAGGGTGCGGTCAGCGTCGGCGACACTCTCAATTACGTATCCGGCGTGACTACCAACCCTTACGGCCCGGACAGCCGCGTAGACGGAGCATTCGTGCGCGGAATCAACGCGCTCCAGTTCCGCGACGGAATGCGAGACATCTTCAGTTACTACGCGAGCATTCGCGCCGATCCGTACAACTTCGATCAGGTCGAGCTCGTACGTGGACCGGCCTCGGTTCTGTTCGGGCAAGGCGCGCTCGGCGGCATTATCAACTTGGTTTCTAAAAAGCCTGAGTTCGAGAAGCACGGCGAGGTGTCGCTCCGCTATGGATCGTTCGACCGCAAGGAGGCACTCGTCGATTTCACCGGTCCGCTGAACGATGCGGTCGCGGGCCGGGTCGTCGCCCGCGTCCGCGACGCCGGGACACAAACCGACTTCGTGCCCGACGACAGGGTGATGGTCTCGCCGTCGGTGTCCTTTCGGCTCTCGCCCGACACCGAGTTGACCTTCATTGGCCTCTACCAGGAGGACGATAGTGGCTCGACCTCACAGTTCCTGCCGCTTGTCGGCACCATCCTACCCAACCCGAACGGCCAGCTTCCCGACAGCCTGTTCATCGGCAAACCCGGCTGGGACCGTTACGACGGCCGCCTGCTTCAAGGTACCGCCCTACTTTCGCATAGCTTTGGAGGCACCGCGAAGCTCAACCTGAAGGCGCGCTACATCGACAGCGACCTAACCTACTTCACGCATTATCCGGACAACTATTCGAACCCTGGCAACCCTTTCCTCGATCCCGACCAGCGGATCATGGGTCTCTATGTCGATGGCAGCCTGGCGCGGATGGAGATCTTCTCGACCGACAACAACGTCCAGTTCGACTTCAACACCGGGGCAGCGGTCGAGCACAGCGTTCTCGCCGGCGTCGATTTCAGCTTCAATCGCGTGCGCAAGACGGGCGGCTTCGCCTATGAAGTGTTCGATATCTACGACATCGATTACGATTCACTTTCGGACTACGGCGGCGGCCTGCCGACACCGACTTACGTGGCCGAGGACGTCCAACAGGACCAGCTTGGCGTCTATCTCCAGAACCAGGTCCGCTTCTTGGACCGGATTTCCGTCGTCCTAGGTGCCCGCCGCGACTGGACCAGCGCGCGAAGCTTCGCCAGCCCGCGCCAGTTCGACAGCGCGACGACGATCCGTGCCGGCGTGATCGGCGAGATCGTCGCGGGCGTGTCGCCCTTCTTCAGCTACACCGAAAGCTTCGAGCCGATCGCCGGCACGGCGAGCGACGGTACCGCGTTCATTCCCAAGAGCGGCCGCCAGTACGAGGCGGGGATCAAGTTCCACCCGGCCGACCGCATCCTCATGACGGTGACAGGCTACCACATCCGTGAGAGCAACCGGCCGGTATCCGACGACAGCACGACCGATCCCTTCGACCAGATCCAGATCGGCTCGCTCACGTCCAAGGGCATCGAGTTCGAGGGGACCGCGTCGCTGCCGGGTGATCTCAACCTCATTGGCAACATGAGCTATAACGAAGCGGAAATCGACGGTACCGACCGACAGCTCGACAATGTGCCCAAGATCAATGCGTCGTTATGGGCGACCAAGGGCTTCGATTTGTCGGAAGACACATCGCTACTGATCGGCGGCGGCGCGCGATACGTCGGCAAGAACCGCTCGTACGGACCGACCTTCCCGAACGGGATTGTCACTCCGTCCTACACCCTGTTCGATGCCTTCGCGGAAGTGAGTTGGAACCGGTGGGCGTTCACTGTCAACGCGACCAACCTGTTCGACAAGCGGCATTATTCTGCCTGCCTGGCCCGCGGCGACTGTTTCATGGGAAGCGAGCGCAACTTGTTCGGCACCGTGAGCTATCGGTTCTGATGGCGTTCGAAAGTAACCTCGTGGCCGCAATCCTCGCTGGTGTCGCCGCCGTCGTGGTCCTGCGCAGTTCATGGCAACGGCGAAAGCGCTCCGCCATACTGAATGTCGCTGGGTGGAGCCTCGGCGTTCTCGCCATTGCGCTCGGTTGGCAAGCTGCGGGCGCTTGGGGCGCGACAATCGTCACACTGTGGGCGATGGGCGCAGCCTATGCGGTGCTGTCGATCGCGGCGATATCGGCCCCGGCTGCTAAGGTAAAAGCGTCGAACCGCCGCGCGGGAATGTTGCCAGAGCAAGGCGAGCCTCTGCGTCTCGGGCGACGGTCCGCGACGTTCTTCATCGTCGGCGCTGGTGCGCTTCTCGGCGCGATTGCCATAGCGGTCGCGACCCGGTGGCTCGCGTCTGCGACCGGTGCAGACGCAGCCAATGCGACCGTCCTGGCGTTGTTCGCCGCACCGCTCGCCTATACCCTGCTTGCCTTTTTCATGTTGATGACAACCAGCCGCCGGGCCCAGTTTGGCTGGATCGGGGCAAGCATCGCCAGCGCCGTGCCGGCGATCCTGATGGGGAGCGCGTTATGAGCGGAACGATAGAGCCGAGCACCGTCAAGCGGTCGCTATCCGTCCATGCCGCGATCGGTCTTATCGCAGGGGCGCTGCTCTATCTCGTCTCGCTCACGGGTACGCTCGCGGTCTTCTACTCCGAGTTGCAGCGCGTGGAGCAGCCGGATGCGCCCGAAATGAGCACGATCGATCCGCATGCAGTTCAGCGCGGCGTCGAGGCTGTCCTGAAGAGCGAGGCCGGCAAGCCGACGACAACGCACCTCTACGTCCACCTGCCGGTCGCCGACCTGCCCCGAACGACCATTTCGACCGACACCAACGCGGTACATCTCGATAGCGCCGGCAACATCGCTCGAGAGGAGGAGATCGCTTGGTCGGATTTCCTCGTCGAGCTGCATTACACGCTCAACCTGCCGAGCCTCGTTGGCATCACCATCGTCGGTATCCTCGGCGTGATGATGCTCGCGCTGGCGCTGTCCGGCGTCGTCGCCCACCCACGCATCTTTCGCGATGCGTTTCGCTTGCGGGCGCGCGACGGCGGCGGAGTGGGGCTGGCAGACTGGCACAACCGCCTTAGCGTCTGGTCGCTGCCGTTCTCGGTGGCGATAGCGTTGACCGGCGCGCTCATCGGCCTCGCGTCCCTAACGGCCTATGCAATCGCCGCCAACGACTACGGGGGCGATCTTGAGGCAGTCTACGGTCCTGTCTTCGGCGAGGAAGGCGAGCCCGACGCCACGGCCGCAGCCGCGCCCAATGTCGCTGCAGCGCTGAAGCACATGGCTCGCGAGTATCCCGGAGTTCGCGTCACCTACGCAATCCTCCATGATCCTCTGACCAAAGGGCAGCATGTCCAGATCGTCGGCGAACATGAGCGCCGCCTTATCTTTGGCGAATACTACGCCTTCTCGTCCGATGGACGCTTCGAACACACGGCAGGATTGTCCGATGGATCGCTTGGGCAGCAAGCCGCCGCGTCGACCTATCGCCTCCATTTCGGTACGTTCGGCGGACTAGGGGTCAAGCTTGCGTATCTGCTGTTCGGACTCGCCCTTACCGCAATATGCGCGACCGGCACCTACATCTGGCTCGGCAAGCGGCAAAGGCGCGGCGTTCACGAACCACGCCTGCGTGCAGCCTGGAATGGAGTCATCTGGGGCGGGCCGATCGCGCTGGTGACGTCCCTGCTTGCGCGCCTTGCGTTGGGCAACGAAGCGCCATTCCCGGCGATATTCTGGGGAACGCTTTTTCTCGTTATCGTTGGAGCCGTCATAACAAAGCAAGCTCGGCAACAAAGCCTTGACCCATTAAACGGGCGCAACCTGAATGCGACGTAGACGCGCGTTTCGCTATTCTCGCCCGTAGCGAACCGACCGCTTCCCCGCCAGGACTGCGGTTACGGTCCTTCTCACTACCTGAAACGGAATCCGATTGACGTCCGCTTTCGGACAGGGCGGATCGAAGGGCGAATGGCGAATATCAGGGCGCAAAGCGGTCGGACCGAAACTTTGCCGGTTGCAGACTGTCGGCTTCCTGTTCCAGAAGCAAACGAGCTGCCATTCGACCAGCGACCGCATTGCGGACAATGAGAAGGTTCAGAATTTCCGACCTCTCAATCGAAAAAAAACCGGTAAAGATCGCACCCTTTGCTGTAATTAGCCGGAAGCCCGCGCGTCGCGATGACGGGCTCGCTAACGCTGGTGGCCGAGGCGCACCAGGCCAGGCAACTCGTGTCGGCCACCCTTGGCAAGTCTATCGCCAGCACTGCCCGCGAGCAGGGCGGTGCCGCACGCGGCTTGCAAAGCTGGTGGGGCTCTCGTGCCTCGCGCCCGACAGCGTCACCGCCATCGTCGATGGGCGGCAGCCTGAGCACCTCACGGTCATGCGGCTGACGAGTGCGCCGCTGCCCCTCGCTTTGGACCGACCAGCGCCGCGAGCTCGGCTTCACTTGAGCCATTCCATCTGTAGTTAGAATTTTTGCGAGTGAGACGGCGGGCGAATTGCGCCCGGGTGGCTCGCGATATCTGCGCGTCTCCGACCGCACTCGACACGGCCAAGGACCAGAAAGGCCGCGGAACTGCGCCATTCCCGGCGTCAGTACCGCGGCCTTTCTGATCCTTGCGGATCATTCAGGACTGTGTGGTGCGGTCGAGAAGACTCGAACTTCCACGGGCTTTCGCCCACAACGACCTCAACGTTGCGCGTCTACCAATTCCGCCACGACCGCACATCGGATGGGATTTGAAGAGCCGTAGCTCTCCGGTAGGCGCGCGCCTCTAGCAACGCCCTTGCCGCCCCGCAAGCGATGATTCAGTCGAGGAACGGCGCGACCATCTCGCGCGGGACGCGGGCGATGCGCATGGTCTCGCGGTCGATCAGCGCCCACATGCTCCTTACCTCGACGAGTACCTTGCCCGCCGCATCGCGAAAGACGACGTCGCGCGGCATCCGCGCGCCTTGCGGTCCGGCCGGCACGTGCGTTTCGGCCGTCACCGTCTCGCCCAGGCCGACGTTGCCGCGATAGTCGATCTCGTGGCGCAGAACGACCCACAGGTACCGCTCGACGAAGTCCGGCGCGGCGTCGGCGAGCCAGTGCGACGTGGCGGCGGCCTGAACCCACTGCAGCCAGACGGCATTGTTGACGTGGCCCAGTTCGTCGATGTGCTCCGGCGCGGCGGTAAAGCGGACGGTATGGCGACTGCTCATCGTATCGTATGTTCCAGTTCGATGTGCACCAACCGCCACGACAGGCCGCGACGCACGAAGCGATAGGTCTTGCCGCCCGGCCGGTCCGCACCGCATGCGGCGAATCCGGACAGGCCGCGGCGTTCGATGGACCAGTTCGCGGTCGTCTCGAGCATACGGGGCATCGATCCCGTCTGACTGTCGTCGTCTGCGTCTAGAACGGTCCGGATACGCTGCGGCAGGCCGTCCCATGCGGCGAACTGCCATTGGCCGTAGGGTTCGACGACCAGCATCCGGATCGCGCGCGGATCGGACAGCGCATCGAGGACCACGCCCTTGGTGAGCGGCGGGGGATAGCTATCAACCGCAGGTTCCGTCTGCGCCGCAAATCCGGCGCGAACGGCATCGCGGTCGTACAGCCGCGCAATGTCGGCCGGACTGGCGTCGAAATCGGTCAGCGCGGCCAGCGCCAGGCGAGGGGACCAGGCGTACCAGGCCCATGCCGCCAGCACGGGCAGGAGAGCGAACACAACGACCGCGCCCCTGCGACGAGAAATTACAGCCCCATTTGCCACAGGATGAAGCCGTATTCCTCGGCGATCTCGCGGATGCTTTCGAACCGGCCCGACTTGCCGCCGTGGCCCGCGCCCATGTTGGTCTTCAAGAGAAGCACGTTGTCGTCGGTCTTCTTCTCGCGCAGGCGGGCGACCCACTTGGCGGGTTCCCAGTAGGTCACGCGCGGGTCGTTGAGGCCAGCGGTGACCAGCATCGGCGGATAGGCCTGCTCGCGAACATTGTCGTACGGGCTGTAGCTCTGGATCAGCTCGAATGCGGCCCGGTCCTCGATCGGGTTGCCCCACTCGGGCCATTCGCCGGGCGTGAGGGGCAGGGACGCATCGAGCATCGTCGCCAACACGTCCACGAACGGCACATGCGCCACGACCGCGCCCCATAGTGCGGGATCGGAATTGACGACCGCGCCCATCAGTTCGCCGCCCGCGGAGCCGCCCGAGATCGAGATGCGTCCCTTTTCGATGTAGCCGCGCTCGACGAGCCCCTTCGCCACGTCGACGAAGTCGGTGAAGGTGTTGATGCGGCTTTCCAGCTTGCCGCCCTTGTACCACGCCCGGCCCAGGTCGTCGCCGCCGCGGATGTGCGCGATGGCGTAGGCGAAGCCGCGGTCGACGAGGCTGAGGCGCGTGGTCGAGAACCCCGGCGGGATCGCGATGCCGTAGGCGCCGTAGCCATAGAGATGGAGGGGCCCGGGCTTCTGCCGATCCTTGCGATACATGATCGAGACCGGAATCTGCGTCCCGTCGCGCGCCGGAACGAGCAACCGTTCGGTCGTGTATAGCGAGGCGTCGTAGCCCGAGGGCACCTCCTGCACCTTCAGCACCTCGAGCCGCCGATCCGCGACATGATAGTCGTAGGTCGTCGCCGGGCTGACCATGGAATCGTAGCCGACACGCAGGCGGTCCATCGCGAACTCGGGGTTGTCGCCGAGCGAAGCGGAATAGCTTTCCTCGGGAAAGGCGATGGGCTCGATACGCTCGGGATCGTCGTAGTAGCGAACCTCTATCGTATCGAGGCCGGCCTGCCGACCCTCGACGACGTAGAAGTCGCGGAAGATATCGAACCCGGTGAGGTAGAACGCGTCCGAGCCGGCGATCACCGTGGTCCAGTCTCCCGGGGCGGACAGCGGCGCCGTCGCCAGGCGGAAATTCTCGTGCGTATCGTTGGCAAGGATGAACAGCGTGCCATCCGTGCCGAGTTCGTCGTGCACGTCGACCTCGTACTCCACCCCCTTCTGCCGGGCCTTAACGAGGATCGGCTCGGCAAGCGGGTCGGCGGCGGGAATCAGGCGGACCTCGCTGGTTTCGTGGTCGCTGGTCGATACGACCAGCCATTTCTCGTCGGTCGAAAGACCGGCACCCACGCGGAAGCCTTCGTCGTCTTCGTGGTATAGCTCGACGTCGTCTTCCAACGGCGTTCCGAGCACGTGCAGGCGCGCGTTGTCGGTCCGCCATTGTTCGTTGGCGAGGCTGTAGACGAGCGCCGTATCGCCCGCCGCCCAGACCAGCGATGACAGCGTGCCGGGAATTGCGTCGGGCAGATGCTTGCCGGTCGCGATGTCCTTGATGCGCGCGGTGAAGCGTTCGGAGCCGTTGTCGTCGATGGAGTAGGCAAGGCGCCGGCCGTCGTTCGACACGCTGATCGCGCCCAGTCGGAAATATTCCTTGCCCTCGGCCAGCGCGACCTCGTCGAGGATCAGCTCGTCCGCGCCTGCGTCGTCCCCGGCCGCCACTGGCCGGCGCCACCATTTCTTGTATTCGGCCCCGTCCTCGAACTCGATCCAGTAAAGCCAGTCGCCGTCCTTCTGCGGGACCGACTTGTCGGCTTCCTTGATGCGGGCGCGCATCTCGGTGAACAGCGCATCGATGCGGTCCTTCTGGCCGGCCATCGCGGCTTCGAACCAGGCGTTTTCGGCTTCGAGGTGGGCGAGGATTTCCGGATCCTCGACGACCGGGTACTTCGCATCCCTAAGCCAAGCATAATCGTCGCTGACGGTGATCCCGTGATGGGTCGCGGTGCTCGCGCGCTTCGCCGCGCGAGGGGGATGAGCGGGCGGGTTGGAGGTGGCATCGGTCATGGCACGGCCCTATGTGGGGCGCGAAAGGACCGCAACAATGCTGATGCAAACCGCCCTCGACTCCGGCTCGGCCCGCCTCTCCGCCCTTCGCGAGGAGCTGAAGAAGCGCGGGCTCGACGGGTTCGTCGTCCCCATCAGCGACGAGCATATGAGCGAATACATCGGCTCCTATGCCCAGCGCTTGCACTGGCTGACGGGGTTCGGGGGTTCGGCGGGGTCGGCCGCTGTGCTGCAGGACAAGGCAGCAATCTTCGTCGACGGGCGCTACACCGTGCAGGTGCGCGACCAGGTCGACGGCAAACTCTTCGAATACGTCGGCGTCCCCGCCTCCAGCCCCGCGAAATGGCTCGCCGCCAACGTCGGCGAGGGCGCGAAGATCGGCTACGATGCGTGGCTGCATTCCAAGGGCTGGGTAGAGGACGTTGCGCGCGCGCTCGCGAAGAAGAACGCCACCCTCGTGCCGGTCGACGGCAACCCGATCGACGCGGTCTGGGCCGACCGGCCCGAACCGTCGAACGCCCCCGCCATCGTCCACGACGACAAGCGGTCCGGTCGTTCGAGCGCCGACAAGCGGGCCGAGGTGGCCGACTGGCTGAAGACCGAAGGCTACGACGCCGTGGTGATGAGCGCGCTCGATTCGGTGGCGTGGCTGCTCAACCTGCGCGGGTCCGACGTGGAGCGCACGCCGGTGGCGCTCGCCTACGTCATCGCCCATGCCGACGGCACGGCCGAGCTGTTCATTCAGCCGGACAAGGTCACCCCCGAACTCGCCCAGCATCTCGGCAACGCGGTGACGATCCGCCCGCGCGAGACCTTCGAAGGCGCGCTCGGCGAACTGGCGGGCAAGACGGTCGCGGTCGATCCGAACTACGGCGTCGCGGCGATTTTCCATGCGCTCGAGGGTGCGAACGCGAAGCCGGTCGCGGTGCGCGATCCCACCATCCTGCCGCGCGCGGTAAAGAACCCGGTCGAACAGCAGGGCCACCGCGATGCGCAGGCGCGCGACGGGGCCGCGATCGCAAAATACCTCCACTGGCTCAGCGTCGAAGGCCCGAAGGGCGGGCTCGACGAACTGTCCGCCGCCGCGAAGCTGCGCGAATTCCGCGACGAGGCGAGTGACATGCTGCGCGATCTGTCGTTCGACACGATCAGCGCCGCCGGCCCGCACGCCGCCCTGCCGCACTACCGGGTGGATGAAGGCAGCAACATCCCCATCGCGCCGGGCAGCATCTATCTGTGCGATTCGGGCGGCCAGTATCTCGACGGCACGACCGACATCACCCGCACCGTGTGGATCGGCCCCGGTGAACCTTCACCCGAACAGAAGGACCGCAACACCCGCGTCCTCAAGGGCCATATCGCCATCGCCCGCGCGGTCTTTCCGCAAGGGACCGTCGGCGGGCAGATCGACGCGTTCGCGCGGCAGTTTCTGTGGGCCGGCGGCGTCGATTACGCGCACGGCACCGGGCACGGCGTCGGCAGCTTCCTGTCGGTCCACGAGGGGCCCCAGCGAATCGCCAAGATCACCGGCGCGCAGGCCGGCAGCGATCAGGAACTGATGGCCGGCATGATCCTGTCGAACGAGCCCGGCTACTACAAGGAAGGCGCCTACGGCATCCGTATCGAGAACCTCGTGCTGGTCGAAGAGCGGCAGATCGACGGGCAGGAGGGCGACTACCTCGGCTTCGAGACGCTGACCTTCGCCCCGATCGACAAGGCGCTGGTGGATGTGTCGCTGCTGACCGGCGAGGAACGCGCCTGGTGGAACGACTACCACGCCGAGGTGCGCCGTATTCTCGCCCCGCAACTCGAGGGCGACGTGCTGACCTGGCTGGAAGAGGCCTGCGCCCCGTTGTAGCGCGTCCGATGTTCCGGTAATGTTCTGCGCGGTCGAGTCGCGCAAGGAGCATTCAAGATGATCGGATACGTTACTTTGGGCACCAACGACCGCGAGAAGGGCGCGCGGTTCTACGACGCGATCTTCGCCGAACTCGGCGTGGGGCGGATGATGGAGAACGACACCTTCATCGCGTGGGGCGAACCGGGCGGCGGCGCGGGGATCGGCCTCACCGCCCCGTTCGACGGGCAGCCGGCCACCGTGGGCAACGGCGTGATGGTCGCGCTCGCCGCGAAGGACGAGGCGCAGGTCGCCCGGCTCCACGGGATCGCGCTGGAAAACGGCGGCTCGTGCGAGGGTCCTCCGGGCGACCGGGGCGGCGGCTTTCATGCCGGCTACTTCCGCGATCCGGACGGAAACAAGCTCAACGCCTTCGTTATGGCGGACTGGCAGGGCTGACTGGGACCTCTGGGCGTGCGCCAGACCGTGCCGCCCCATCGCCGCTTCGACGGAACGAACGGCGTCATTGCTCGCTATGGTCAGGTATATCCATTCCAGGAAGGAAATCAGAAACATGACACATGGCGACCATACCGACAATCACGCCGACGCTGGCGACACCACGACGCTCAACACGCTGATCGGGACACTGATCGATTCGGTGAACGGCTACCAGAAGGCGGCCGCCGACACCGAGAATGCGCGTTTTGCCGAGATGTTCAACGCGCGTGCCCAGGAACGCCAGGCGGCTGTCACGAAGCTGCAGGCCGCGGTCGCACGGATGGGCGGCAATCCCGAAGACGACGGCACCACCACCGGTGCGATCCACCGTGGCTGGATCAACCTCAAGGAAGCGGTCGTCGGCCGCGACGACGAAGCGATCGTGAAGTCGGTCGAAAGCGGCGAGGACTATCTCAAGGAGAAGTTCGAGACCGCCTTGAAGCACAAGGACCTTCCCGCCGATGCGCGCGCGGCGGTCGAGGAAGCTTGGACCTCGGTCCGCGCCGGCCACGACCAGATGAGCCAGCTGAAGCACGCGATCGACTGATCGCCTGTCAGTGAAGAGACAGCGGCGCTCCCGGCGACAACCGGGGGCGCCGTTCGTTCATGGGGCAACTGGTGCAGTCCTCTTCAGCCGCACCAGTCCGTGCCCTGCTCCCGCCCTTCGCCCCGCGCCAGGCCAGCGCGCACCATGTGTCTATCGAGCCATTCGCTCTTCCCGTCCCCCTCGGTCCGGCGTGCCCGCCTGAGTTCGCGCCCGTAGCGGTCGCGCGGCGGGTCGACGCCCCCGTCTAATTCGGCGCGTCCGTCCGACAGCCAGGTCGCAAGCTCGCTCCGCGCGCGAAGGGCCAGCGCTCTTTCCGCAGCGCAGGCCCCGTCCAGTTCGGGCGCATCGTATCCGAACAGGCGAACCCGGCGCGGGGGACCATCCGAACGCGCGATCGAAAGCGTGTCGCCATCGATCGCGCAAGCCGCCCACCCGCGGCCGATCGCGCATTCGCCCACCCGCGCCGGCAACCGCTCCCACGGTCCGCGGTCGTTCGACCACCGGGTGAGAGCCCAGCTCGCCGCGAGCACTCCCGCCAACAGCAATACCGCTCCGGCGCTTCGGAGGAAACGGACGCGCGCGCGCCGACTGTGGCGACGCTCGTCGAAGCGCAAGGGGCGGCGGGTGTCGAGGCGGGCCATCGCGCGTGCTTTTCGGCCACCCGGACTCGCGCTGCAAGCCGCCCGGTCGCAGCCGGCCCGACTCGCCCCGCCCTTTCCCTTCCCCGTGCGAACCGCTAAGCGCGCGGCGCAATCGGCAGGAGGCGACCAGTGAGCGACAATACCCGGGCGCCGAACGAGAAGGCGGAAGTCCTGATCGAGGCTCTCCCCTACCTGCAGCGCTACGCCGGGCGCACGTTCGTGGTGAAATACGGCGGCCATGCAATGGGCGATCCCGACGCCGCGCGCGACTTCGCCGAGGATGTCGTCCTGCTGAAGGCCGTCGGCATCAACCCCGTGGTCGTCCACGGCGGCGGCCCCCAGATCGGTGCGATGCTCAAGAAACTGGGTGTCGAGAGTACGTTCGTCGACGGCCTGCGCGTCACCGACAAGGCTACGGCCGAAGTAGCCGAAATG
This sequence comes from Tsuneonella amylolytica, assembly GCF_003626915.1. NCBI lineage: Bacteria > Pseudomonadati > Pseudomonadota > Alphaproteobacteria > Sphingomonadales > Erythrobacteraceae > Tsuneonella > Tsuneonella amylolytica. The sequence goes on from NZ_CP032570.1 coordinate 1,612,014, forward strand.
GTCCTGTCGGGGGCCATCAACAAGGAACTCGTCGGCTGGATCGCCAAGGCCGGCGGCAAGGCCCTCGGCGTGTCGGGCAAGGATGGCGGGATGGTCACCGCCACCAAGGTCGAGCGGTCGCGCACGGATCCGGGCAGCAACATCGAACAGGCGATCGACCTGGGTTTCGTGGGCGAACCGGCGCGGGTGGACACGACGCTGATCGATACCGCCGTCGCCGCCGGCATGATCCCCGTCATCGCGCCGATCGGCGCCGGTGAGGACGGGCACACCTACAACATCAACGCCGACACGATGGCGGGTGCGGTCGCCGCGGCGCTCGGCGCGGCACGACTCTTCCTGCTGACCGACGTCGCGGGCGTGCTGGGCAAGGACGGCGTCCTGCTGTCCGACCTCACCCCGGCTGACATCGCGGACCTTCGCGCCGACGGCACCATCAGCGGCGGCATGATCCCCAAGCTCGAAACCTGCGTCCACGCAGTGGAGGCCGGCTGCGAGGCGGCGGTGGTGCTCGACGGGCGGGTGCCGCACGCCATGCTGCTCGAATTCTTCACCGCGCGGGGTGCCGGTACGCTGATCCGGGCGAAATGAGCCGCCCGGCCTGATCGCACCGCAGCGTATTATGCCGTTGTGACACGGCGTGCCGGTCGGCTAGAGCCGCCCCGACACCATCCAGAGGACACCATGGACGCCCTGATCCAGATATTCATCATGCTCGCCAACACGGTGAACATGCTCGTCATCGTCTGGTTCATCATCGGGCTGCTGTTCAGCTTCAACGTGATCGGCCGCGACAACCAGTTCTTCGTGGCGGTCCATGATGCGATCAGCCGCCTGTTCGAGCCCGTGCTCCGGCCGATCCGCCGGGTGCTGCCGGATACCGGCGCGATCGATTTCTCGCCGATGGTCCTGCTTCTGCTGCTCTATGCCATCGTGATCGTCCTCGAGAGCTTGAGGCCGTACTGATGGCCGCCGAGACGATCGACGGAAAGGCGTATGCCGCCGCCCTGCGCGAGCGGGTGGGCGCGCTGGCGGCCGATTTCGAGGAAAAGGCGGGTCGCAAGGCGGGCCTCGCGGTGGTCCTGGTGGGCGACGATCCGGCATCTGCCGTCTACGTGGGCTCGAAGGGCAAGGCGACGCGCGCCGCCAACATGGAGAGCATCGAGCACGTCCTCCCGGCGAGCACGACGCAGGAGGAGCTGGAGGCTCTGGTGGATCGGCTCAATGCCGACCCCGCGGTCGACGGCATCCTGGTGCAGTTCCCGCTGCCGGACCATCTCAGCGAACCGCGCATCTTCACCCGGATCGCGCCCGACAAGGACGTCGACGGGCTGAACCCGGTCAATTCGGGTCGGCTCATGGCGGGGCTCCACGGGTTCGTGCCCTGCACACCGCTCGGCTGCCTCATGCTGCTGCGTGACCGGCTGGGCAACCTGTCGGGCAAGGATGCGGTGGTGATCGGCCGGTCGAACCTCGTCGGCAAGCCGATGGCGCAGTTGCTTCTGGCCGATAGTTGCACCGTCACCGTGGCCCACAGCCGGACCAAGGATCTTGCCGACCACGTCCGCCGGGCGGATATCGTCGTCGCCGCAGTCGGGCGGCCCGAGATGGTGCGCGGCGACTGGATCAAGCCCGGCGCGGTCGTGATCGACGTCGGCATCAACCGCCTGCCGCCCGAAGACGGTGCGGCGAAAGGTCGCCTCGTCGGCGACGTGGCCTTTGCCGAAGTCTCCGAAGTCGCTGGCGCGATTACTCCGGTACCAGGCGGGGTCGGCCCGATGACGATTGCGGTGCTTCTGCGTAACGCCCTCGTCGCGGCTTATCGCCACGAAGGGATCGAGCTGGCGGAAGACGCGATCTGATGCGCCGGCTGGCGGCCCTGGCGATGCTCGTGCTTGCGGGATGCGCGACCCCGCCGGCGCAGCGCGAACGCGTGCTGCGTCCGGTCGCCGCGCCCAGCACCGTGATCGCAACCGAGCTCGCATTCGCCCGTGCCGCCCGCGACGAAGGAACCTGGACCGCTTTCCGCACCTATGCGACGAAGGATGCAGTGTGGCCGGGACCCCAATGGGAGAACGTCCAGACCGCGCTGAAGGGCGTCGCCGATCCCGCCGAACCGTTCGTATGGGAACCCGACGCCATCTGGTCGAGCTGCGACGGCAGCTTCGCGCTCTCCACCGGTCCTGCGACCCTGCCGGGAGGGCGCAAGACCCGCTTTGCGACGATCTGGCAGCGGCAGGACGACGGCGAATACCGATGGGTGCTCGATCAGGGGTTCGACCCCGACGCGGGCTATTCCAAGCCCGAGATGATCGCGGCACGCGTCGCCGAGTGCGCCGCCCCGACGACCGCGTTCCGCTATTCGCGCGACAAGTTGCCGAAGGCTCGCCGCGGAGAGGCGTGGCAGGCGGGGGCATCGGACGACGGCACGCTTTCGTGGACAACGGCGCTGCATGCCGATTGCAGCCGCACGTTCGTCGTCACAGCGCGGCAGGGCGGCGAAATGCGCGAAGTCTTCCGCCGCGTGTCGCCCGTGCCGCCAGTCGCCGCCAGCAACGCGGCGCCGGTGTGCTGACATGCTAGAACTGTTCCTCTCCGCCTTCATCACACTGTTCGTCGTTATCGACCCGCCCGGCTGCGCACCGATCTATGCCGGGCTGACCAAGGGCGCGAGCCCGGCGCAGTCGCGCAGCATGGCGATCAGGGCCTGCGTGATCGCGGGCATCATTCTCGTCGGCTTCGCGCTGTTCGGGGAAGGATTGCTCGGCGCGCTGCACATCGAACTCGACAGTTTCCGGATCGCGGGCGGGCTGATGCTGTTCCTGATCGCGCTCGACATGGTGTTCGAGAAACGCACCGAACGGCGCGAGCAGCGCGCCGAGAAAGTCGCCGCCACGCCCGAGGTCGAGGACGTCAGCGTCTTTCCGATGGCGATGCCGATGCTCGCGGGGCCGGGCGCGATCGCATCGGTCATGCTGCTGACCTCGCGCGTGCAGGGGCTGGAAAACACGCTCGTAGTGCTCGGAGCGCTGGGTGCAGTGCTCGTCCTCACGCTCGCCGCATTGATCGCCGCGAGCCCGCTGATGAAGCTGTTCGGAGCACGGGTGGAGGCGGTGATTACCCGTCTGCTGGGCGTGCTGCTCGCGGCGCTGGCAGCGCAATATGTGATCGACGGACTGAGGGCGAGCTTCGGGCTCTGACCCGCTACTGCAGCGTGACGCGGCCTTCGTCGGGATCGCTCATGCCGAAGAACTGCATTAGCTGGACGAGGAGCTCGCACCGCTCCTGCAGGGTATCGGCCTCCAGCAGCGCCTGCTTGGCGGCAAGGTCGAACGGGGCGATCTGGCTGACCCCGTCGATCAGCGTCCGATCGTCGAGCCGCGAGACCGATTCCCAGTCGACGCTGTAACCCTGCAGGTCGGCGAAATTGCGCGCTTCCTGTTCGAAGCCCGCACGTTCGATGCTGGAGAGTACGGCGTCGGGATCGTCGTCGATCAGGTCGCCTTCGACTTGCCGGAACGGCGTCGCGACATCGAGCTCGCGGCGAAGGCGGAACCGGGCCTCGCCCGTCAGCACGATGTTGTAGCGCCCGTCGTCCATCGCCTCGACCTCGTCGATCTTGCCGACGCAGCCGACCTCGAAGAGCGGGGCGGCGTCGGCCCCGCTCTGCGGCTGGATCATTGCGATCCGCCGGTCGCGGGCCAGCGCATCCCCCACCAGCGCGCGGTACCGCGGCTCGAAGATATGGAGCGGCAAGTGCAGCCCCGGAAACAGGATCGCGCCGGGTAGCGGAAAGATCGACAGGCGGGTCGCCATCGCTCAGCCGAACAATACGGTGGACAGCTTGCGCCGGGTGGCGACGGCCCACGGATCTTCGAGGCCGACCGCTTCGAACATCTTCACCAACCGCGCGCGGGCCGCGCCCTCGTTCCATTCGCGATCGGTGCGGATCATGCCGAGCAGGGTTTCGCCCGCCGCTTCGCGGTCGCCGCCGGCGAAGGCGGCTTCGGCGTAGGCCATCTGCGCGTCCATGTCGGTCGGCCGCTCGGCCGCGGCGGCGCGCAGTGCCTGCAATTCATTGTCGTCGACCCTGTCGCCGGCCAGCTCGAGCGCGGTCAGCGCGGTCCGCACCGCCGGATCTTCGCCGAGTCCCGACGCAATCGCAGCGGCCTGGGCGCGGGCATCTTCGGTGCGGCCCGATGCCACCAGTGCGCGGATCAGCCCGGCGTTGGCGCCCGGGTGGTCCGGCGCCATCTCGACGACCTGGGAAAAAATGCCCGCCGCGCGTTCGGCATCGCCATCGGCAAGGATGCCTTCGCCCATCTCGACGAACTGGGCCACGTCGGGTTCGCCGCCGCCGACTCCCGCCTCCGCATCGCCGCCTTCGACGGGTAGCTGGGCGAGCAACTGGTCGAGCATCTGCTTCAACTGCGATTCGGTGCGCGCACTGGTCAGGTCGGCGACCGGCTGGCCCTGGAACATCGCATAGACGGTCGGGATCGAGCGGACCTGGAACTGCGCGGCGATGAACTGTTCCTCGTCGACGTTGACCTTCGCAAGCACCACGCCCCGGTCGGCATATTCGCCGCACACCTTTTCCAGCACCGGCGTCAGCGCCTTGCACGGGCCGCACCATTCGGCCCAGAAATCGAGCACGACGAGTTTCGTCATCGACGGTTCGACGATGTTCGTCCGGAACGCGTCGACCGCCTTCTGTTCTTCGAGGTTCAGCCCCATGCTGGCCACGTATCGGTCCCCTTGATCGCTGCTTGCGTGAACCGACAATGTGGGCCTTCGCGCGCCGATGTGAAGCGAAAAGACCGCGGGGGCGGGGGGCAGGCGAATTAGGGCTTGCGGGGGTGGGAAGCCGTTGCTAATCGCGCGCCTCCCCGGCCCCGGGCGATCGTTCGAGGCCAGACGTCAGTGAGCGGGCGTAGCTCAGGGGTAGAGCATCACCTTGCCAAGGTGAGGGTCGGGCGTTCGAATCGCCTCGCCCGCTCCAGCGTTTCTCGCGGCCGCGCATCGACGCGCGCACTTCATGCAGCCATCCCGAAATCGCGTCATGCTGCTCCGGATCAGGAGCGCGACCAAGTTTCGTTCGGTTCGTCCGACAAAGGCCGGTTTTGATCGAAGGGGGGTTGCTCTGCGCCTTTCAAGGTCGCATGGGGATGATATTTCATCACAAGCGGCCTCTTCCTTTCGACAATACCAACCGACAGGATTCCCGTGACCTCGAACGCCTATCTTCGGACCTCTTCGATTGCGCTCGTCGCAGCCTTTATCGCTCAACCGGCCATGGCGCAGACCTCCCCAACGCAGCAAACGCCTCCTACCCGCGGCGAAATCGGCGACGACGTGCACAACCGCAGGGCTGGCGAGGACGGCATCGTGGTGACCGCCCCCGGTCTCGAGCGCCTCGACGTGCTCGCCGGTACGAGCGTTGTCGAAGGAGACGAGCTTCAGCGGAATATGAGCGGGCAACTCGGCGACGTGCTCGAAAGCGTTCCCGGCGTCACGTCGTCCAGCTTCGCACCCGGCGCGGCACGTCCGGTTCTGCGCGGGTTCAGCGGTGAGCGCGTGCGGGTCCTGTTCGATGGCATCGGAGCGATCGACGCATCCAACACGTCCGACGATCACGCGGTCAGCATCGATCCGCTAACGGCCGAACGGATCGAGGTGCTGCGCGGCCCGGCAGTGCTGCTGTACGGCAGCCAAGCCATCGGCGGCGCGGTGAACGTTATCGACAAGCGCATCCCGCGTCGCGAGCCGCTTGACAAGATTCACATCGATGGTCTGGCCAGCTACGATACGGTGAACGAGCAATACAGCCTTGGCGGTTCGCTCGATGCGGCGCTAGGCGGGGGCTTCGTTTTCCACGCCGACGGCTCTTACCGGGACGCCAACGATCTCAGGATCCCTGGATACGTTGTCTCCGATGGATTGCGCGCCAACTTGCTGGCGGATGCCGACGAAGAGGAAGGCGAGGGCGAAATCGAGGAAGCCGCCGAATTGCGCGGTATCGCCAACCAGCGGGATATATTGCCCAACAGCTTTGCCCGGGCCTGGTCGGCCAACGCGGGTCTCGCGTTCTTCCGCGGCGACAGCAACATGGGGGTTTCGGTCGGCTGGTACGACACGACCTACGGTGTGCCAGAGCGTCCGGGTGCCGGCCACCATCATCACGAAGGCGAGGAAGGCCACGACGGCGAAGAGCATGAGGGCGAGGAGGAAGAAGGCGGGGTCTCGATCGGCCTCAAGCAATTCCGCGCCGATTTCCGCGGTGAATACGTTTTCGGTGGAAGCTTCATCGACCGCATGCTGACCCGTGTCGGGTACAGCGACTACACCCACACCGAATTCGAAGGCAGCGAAGTCGGTACGGTGTTCGATATCACCGGGATCGAGGCGCGCACCGAATTCGTCCAGGCCCCCCGCGGGGCGCTGCGCGGTTCTTTTGGGGCTCAGTACTATTTCCGAGACTTCGCCGCGGTGGGCGAGGAAGCATTTGTGGCGCCGAACGAAACCGAGCAATTCGGCTTGTTCGCCCTGCAGGAATTCGGCGACGGACCGTTCGAGATCGAAGGGGCGATCCGATACGAGAAGACCAACGTCGAATCTGCCCCGCTCAACGTGCGGCGCGACTTCGACGCGTTCTCGGGGGCGCTCGGCGCGTCCTTCCAGACTGCGGGCGGGTTGCGTTTCGGTGTCAACGGTTCACGCGTATCGCGCGCACCGGCCGGCGAGGAACTGTTCGCCAATGGACCGCACATCGCGACCCAGGCGTTCGAGGTGGGCGATCCGAACCTCAAGATGGAACGGGCGTGGGGCGTGGAAGGCTACATGCGTGGCACGGTCGGCCCGGCGCAGGTCAGCATCGCCGTGTTCAAGAACTGGTTCGACGACTTCATTTATCTCGAAGAGACGGGCGAGGAAGAGGACGACCTGCCCGTCTTCGCCTATCTCCAGGACGACGCAACTTACTTCGGCGTCGAAGGGGAGGTTACCGCGCCGCTCTTCAGCATCGGAACCGGTTCCCGGGTCGTGGGAGAAGCGCGCGGGGAGTACGTCCGCGCCAAGTTGGACGACGGCACCCCCCTGCCGCGCATCCCGCCCCTCGGCCTGTCGGGAGCGCTGCAGCTCGAAACGACGGCTTTCGACGTGCGCGGCGAGGTCGAATGGTTCGCCAAACAGAACCGGATCGCTCCCTTCGAAACGCCGACCGACGATTTTGCGTTCGTCAACGCTTCGATCGCTTGGCGGCCGTTCGACGGACAGCGCAATATTACCCTGATGGCGGGGGTCGACAACATCTTCGACACCGAAGGCCGGCGCCATACGGCTTTCACGAAGGATTTCGTTCCCCTGCCGGGAAGGAACTTCAAGATTTCGCTGCGTACCAGTCTCTAAGCGTCAGCCAACGTGCCCGTCGCCGTCGCGGTCGAGAACGCGGCGGCGGGCGACCGGCGCCCCTTCAACCGCTTCGGCACGTCCTTCGGCACGGGCGGCGCGCAGTTCGGCGTCGTGGGCGCGCGCGTTGGCATCGGCTGCCTCGCGCTCGCCGCGCCGGGCGGCGCGCATGCGGTCGTAGCCCCACACCATATGGCCGTAGGCGAAGACCATCAGCAGGCCGCCCGCGATCGCCACGTTCTTGAGCGCCATCGCGGCCTGCAGAGGATCGCCGAACTGGTTGTGGAAGAAGAATACCGTCAGCAGCGTGAAGCCGAACAGCAGAATCGATACCAGCCGGCTCATGAAACCGAGCGCCAGCAACAGCCCGGCGACCACCTCGAAGATGCCCACCGGCTGCGCCAGGTTGCCGGGCAGGTTCGCCGACTGCAGCATCTGCGCAGCACCGGAGGGATCGATGATCTTCGGAATGCCGGCGAGCACGAACAGCGCGGCGATCAGGATGCGGCCGATGATGGCGGCGATGGTGGACATGGCGTGTTCCTTTCCCCGTTTTGCCCGGTCAACGCGCGGGCGGCGCGATTTGTGCCGGGCGGCTATTCCTCGAGCGCGAACGCGATCTCGGCGTGGTCGCGCAGCCGCTCGACCAGCGCTTCGCCCAGGATCGAACCCGGCGTTCCGATCCCGCCTTCGGCATCGCTGGCGAGCAGCGCCATGCCGGTTTCGGCCAGCATGCGGCTGGTCGAACCGTATCCCGGATCGTAGCGACCCTTCACGCCGTAGTGCAGGCGCTCCCCGCTCTCCATCTCGCCCACGAACACCACGTCGTAGTATCCGTTCTCGCGCTGCTCGGGGGTCGGGCCCTCGCCCGGCTTGGGCGGCTTCGCGCCGAACGGGTTCTTGAGCATTTCGGTCACCGCGTTGGCCGCGGCCTTGCCCGCCTCGCCCGGGCTGGTCAGCATCATCTCGTCGTAACGGAAGTCCTCGCCATACGGGAAACCGCGCAGGAAGTTGGTCCGGTGCACGTTCTTCACGTTGATCGTCGCCATGATGAACGGCGCAGCCCACTTGCCGAGGTCGTCCTCGTAATGCGGGATCATGCCCGCCGGCTGGTCCGGTCCCTCGAAGCCGGGGGTCAGCCCGAAGGGGCTCGACAGGGTCTTGATGATCGAGGGGTTCTTCGCCGCCGCCTTCATCGTCGCGGTGAGGCTGGCCGCGGTCCCGCCGGAGAACGTGCCCTGCATGGCCCGCACCCGGCCGCGCACCCGCGGGGCGGGTTTGCCGTAGCGCGCCTGCGCCTCCTTCTGCAGCATCAGCACGCCGAGGTCGAAGGGGATGGAATCGAAACCGCTCGAGAAGCTGATCCTCGCGCCGCTCGCCCTGGCCTGTTCGTGATGGGCGTCGATCATCTCGCGCATCCACGCCGGTTCGCCGCACAGGTCGGCGTAGTCGGTGCCGCTGCGCGCACAGGCGGCAACGAGTTCGCTGCCGTAGAGCTGGTACGGGCCGACCGTGGTCAGCACCACGCGCGTCCGGTGGCACATGGCATCGAGGCTGCCGGGGTCGTTCGCGTCGGCGATCACCAGCGGCGTGTTGGCGGGGGCACTGATCTCGTCGCGGACCGCTTCCAGCTTGTCCTTGCTGCGCCCGGCCATCGCCCACTTGGGCGCATCCGGCTTGCCGCCGTATTCCCGCACGAAATGTTCGGCCACCAGCCGCCCGGTGTACCCGGTCGCGCCGTAAACGACGATGTCGAATTCCCTTTCGGTCCGCCCTTCGGCCATTCCCGCTCTCCCTTTTCAGGAAGAAAGGATGCGCCGCGCGGCGCGCGAAGTCCAGAGGGGCGGCGTCGCTACAGCCTGGGCAGGGTTACCCCGCGCTGGCCCATGTATTTGCCAGCGCGGTCCTTGTAGCTCGTTTCGCAGCGTTCGTTGCCCTGAAGGAACAGGAACTGGCACGCGCCTTCGTTGGCGTAAATCTTCGCCGGGAGCGGGGTGGTGTTGGAGAATTCCAGCGTCACGTGCCCTTCCCAGCCCGGTTCGAGCGGGGTGACATTCACGATGATCCCGCAGCGCGCATAAGTGCTCTTGCCGAGACATATGACCAGCACGTCCTCGGGCACGCGGAAATACTCGACCGTGCGGGCCAGCGCGAACGAGTTGGGCGGGATCACGCAGACATCGGTCTTGCGATCGACGAAGCTGTTGGCGGCGAAATTCTTGGGGTCGACAACCGCGCTGTCGACGTTGGTGAAGATCTTGAACTCGTCGGCCACACGCGCGTCGTAGCCGTAGCTCGAGAGGCCGTAGCTGATCACGCCGTCGCGGCGCTGGGCCTCGACGAAGGGTTCGATCATCCCGCGCGTGCGTGCCGCCTCGCGGATCCACCTGTCGGAGAGAATCGCCATGGCCGGTTGATTCCCGACCCGGTCCGCCGGGGCAAGCGCGCGGCCGCGCTTATCCGCTAGAACCGCTTGCCGCGAACCTGCGGGTTGATGGCCACGATGTGGTTGAGCCACGCCTTGGGCTTGCGGATCATGCCGGCCGGGTAGTCGATCTTGACCCCCGCGATCCGCGCGATCGCGCCGACGAAGTGGATGCAGTTGTTCTTGTCGAGGTCGTAGAACTTGCCCGGCTGGTTGCGCCATTCCTCCACCTCGCGCTTGATCGCGCGATACTGGGCGTCGGTCAGCTCGACCGAGAAATGGCGGTTGGTCTTGGCGATCCACTTGTCCTTTTCGACGTAGATGACGTGTTCGACCGGTCCGGCGAGGACCGCTGGCGATGCAGTCTTGGCGGAGAAGCCGTAGTTCTCCTTCACCCGCCTGCCGGTCGCGTCCTCGGTCCCTTCCAGCACCACGAACGTGTGCGGATAGCGGCCGAACAGGACCGAGCCGTTGAAGCTGTGGAAGCTGGCGGTGACCTTGGCGAAGGCCCCCGGCGCCCAGGCGAGCGCGATGGCGGCGAGGAGGAGGGTTATCAGGCGGCGCATGGCCGCGCCCTATCAGGCCGGCAAGCTGAACCGAAACGGAATTTCAGTGGCTTGCCGGCCTGGTGCGGCCCGCTCAGAAGCGGACGGTGCCCGTCACGAAGACCTGGCGCGGATTGCCGTAGAACGCCGTCAGGGTCCCTTCCTTGCCGAGCGAGGGGATCGGATAGCCGTTCGCCCCGAGCGGGATGGCGCCGGTCGTCGCATCGGCGACGACGAAGGTGTATCCGCTGGTCTTGTATTCCTTGTCCGTCAGGTTGCGGCCGTGAAGCCCGATGCTCCAGCGATCGCCAGGTGCGTTGTAGACGAGGTTGGCGTCGAGCAAGACGTAGCCCGGCTGGTCGATGTACGGGTTCGGCACCTCGAACTGGAAGGTCTTCGACCGGTAGGACGCCGTTGTGGTGAAGGCGATGTCGCCATCGCCGACCGGCGTAGTGTAGCCGAGCGTTCCGCTCGCGGTCCACTGGGGGGTGTTCTGCACTTCGCGGAAGTTCGCGACATCGGTCGGCACACCGCCGATGTTGGTGATGTAGCGGTCGTACTGCGCGTCGATGTAGCCGAGCGAACCGGCCAGCGTCAGCCGGTCGCCGGCCGCCATCAGGTCGCGGCCGAGGCGGGCGGTGGTCTCGAACTCCACGCCCTTGAAGGTCGCCTTGCCGGCGTTGGACACAACCCCGCAGAAGGTCGCGATGCCGCCGACGTTGCAGGCCACCGATCCGGGGATCTGCACGTCGGTGTAATCGGCATAGAAGCCGGCGAGCGCAACATAGAGCGCGCCGTCCATCAGGCTGCCCTTGTAGCCCACTTCGTAGCTGTCGACCTGTTCCGGGCGGAAGCTCAGGAAGCTCGCCACCTCGGCGTCGGAGCGGATGCCGTTACCGTCGAGATCGGGCGCATTGACGCCAACACCGCGCGGATCGAAGCCGCCGCCCTTGAAGCCCTGCGAATAGCTTGCGTAGAGGTTGTGATCGGGCGCCGGCTTGAAGCTGACCGACGCGCGAGGCGTGAACGCCTTGAACTTTCGGCTGCCGCTGAAATTGGTGCTGGGCGCGCCGAATGCGACCCCTGCGCCGCCGAAAACCGGCGAGCCGCCGCCGAGGTAGTTCTGCCGCAAGATGTCGGCCGTGCGGGTGTCCCAGGTGTATCGTCCGCCGAGAGAGACGCTGAGCCGGTCGGTGATGTCGAGCGTCGCATCGCCGAAGACGGCATAGGTTTCGGTGTCGACATCGGCCTCGGTGAAGGCGGTGAAGCCGTTGAGCGTGGTGAACAGACGCACGTCGAACAGCGTGTCGGCCTTCGCATCGAGATAGTAGAAACCGACCAAGGCCGACAGCGGGCCGTTATCGTACAGAAGCTGCAGTTCCTGGCTGATCTGTTCGTTGTTGTAGATGCCCGGCACGTCGAGATCGACCGCCGGCAGCGCGTCGAAATCGATCGGCGTGTCGGTCGTGTCCTTGCGCCATGCGCTGATCGAGCGGAACGTGAGCGCATCCGACAGGTCGACGCGGACGTTCATCGCGACCCCGTATGCCTCGATGTCCTGCTTCGGATCGTCGAGCCCGCCGCGCGTGTCGAAGACGTCGCCGAGAACGGCCGCGCCCGAGGCGATGCCGGGGATCAGGCGGTGGCCGCCGCGCGGGCTGCTCTTGTCACGGGCGTAGTCGCCCGACACGCGGACGAGCACCGGCGCGCCGTAGCCGCCGAGCTCGAAGGTGCCGCGCGCGGCCCACAGGTCCTTGTCGTAGTTGTCGCGCCCGGTCGTGAGGTTGGTCCCGAACCCGTCGCGTGTCAGCCGGGCAAGCGCCCCGCCCAGTCGCACGATCTCGCCGCCCGATGACGCGCTGATCACCCCGTCGATCTGGTTATAGCTGCCGTAGGTCGCCTTCACCATCAGCGACGGGTCCTGCGGCAGGTTCTTCGTCACGTACTTCACCGCGCCGCCGATGGTGTTGCGGCCGTAGAGCGTGCCCTGCGGCCCGCGCAGCACCTCTATCCGCTCGACGTCGTAGATGTCGAGCACCGCAGCCTGTGGTCGGTTGAGGTAGACGTCGTCGAGGTAGATGCCGACGCCCTGTTCGAAGCCCGACACGGGGTCCTGCTGGCCGACACCGCGGATGAAGGCGCTGAGCGTCGAGTTGGTGCCGCGGCTCGCCTCCAGCGTGGTGTTGGGGGTGGTCTGGCCGATGTCGGTGATGTCGATCGCGCCCGACTGGGCCAGCGATTCTCCGGAATAGGCGGTCACCGCGATCGGCACGTCGACGAGGTTTTCCTCGCGGCGACGCGCGGTGACCACGATCGCGCCTTCGTCGGTATCGGCAGTCGCTTCCGCTTCGTTGGGCAGGTCCTGCGCGGCAGCGGGCGCGGCCAAGCCGGCGATGCCAAGCGACACGGCGAGTGCGAAGCCGCTGGCGGCTGCGGAAACGGGCAGGCGGGTCATCTCTATCTCTCCCAAACGCGGCGCGTCCTCGCGCGCGCCTTTCGATAGGCGCTGTATTGAAACCTGAACCACGTTTCAACTTTTATTGTTGCCCCGGTGTGCCCGCTTCCGTAAGCGTTGCGCGATGGCCACCGACCCCACCCCGCCGGCAAGCGCAGCAAGTCCCGGCAAGGAACCGCGCACGGCGCGGGGCAAGGCCACCATGCGCAAGCTCCTCGACGCGGCGGCGCAGGAGTTCGGCGAGCTGGGTTTTCACGCCGCGTCGATCAGCGGCATCACGCGGCGCGCCGGTACCGCGCTCGGCAGTTTCTACACCTACTTCGACAGCAAGGAGGCGATCTTCTCCGCGTTGGTCCGCGACATGAGCCGCGCGGTCGCAGAGTCCGCCGCCGCGGCGATGACGCCGACCGCCACCGGCATCGAGCGCGAGCGCGAGGCGCTGGCCGCCTTCCTCGCCTTCGCCCGCGCGCACAAGGAAATCTACCGCATCGTCGACGAGGCGGAGTTCGCCGATCCCGCCAGCTACCGTGCGCACTACGGCGGCACGGCCGAACGGATCACCGCGCGGCTCGATCAGGCAGTGGCGTCGGGCGACCTCGCGCCCGGCGACAACGAGGTCCGCGCGTGGGCGATCATGGGCGCCAACGTCTTCCTGGGCATGCGCTTTGGCGTGTGGGACGACAGCCGCCCGATCGACGAGATTACCGGCGCGGTGTCCGATCTCCTCTTGCGGGGGCTAGCTCGCCAGTAGCGAGGCGTTGCCGCCGGCGGCGGTGGTGTCGATGCACACAACGCGCTCGGTCGCGAACCGCAGGACGTAATGCGGGCCCCCCGCCTTGGGTCCGGTCCCCGACAGGCCTTCGCCCCCGAACGGCTGGCTTTCGACCACTGCGCCGATCTGGTTGCGGTTGACGTATAGGTTGCCGACCTTCGCCAGCCGCTCGACCGTCCGCCGGGTTTCGGCGATGCGGCTGTGCAGCCCCAGGGTGAGCCCGAAGCCGACCGAGTTGATGTCGTGCACCACCTGCTCCAGTTCGCGCCCCTTGAAGCGGGCGACGTGGAGGACGGGTCCGAAGTTCTCGCGGCGCAGGTCCTTGATGGAAGCGATCTCGATGATCGTGGGCGCGACGAAACAGCCGTCGGCGGTGCCGGGCGGAAGTTCGCGCCGCCATACCGGGCGCCCCTCCTTCATCCGCCGCGCGATATGGCGTTCGAGCGCCGCGCGCGCATCCTCGTCGATCACCGGGCCGACATCGGTGGGAAGCGCGGCGGGATCGCCGATCTCGAGCGCTTCGAACGCGCCCTTTATCATCCGCAGCATCTCGCCCGCCACGTCGTCCTGCAAGTAGAGCACTCGCAGCGCGCTGCAGCGCTGGCCGGCGCTCTGGAACGCGCTGTTCACGACGTCGCGGGTGACCTGTTCGGGCAGGGCCGAACTGTCGACGATCATCGCGTTCTGGCCGCCGGTCTCGGCGACGAACGTGGCGATTGGCCCCTCGCGCGCGGCGAGGCTGCGGTTGATCGCTTGCGCGGTCGCGGTCGAGCCGGTGAATGCGACCCCGGCGATCCGCGGGTCCGAGGTGATCAGCTGGCCGACTTCGCCAGCGCCGGGAAGGAGCTGGAACACCTCGTCGGGAATGCCCGCCTCGTGACACAGGCGCACGGCAAGCGCGGCGATCAGCGGGGTCTGCTCGGCCGGCTTGGCAATGACGGTATTGCCCGCCGCCAGCGCGGCGGCGGCAGGCCCGATGAAGATTGCCAGCGGAAAGTTCCAAGGACTGATGGTGGCGAACACGCCGCGTCCGGCAAGGCTCAGACGGTTCTCTTCCCCGGTCGGACCGGGCAGGGGAATGGGGGCGGAGAACAGCCGTCGCGCCTCGGCGGCGTAGAAGCGCAGGAAATCGACCGCCTCGCGCACTTCGAGCACGGCATCGACAAGCGTCTTGCCCGCCTCGCGTTGGCACAACGACAGGAATTGCGCGGTGTGCGCCTCGAACGCATCGGCCGCGGCTTCCAGCAGCAGCGCGCGTTTCGCACCGCCCAGCGCGTTCCAACCCGGCTGGATCGCCTCGGCCCGGCGAACCGCGTCGGCGACCTCGGCGGGGGTGGCATCGCGGCGGCTGCCGACTTCGCGGGTCATGTCCTGCGGCGAGGTGATCGGGGCGATCTCCCCAGCCTCGGCACCGGGAAAGGTCGGGGCGGCGTCCCAGTGACGACCCGCAAGGCCGTCCAGTTCGGCCATCAGCGGTTCGAGCACCAACGGATCGGCCAGATCGACCCCGGCGCTGTTGGCCCGGGCACCGAAAATGGCGTCCGGCAAGGGAATCGCCGGATTGCGCTTCGTTTGCGTTGCGGCGAGTTCGGCAACCGGATCGCCCGTCAGCTCGCCCACAGGGACACCGGCATCGGCCATCCGGTTGACGAACGAGGAGTTGGCCCCGTTCTCCAGCAGGCGGCGCACGAGATAGGCGAGCAGATCCTTGTGCCCGCCGACCGGCGCGTAAATGCGTACCGGGGTCCGCCGGTTGCCTTCGACCTTGGCAAGCTCGGCGTAAACGTCCTCGCCCATGCCGTGCAGGCGCTGGAATTCGAATTCACGGCCTCGGGAGAGCGCCTTGATCGCACCGATGGTGTAGGCGTTGTGGGTCGCGAAGGCGGGGTGGATGGCGTCCGCCGCCTCGAACAGCCGGGCCGCGCAGGCGAGATAGCTTACGTCGGTGGACAGCTTGCGGGTGAAGACCGGGTAATCCGTGTGCCCGCCGATCTGGCTCAGCTTGATCTCGCTGTCCCAGTAGGCGCCCTTGACCAGCCGCACGAACAGCCGCCGGCCATGCCGCCGCGCGACTTTCGCGGTCCAGTCGCACATATGCACCGCGCGCTTCTGGTAGGCCTGCACCGCGAGGCCGAAGCCCGTCCATTGGGTGCCGTCGGCGCGCGCGAACAGCGCATCGTCGGCAACCAGCGCCTCGATGATGTCCATCGACAGCTCGAGCCGCTCGGCCTCCTCGGCATCGATGGTGAAGTGCATGCCCCCGTCGCGCGCCTTGCCGGCGAGATCCTTCAGCATCGGGACCAGCGCCGCCTTCGCCGCTTCGGCGTGGAGGAAATCGTAGCGCGGATAGAGCGCGGACAGCTTGACCGAGATGCCCGGTGACTGCTCCCAGCCCGCCGCCGTCTCGCGGCTGAGGCGGGCGATGGCCGCCTCGTAGCTCGCGCGGTAGCGTTCGGCATCGGCGAAGGTCATCGCCGCTTCGCCCAACATGTCGAAGCTGTGCTGGAGGCCGCGGGCGCGTTCGGGCGCGGCGCGCTTCAGCGCCTCGTCGATCGTGCGGCCGAAGACGAACTGGCCGCCCAGGATGCGCATCGCCTGCAGCGTCGCCTTGCGGATCACCGGCTCGCCCAGCCGGTTCATCGCCCCGCGCAGTGTGCGGCCCATGCCGCGCTGGTGCTGTTCGGGCCGTTCGAGCACCTCGCCCGTCAGCATCAGCGAGAACGTCGCCGCATTGACGAACGTGCTGCTCGATTCGCCGAGGTGCTCGCCCCAGTCGATGTCGCCGATCTTGTCCTTGATCAGCGCGTCGGCGGTCGCCGCGTCGGGCACGCGCAGCAGCGCCTCGGCAAGGCACATCAGCGCGATGCCTTCTTCGGTGTCGAGCCCGTAGGTTTGGAGGAACGCGTCGAGCCCGCTGGCCTTGCGCGCCCGCGCACCCTCGATCAGCCCGCCCGCGATCCGTGCCGCTTCGCCGTGCACGGCCTGGACAGGCGCCGCCATACGGATGCGCTCGGCGACGCAGGCTTCCTCCTCCATCCGGTAGGCAAGGCGCAGGGGACGGCGATCGACGGGGGCGGGGGCGGCGGGTATGGTCGGCATGGGGCCGCGCCCTGCACCCGGTTTCACCTGCAATCAAGCGGGCATGACAGGCCGCTTAATTGACCTGCCGTTCGCGCCCTTCCCAATAGGGCGCGCGCAGTTCCCGCCGCAGGATTTTGCCCGACGGATTGCGGGGCAGGGCATCGATGAAATCGACCGTCTTGGGGCACTTGAACCCGGCGATCTTCTGCCGTGCCCAGTCGATGACGCCGTCTGCTTCGAGGGCCGCTCCGGGCCGGCGGACGACCACCGCCTTCACCGCTTCGCCCCACCGGTCGTCGGGCACGCCGATCACCGCGACATCTGCCACGTCGGGATGGCCGTAGAGCGCGCTTTCGACTTCCGCCGGATAGACGTTCTCGCCGCCGGTGATGATCATGTCCTTGATGCGGTCCTGGATGTAGAGATAGCCGTCCGCGTCCATGATCCCGGCATCGCCGGTGCGCAGCCAGTTGTCGGGCGACAGGACCTGCGCGGTCTCCGCCGGCTTGTTCCAGTAACCGGCCATGTTGGTCGGGCTGTTGATCGCCACCTCGCCGATTTCGCCGGGTGGCAGTTCGCTGCCGTCCTCGCTCAGTATCCTCAGTCCCACCGACGGCAGCGCCTTGCCCGCGGCCCGCATGACCCGTTCCTTGCCCGGTCCGTGATCCTCCGGCCCCAAGCAGACGACGGTGCCGTAGGTTTCGGTCATGCCGTACATCTGCGCGAAGTCGCACTGCAGCCGGTCCACCCCCCGCTTCAGCAGGTCGAGCGGGATCGGGCTGGCGCCGTACGCCATGCCCTGCAGGTTGGAGAAGTCGGCGTCCTTCGCGTCCGGATGGTCGAGCATCATGGCGAGCGCGGCCGGGACAAGGAACGCCTGGCGCGCGTCGTGCTGCTGGATATCGCGGATGATGAGGGCGGGATCGAATTCGGTATGGATGATGAGATGCTGGCCGGCGTTCACCGCGCCGGTGACCGATCCGATGCCCGCGATATGGCCGAAGGGCATCGCATGGATTAGTGTGTCGCCCGGCTCGCTGGTGAACCAGCCGAGGCCGGTTTCCTGCACGATGGGCCGCAATACGGTGGCGTTGCGATGCGTCAGCATGACGCCCTTGGGCATGCCCGTGGTACCCGAGGTGTACAGCATCAGGAACACGTCGCCGCGCTCTACCTCCGTGGTTACCGGATCGGCCGACTGCGCGTCGCGCCACGCGTCGAAGGTTTCGTCGGCAACAACCCGCGTGCTTTCGAACGGCTGGCCCGCGAACTGCGGTTCGACGAACAGCGCGCCGGGGTCGCAATCGGCAAGGATGTATTCGATTTCCGCCGGGGCCAGCCGCCAGATGATCGGCACCAGGATCATGCCTGCGCGCGCTGTGCCCATCGCAAGCTGCGCCGCCCGCGCGCCGTTCTTGCCGAGGTAAGCGACCCGGTCGCCCGGCTTCAGGCCTATCGCGGCGAGCCCGTTGGCGATCTGCGTGGCGTACCGATCGTAGGTCGCCCAATCGATCGTGAGGTCGCCGTCGCGCAGCGCGATCGCGGCCGGCATTTCCGCCGCCCAGCCCGCCAGCGCATCGCCCAGCGTGCGCGATTTGTCCTCGTACTCCATCCGCCTCTCCTCGGGATCCGGTCTTGCGACTCCTCGTTCGAGGCAGGTTGCAAGATGAAACCCGCTATCGCAAGCCGTTACTCCCAGCCGCGCTCGAGGAAGCGCAGCGCGCACCCGGCGAGCAGCGCGGCTCCGCGCGGCAGTGCCGCCTCGTCCACCATCATGCGGGTCGAATGGATGGAGCAGCAGTTGCGCCAGTCGTCGCCTTCGGCCGCAACGCCCAAGAAGACCATCGCGCCCGGCACCTTTTCAAGGACGTAGGAGAAGTCTTCGGCCCCCATGCTCGGCGCCGCCATGTCGGCCCAGGCACCTTCGCCGAACAGATCGCCGGCGACCGCGCGGGCAAGGGCGATCGCGCGCGCATCGTTGACCGTCACCGGAAACCCGTGGCGCAGTTCGAACTTCGCCGTCAGGCCGTACGCCGCAGCGGTCGCGTGAGTGACCTCCTCGATCAGGGCGTGCACCTTCTCGCGGTGACGTTTCGACAGGGTGCGGATCGTCCCGGCCAGCCGGACCCGGTCGGGTATGACGTTGTGCGCGGTGCCGCACTGGATCGTGGTCACCGTCACTACCACCGCGTCTGCCACGGCGAAGCGGCGGGTGACCATCGCCTGCAGCGCGCCGACCAGCGCGGCCGCGCCGGGCACGGGGTCCATCGCGTCGTGCGGCATCGAGGCGTGGCCGCCCCGCCCCTCCATCAGGATGTCGAACTCGTCGGCCGAGGCCATCATCGCCCCGGTCCTGGCCGCCACCGCGCCGTGCCGCGCATTGGGCATGATGTGGAGCGCGAAGGCGGCTTCGGGCAACGGATCGATCAGCCCGTCGTCGAGCATGTGGCGCGCGCCGTGGAAGCCTTCCTCCCCCGGTTGGAACATGAACTGGATCTCGCCGGCGATCCCCTCGCGGCGGGCGCACAGTATCTCGGCGGCGCCGGCGAGCATCGCGGTATGGGTATCGTGCCCGCAGGCGTGCATCCGGCCCGGAATGGTCGAGGCGAAATCGAGCCCGGTTTCCTCGGTCATCGGCAACCCGTCCATGTCGCCGCGCAGGAGCACGCGGCGGCCCTCGGTGCCCCCCTTGAGCGTGGCCACCGCCCCGGTGGTCGTACCGCCCTCGCGCCATTCGAGCGGCAGGTGGGCGAGCGCGGCGCGCACCTTGGCAAGCGTCAGCGGCGTCTGAAGGCCGACTTCGGGTTCGGCATGGATCGCGCGGCGCAGCGAAACGATGCGGTCGGCGATGGAGCGGGCCGAATCGAGGAGGTCGGGATGGAGCATGGCGTCAATCCTATCCTGAGGCGGGACGGCTGCGGGGAAAAAGTTGTGTCGCAGGCCGCCCGCCCCATCTAAAGCGCCGTCCAAGGTTCGCCATGTCAACCGTCTTCAAGGTCCCGGCCGCGCGCGCGCAGGCCCCCGGCGCTCCAACCGGAGCGGGCGAAACCGCGTCCGGTCCGGCCCCGCGCGTGGAGGGCGGGCCGCGCATCGGTGTGATCTACAACCCGCGCAGCCACCGCAATCGCAAGCTGCAGCAGGAAGTCGAGGCGCTGCCCGGCGTCAGCGTCGCGGCACCCGAGCGGCGCGGGGAACTGCGCGGCGTCCTCGAAGGCTTTGCCGCCGACGGCGTGACCTGCATTGTCGTGAGCGGAGGCGACGGCACCGTGCGCGACGTGCTGACCGCCGGCCTGCCCGTATTCGGCGATGCGTGGCCCGCGCTCGCGGTGATTCCGGCGGGCAAGACCAACGCGCTCAACGCCGACCTCGGTGCACCGAAGGACTGGACGCTGAAAGGTATCCTGGGTGCGCTGGAGGCGGGCAACCGCGCGGTTCGCCGGCCGCTGATCGTGCGCGACCGGGACGGCGGCGGCGAGCTCGCCGGTTTCATCTTCGGCGCGGGCGTGTTCACAACGGCGGTCGCCGCCGGGCAAGACGCCCACCGGCTGGGCGCGTTCGACAGCCTCGCAGTCGGCGCGACGGCGGTCTGGGGGATGGTGCAGGCGCTGCTGGGCAGCGATCGCAATCGCTGGCGGCGCGGCGAACGTATGGCGATCCGGACCGGCGCGGACCGCGCGCCCCTGCCGCGCAGCGACCGCGGCGATCCGGCCCGCCGTACCTTCATCCTCGCGATGACGGTCGAGCAGCTGCCCGCCAACATCCGCCCCTTTGCCGACCTCGAGGGCATGAAGCTCATCGCGCTCGACTATCCGACCCGCAGTCTGCTGGCGCGGGCGCCCGCGATCGCGCGGGGCTGGTGGCCGGCCCACGCAGAGCGGCGCGGACTCCACCGCTGCGCGACCGATCGCATCGAGATCGACCTCGGCGACCGGTTCATTCTCGACGGCGAGGCGTTCCCGGCCGGCTCGTACGAGATCGTGCCGGGCCCCGCGTTGTCGTTCGTCGTTCCGTGACGAGGTCGCTTGAGGCGCGCATTGCAACCGCGCTCGATACACCGGTGCATCCCGAAGTGAAGGCGATCGCCGCCCGGCTGGCGAGCGAGGCCGGAGCGTGCGCGGTGCTGTTCTACGGATCGAACCTGCGCACCGGCTCGCTCGAGGGTGTGCTCGACTTCTACGTGCTGCTGCCGGGGGCGCAGCGCGAACGGATCTGGCCCCGGGTCTCCTACCGCGAATGGGAGACCGCGTCGGGGACCTTGCGTGCGAAAATAGCGACGATGGCGCTGGAAACGTTTGCCCGCGCGGCGGCCGGCCGGTCGCGCGACACCACGATCTGGGCGCGCTTCGTGCAACCGGCGGGGCTGGTGTGGGTACAGAGCGAGGCGGCGCGCGCGGCGGTGCTGGCGGCGGTCGCCGATGCGGCGAAGACCGCCGGCCGGTTCGCGGCGGCGCTCGGCCCGCCGGGCGGAACCGCGGCCGATTACTGGCGCGCGCTGTTCCGCGCGACCTACGAAGCCGAATTCCGAGTCGAGAAGCCGGGGCGCGAGAACGACATCCTGTCGGTCAACGCGGCCCATTTCGACGGCCTGCTGCCGCTGGCATGGACGGCGGACGGGCTCGCGTTCGCGCGCGACGGCGACGTGTTGCGGCCAAACCTGCCCGACGCACGGCGGGCGCAGATACTGCGCGCCTGGCGCACGCGAGCACGCCTCGGCAAGCCGCTCAACCTCCTGCGTCTCGCCAAGGCGAGTACGACGTTCGACGGTGCCGCGGCCTATGCCGCGTGGAAGATCGAGCGGCATACCGGCATCGCGGTGCACCTGACGCCGTGGCGCGAGAAACATCCGTTCCTTGCCGCCCCCGGCGTGCTGTGGCGGGTGTGGCGGGCGCGCAGCCGCGCCGGTCAGCGGTAACGCATCGCGATACGGATGGACTTCACGCCGTTCACCGCGAACCCCGTCTTGCTCACGCTCGGCTTGCCGAGGTTGAAGATGTTGATCGAGGGGTTGTTCGACATCGCGCCGCCGTCGCCCAGAAGATCGGTCTCGCCGTCTCCGTCGAGGTCGTGGCGCACCGCGACCGCGTAGCTGCCGTTGGCGGGCACCGGCAGGCAGAAGCTCATGGAGCCAGCCTTGGCCGGTGCCTCGACACGGTTCAGCCAGCGTCCCTTCTTCAGCCAGTCGCCTTCGGTCGCCCGGTAGACCTGCGCGCGCACGCGCCCGGTCGACGCCTTGACGCCGTCGACGGTCACCATGACCGCCGGGCCGGCCCCGCGGCAACGGCTCATGTCGTTGGAAATCTTGTTGCGATACTGCGCCGCGGCCGGGCTTGCGACGCCGAGCGCGAGTGCGCTCGCAGCGAGAAGAATGCCGATAGGGCGGATGGTCTTGGCGATCATGGAATGTCCCTGTGGCGGGGGCGCGCGCGAACTGTGCCGGCGGGCAAGACCCCCTGTTTCGCTGCACAAGGTGCCCGATGGGGCCTGAATTTGCGCTTAATTGGGACAGCGCCCCGATTTGCGCCGGTTCGGGCCGCGGCAATGTGGAAAAGACCGGGCGATTCGCTTGTGCCGCGTGGCGGGCAAGGGTTAAGCGCCCGTCAGGCATAGGAGCCCCTGCAGCACGCATCATGGCGCGCCCGTTGATCTCCCCCTCCATCCTGTCGGCCGACTTCGCGCGGCTGGGCGAGGAAGTGCGCGCCATCGACGCGGCCGGGGCGGACTGGATTCACGTCGACGTGATGGACGGGCATTTCGTGCCCAACCTCACGATCGGGCCGGGCGTGGTAAAGGCGCTGCGCCCGCATACCGACAAGCCGTTCGACGTGCACCTGATGGTGAGCCCGGTGGACACCTGGCTGGAGGCGTTCGCCGATGCCGGTGCCGACATCATCACCGTCCACCCGGAAGCGGGCCCACACGTCCACCGGACCGTGCAGGCGGTGAAGGCGCTGGGCAAGAAGGCCGGCATCAGCCTCAACCCGGCGACGCCCGCCAAGATGCTCGACTACCTGATCGACGAGATCGACCTCGTCCTGATCATGAGCGTCAATCCAGGCTTCGGCGGACAGAGCTTCATTTCCAGCCAGCTTCGCAAGATCGAGGCGGTCCGCAAGTTGATCGACAAGACGGGGCGGGACATCCATCTCGAGGTCGACGGCGGGGTCGATCCCGTCACCGCACGGCAGTGCGTCGATGCCGGGGCCGACGTCCTGGTCGCGGGGTCGGCCACCTTCCGCGGCGGGCCGGACCGCTACGCCGCCAACATCGCTGCGCTGAAGAGTTCGCACGAGGCGGGCGAGTAGTGGCGACGGCCGAGGACGTCCGCACCGCTTCGCGCGCCGACGGACAGGCCCGGTCCCGCGCGCTGCCGCTCGGTTCCGCAGGCGAACCGCATGTGCTTTTGCCCGGAGACGATGCACCCGAAACCGTGATCGAGCCCGGCCGTGCGCTGGCGCTGGCCGATTTCTCCGCGCCATCGGTGGGTGCGGGCGAGGCGCTGATACGCCTCGCCTACCGCATGGGGGTATCCGGTGCGACGCTCGCCCGCCCGTTCGGCAAGCCTGCACGCCCGCGCCTGCTGGGCACCGTCGACAGCCCGCTCGTCGGCGACCGGGCCGCCGGCGTGGCGTTGCGGGCGGGGCACTTCCTCGTCCACGGAGTGAAGGCGCCCATCGCGCAGATGGACTTCCAGCCGGTCGCCAAACTGACCCCGCCGTTCGAGCGGACGGTGCACGGGTTCACCTGGATGCGCGATCTTGCCGCCTGCGGTCCGCGCGAACAGTGCACGGCGACCGCCGAGCGCGTGCTGGCTGCCTGGCTCAAGGCCAACCACCGCCCGGGCAAGAGCGCGCGCAAGGGCGCTGCGTGGAGCGTGGAGAACGCCGGCCTGCGCCTGCTCGGCTGGCTGGTGCACGCGCCGCTCATCCTGTCGGGCGACGCGGCGCTGCGCACGCGCACGCTCGCCGCGATGGAGGAAACCGCGCGCTGGCTCGACCGCAATATCGGCAAGGCCGGCGACCGGCTGGCCGAAGTCGCCGGCTGGACCGGGATCGTCGCTGCCGGCCTGCTGCTGCCCGATGGCAAGCCGCGCCGGCTGTTCGGCGAAGCGGGCCTCGTCCGGGCGCTGGGCGAACTGGTCGCCGAGGACGGCGGGGTGCTGTCGCGCAGCCCGCTCGCCCAGATGGAGGCGATCGGCCTCCTGACCGAACTCAAGGCCTGCTACGCCGCCGTCCGCCGCGACCCTCCGCCGGCGATCGAGGCGATGCTGGGCCTGCTCGTACCGCCGCTGCTCGCGCTGCTCCACGGCGACGGGGGTCTGGGCAACTGGCAGGGCGCGGGTGCGGTCGGGGCCGACCGGATCGCTGCGCTGGTGAGTGCGAGCGGCGTTCGGACCCGCCCTCTCAAGGATGCCCGGCAGTGGGGCTACCAGCGCGCCACCGGGGGGAAGGCGGTGTTGCAGTTCGACGCGGCCCCGCCGCCGCTGGCGAAGCACGCACGCTCGGGTTGCGCGAGCACGCTGGCCTTCGAGCTGAGCCATGGACCGCAGCGGATCGTCGTCAACTGCGGCGGTGCGGCGTTCGCGGGCGGACAGGTTCCGGTCCGCATCGAACAGGGCCTGCGCGCGACGGCGGCCCACTCCACCCTTGCGCTCGACGATGCCAACTCCACCGCCGTCCTCCTCCACGGCAAGCTTGGCGCCGGGGTCGGCGAGGTGGAGATCGACCGCAAGACGCTTTCCTTGAAGGACGGCACCGCCACCCGGCTGGAGGCGAGCCACGACGGTTACGTCCCGCGCCACGGGCTTGCCCACCGCCGCATCCTCATCCTGCGCGACGACGGCAGCGAGCTGCGCGGCGAAGACCTGCTGGTGCCGGCGGGCAAGGGCGGGGGCAAGCGCGGCAAGATCGGCTTCGCCATCCGCTTCCACATCGGTCCGGGCATCGAGCTCGGCCTGTCGGACGATGGCAAGGGTGCGGGCCTCGCACTGCCCGACGGCAGCTACTGGCAGTTCCGCCTCGGCAAGCTGGACGAGGGCGTGTCGCTGTCGGTCGAGGAAAGCCTGTGGGTCGATGGGCAGGGACGCCCGCAGCCGATCCAGCAACTCGTGATACAGGGTATGACCCCGAGGAGCGGCGGCAGCTTCGCCTGGCTCTTCAAGAAAATGGGATAGAATCGACGTGACCGATGTGACCATCAGGCGGGCGCTGCTTTCGGTGTCCGACAAGGAAGGGCTTGCAGCGCTCGGCAGCACGCTGGCCGACGCGGGTGTCGAGCTGGTCTCTACCGGCGGCACCGCCAAGGCGCTGCGTGACTGCGGGCTGGAAGTGCGCGACGTGAGCGACCTCACCGGCTTTCCCGAGATGATGGACGGACGGGTGAAGACGCTGCATCCTATGGTCCACGGCGGCCTGCTGGCCGTGCGCGACGATCCCGAACACGCCGCCGCGATGGACGCGCACGACATCGGCGCGATCGACCTGGTGGTCGTCAATCTCTACCCATTCGAGGCGACGGTCGCGCGCGGGGCCGACCGCGACGAGATCATCGAGAACATCGATATCGGCGGGCCGAGCATGGTGCGTTCGGCGGCGAAGAACCACCGCTACGTGACCATCGTGACCGATCCTGCCGACTACGACGAGCTGATCGCCGAACTCGGCGCGCACGACGGCGCCACCACGCTTGATTTCAGGAAGCGGCTGGCGGCCAAGGCATTCGGCGCGACCGCTGCCTACGACAGCATGATCAGCCAGTGGTTCGCCTTCGCCGACCAGCAGCAGCAATTTCCCGACCTCCTCGCTGTCAACGGCCGCCGGGTCACCGAACTCCGCTACGGCGAGAACCCTCATCAGAAGGCCGCGCTCTATATGCCGGTGGGCCCGCACGGTTCGGGCATCGCGCAGGCGAGCCAGCTGCAGGGCAAGGAACTGTCCTACAACAACTATGCCGACGCCGACGCCGCGCTGGAACTCGTCGCCGAGTTCGCCGGACAAGACCCCGCGGTGGTGATCGTCAAGCACGCCAACCCGTGCGGCGTTGCGCAGCGGCCGACCCTGCTCGAGGCATGGCGCGAGGCGCTCGCCTGCGACGACGTGTCGGCGTTCGGCGGGATCGTCGCGGTCAACACGGTCCTCGACGGCCCGACGGCGGAGGCGATCTGCGAGATCTTCACCGAAGTCGTCGTCGCTCCCGATGCGGACGACGATGCCAAGGCGGCGTTCGCCAAGAAGAAGAACCTGCGGCTGCTCCTGGCCAGCGATCTGCCGGATCCGCGTCGCGGCGGTCTGGCGATAAAGCCGATCACCGGCGGACTACTGGTCCAGACCCGCGACAACGGGGCGATCACCGAAGCGGACCTGACGGTCGTGACGCAGCGCCAGCCGACGGCGCAGGAACTGAAGGACTGCCTCTTCGCCTGGACCGTGGCGCGCCATGTGAAGTCCAACGCGATCGTCTATGCCAGGGACGGGGCGACGGCCGGTATCGGCGCGGGTCAGATGAACCGCCGCGATTCGTCACGCATCGCGGCGATGAAATCGGCAGAGGCGGCGCAGAAATTCGGCTGGGACCAGCCGCGCACGGTCGGCAGCGCCGTCGCTTCGGACGCGTTCTTCCCGTTCGCCGACGGATTGCTGGCCGCAGCCGAAGCCGGGGCGACCGCGGTCATCCAGCCGGGCGGATCGATCCGCGACGAGGACGTGATCAAGGCCGCCGACGAGGCGGGCTTGGCGATGGTGTTTACCGGGATGCGCCACTTTCGGCATTGATCGCGAACTGCCGATCATCGCTTCGCCTCAGAAGCGAACCAAGCAACCTGAACGCCGCGCAACTGGCGGGTTAAGCACCTCGCAATCGCCAGTGAAGTACCCATGTCGCCTATTCGAAGGAAAGCACGACATGGGCCTGTTCAAACCCGATCTCATCCGCAATTTCGCCATCGGTTTCGCGCTCGGCGCGGCAGCCGTCGTCTGGCACATTGCGCCGAACATGGCCCAGCAGCTCGTCCCCGCAGCGCACGCCGCCACCGTGGAGACGCCCGCTCGATGAAATGCTTCACGCTCGCCATCGCCGCCGCCGGTCTTGCGCTGGGCGGTTGCCAGCAGTCCGCTTTCGCCCCGGAAATCACCGTCGCCGCGCCGCAGGCGCAGCGCACCGCGAAGGAAAGCGGCCTGAAGACCGCCGTCTTTGCAGGCGGCTGTTTCTGGGGCGTGGAGGCGGTGTTCAGCCATGTGAAGGGCGTGAGGAGCGCGGTCAGCGGTTATGCCGGTGGCACCAAACGGCAGGCGAACTACGATCTGGTCTCGAGCGGGGTGACCGACCACGCCGAGGCGGTGAAGGTGACGTACGACCCCAGCGTGGTGCGCTACGACCAGTTGCTGCGGATCTATTTCTCGGTCATCGCCGATCCCACGCTCAAGAACCGGCAGGGGCCGGACACCGGCGCGCAGTACCGCACTGCGTTGTTCCCGGTCGGCACGGAGCAGGCGGCGGTCGCCAAAGCCTACATCGCGCAGCTTTCGGCAGCGAAGGTCTACAAGCGGCCGATCGTCACCACGATCGAGGGCGGTGCGTTCTTCCCGGCCGAAACCTACCATCAGGATTTCGCGCAGAAGAACCCCAACCATCCCTACATCCGCACGTGGGACGCGCCCAAGGTCGCGGCGCTCAAGTCGATGTATCCGGGCGTTTGGAAGACCGGTTTCACCACCGGCTGACGGTGCCGCGCGCGGGGTGGCGTCCGCCCGGCGCGCGCACTACATAGCCCGGCATGGCAGGCCATCACCATCACAACGAGCACTCGGGGCACGACCTCATCCACGCCGCCCAGGACGCGCTGACCAAGGCGGGCGAGCAGTGGACCGAATTGCGCGCCGACGTGTTCGCCGCGCTGAGTACGCACGCGAGCCCCGCCAGCGCCTACGACATCGCCGATCAGGTGTCGGCCCAGCGCGGCAAGCGCATCGCGCCCAATTCGATCTACCGCATCCTCGACCTGTTCGTGGCCAACAACCTCGCCATGCGGGTGGAATCGTCTAACGCCTATCTCGCCAACAGCCACCCCGGCTGCCTGCATGACTGCATTTTTCTGGTGTGCGACGAATGCGGCGAGGCGACCCATATCGACAACGATGCGGTGTCGAAGACCGTCCGCGGCCTCGCCGAAGCGGCGGACTTCAAGGCCGAGCGACCGGTAATCGAAATACGCGGCCTTTGCGCTGAGTGCCGCTGAGGGCATTCCTCATGCAATGCTCATGGTTTCGTGGGCAACGGTTCATCGACAGGCCGCAGAGCGCGTTGTAGGGATGGCGGCATGACGACCCGCCCCGATACGCCCCTGCTCGACACCGTCGACACCCCCGCAGACCTCCGCAAGCTCAAGCCCGAGCAGCTTCGCCAGCTGTCCGACGAATTGCGCGCGGAGATGATCGACGCCGTCGGCAGCACCGGCGGGCACTTGGGCTCCGGTCTCGGCGTGGTCGAGCTGACGACCGCGATCCATTATGTCTTCGACACGCCGACCGACAAGCTGGTGTGGGACGTCGGGCACCAGGCCTATCCGCACAAGATCCTGACCGGCCGTAGGGATCGCATCCGGACCCTGCGCCAGGGCGGCGGCCTGTCGGGCTTCACCAAGCGCAGCGAAAGCGAATACGATCCGTTCGGCGCGGCGCATTCCAGCACCTCGATTTCCGCTGCGCTCGGCTTCGCCATGGCGAACAAGCTGCAGGGTCGCCCGGGCAGGGGCATCGCGGTGATCGGGGACGGCGCGATGAGCGCCGGCATGGCCTACGAGGCGATGAACAATGCCGAACAGGCGGGCAACCGGCTGGTGGTGATCCTCAACGACAACGACATGTCGATCGCGCCCCCGGTGGGCGGGCTCTCGGCCTATCTCGCGCGGATGGTCTCGAGCAGCGAATATCTCGGCCTGCGCAGCCTCGCCTCGCGCCTGTCCAAGAAGCTCAGCCGCAAGGTGCACAACAGCCTGGAAAAGGCCGAAGAGTACGCGCGGGGAATGGTGACCGGCGGGACGATGTTCGAGGAACTGGGCTTCTACTACGTCGGCCCGATCGACGGGCACAACCTCGATCACCTCGTGCCGGTGCTGGAAAACGTGCGCGACAGCGAGCAGGGCCCGATCCTGGTCCACGTGGTGACCAAGAAGGGCAAGGGATACGCCCCGGCGGAGAACAGCGCCGACAAGTACCACGGCGTGCAGAAGTTCGACGTCATCACCGGCGAACAGAAGAAGAGCGCGGGCGGGCCGCCGGCCTACCAGAACGTGTTCGGCGACACCCTCGCCAAGCTCGCCGAAACCGACCCGCGCATCTGCGCGATTACCGCCGCGATGCCGAGCGGGACGGGCGTCGACCGCTTCGCCAAGGCGCATCCCGACAAGGCGTTCGACGTCGGCATCGCCGAACAGCACGCGGTGACCTTCGCCGCCGGCCTCGCCGCGGAAGGCATGCGCCCGTTCTGCGCGATCTATTCGACCTTCCTCCAGCGCGCGTTCGACCAGGTGGTCCACGACGTGGCGATACAGAACCTGCCCGTCCGCTTCGCGATCGACCGCGCCGGTCTGGTCGGCGCGGACGGCGCGACCCACGCAGGTTCGTTCGACGTGACCTATCTCGCGACGCTGCCCAACATGGTCGTGATGGCCGCGGCGGACGAGGCGGAGCTGGTTCACATGACCTATACCGCCGCTTGCCATGACAGCGGCCCCATCGCCTTCCGTTACCCACGCGGGGGCGGCATCGGGATCGACCTGCCGGACACCCCACAGCTGCTCGAGATCGGCAAGGGCCGGGTGGTGCGCGAAGGGACGAAGGTGGCAATCCTGTCGCTCGGCACGCGCCTCGCCGAAGCGCTGAAGGCCGCGGACCAATTGGAGGCGAAGGGCCTGAGCACGACCGTCGCCGACCTGCGTTTCGCCAAGCCGCTCGACACCGACCTGATCGATCGCCTCATGCGCACTCACGAGGTCGTCGTGACCGTGGAGGAGGCCGCCATCGGCGGCCTCGGCGCGCACGTGCTGACGCATGCCAGCGATGAAGGGTTGCTGGATGGTGGCTTGAAGATCCGCACGATGCGCCTGCCCGACGTGTTCCAGGACCACGACGATCCGGCGAAGCAGTACGACGAAGCCGGTCTCAACGCCCCGCACATCGTCGATACGGTGCTGAAGGCGCTGCGCCACAACTCGGCGGGTGTCGAGGAAGCGCGGGCGTGATCCCTACCGAAGAAGTGACAAGCGACATATCTGAAGGCGGGGTCGCCTTGGGCTTTTTTTGTGTATGGCTGTTGGGCGTTTCAACTGTCGGCATGTTACCTTGGTTCAAGTTTTGGCACGGTATTGCAGCAATTGTCGTTTATGCAGCCGCCTCGCTGATTTTTGTGCCAATATCTGGCTGGATTTGGAGCTATGCCTTGCGCCGGCAAGTCGGCCGAAGTTCGCTCAAAATTGTTTTTTGGCCGGTTTACTTATTAATGGGTATTTTCGTCTCTTTTTTCATATTAGTCGCTAGGTTAGCGAAGTAAGCTCGTTATTATTTGGGAGATAATTGCGAATCTAAATAGTGGGCTGACCGACTTTTCAGGAGTAATGCGTGTTAAAGTCGGATTGATATCTTTGACGAACAAGAATTACCTAATTTGCCCGATTGCTCTTAAGTATCGTATTCAAGATTTTAGTGATGGGATAGGTATTTATTCGGAAGCCTAGTCAGTCCACCGCCACATTCCTGCCGGGACGCCCGCCGCGCCGATATGCGCCCAGGTGATCGCGAGCCACAGGACCGTCGCCACCAGCCACAGCATGGCGCCCGCTTGAGGCAGCGCGG
The DNA here is from genome assembly GCF_003626915.1 of Tsuneonella amylolytica. Lineage (NCBI taxonomy): Bacteria > Pseudomonadati > Pseudomonadota > Alphaproteobacteria > Sphingomonadales > Erythrobacteraceae > Tsuneonella > Tsuneonella amylolytica. Next base: position 1,642,543 of record NZ_CP032570.1, read on the forward strand.
AGAGGCGGGGCCAGTAGCTGGTCCTGGCTTCCCAATCGGTCCACGCCGGGCCCATCAGCCGCTCCTTCTTGCGATCCTGCAGCCGCGCTCCGACGAGCGCGAGGACGAGTATCGCGGCCGCGACGATGGTCGTCCGCACGCTCCATTCGATGGAGAGGTGGGAAACGGCCCACAGCGCGAAGCCCCACATCATCGGGTGCCGGGTGACGCGAAACACGCCGTGCGGCTCCTGTGCCGCCAGCTTGTTCGCGCCGGGAGCGGGCAGCGCAGGGTTGCCCCGCAGCGAGCCGAGGAAGAGAAGCAGCGCGGGGAGCGTCAGCACGGTCGCGACGGCCCAGCCGATGTCTCCGCTGTTCGCGCCGAGATCGGCCGGCGGCGCGGCGCGGAAGGCGAGCACCATCCACCCGAACGTGGCGAAGGCGACCAGCGAATAGACGAGCAGGAAGCCCTTCTCGCCCGCCACGCGCACGAGCGGCGCGCGCAAGGGGTGCGACAGGGCGAAATGCGTGCCGACGAACGCGATGCTGGCGGCGATCAGCGACTGAAGGGCGGGGTCCATCCCGAGCACTCCCATGTCAACAGTGTCAACATGGGTAGCGCAGCGCAACCGGAATGCAAGCCCGGTGCTACTCCGGCTCGCCGATGCCCAGAAGTCGCACGGTGAACAGCAGCGTCGCGCCGCCGGGGATCGGTCCCTTGCCCTTCATGCCGTAGGCCAGCGGTGCGGGGGCGGCGATCTCGATCGTGTCGCCGACGCCCATCTCGGGGATCGCCAACTGCCATGCGGGGATCAGCTTGCCGAGCGGGAAAGTGGCCGGACCGCGCCCTTCGGAACTGTCGAACTGCGTCCCGTCGGTGAAGGTGCCGGTGTAATCGACCGTGACGATGTCGGCAGGCGTCGGATGCCGCCCCGACCCGTCGCCCGCCACGCGCCGCCAGAGGAGCCCGCCCTCCATCGTCTGCCAGCCGGGCTCGGCCGCCCGTGAGGCGAGGGCAGCCTGCTGGGCGCTGACCCACGCCATGTCCTGGCTGCGGTCGGGCGGGCCGGACGGCGACTGCGCCACCGCGGCCACCCCGATGAGCAGGGCCGCGCCGAACGCGAGCGTGGCGAACCGGTCGCCGGTCGGGAAACGCTTGCTCACCGCCCGCCTCTCGTCAACCTGCCCCTCACCAGTCATAGGCCTTGGGCTGGTCGCGATCGTCGAGATCGCGGTAGCGGTCGCGCAAGCGGGTCCGGTGATCGACCCGCGGTTGCTCGACGCCGTCGATGAAGATGCGCTCGGGCGCGCTCGCCAGTTCGAGCGGATCCCCGTCCCACACCACGAGATCACCGGCGGCGCCCGGGGCCAGCACGCCCATCCGCCCGCCATAACCGGCGATGTCCGCCGGAACCGAACTGATCGCGGCGAAGGCCTTGCCCCAGCTCAGCCCGCTTGCGCCTGGCACCTTGGTCAGCGCGACGAGGTTGCCGGCGAACTGGGTGAGGTTGGCCGGCTGGTCGCCGGTCGTGCCCGCAAGGCCGCCCAATGCGACCTCGACCCCGGCGGCGACCATGCGTCCGACGTTGCTCTGGGTCGCGGCGAGCTGTTCGAAGCTTGCGGGAAGGTCGTTGAGCGGCTGGGCGATCACCGGTACTCCGGCGGCGGCCAGCTCGCTCGCCACCCGCCAGCCTTCGCTCGCACCGACGATGACCATCTTCAGCCGCGGAAACTCGCGCTTGAGGGCGAGGACCGAGAGGATGTCCGACGCGCGCTCGACGTTGACGTAGAGCGTCTGCGTGCCGTTCACGACCGGTACCAGCGCGGCCGCATCGAACCGGTTCAGCAGCACGTCCTCGCGCGCGGTGGTGTTGTCGACGAGGCGGGGATCGATCGGAATATCGTCACCGGTCTGGACGGGGGCGGGTCGGCCGCCCCCGCTGATCCGTGCATCGCTGCCGTACTGCCGCGCCTCGCGCAGGGCATTGCGGAACAGGGCGTGCGCACTCGTGCGGCTGCCGCCCGCGAGCCGCGCTCCTCCCTCGCCGAGAGTGACGAGCTGGAATGCGCGCGGGCGCACGACCATGCGGTTGTCCGCGCCGAGATCGACGACCGCGCCCTGCCCGCCGAAGATCGTGCTCGACGGTGCGCCGAACACGCTGGCGCGGGTGATCCCGGCGTTGCGCGCGACGGCGACGTGCTGCGAGGCGGGGTTGAGCGCGGGCACCACGTCCAGCGCAGCGCCGAACGGCGAATTGCGCGCTCCGATGTCGTTCGATTCCTGCACCCCGCCCGCATCGAACAGGCCGAGGTTGGTCATCGCCGCGAAGACACCGGGGGTCACCCACTTGCCGGTGCCGTCGACCGCCTGCATTCCGGCGGGAATCGCCACCCCGCGCCCGGCGGCGACGACCTTGCCGGCGCGCACGACGACCGTCGCGCCGTCCTGCGGCTCGCTGCCGTCGCCGGTCGCGACGGTGGCGTTGGTGATGGCGAAGTCCTGCGCCATCGCCGGGGCGGACAGCGCAAGCAGCGCCGCGCCTAGAAGCAAACGCACGCTCATTTCACGTCTCCTTCACCGGGCTGGCCGAGTTCGAAATCGCTGACCGGGCGGCGCTTGGGATCGTTGGCGTCGAACATCAGCGCGCCGTCGACCCAGACCTTTTCCGGCCGGGTGTAGACCGACAACGGATCGCCGTTCCACAGCACCACGTCGGCCATCTTGCCCGGCGCGAGGCTGCCGGTCACGTCGGCGATGCCCATCGCGGTGGCGGCGTTAAGGGTGATCCAGCGGATGACGTCGGCATCGGAAATCTGGATGCCGCTGCGCCGGCCGGCGGCCTGTGCCTTGGCCGCTTCCTGGTTCAGCCGCTGGATGCCGTTCTCGTCGTCCGAGTGGATGACGACGCACGCGCCGGCATTGTGGATGAAGGCGGCGTTTTCGGGAATGCCGTCGTAGCTTTCCATCTTGAAGCCGTACCAGTCGGCCCAGACCGCGCTGCACACGCCATTTTCGCGCAAAAGATCGGCGATCTTGTAGCTTTCGACCGCGTGATGGAAGGCGGCGACCTTGTAGCCCATTTCCTTGGCCATATCGAGGACGATGGCCATCTCGTCGGCGCGGTAGCAGTGGTTCTGGATGCGGATGTCGCCGGCCAGCACGCCCTTCAGCGTCTCGGTGGCGAGGTTGCGCTTCTTGCCGTCGTCGGCCTTGGCGTTGAGCCAAGTCTGCCGGTTGACCGCCAGGTTGCCCATCCGGGTGGAGGGCATGCGGCCCTTGCTGCCGTAGACCCGCTTGGGGTTCTCGCCGCAGGCCATCTTCATGCTGTAGGGCGCGCCGGGGAATTTCATTCCCTGCATCGTGCGGCTCGGCACGTTCTTCAGCGTCACCGCGCGGCCGCCCATGAGGTTCGCCGAACCGGGCAGTATCTGCAGGGCCGTGACCCCGCCGTTGGCGAGGGCGCGGGTGAACCCCGGGTCCTGCGGCCAGACCGAATGTTCGGCCCAGACCTCGGGTGTGGTCGGGCTCGTCGCCTCGTTGCCGTCTGAATGCGCCTCGACCGAGGGGGTGGGATAGTCGCCGAGGTGCGAGTGGATGTCGATGACGCCCGGCGTCACGTATTTTCCGGTACCGTCGATGCGGGTGTAGCCCGCCGGTATGGCGAGGTCCGCGGCGCCGATGCCCACGACCTTGCCGTCGGCGAACAGGACCGTGCCGTTCTCGATCCGCCCGCCGGCCCCGTCGTAGACCGTCGCCCCGACCAGCGCGGTCGGTGTGCCGGGATAGGGGCGGTAGGTGGACGGGTACGGATTGGCGTCGACGGCAGCGGGCGTGCTGCTCGCGCTTTTCGTGTCGCTTCCGGGTGTGGCGGCGCAGGCGGCCAGGGCGAGAGCGCTCGCGGCGGCGAGCGCGGTGCGAATAGTGGTCATCGATCCCCCATGGAAGAAGGGCGCGGCCCCCGGCCGCGCCCTTCGCTGTCGGTTCAGTTCGGGCGGGTTGCCGGGTGAACCCCGGCTTCCTGCGATTCGAGGCCCGCGCCCGCCTGGCCTTCCAGGTCGTCGCCGACATTGTCGTCGCGCAGGGTGTCGAGGTGCATCAGCTTCTTTATCAGCGGGCTGATGACGAGGACGGCGACACCGACGCCCACCGCGACCCAGCCGACGGTCGAGTAGACGCCGAGCACCACTTCCTTGCCCGCTTCCTCGCCCACGCCTTCCGCGCCGGTGGCCGACGCGATGAGGCCGGCGGCGAAGTTGCCGGTGGCCGACGCGAAGAACCACACGCCCATGATCAGCGACGCCATGTGCGCCGGCGCAAGGCGGTTCATCGCCGAAAGGCCAACGGGGCTGAGGCAGAGTTCGCCCGTCGTGTGGAGCAGGTAGATGAGGAAGATGTAGATCACCGGGGTCGGCACGTCGACGCCGACCGAGGCTGCACCCCAGACCAGCACGAGGAAGCCGAGACCGACCTGCACGATGCCGAGGCCGAACTTGAACGGCGTCGACGGCTCCAGGCCCTTGCGCCCGAGCACCGTCCATAGGGTCGCGAAGACCGGGGCGAGCAGGATGATGTAGATCGCGTTGACCGACTGGAACACCGATGCCGGCACCCCGCCGCGGTCGACGTGGCGATCGGTGAACAGGTTGAGACTGGAGCCTGCCTGTTCGAACAGCGCCCAGAAGATGATCGAGGTGATGATCAGGAACAGCGCGGCGAAGATGCGATCGCGCTCTTCGGGTGCGAGCTTGGTGACGGCGACGAAGATCACGTAGGCGACTAGTAATCCGCCGAACACGCCGAGCAGGGTGCCGACGACGGCCTGGTTCTGCACCAGGACCCAGCACAGCGCGACGAGGCCGACGCCGATGGCGTACATCGTCCATTCGCGTCCCTTGGCGAGCGGCGCGGGCGGCTCGCCCCGGCCGAGCAACAGGCCGCGGCCGACAACGAACACGATGAGGCCGGCCAGCATGCCGATACCGGCGAGGCCGAAGCCGTAGGCCCAGCCGTAGGTTTCGCCGATGTAGCCGCAGAGCAGCGAACCGAGTGCGGCGCCGAGGTTAATGCCCATGTAGAAGATGGTGTAAGCACCGTCGCGGCGCACGTCGGTGCGCGGATAGAGCTGGCCGACGATCACCGAGATGTTCGCCTTGAGGAAGCCCGAACCCACGATGATGAGGGCAAGGGCGAGCCAAAAGACGTTGATCATCGGGTTGCCGGTGTGACCGACCGCCGCTTCGCCTTCGAACGCCATGAACAGGTGGCCGAGCGTCAGCAGTACCGCACCGAACTGCACCGCCTTGCGCTGACCGAGATAACGGTCGGCGAGATAGCCGCCGACGACCGGAGTAATATATACGAGCGCGGTGTACGCGCCGTAGATTACGCCGGCTTCGGCATCGGAAAAGAGCCAGTGCTTGGTCAGGTAGAAGATCAGCAGCGCCCGCATGCCGTAGTAGGAGAACCGCTCCCACATCTCGGCGAAGAAGAGCATAAACAGGCCCTTCGGATGCCCCAGGAAGGTGCCGGCGCTGTCGCCGTGCGGTAGCTGTGCTGATGCCATGCGACTGAATGTCCCTCGTTTGGTCGCGGCCGTCCCCCCAATAAGCGTATTGGCGGCCAATCAAGCGGCGCACCCTAGCGGCGAACGCGCGCATGTGAAGCCATTGTTTCAATCGCAACCGGCTGAACCGGGGATGACCGCGAGTAAGGGGACGCGCCCGCCGGAACGCCTCGCGGAACTTGACGCGCACCGCTGTATTATGTCACTGACGCAGTCTATCAGGAACTCCGCATGACCCGTGAAAGCCGCCCCGTTTATCTCCGCCTGCGCGACATCGTCGCCGCGGCGATCATCGAGGGGCGCTATCGCGAAGGGGAAATGCTGCCGTCGGTTCGCGCCTTCGCCGCCGAACAGGGCGCCAATCCGCTGACCGTCGCCAAGGCGTACCAGCAATTCCAGACCGACGGGCTGGTCGAGGTCCAGCGCGGGGTCGGCATGTACGTCGCCCCCGGGGCCGCCGACAAGCTGCGCCGGACCGAGCGGCAGCGTTTCGTGGACGAGGAATGGCCGACCATTCGCGCCCGCATCGACCGGCTCGGCATCGACCTCGACGATCTGCTCGCGCGGACCTGACGGCGTTCGATCCGCAATTGCGCTCGCCCGCCCTGTCTGGCAGGTGAAACACAGGTAATCCCAACCGGGCTGGTCGTGCCCGCATCACCGAATACGCATGAGAAAGGTGCGCGATGATCAGGTCCGAACTGCTGCAGGCCCTCGCGAAGGACAATCCCGAACTGCGCACCGACGAGGTGGAGCAGGTGGTGGACATCTTCTTCGACGAGATCGGCAGTCGCCTTGCCGAAGGCGGCAGGGTCGAACTGCGCGGGTTCGGCGCCTTCTCCACCCGCGAGCGTGAGGCGCGCAAGGGCCGAAACCCGCGCACCGGCGAGGCGGTCGACGTGCCGGCCAAGAAGGTGCCCTACTTCAAGCCCGGCAAGGAAATGCGCCGGATGCTCAACGAGGATTGAGCGACCGCGACCTGAAGAAATTGCCGTGATGCCCGACGCGCGCTAGCAGGCGCGCGGATTGCGGGTGTGGCGGAATGGTAGACGCCGGGGACTTAAAATCCCCTGAGCTTTGCTCGTGCGGGTTCGAGTCCCGCCACCCGCACCATCTTGTCCGACCGGCACGCGCACATCGGAGCGAGGGAGCCGTATCCGGTTGCGAAAGCTTTCGGTAACTCACCGCAGCAACCCGGTATTTACCCGTAAAGCGCGATTACCGTGATGGAGACCGGTGCGGGCTATCCGAACCTTTGCGGTCGGGTGCCGCGAGGAATGGGACAACGGGTCGATGGAGCACCAGAGGATTGACGTGCCGCAGTCTGCGGCTTCGATCGCGGACGCCTGCGAAGAACGCAGTGCCCCGCGCTTCACGCTGCTGATTCGTTCGGCCAAGCTGGTCGCGCCGACCGGCGAATTCATCTGCGTCATTCGCGACGTGTCCGAATCGGGCGTCAGCCTGCGCGGCTTCCATGCGCTGCCCGTGGGCGAGCCGCTGTTCCTCGAACTGCAGACCGGCGAGCGGCACGAGATCGCCGCGATCTGGGGACGCGGGTACGAGGCGGGTTTCCGCTTCGTGAACAGCGTCGACGTGGCCCGACTGGTCGCAGAAGTGGGTTGCTTTCCGAAGCGGCAGCTGCGGCTCGGCATGGCGTTCCCGATCGAGCTGATGTTCCTCGGCCGCAGGATCGCAGCGGAAATCCTCAACGTCTCGCAGCAGGGTGCGCGGATCGCCTGTGCCGAAATCCTCGCTATCGACCAGCCGGTACGCATGGCATCGGCCAACTTTCCGGAGGTTCGCGCCCGGGTTCGGTGGCGGCGGAACGGCGAGTGCGGGGTAGTCTTCGACGACACCTTCACGCTCGCGCAGCTGGCGATCTTCGCTGCTCAGCTCCAGCAGCCGGACTTGCTGACCGACCCGGAATGCGCCTCCGCCGCGCGGCGCTGAGGCGCTGGCCCGACGCGCGTTTACCATTCGGTAACCAAATTCCTTCACTCCCCGATCCATCGAATGGGGGGCCAAGTGACCGATCTATCCAGCGAACTGACCGTCGACGTCGCCATCATCGGCGCGGGCCCTGCGGGATTGACCGCGGGATACCTGCTGACGAAGGCAGGCAAGACGGTGGCCATCGTCGAGAAGGACGCCACCTATGTTGGTGGCATCAGCCGCACCGTGGAGCACGAGGGCTACCGCTTCGACATCGGCGGGCACCGGTTCTTCTCGAAATCGCAACAGGTCGTGGATCTGTGGAACGAGATTCTGCCCGACGACTTCATCCAGCGCCCGCGGATGAGCCGCATCTATTACGAAGGCAAGTTCTACAGCTATCCCCTGCGCGCGTTCGAGGCGCTGTGGAACCTCGGCGTCTTCCGGTCCGCCGCGTGCATGGCCAGCTACGCGTGGTCGAAGGTCTTCCCGGTGCGCGAAGTGCGCAGCTTCGAGGACTGGACCAGCAACCAGTTCGGCAAAAAACTCTACGGCATCTTCTTCAAGACCTACACCGAGAAGGTCTGGGGCATGCCCTGCAACGAGATGAGCGCCGACTGGGCCGCCCAGCGCATCAAAGGGCTGTCGCTATGGGGTGCGGTGGTCGACGGGCTGAAGCGCAGTCTTGGCCTCAACAAGCGGCCCAACGACGGTATGGCGACCAAGACCCTGCTCGAGACCTTCCGCTATCCACGGCAGGGCCCGGGCATGATGTGGGACGCCGCGCGCGACAAGATCGTGGCGACCGGCCTCGGGACGGTGGTCATGGGTCATTCGCTGGAGCAGCTCGCTGCGGACGGTAACGGCGGCTGGCGGATGACAGCGAGCGCGAAGAATGGCGGCAAGGTCGCCATCCGGGCCGCGCACGCCATCAGCAGCGCGCCGATGCGCGAACTGGCCGCGCGCATGCACCCGCTGCCCGACACGACATTGAACGCCGCCAATCTCAAGTACCGCGACTTCCTTACCGTGGCGCTGATGGTGGAAGGGGAGGACCTGTTCCCCGACAACTGGATCTACATCCACGACAGCAAGGTGAAGGTGGGCCGCGTACAGAACTTCCGGTCCTGGTCGCCCGAGATGGTGCCCGATCCGGACATGGCCTGCGTCGGCCTCGAATACTTCTGCTTCGAAGGCGACGGACTCTGGTCGATGGCGGACGACGACCTCGTGGCGCTCGCAACGAAAGAGATGGAAATCCTCGGCCTGCTCGACCCGAAGAAGGTCAAGGGCGGCGCGGTGGTGCGGCAGGAAAAGGCCTACCCCGTCTACGACGAGACTTACGCCGCCAACGTCGCCGCGATGCGCTATGAGCTGGAGGACAGGCATCCCACGCTTCACCTCGTGGGCCGCAACGGCATGCACCGCTACAACAACCAGGATCACGCGATGATGACCGCGATGCTCACCGTCGAGAACATCCTCGCCGGCAGCCGTGTCTACGACACCTGGTGCGTGAACGAGGACGCCGAATACCACGAGGCGGGCGACGAGGGAGCCGAGGCAGCGCTACCGCAACGCGAGGTGACCGCCGATCAGGCCGCCGCGCTCGGATCGGTGCGCGATGTGCCCCGGCGGGTGGGCGAGGGGCGCCGGGCGGCCTGAGGCACGAGGCGGCGATCAAGAAGCCTTCGGGGGCGTTGGCTAAAAAGTAACGGGATGGACCGACAATCGCGCGCGGCAAGGATGCCGCTCGCACACGAGACACGGGGGCACGGGTGATCGCAACGCTGACCAGGTTCGCCGACGTGCGGCTCGTGCGCTACGCCCTGGCGAGCGTGGGCGCGCTGGCGATCGACATGGGCAGTTTCCTCGCGCTGCTCGCGCTGGCGGTGCCTGCCGCAGGCGCCTCGGCCATCGGATATATCGTCGGGATCGGGGCGCACTGGATGCTGTCGAGCCGCGCGGTCTTCGTCGGCCGCGTCGCCGCGAACGGCGCGGCGCGCCACCGGCAGAAGGCCCTGTTCGTGGGATCGGCGCTCGTCGGCCTCGCGATCACCACCGCGATCGTCGGCGCAGGGGTCCGCGCCGGCATGGACCCGCGGGTTGCGAAGCTCGCCGCCATCGCGGTCAGTTTCGCCATCACTTGGATCCTGCGCAGCCGCGTCGTGTTTCGTAACCCGGCGGGCGCGCGGTGAGCCTTTTCGTGGAACGGCGCAGGCCTGCGGTCACGCCGGAACTGCTGATGCGCGTCACGCTCGCCTGGGCGATGATTGCAGCACTGCTGCTCGTCACCGGGCTGCCCGCCATTCTCGGCCACCGGTTCCCGGACCCCGACGATACCCTGCGCCTGCTGCAGGTGCGCGACCTCATTGCTGGGCAGGGCTGGTACGACATGACGGTTCACCGCGCCGACGGGGAGGTCATGCACTGGTCGCGGCTGGTCGACCTGCCCATTGCGGCGGTCATCCTCGCCCTGCGCGGTCTCGTCGGGATGGCGGCGGCGGAAACGACCGCGCTCGTCGTGGTCCCCCTCGTTACGATGTTCGTCTGCCTGTTCCTCGTCGGCCGGATAGCCTGGCGGCTGCTAGGCGACGAACTGGCCATGTTCGCGTGCCTGGCGCTGGCCTTTTCGGTGCCGGTGGTTGAACAGCTGCGGCCGATGCGCATCGATCACCACGGGTGGCAGATCGCGCTCGTCCTCCTCGCGCTCAACGCCATGATGGCCCGGTCGCCGCGTACCGGCGGGTGGATCGTCGGCGGCGCGCTGGCGACCGCGCTGGCGATTTCCATCGAGCAGCTCCCTATCGCCTGCGCGTTCGTCGCGGTCCTCGCATTCCGCTGGTTTTCGGACCGGCACGAGCGCCAGTGGCTGGTCTCCGCGATGCAGGCGCTCGCCGTCGTTTCCGCCGTGCTCTTCGCCGCGACCCGCGGCCTGTCGGCGATGCAGACGTGCGACCAGATCGCGCCGGTGCACCTCGCTGTCTTTGCGTGGGGCGCGGTCGTGTTCACCGCCGCGTCCGCGCTTGAGCCGCGTCCGCGCGGTATGCTGTTCGCCGCCGTTGCCGCCGCGGTCGGGGGCGCGCTCGCGATCGTGTGGCAGATCGCGCCCGCCTGCATCGGCGGCACGTTCGGTGCGGTCGAACCGGTGGCGCGCGAGTTGTGGCTGTCGCGGGTCGCGGAAGGGAGCCCCATCTGGCGACAGGACCTGCCAGTCATGCTTCAGATCGTGCTGCCGCCGGCGATCGGCCTCGCCGCGCTGGTCCGGCTCGCGGGCCGTTCGTCGGGTTGGTTGCGGCGGTGCTGGACCGAATACGCGATCCTTCTGGCTGCGGCGTTCGTCCTCAGCATATTCGTCGCGCGGGCCGGAGCGGTGGCGGGCGCGCTCGCCGCGATCCCGGTGGGCTGGCAACTGCGCGAATGGCTCCGCCGGGTGCGCCATGCGCGCCGGCCGATGAAGCGTATCGCCACTTACGGCGCGGTCTCGGTCGCGCTCGTTCCCGCCGCGCCCGCACTCCTGCTGCTGAGCGCGGTGCCGGGCCAGGCGCAAGGGCAGTACGCGCCCCTCCATCGCATGCCGGCAGAGGGCGAGTGCGGAATCTCGGCTGCGCCGCTGGCGCTGAAGGAAGAACCGACCGGCAGGTCGCTCGTCCCGCTCGATGTCGGTGCGATCGTGCTGCTCGAAACCCGTCAGTCGGTCATGGCAACCGCGCACCACCGCGCGGCCAAGCTCGGGACGGTGATACGCGCCTTCACCGCCGACGATGCGACCGCCCGCGCCATCGTGGAGGGCGAGGGGATCGACACCGTCGCGCTGTGCCCCTCGCTGGCCGAACCGCAGAATTATGCTCACGATGCGCCGAACGGCCTTGCCGCTGCGCTGATGAGCGGCCGAGCGCCCGGCTGGCTGGAGCCGCTTGCCCCGCGCGGCGATGGCTGGAGGGTGTGGCGCGTGCGCCACTGATCTCGACGCTCGTCGAACTCTCCGCGCGCTAGGTCGAGCGCGCGATTGCCCCGTGATGCACCGCAGCGTATGGCCCGCTGACCCGCATGCTTGCATGTGGTGACCTACTCCGATAACACACTTTGGCGCGGCCGGAGGCGATGGAGCCGGGCGGACAGGGCACAGGCGATGAATTACGAGACGACCGTCGAAGCACAGGACAGCGTGCAATACCGGGACAGCCGCGATAGCGACCTGTCCGGCGTGACGGTGGACGAGCGCCCCGCGAAGAAGCGGCGCTGGCCGCTGGTCGCGCTCGTCGGCGCGATCCTGCTGGCCGTCGTACTCTATCTCGCCGCGGGCGGCGGCGCCGAGGAAGACCCGTTCGCTCCGCCCGAGGCCGGGCAGATCCCCTCGGTCAGCGTCATCACGCCGGGCCGCGCGACGATCGCCGGCACCATCGATGCCACCGGCACTCTCGCCGCGCGCCGCGAACTCCCCGTGGGTTCGGTGGGCGAGGGCGGCCGGGTGGTGTCCGTTTCCGTGGACGAGGGCAGCTGGGTCCGCCAGGGCCAGGTGCTCGTATCGGTCGACCGCTCGGTGCAGAACCAGCAGATCGAGGGCGCGCGCGCCCAGATCGGCGTCGCCCGCGCCGACCTCAATCTCGCGCAGGCCAACCTCGACCGCGCCCTCAAGCTCGTCGATCGCGGCTTCATTTCCAAGGCCGACGTCGATCGGCTGACCGCCACCCGCGATGCCGCCCGTGCGCGCGTCAACGTGGCGCAGGCAACGGTTGGCGAACTGCAGGCGCGTACCGCGCGGCTCAACATCTACGCGCCGGCTTCCGGCCTCGTTCTCACCCGCAGCGTCGAGCCCGGCCAGACGGTGGGTGCCGGCGGCACCCCGCTATTCACCATTGCCCAGGGCGGCGAGATGGAACTGCGTGCCAAGCTGAGCGAACAGGACCTCAACGCGATCTCGGTCGGCAACGAGGCGCGGGTGACCCCGGTGTCGAGCGAGAAGTCGTTCGTGGGACAAGTGTGGCAGATCGCTCCCACGATCGACCAGCAGACCCGGCAGGGCGAGGCGCGCATCGCGCTCGCTTACGCACCCGAACTCAAGCCCGGCGGCTTCGCCTCGGCCAGCCTCGCCAGCGGCACGGTCGTCGCCCCGATGCTGCCGGAATCGGCGATCCAGACCGACGAGAAGGGGCAGTTCGTGTATGTCGTGGCCCAGGACAACACCGTCCAGCGGCGCGGCATCCGCACCGGCATCGTGACCGAGAACGGTATCGCCATCGTCGAAGGCCTCACTGGCAACGAACGCATTGTCCTAAGGGCCGGCGGATTCCTGGCGCCGGGCGACAAGGTCAAGCCGGTGGCGGCCCGGTGAGGCCGACGCGAACGCCATGAACATGCGTAACATCTCCGCCTGGTCGATCCGCAACCCGGTGATCCCGATCATCCTGTTCGCGGGCCTGCTGATCGCGGGCCTCGTCGCGTTCAACCGGATGACGGTGATCAACTTTCCAGAGGTCGATTTCCCGGCGGTGACGATCAACGTCGCCCAGCCCGGCGCCGCCCCGACGGAAGTGGAAACACAGATCACCCAGAAGATCGAAGGCGCCGTGCGCTCGATCAACGGGGTGGAAGAAATCAGTTCGACCGCATCCGAAGGCAGTTCGAGCACGTTCGTGTTCTTCACCGTCGGCACCAATTCGAACGACGCCACCGCCGAAGTGAAGAACGCGGTCGACCAGATCCGCGGCGACCTGCCCGACGGCATCCTCGAACCGCAGGTCCGCAAGGTCGAGATCAACGGCGGCAGCCTGCTCGGCTATTTCGCGGTCAGCGCCGACGACATGACGATGGAGCAGCTGAGCTGGTTCATCGACGACACCGTCAGCCGCCAGCTCCTGTCGGTGGAGGGCATGGCCAAGGTCAGCCGCGGCGGCGGCGTCGACCGGCAGATCCGCGTGGTCGTCGACCCGGCGCGTATGCAGGCGCTCGGCGTCACCGCGCGCGACATCAACAACGTGCTGCGCCAGACCAACATCAACGCCGCCGGCGGCCAGACCGAGATCGCCGGCTCGCGCCAGTCGGTCCGCGTGCTCGGCAACGCGCAGACCGCCTATGCCCTCGGCCAGAGCCAGATCAATTTGGGCGGCGGGCGGACGGTCAAGCTGAGCGACGTCGCCGACGTCACCGACAGCTATTCCGAGCGGACGAGCTATTCGAAGCTCAATGGCCGCGAGGTGGTGACCTTCTCGATCGAGCGCGCGCGCGGCACTTCCGACGTGGAAGTCTACGACGATGCCGTCCGGGTCTTGAAGAAGATCGAGGCCGACAACTCCGGCGTCCACTTCACCTCGCTGTTCACGCCCGTCGATTACACCAAGAGCCAGTACGAAAGCTCGATGGCGGCGATGATCGAGGGCGCGATCCTGGCGATCGTGGTCGTGTTCTTCTTCCTGCGCGACTGGCGCGCGACCATCATCAGCGCGATCGCGATTCCGCTGTCGGCGATCCCGACCTTCTGGTTCATGGATCTGCTGGGATTCAACCTCAACACGCTCAGCCTGCTCGCGCTCGGCCTCGTCGCGGGGGTGCTGGTCGACGATGCGATCGTGGAGATCGAGAACATCGTCAGACACATGCGGATGGGCAAGTCCGCCTATCAGGCGTCGATCGACGCGGCCGACGAGATCGGCCTTGCCGTGGTGGCGACGACCATGTCGATCGTCGCGGTGTTCCTGCCGGTGGGCATGATGCCGGGCATCCCGGGCGAATTCTTCAAGCCGTTCGGCCTCACGGTCGTGGTCGCGGTGCTATGCAGCCTGGCGGTGGCGCGCATGATTACCCCGATGATCGCCGCCTACTTCCTGCGCGCGCACGGCGAGCAGTCGCACGGCGAGGGCCGGGCGATGGACTTCTACATGCGGGTACTCACCTGGACGCTCGATTCGCGCCGCAGCCATGAACTGCGCGCGAAGCTCGCCTTCGTCCGCACGCGCCTTGCCTACTACGTCCCGGCGCTCGTCGCGGGCGTCGCGCTGATGGCCTATTCCATCTTCACTCGCGCGAACGCCCCCGTCGACCCATTGAGCGAACCGCCGGGCACCATGAGCCTGCTGATGGGCGGCCTGTTCGGCGGCTTCCTGCCGGGCTTCCTGCTCGGCTGGCTCGTTACCTTCATCGTCGGGCTGATCTACGGCCGGATGGCGGGATACGACAGCAACGGCTGGACCGAGCGCTCGCGTTTTGCCGGGAAGCGCTTTCTCGCTCGCGCGCGCGACCACCGGTTCTACGCCTTCCTCATCGGCGTCGGCGCGTTTATCGCGACGATCCTGATGTTCATGGCACTGCCGAGCCAGTTCCAGCCCGAAGAGAACAACGACACTTCGCAGGTCTCGATCACGATGGTGCCGGGCACTACGCTGGAGCAGACCGAAAGGGTGGCCCGAACCGCCTCCAATCTCCTGCAGCGCCAACCGGAAACGGTGCGCGTGCTCGAATCCGTGCGCGAAGGAAGCGCGACGCTTTACGTGGCCCTGAAACCCGCGGCCGAACGCGAAACGAAGACCAAGGAGTTCGAAAAGCGCCTGACGCCCGAATTGCAGACGATCGCCGACGCCCAGATCAATTTCCAGGGTGGCGACGGCGGTGGTGGCGGCAGCGGCCGGGCGTTGTCGGTGATGCTGTCGGGTAGCGACCCTGCTCTGTTGCAATCGACCGCGCAGACCCTCGTCGAACAGATGCGCGGGGTCGAGGGGGTCGTGGCGCCTCGCATCGCCGCGGACCTTCAGCGCCCCGAACTCATCATTCGTCCGCGAATGGACCTTGCCGCTTCGCTGGGGGTCACGACCGCATCGCTCAGCCAGGCGATCCGCATCGCGACGCTGGGCGAGATCGACCAGAATTCGGCCAAGTTCTCGCTATCGGACCGGCAGATTCCCATTCGGGTAATCCTGCCCAAGGATTCGCGACAGGACCTTTCCACCGTCGAAAACCTGCCCGTGCCGACCGCCAGCGGCGGTTCGGTACCGCTGAGCCGGGTGGCCGAAATCAGCTTCGGATCGGGTCCGACGCAAATCCAGCGTTACAACCAGTCGCGCCGCGTGGTCGTGGGTGCGGACATCGGTCCCAAGGCGGTGTCGGGCGACCTGATGAAGCAGATTCGCGCATTGCCGATCATGCAGAACCTGCCGCAGGGCGTCAGCAGCGAGCCGGTCGGAGACGACAAACGCCAGGCGGAGGTCATCAACTCGTTCCTCGTCGCGGTCGTAAGCGGCGTATTTCTCGTCTTCGCGGTGCTCGTGCTGCTCTACCGCCGGTTCATCTCGCCGCTGGTCAATATGACCTCGCTGCTGCTCGCGCCGCTCGGCGGGCTTATCGCGCTGTGGCTGTTCGGCATGGTGATGGACGGGGCGCCAGTGCCGATCTCGATGCCGGTCTACATCGGCATCCTGATGCTGCTGGGAATCGTCGCCAAGAACTCGATCCTGCTCATCGACTTCGCGATCGAGGAGATGGAGAACGGCGTGCCCAAGAAGGATGCGATCATCGACGCCGGGCACAAGCGCGCGCAGCCGATCGTGATGACGACGGTGGCGATGGTCGCCGGCATGGTGCCGACCGCGATCTCGCTGTCGGGAGACGGTGCCTGGCGCGCGCCGATGGGCATGGTGGTGATCGGCGGACTGATCCTGTCGACCGTGCTCACGCTGCTGCTGATCCCGGCGGGCTTCAGCCTCGCCGACGGGTTCGAGAAGCGGGCCGGCCCGTGGCTGCGTACGCGGCTGCTCACCTACAAACCGGGCGACGACGACGGGACGATCCGTGGGCGGCCTCCCGAAGCACCGGGCGTCCCTGCCGAGTGAGCGGTGAAACCCCGCGCCTGCCGAAGCGTTGGCGAGGCATGGGGGGCACCCAGATAACACCGGACCGAGCACGCACGATGCGCCGCACCGCCACCGGCCTGCTGGTGGCGATGGCGGGGCTGTTCGTGCTGACCGGGCAATATCTCGGGCTGCATCCCGCCGTCGGCTATGTCCGCGCCTTCGCCGAGGCAGCGATGGTCGGCGGGCTTGCCGACTGGTTCGCGGTGACCGCGCTGTTCCGCCACCCCCTCGGCATACCAATCCCGCACACCGCGATCATTCCGGAAAACAAGGACCGGATCGCCGACACGATGGCGACATTCCTGCAGGACAACTTCCTCACCCCCGCCGTCGTCGCGCGCCGGATGCAGGACATGAACCTGGCGAAAGCCGTCGGCGAGTATCTTGCCGCGCCAGGGCAGGGCGACACCGGCGCAAAGCTGCGCTCGGGCGCGGGCGACCTCATCGCCGAGTTTCTCGAAACGCTCGACCCCGAACGGCTCGGCACACAGGTCCGCGGCGGGCTCAAGTCGCTTGCCGCGCGGGTCGATGTCGCCCCGCTCGCCGGCCAGTTGCTGACCGCAGCGATCGCCGATCGGCGGCATCTGCCGCTGATCGATTCGGCGATCCGCTGGGCGGGCCTGACGATCGAGGCGAACGAGACGCTCATCCGCGATATGATCCACGAGAAGGCGAACGGCCTCGTGCGCTGGACCGGCCTCGACGAGAAGCTCGCGAACTCCGTGCTCGACGGGCTTTATAAGCTGCTGGCCGAAGTGCTCGTCGATCCGAACCACCCGCTTCGGGGCAAGCTCGAGGAAGGGCTCGCTCAGCTTGCGCACAACCTGATGCACGATCCCGAAACGCGCGCCCGGGTGGAAAAAGCCAAGAACGACTTGCTCGACAATCCGGTCGTCGGCCGCTGGTGGTTGAGCGTGTGGGAGCGTCTGCGCGGCGGGCTCATGAAATCGGCGCGCGAGCCGG
Source organism: Tsuneonella amylolytica (assembly GCF_003626915.1). Taxonomy (NCBI): domain Bacteria; kingdom Pseudomonadati; phylum Pseudomonadota; class Alphaproteobacteria; order Sphingomonadales; family Erythrobacteraceae; genus Tsuneonella; species Tsuneonella amylolytica. Next base: position 1,659,823 of record NZ_CP032570.1, read on the forward strand.
GCGGCGGGCTGTCCGCCGTCTTCGGCGAGACGCTAGCCGATCTCGGCAAGACCCTCGCCGCCGACGACCGGCTGCAGTGGCAGATCAACCGCTTTGCCCGCCGTACCGCGGTCGGCGTCGCGACGCGGTACGGCGGGCAGATCGTGCGGCTGATCTCCGAAACCGTGCGCCGTTGGGACGCGCGGACGCTGACCGACCGGATGGAGGGCGCGGTAGGCCGTGACCTCCAGTTCATCCGCATCAACGGCACGGTCGTGGGCGGTCTCGTGGGGGTGACGATCCACGCGCTCGACGCGGTGTTCTGAGCGCGCGGTGACCCAGCCCTTTCTCCATACCGACCGGCTCGAGCTGTGGCAGCCTGGCGCCACGGACATGGAGGCCATGTTCGCGGTAATGCAGGACCCCCGGACCTGGCGCTATTTCGGCGCGCCCATCGGGCGGGCGGACCACACGACCCGCTTCATGCGCAACGCCGGCAGCTGGTCGCTTTACGGCTACGGTTCATTGATGGTCCGCGAACGCGGGCGGCCCGACGTAATCGGCAATTGCGGCGTGTTCCATACCTGGCGCGGGCTGGGCGAGGACTTCGACGACCGGCCCGAAGCCGGCTGGATCGTCGCCGCCGACCACACCGGCAAGGGCTACGCGCGCGAGGCGATGGACGCAGTTCTCGCCTGGTTCGACCGCGAACACGGCCCGCGCGAAATCGTCTGCATTATCCACCCCGACAATGCGCCGTCGATTGCGCTGGCAAACCGGCTCGGCTTCGTGCCGACGCGACTGGGGGAGTTGGGGCCGGACAACCCGGTGCAGCTGTTCAGTCGCGTCTGAAGCGACCTCAGGGTATCTGGAAGAGGACCGTGTTGCTCCAGTAGGAGCGGATCGGGGCACCCGAAGCATCGAGCGCAGGGTCGAACCTGGCCGAGCGCATCATCGCGGCGCAGACCGCATCGTCGAAACCCTTTGCCCGGGTCGTCGCTTGGATATGGCACTTGCTCGGCGTGCCGTCAGGCTCGACGATGAGGCGGAAGTAGACGAGGCCCTGATCGCCGTTCCGCAGCAGCTGGAGCGGATATTGGTTCGCCCCGATCCACTTCGCGGGGCTGTCCAGCGGAATTACGCTGCGCGTCAAGCTCCGGTGCGCCTCGACGTCGATACCCCATTGGCGAACCAGATCGTCGACGCATGTGCGTAGAGCGGCCATCGGTTTGCCCATCGAACCAAGCGCCAGCCGGACTGATCGCTTGCCCGGCTTGCCGATCACCAGAGTATCGATCTGTGCCTCGCGTTCCGGTGTGATCTTCATCCCGAACACATCGGGATCGCCGGGGATCTCGTCGCTGCTCTTGCGGTATTGCGACCCGGTTCGGCGGTCGTCGATCGTCTCGACTTCGCCCAGCTCGTCCAGCGTCATGCTCGAATATACGAGCGCGGGGTTCTTGCCCATTTCGCCCTTGAGGCCGGCGCGCTCGATCTCTCTGCCGTCCGGCTCGAAACGGGCCGGTGTCTGGGGAGAGGAAAAAACGCGCAGCGCCTTTCCCGTCACGAGGAGGCTGAACGAATCGCCCGGCTGGAACCGTTCGAAGGATATCGCGACGAGGTCGTCCGGCGTACCGAAACTGCGGCGAAGGCTGCACTGGTCGACACCGAAGTCGAGGTTCCATTTGGACGCTGGCTGATAAACCGAGACGGGTTCAGCTGCGGACAGGGGCTGACTGGACAACCCCGCAAGCGCGAGAACGGTTAGGAATCTGAACAATGGCGCGCCCCCTTTGGAAGCGGCCATTGTTCGATAAAGTCCCTCCGATTTCTAGAGCTTTTCGGTCAGTTCCGGCAGGATCTTGTAGAGATCGCCGACGAGGCCGATGTCCGCCACCTGGAAGATCGGCGCGTCCTCGTCCTTGTTGATGGCGATGATCGTCTTGGAATCCTTCATGCCTGCAAGGTGCTGGATCGCGCCCGAAATGCCGATCGCCATGTACACCTCGGGGGCCACGATCTTGCCCGTTTGGCCGACCTGGTAGTCGTTGGGCACGTAGCCCGCGTCCACCGCCGCGCGGCTCGCGCCGACGCCGGCGTTAAGCTTGTCGGCGAGCGGGAGGATGTATTCCTTGAAAGTGTCGGCATCCTTCAGCGCGCGGCCGCCCGACACGATGATCTTGGCGCTGGTCAGCTCGGGGCGCTCGCTCTTGGCGAGTTCGCTGCCCTCGAAGGTGCTGGTGCCGGCGTCGGCCGATCCGCTGACCGCCTCAACCGTGCCGCTGCCGCCCTCGGCAGCCGCCTTGTCGAACGCGGTGCCGCGCACGGTGATGACGAGCTTGGAGTCGCTCGATTCGACCGTCGCGATCGCGTTGCCGGCGTAGATCGGGCGGGTGAAGGTCTTCTCGCCCTCGATGCCGATGATTTCGGACACCTGCATAACGTCGAGCAGCGCGGCGACGCGCGGGGCGATGTTCTTGCCGGTGGTCGTCGCAGCCGCCAGGAACGCGTCATGGTGCCCCATGAGGTCGGCGACGAGCGGCGCGACGTTTTCGGGCAGCTGGTGTTCGTAGGCATCGCCATCGGCGACGTGGACCTTGCCTACGCCAGCGATCCTGGCGGCAGCATCGGCCACCGCGCCGCAATCCTTGCCCGCGACGAGCAGATGCACTTCGCCGAGCTTCGATGCCGCAGTCACGGTCGCGAGAGTCGCGTCCTTCACGCTGGTGTTGTCGTGGTCGACCAGAACGAGAGTCTTCATTTCGCTATTCCTTTTTCCGCTCTGGCTCAGGCGATGCCGAGCGCCTTCAGCTTGCCGACGAGTTCGTCGACGTCGGCGACCTTGATGCCCGCTTGGCGGACCGGCGGTTCGGATACCTTCAGGGTCTTGAGGCGGGGGGCAGTGTCGACGCCGTAATCGGCCGGGCTCTTGGTCTCGAGCGGCTTGGATTTCGCCTTCATGATGTTGGGCAGCGAAGCGTAGCGCGGTTCGTTGAGGCGCAGATCGGTGGTGACGACGGCGGGCATCGCCAGCTTCACCGTTTCCAGACCGCCGTCGATCTCGCGCTTCACGGTCACATGATCGCCGTCGACGGTCACCTCGTTGGCGAAGGTGCCCTGCGGGCGGTCCATCAGCGCGGCAAGCATCTGGCCGGTCTGGTTCGAATCGTCGTCGATCGCCTGCTTGCCGAGGATGACCAGCCCGGGCTGTTCCGCATCCGCAATGCCTTTCAGGATCTTGGCAACCGCGAGCGGCTCGACCTCGGTGCCGTCGTCGACTTGCACGAGGATCGCGCGGTCCGCGCCCATGGCGAGGCCGGTGCGCAGGGTCTCGGTCGCCTTGGCGGGCCCGATGCTGACGACCACGACCTCGGTCGCGGCGCCCTTCTCCTTCAGGCGGAGCGCTTCCTCGACCGCGATCTCGTCGAACGGGTTCATGCTCATCTTGACGTTGGCGAGATCGACGCCGCTGCCGTCGGCTTTGACCCGCGGTTTCACGTTGTAGTCGATCACCCGCTTGACGGGGACGAGGATCTTCATGGCATCTTCCTTGTCGTTTCGACGCTGTGCTCGCGCCGCTTATCTAACCTTTACGTAAGCGTCAATCGGAGTGCGTTCGGGTGAACTCCGCGATCAGCGATTGATACGCTCTTTCATCGGGAAAGCGCGCGAAGCTGTGTTTCGCTCCCGTTCTTGCCCAATCGAACCCTTCGGCGGTCTGGCTTTCGACGAAAGGGGGGCCAGGCGGCGGCTCGTCGAGCATCGGTGTGCGAACGTTGACGAACGGCATCGCGGCCGGGCGGGTGAAGACCCAGCTCTTGCAATGATCGCAGTGGTAATGCCGGGCCTCGTCGCCGTGCGCGCCGCCGACGACCGGATCGCCCGTTGTCACCGTGAACGCATCCGCCGGGAAAGCGCTGGTGAGCGAGAACGCGCTTCCGGTCATCCGCTGGCAGCCGCGGCAGTGGCAGGCACCGGTGAGCAGCGGCGCGCCCTCGACAGAGAACGTGAGCTGCCCGCACCGGCACTGCCCGGTCGCGATCACGCGGCCTTCTTCACCTCGGCCACGATCTTGCGCGCCGCATCGCCGAGGTCGTCGGCGCTGACGATCGGCAGGCCGCTGTTGGCGAGGATGTCCTTGCCTTCCTGCACGTTGGTGCCTTCCAGGCGTACGACCAGCGGAACCGAAAGGTTCACATCCTTGGCCGCCTGTACGATGCCGTTGGCGATCACGTCGCACTTCATGATCCCGCCGAAGATGTTGACGAGGATGCCCTCGACCGCCGGGTCCTTGAGGATGATCTTGAACGCCGCCGTCACCTTCTCGGTTGTGGCGCCGCCGCCAACGTCGAGGAAGTTGGCCGGGAAAGCGCCGTTCAGCTTGATGATGTCCATCGTCGCCATCGCCAGGCCCGCGCCGTTGACCATGCAGCCGATGTTGCCGTCCAATTTGATGTAGGCGAGGTCGTATTCGCTCGCCTCGACTTCGGCCGGGTCTTCCTCGGTCTCGTCGCGCAGCGCCTCGATGTCCTTGTGGCGGAACATCGCGTTGCCGTCGAAGCTCATCTTGGCGTCGAGCACCATGAGCTTGCCGTCCGACTCGGCGAGCGGATTGATCTCGATCATCTCGCAGTCGAGCGCCATGAACGCGTCGTACAGCTGTTTGCCGAGTTTGGCTGCCTGCTTGGCGAGGTCGCCCGACAGCTCGAGCCCCGCGGCGAGCGCGCGGCCGTGGTGCGGCATGAAGCCCTGAGCGGGATCGATCACGATCGTCGCGATCTTTTCCGGCGTGTCGTGGGCGACGTCTTCGATGCTCATGCCGCCTTCGGTGCTGGCGATCATCGCCACCCGGCCGGTCGCCCGGTCGACTACCATCGACAGGTAGTATTCCTTGCCGATGTCCACGCCGTCGGTGATGTAAAGGCGGTTGACCTGCTTGCCCGCATCGCCGGTCTGGATGGTGACCAGAGTGTTGCCGAGCATGTCCTTCGCGTTGGCCTCGACCTCTGCGATCGACTTCGCCAGGCGCACGCCGCCCTTGGCACCCTCGCCCAGTTCCTTAAAGCTGCCCTTGCCGCGGCCGCCGGCGTGGATCTGCGCCTTCACCACCCATAGCGGGCCGGGAAGCTGCTTCGCGGCTTCGACCGCTTCCTCGACTGACAGCGCCGGGATACCGGCGGGGACGGGGAGGCCGTGCTTCGCGAGGAGATCCTTGGCCTGGTATTCGTGGATGTTCATGGGTGCGCGCTGCCTTCGGTAACCGGATGGGGATTCGCCCGCGGCCTAAGCATGGATCGCCGTGCTTGAAAAGGGCGCGGGGGCGATGCAGGACCGAAGCCGTGATCGACTCCGCGCGCCTCCGTGAAATCGTCGTCGAAGCGGGGCGCATCGCGCACGCCATGTGGCCGGGCGCGGGCCATGCGCTGGAAACCTGGGAAAAGTCGCCCGGCAACCCCGTGTGCGCCGGCGACATCGCGGTCGACGCGTTCCTGAAGCGCGAGCTTGCAGCGTTGCTGCCCGCGGCCGGCTGGCTGAGCGAGGAGACCGCCGACGACTTCACCCGCCTCGGGCGGCACCTCATCTGGCTGGTCGACCCGATCGACGGGACGCGCGACTTCATCCGCGGCCGGACCGGCTGGGCGGTGTCGGTCGCGCTCATCAGTGGGGGGCGGCCGCTGATCGGATCGCTCGCCGCCCCGGCGCGGGGCGAGTTCTGGCACGCCGTCGCCGGGCGCGGCGCGTGGCGGAATGGAGAACGGCTGGTCGCTTCGACCCGTTCGAAATTCGCCGGCGCGCGCGTACCCACCGATGCCCTGCCCAAGGACGACCGCGATCTTGCGATGGTGGACAAGCCGAACTCGATTGCCCTGCGCGCGGCGATGGTTGCAGCGGACGAGGCCGATCTCCTGGCGACGCTGCGCTGGGGCTGGGAATGGGACTTGGGCGCCGCGACCCTGATCGCACGCGAGGCCGGCGCGGCGGTGACCGACGCCTTCGGCAATCCGCTCGCCTACAACAAGCGCGATCCGCGCGCCTTCGGCCTCCTCGTCAGCGCGCCCGGCATCCACGACGCGGCGGTCGAGCGACTGGCCCGCCGGGCGCACCTGATCGCGGGGCGGTAACGAAAAAGGCCGGCGTCCTTGCGGATGCCGGCCTCTCGTGTGCGACCACGAAGGTTGAGTTAGATCAGTAACCCGCGCTGCCTGCTTCCTGCTGGCTGACGGGTAGAATCTTGACCTCGACCCGGCGGTTGCGCGCCTCGTTGACGTTGTCGCCGGTCTGCACCGCGAGGTTGGTCTCGCCGAAGCCCATCCAGCGGATGCGGCTGGAGGCCACGCCGCGGCCGATCAGGTAGTTCGCCACGGCCTGCGCGCGCTGTTCCGACAGGCGCTGGTTGGACGAGGACGAACCGACGGTATCGGTATAGCCGTACACGTCGACCAGGCTGTTCGGGTACTGCTGCAGGCTCGACGCGACGCGGTCGAGCAGGCTCTGGAAGCCCGAATTGATCTGGTAGCTGCCGGTGGCGAACGTCACGCCGTCGGGCAGGTTGACGAGGATCGCCTGGCCGCCGTCGACTTCGCTCACGTCGACGCCCGAACCGGCCGTGCTGGTCCGCAGTTCACGGATCTGCTGATCCATACGATAGCCGACGTAGCCGCCGAGCGCGCCGCCGGCCACGGCACCCGCGATGCGCGCGGTGCGGCCGCCGATCAGGCCGCCAAGCAACGCGCCTGCGGCCGTGCCGCCGATGCCGCCAATCGCCGTGCGCGAAATCTTGCGCTCGCCGGTGTTGGGATCGGTCACGCACGCCGACACGGCGACGAGCGACAGGCAAGCGAAGCCCGCTGTGATCTTGCGAGAAAATTGCATGTGGGAAACCCCTCTTTCGGTTGTGTTCCAGGCACTCCGGCCCACCAGTCCCGGCAGTGCCTCGTTGCCATGAACGACGCACCGCGCTCGCCGTTCCCGCTGGCGCGCAGGCGCAGATGTGCTAGCGACCGGGGCGTGACACCGTTTCCATGGCCCGACCTGCTGATCATCGGCGGGCTCATCCTGCTCAACGGCGTGTTCGCGGCGAGCGAGCTCGCGATCGTTTCCGCCAAGACGGGGCGCCTGCGCGGCGCAGCCGAAAGGGGCAGCGCGGCGGCGAAGACCGCGATGGCGCTGGCGGCCGACCCGGGCAAGTTCCTCTCGACCGTGCAGATCGGCATCACCCTCGTCGGGATCGTTGCGGGTGCGTACTCGGGCTCCAGCCTCGGCGGGCCGGTGGGCGAACGGCTGGTCGTCCTCGGGCTCGATCCGAAATACGGTCCGGTCGCGGGGTTCACGCTGGTCATCGCACTGACCACGTACGCCAGCGTCGTGATCGGCGAGCTCGTGCCCAAGCAGGTGGCGCTGCGGGCGGCGGTGCCGATCGCGCTGATCGCGGCGCGGCCGATGGCGCTGCTTTCGAAGCTTGCCGCGCCCGTGGTCTGGCTGCTCGATTCGTCCTCCTCGCTACTCATCCGTCTGCTCGGCATCCGGCCCGGCGGTCAGGGATCGGTCACGGCCGAGGAGCTGCGGATGATCTTCACCGAAGCGACCCATTCGGGGGTGATCGAACACGGGCAGAGCGAGATTCTCGCCGGCGTCGTCCGCCTCGCCGACAGGCCGGTGCGCGAACTCATGACGCCGCGCACGGAGATCGACTGGCTCGACCTCCATGCGCCCGAGGTCGAACTGCGCAAGCGCATCGACGCCAGTCCGCATTCGCTGCTGCCGGTGGCCGAAGGGTCGCCCGACAAGGTGTTGGGCGTGGTCAAGGTCCGCGAGGTGCTCGGCCAGCTGCTGGCGGGTCAGGCGGTGGACCTTGCCGGATTGATGAAGAAGCCCGAGGTCATTCCCGACCAGCTCGACGCGATGGACGCGCTGCGCACGCTGCAGCAGGCCGAAGTCGCGATGGCGATGGTGCACGACGAATACGGGCACCTGGACGGAATCGTGACGCCGGTGGACCTGCTGACCGCGATCGTCGGCAACTTTGCGTCCGACAGCGATCTCGGCGAAGCGCCGACCATTGCGGAACAGGACGACGGCACGATGCTGGTGTCGGGCGGTCTGCCGGCGGACCAGATGGCCGACCGTCTCGCCATCGACCTGCCAGAGGACCGCGAGTTCGCGACCGTGGCGGGCTATGTCCTGTGGATGCTGAAAAAGCTGCCCGAGCCCGGCGAGACTTTCGAGGACCAGGGCTGGCGCTTCCAGGTCAGCGAGATGGACGGCCGCAAGATTGTGCGGCTGGTCGCCACCCCGCTGTGATCGCGGCCCCGCCGGGGCGGGGCACGCGAACGGTTATCCCGGGATGACCGCCGAAGCAGCCTGCCCGTCGCCTTCCGGCGCGGCGATGATGTCGCGGGTCACGCGGCCCTTGGCCACGGTGTTGGTCTGCGGATCGCCGACCGCGGTGCGGATGCCCGGATCGGCGCTGCCGGCGCGTTCCAGCGCGCTGGTTTCCACCGCGCTGCGCGCTGCCGGGCCACCGAAGAGCACGTCGAGCGCCTGCTCGGCCGCGGTGCCTTCGGTCGGGCGCGGTGCGCCGGGGGCGGGCGGCTGCAGGTTGAAGTCGGGCGGCACGACCAGCGGCGCCTGACGCTGCACCGCGAATTCGTCGGGACGCTCGCGGTTGAGGATGCCGCCGCTGCCGCATGCGGCCAGCGTGGTGCACGAAAGGGCGACGAGTACGATCTTGCGCATGGTTGTCTAGCTCTCCACGACCGTATCGGCCGGTTGTTCGGGGGCCTTTTCGCGCACGAAGAGCGATCGGGCAAGGATGATGAGGACGCCGATGGTGATGGCGGCATCGGCGACATTGAATATCAGGAACGGACGGAACTCGCCGAAATGCAGGTCGAGGAAGTCGACCACGTAGCCGTGTTCGTAGCGGTCCTTGATGTTGCCGAGCGCCCCGCCGAGGATGAAGGCCAGCGGCACGATGTCGGCAAGCTTCCTCTCGCGCACCATCCACACGGTGACGACCGCCGCAATGAACCCGGTCACCCCCACCAGGATCCAGCGCATCGTTTGCGATTCGGCGGTGAACATGCCCAGCGACACGCCGTAGTTGTGGGTCAGCGTGAACTGGAAGAACGGCAGCAGGTAATGCGATTGGCCGAGGCCGAGCCGCAACGTGTCGAGGATGTAGCTCTTGCTGATCTGATCGACGGCGAACAGCACAACCGCGATGGCGAGCCCGACAAGACGATTGCGGACGAGCGGGTTCATGCCGGCATACCTTCCACCACGTCCGCGCACCGCGCGCACAGGTCGCCGTCCTCGGCGACTTCGGGCAGCAGTCGCCAGCAGCGGCCGCACTTGTGGTCGGTGGTGCGCGTCACGGTCACGCCGTCGCCTTCGCCCCGGTGCACTGTCGCGGTGATGAACAGTTCGGCGAGGTCATCGTCGGAGAAACCGTCGGGCACCGCGTTGGCGGGCACGGTCACTTCGGCTTCGAGGCTGGAGCGCACGACCTTCTCGCGGCGCAGCGGCTCGACCGCTTCGGTCACCCGTTCACGCAAGTCGCGCATCGCGCTCCACCGGGCGGTATCCGCACTGGCGGCTGGCAGTTCTGGCCATTCGAGCAGGTGCACGCTCCCGCCGCCCGGATAGCGTGTGCCCCACACTTCCTCGGCGGTGAACACCAGCACCGGCGCCGCCCAGCGGACGAGCGCGTGGAACAGCGTGTCGAACACGGTCCGCACGGCGCGGCGGCGGGTGCTGCCGGGGGCGTCGCAGTAAAGCGAATCCTTGCGGATATCGAAATAGAACGCCGACAGGTCCTCGTTGCAGAAATCGATAAGCGTGCGGACGTAGGTGTTGAAGTCGTATTCGTCGGTTGCCCGGCGCAGCGCGGCGTCGACCTGCGAAAGTTGATCAAGTACGTACTGCTCGAGTTCGGGCATCTCGCCGACCGGGAGCGTCTCGGTTTCGTCGAACCCTTCGAGCGCGCCGAGCAAGTATCTGAAGGTATTGCGAAGTTTGCGATACTGGTCGGCGACGCCCTTCAAAATCTCGTCGCCGATGCGGTGGTCCTCGGTGAAGTCGACCGACAGCGCCCACAGGCGGATGATGTCCGCGCCGTAGGTTTCCATGACCTTCAGCGGATCGACCGTGTTGCCGAGGCTCTTGGACATCTTCATGCCCTTGGCATCCATCGTGAAGCCGTGGGTGAGCAACTGGTCGAACGGCGCGCGGCCGCGGGTTCCGCAGCTTTCGAGCAGGCTCGCCTGGAACCAGCCGCGGTGCTGGTCGGACCCTTCGACGTAGATGTCGGCGGGCCAGGTGAGGTCGGGCCAGCGGCCGCTGTCCAGCACATAGGCGTGGCTCGATCCCGAATCGAACCACACGTCGAGGATGTCGGACACCGCTTCCCACTCGTCGTGGTTGTAGGCCTCGCCGAGGAAGCGGTGCGCGGTGTCGGGCGTCCAGGCGTCGATACCCTCGGCGCGGACGGCTTCGACGATGGCCGCGTTGACCGCTTCGTCGACGAGGTATTCGCCGCTCTTGCGGCTGACGAACAGCGTCATCGGCACGCCCCAGGCGCGCTGGCGGCTGAGCACCCAGTCGGGGCGACCGGAGACCATGCTGCCGAGGCGGTTGCGGCCCTTTTCGGGGATGAAGCGCACGCGCTCGATCTCGGCCATGGCGATTTCGCGGAGCGTAAGCCCCTCCCCTTCAGGGGAGGGGTTGGGGTGGGGGCTGTCAGGCGCGGCCAGGCCTTCCTGACCGGCCCCTCCCCCGGCCCCTCCCCTGAAGGCGAGCGGCCTATCCATCGGCACGAACCACTGCGGGGTGCAGCGGAAGATTACCTTGGCTTTCGAGCGCCACGAGTGCGGGTAGCTGTGCTTGTAATCCGCGCTCGCCGCCAGCAGCGCGCCCGCTTCGCGCAAGTCCGAACAGATTGGTCCGTCGGGGGCGTTGAACTTGGGGTTGATCACCGAACCCTGCCCGCCGAGCCAGCCCCAGTCCGCGCGGTACTTGCCGTCGCCCTCGACCGCGAACTTCGGGGTCAGGCCGTGCGCCTTGCACAGCTCGAAATCGTCCTCGCCGTGATCGGGCGCCATGTGGACGAGCCCGGTGCCGGTATCGGTGGTGACGAACTCGCCCGGCAGGAACGGCCGCGGCTCGGCGAAGAACCCGCCGAGGTGGTACATGGGGTGGCGGGCGACGGTGCCGGCGAGGTCGGAGCCTTTGCCGCGCCAGAAGGGCTTGATGACTAGCCCAACGCCGCTTTGGCCTTCACGCGCCAGTTGTTGCTCGAACCGGTTCTTGAACTCCTCAAGAAGAGGTTCGGCAATCAGGTACTTTCGACCAGCTAGCGCAGCACGCAGATCATCGGGGTAGGCGGGATGGGGCTCGTTGATCGAACTCCACGCGGTGTGAACGATCGAGAGAATTTCTAGACCGACATACTCAACCTCCGGCCCATAAGCGATCGCCTGGTTCACCGGGATCGTCCACGGCGTGGTCGTCCAGATCACCGCGTGCGCGCCGACCAGTTCGGGGATCGGGCTCTCCACGATCTCGAACGCCACGTCGATCTGCGTCGAGACCACGTCCTCGTACTCGACCTCGGCCTCGGCCAGCGCGGTCTTTTCGACCGGGGACCACATCACCGGCTTGGCGCCGCGATAGAGCTGGCCGCTCTCCGCGAACTTGAGCAGTTCGGCGACGATCGTCGCCTCGCTCTCGGGCTGCATGGTGAGGTAAGGGTGGTCCCAGTCGGCCATCACGCCGAGCCGCTTCAGCTGCCCGCGCTGCACGTCGACCCAGTGCTGCGCGTAGGCGCGGCACTCGGCGCGGAATTCCAGCAGCGGGACCTCGTCCTTGTCGCGCTTGGCCTTGCGGTACTGTTCCTCGACCTTCCATTCGATCGGCAGCCCGTGGCAGTCCCACCCGGGCACATAGGGCGCATCCTTGCCGAGCAGATTCTGCGTGCGGCAGACCATGTCCTTGATCGTATGGTTGAGCGCGTGGCCGATGTGCATGTCGCCGTTCGCGTAGGGCGGGCCGTCGTGATACATGAACTTGGGCCGGCCGCGGCGCGCATCGCGCAGGCGCTCGTAGAGCTTCTCGTCCTCCCAGCGCGCAGCGATGCCCGGCTCCTTCTGCGGCAGGCCGGCCTTCATGGGAAAGTCGGTCTTCGGCAGGAAGACGGTGTCGCGCCAATCTCGTTGGCTGTCGCGTTGGGGAGTGTCATCGCTCATGGCGGCATGGCCGCTAGCCGAAGGCGGCCCGCTAGGAAAGGTTTTCGCGCCTTGCTACCGCTGGCCCGCCCGCCGGGCCTTCATCGCCGCCTCGCCCGCGTCCTGTTCGGCGCGGCTGCGGTTGTCGACGCGGGGGTAGAGCGACGGGCCGAGGTTCCACAGGTCGTCCACCCAGATGAGCCCGTTGAAGCTCGCCGGAATCTCGCCGAACTGTTCGGGCAGGGTGAGACCTGCCGGGTCGCCATCGACCTCGCCGGCGGTGGCGGAAGGGCCGACCATGATCACCCGGCCGCCGCCGTCCTTCATCCGCTGGAGCAGGCGGTTCGGCCACCCGGCGAGCGATCCTTGCGCGTCGATCGGGATCATCATCGTGCCGCCCTTGCATTCGTCCGGCAGCACGCCGGTCCAGCCCGACTTGCGGTACGCATCGCGGCAGGTGCGCGCGCTGGCGGCGCTGAACACCCAGGCTTGCGGGAGGAGCGCGCGCATGCGGGCGATCACGCCGTCACGCGCCTCGTCGGCGGCATAGAACGCATCGCCCGCTGCGACCGGATCGCGGCCGATCGCCTTCAGCTTCGCGACCAGCCGGTCGGCGGCGGCGGCGTCGCTGCCCTTTGCGAACGTGAACAGCAGCGCCTTGGGTTTCGCCACCTGTGCGATCTGGGACAGCGTGGGCGCCGCGCCGAAGCTGTCGGTGCAGCGGGCGGGGGCGATGGTGCCGTCCGGCGCGACCTCGATCGCGATCATGCTCGCGCCCAGCTGCCGCGCGGTGGCGATCGCGGCCAGGCTGTTGTCGGGGAGCACGGGATAGCGTGCGGCGCCGGGTGCGGGTGTGCAGGTGCCGATCGGCTCCCCCGCGGCGCGGTGCGCGACAAGGCCGGGCTTGCCCACCGGCTCGGGCGCGAGCCAGCTCGCGTTGAGGAACGTCCAGCCGAAGAACAGCACCGCGAAGGCGAACAGTGCGCGCCGGAGCCACTTACCCATCGAGCAGCCGCCGTGCCTCGTCGCAGTCGCGCGCCATCTGCGCCTGCAGGGCTTCGAGCGAATCGAACTTCGCCTCCGGGCGCAGGAAATGATGGAACGCGACCTCGATCTCCTGCCCGTAGAGATCGCCGGAGAAATCGAAGAAGTAGGGCTCGAGCAGTTCCTTGGGCGGATCGAAAGTCGGGCGCACGCCGATGTTCGCCGCGCCCATGAGCTCCTGCCCTGTTGCGAGCACCCGCCCGGTCACCGCGTAGATGCCGTAGCGCGGGCGCAGGTATCCCTCGAGCGGCAGGTTGGCGGTCGGATAGCCGATGGTCCGCCCGACCTTGTCGCCGTGCTGGACCACGCCGCGGATCGCGAAGGGGCGGGTGAGCAGCCGGGCGGCTGTCTCGCAGTCGCCCTGCCGCAACGCCTCGCGGATGCGGCTGGAGGATACCGGCGCGCCGCCCTCCATCACCGGGGGCACGGTGCGGGTCTCGATCCCTACTTGCGCCCCGAGGTCCCGCAACACGTCGAGGTTGCCGCCGCGATCCTTGCCGAAGGTGAAATCCTCGCCGGTGACGACGCCCGCCACGCCCAGCCGGTCGTGCAGCAGGTGGCGCACGAAGCCGTCGGCGGTCGTGCCGGCGAGATCGCGGTCGAAGTGGAACACCATCATCGCCGTCGCCCCGGCGGCGAGGTAGAGTTCCTGCCGCTGTTCGAGGGTGGTGAGCCGGAACGGCGGGGCATCGGGCCGGAACAGGCGCACGGGATGCGGGTCGAACGTGGCGACGATGCTCGGACGGCCGCCTTCGCGCGCCCAGCGGATCGCCTCGCCCGCGACCGCCTGGTGGCCGAGATGGAACCCGTCGAAATTGCCGAGCGCGATCACCGCGCCGCGCAAGCTGTCGGGCATCCGCTCGCGATGGTCGAGCCAGCGCATCAGGGTTGCTCCCCCGGCCGTTCGAGCGTGACGAAGCTGTAGGCGGGCGTCGCGCCGTCCGCCGCATGATCCTCGCGCGCGACCTCGCGCCAGTCGTCGCCGAACGCGGGCACACGGGTGTCGCCGTCGTAATCGCCGCGGACCTCGGTCAGTTCGATGCGCGTGACGGCGGGCAGCAGCAGGCGGTAGATCTCGGCGCCGCCGATCACCGAGACGTCGCCGTCCCCCGCCATCGCCAGCGCCTCGTCCGCCGCGTGGGCGACCTCGGCCCCGTCGGCCTGCCATTCGCGGCTGCGCGTGAGGACGATGTGGCGGCGTCCCGGCAGCGGCGCGGGGAAACTCTCGAAGGTCTTGCGGCCCATGATCATCGGCTTGCCCAGCGTGAGCGCCTTGAACCGCTTGAGGTCGGCGGAAATCCGCCACGGCAGCGCCCCGTCGCGGCCGATCGTCCCGTTGTCCGCCCGCGCGAGGATGGCGACTATCTGCCGTGCCATATTCGCGTCACGTGCCCCATCTTGCGTCCTTCGCGCGCGTCGGACTTGCCGTAGAGATGGAGGTGCGCGGCGGGATCGGACAGGACCGCGTGCGCGCCCGACACGTCGCCGATGATGTTGTCCATCGTCACCCGGCCCGCGGTCGTCGCGGTGTTGCCCAGCGGCAGGCCGGCGACCGCGCGGATGTGGTTCTCGAACTGGCTCGTCGCCGCGCCCTCGATCGTCCAGTGGCCCGAATTGTGGACCCGCGGAGCCATTTCGTTGAACACCGGGCCGGCGGCGGTCGCGAAGAATTCGCAGGTCAGCACCCCGACGTAGCCTAGCGCGTGGGCGACCTTCTCGGCCAGCGCGCGCGCCGGGCCGACCTGCGCCGCCACCGCATCGCACGGCGGCCAGAGCGATTGCGAGAGGATGCCGTCTTCGTGGCGGTTCTCGGTCGAATCCCAGAACCGCACCTCGCCATCGGCACCGCGCACGAGGATGACCGAGAATTCGGCCGCATAGTCGACCCAGCCTTCGTACACGCACGGCGCCTGCGGCAGGCGGATCGCCTCGACGTCGCGCGGCCCGGCGAGCCGCCACTGGCCCTTCCCGTCGTAGCCGTCGCGCGCGGTCTTGAGCACGCCGGGGGTGCCGATGCGGGCGATCGCGCGGGCGAGGTCGTCGGCCGAATCGACCGGGGCGAAGGGCGCGGGTCGGCCGCCGAGGTCTTCCACGAAGCGTTTTTCGCGCAGGCGGTCCTGCGCGGTTTCCAGCGCTCGGACCGACGGCGCGATGGCGTCGCCCAGGAACTGCAGCGGGCCGGTGGGCACGTTCTCCCACTCGAAGGTGATCGCATCGCAGGCGTCGGCGAAGCGGCCGATGGCGAGCGGGTCGGTCAGCGGGGCGACGGTCGTCTCGGCGGCGACTTCGGCGGCGACGCTGTCGCGCTCGGGCGTCAGGATGTGGCAGCGATAGCCGAGCTGCGCGGCGGACATCGCCAGCATCCTGCCGAGCTGGCCGCCGCCCAGGATGCCGATGGTGCTGCCCGGCTTCAGCGATTGTGCCTGCCGCATCAGTTCTCAGGCACCTCGCCCACCGCATCGGTGCGCGCGGCGCGCCAGTCCTGCAACCGCTGCGACAGGCCTGCGTCCGACAGCGCGAGGATCGCCGCGGCGAGCAGGCCCGCATTCGTCGCGCCGGGCTCTCCGATCGCCAGCGTCCCGGTGGGAATGCCGGCGGGCATCTGCACGATCGACAGCAGGCTATCCATGCCCGAAAGCGCCTTCGACTGAACCGGAACGCCCAGCACCGGCAGGTGGGTGAGCGCGGCGATCATGCCGGGCAGGTGCGCCGCTCCGCCCGCCCCCGCGATGACGACCTGGAACCCCTCGCCCGCCGCGCCCTTACCGAACGCGTGCAGGCGGTCGGGCGTGCGGTGGGCCGAGACGATCCGCGCCTCACAGGCGATGCCCAGCTCGTCCAGCACTTCGGCGGCGCGCTTCATCGTGGGCCAATCGGACTGGCTGCCCATGACGATGGCGACCTTCGCGGGCCCGCTTGCCTGACCGGATGCCATCTCAGGTGTCCTTGAGGTAGCGCCGTTCGCCCGGCGTCATGTCGTCGGTAAAGTCGTACACGATCGGCTGGCCGGTCGGGATCTCGAGGTCGGTGATGTCCGCGTCGGAAATCGCCGACAGGTGCTTGACCAGCGCGCGCAGCGAATTGCCGTGCGCCGAGACGATCACCGTCTCGCCCTTCGCGAGCTCGGGCAGGATCGCGCCTTCCCAGTAGGGCAGTACGCGTTCGATGGTCAGCTTCAGGCTTTCCGCGCCCGGCACGGCGATCCCGGCATAGCGCGGATCGGCGGCGAGATCGTATTCGCTGCCCGCCTCCATCGCGGGCGGCGGCACGTCGAAGCTGCGGCGCCAGATGTGCACCTGCTCGTCGCCGTGGCGGTCGCGGGTCTCCTGCTTGTCGAGGCCGGTGAGCCCGCCGTAGTGCCGCTCGTTGAGGCGCCAGTCCTTCGTTTCGGGGATCCACAGCCGCCCGCATCCCTCCAGCGCCAGGTGCAGCGTCTTGATCGCGCGGGTCTGCATCGAGGTGAAGGCGACCGTCGGCAGCACGCCCTTGTCGGCCAGCAGGCGGCCCGCCGCCTCGGCCTCGGCCACGCCTTTTTCCGTGAGGTCGACGTCCCACCAGCCGGTGAAGCGGTTTTCCAGGTTCCACTGGCTCTGGCCGTGGCGGACTAGGATCAGGGTCGGCAAGGCGTCGCTCCGGATGGCGTCTCGGGAGCGCTCGCCCCTAGCGTTCGCCGGTTTCTTTGGGAAGGCCGGGCGTGGCCGGATTGCCCGCATTCATCGCCCGCGCCTGCGCCTTGCGGCGGCGCAGGTTCTCGCGCAGTTTCGCGGCCAGGCGCTCCTCGCGCGTCGTCTTGTCGGTCCCGCCGGTCATGGCGCACGCCATTGCTACGGCGCGCAATGCTTGACAAGGTCGGGCCGCACGCTAGAGCGCGCCCGCTCCCCGGTGCGGCCATGCCGGCGGGGATGCATCCGATGGTTTCGCTGCTGTAGCTCAGTGGTAGAGCACACCCTTGGTAAGGGTGAGGCCGAGAGTTCAATCCTCTCCAGCAGCACCATCCCTCCCCGCCTCCCGCTCGGTTCCTTGTCGGCCTACCGCTTCGCTGCTTGAGGCCGCGGAGACTATCCGAGCGTTCCGAATCGGCTTGCAAGCCAGCACCGTGTTAGCCACATAAGGCACCATGGACGTGCAGGGGCAAGCCGCCGAACTCGGAGATCGTACCGTCGATGACGACGATGCCGCGCTGACGCAGCTCGCGCCGGCGCACGTCAATCTGCTCCGCACGCAGGCCGCGCTGGCGGCCGCGCCGCTGGTGGTCGGCTCGCTTGTGCTCGAAACGGCCGACCTGCTGCCAACCGGCATGTTCGTGGTGCCGGTCCTGCTTGCCGCGCTGTTCCTCGTCCTGCGCGTTCCCCTTCGGCGCCATGCAGCGCGCGGCTACCGGATGGGCGGCGACCGGCTGCGCGTTGTACGCGGCCTCCTGTTCCGCAGCGATACCGTCGTGCCGTTCGGCCGGGTCCAGCACATCGACGTGACGCAGGGTCCGCTGGAACGCATGTTCGGGCTTTCGACGCTGGTCGTGCACACCGCCGGCACCCACAATGCCAGCGTCTCGCTCCCCGGCCTCGCCGCGGCCGATGCCGCCGCGATGCGCGAGGCGATCCGCGCGCACATTCGGCGCGACACGGTGTGACCGGCGACCTGCCGTGACGGACGAGTCTGCCGCAGGGCCGAAGCGCACCGCTCCGCTCGGGATCTTCGTGTCGGCGCTGTCGGACATCCGCAAGGCGATCCTGCCCGCAGTGGCCGGCGCCTACGGCATCCGCAGCGAATTCGCAGGCGTGGGGTTCATTGCCGCCATCGCGATCCTCGCGGTCGCGTTCGGCGTGATCGGCGGCGCTGTGCGCTGGTTGCGCACGACCTACACGGTGGGGGCGGAAGACATTCGGGTGGAGACCGGGCTTCTCGCCCGCGCGGCGCGCTCGGTACCTTACGACCGGATCCAGGATGTCAGCATGGAGCAGCCGCTGCTGGCCCGCGCGCTGGGGCTGGCGCAAGTCCGCTTCGAAACCGGCGCGGGCGGCAAGGACGAGATCGCGCTGGCCTGGCTGCCGCTCGCCGAGAGCGCGGCGCTGCGCGAACTGGTGCGCGAGCGCAAGGACGACGAGGCGGCCGACGCTCCATCAGAAGCAACCGCGGCGACCGCCCCTGCAGCGACCGATGCCGCCATCACGCGCGAGCCGGAGGGCGAGATCCTGTTCGCCATGCCCCCGCGGCGGCTGGCGACGTTCGGCCTGTTCGAATTCTCGCTTGCCGCCTTCGCGGTCGCGCTCGGCGCGGCGCAGCAGTTCGACGATTTCCTGCCCTTCGACGTGTGGGACTGGGAAGGCTGGCAGGCGCGGTTCGACGGCGGCACCCACTGGCTCGCCGCGCTCGGACCGTTTGCGCAGGCCGCGGCGATCTCGCTCGCGCTGCTGGTGCTGGTCGTGGTCGGTTTCCTGACCGGGTTGCTGCGCACCATTGCGCGGGACTGGGATTTCGCGCTGCGCCGCACCGCCAAGGGGTTCCGCCGCACGCGGGGGCTCTTCACGAAAAGCGACGTGGTCATGCCCGCGCACCGGGTCCAGGCAATCGAGGTGCGGACCCGCCTGCTGCGCCGCCTATTCGGCTGGTACGACATGAAGTTCGTCAGCCTGGCGCAGGATTCGGGCGGGGCTAGCCATGTCGTCGCGCCCTTCGCGAAGCTGGACGAGATCGAGCCCATCGCGCGGGCCGCCGGATTCGCGCTGCCGACCGCCGAAATCGACTGGCATCGTGCGGCCCCGCGCGCCTTCGTCGACCGCTGGGCGCTGGGGTCGATCCTGCCGGTCGCCGCAGCGGTGGCGGTCCTGTTCTCGAAGGTGCCGGCGCTCGCGGTGCTGCCGCTGCTCGCGCTGCCGGTGATCGCCGCGCGCCAGTATTTCCGCTGGCGGCGGGCGCGCCATGCGCTGGACGGGCGGCAGGTCTATACCCGCCACGGCTGGCTCGTGCCCAGCATCGACGTCGCCAGCCGGGTGCGCCTGCAGTCGGTCGAGATCGCGCAGGGACCGCTCGCGCGGCGCGGCGGCTACGCCACGCTGCACCTCGGGCTGGCGGGCGGCACCCTGGCGTTCGACGCGGTTCCGCTGGCGGAGGCGCGCCGCATCCGCGCCGCCGTGCTCGACAGCATCGCCGGCGTCGATTTCGCGGAGGCGATGGCGGCGCGCTGACCGCGCATCGGCCTCCCGTCAGGACGGGGTGCCCGCCAGCAGGTCGGACCATTCGGGATGGCGGCGGAACTGCGCCTCGACGTAGCTGCACTGCGGGACGATCTTGAAGCCCTCCTTCTTCGCGTCGGCCACCAATGCGTCGACCAGTGCGGCCGCGACGCCACGCCCACCGATCTCGGGCGGGACCAGCGTATGGTCGGCGATCCGCGCCTCGCCGCGGGCCTTCCATGTCAACCGGCCTACCGCATCGGTTCCGGGCAGCGTGGCGCGGTATTCGCCGCTCGCCGCGTCGCCGGTGCTGGTAATTTCTAGTCCTTCGGTGGCCATGCCTATCTCCTTCTTCCCGGCGAACGCGCCGGCAGCTAGGGGCGTTCCGTCATGCAGTTCCTCTCCGACAACGTCGCCGCCGTGCATCCCGCCGTCTGGGACGCCATGCGCGCCGCCGACGATGCGCAGCCGCCCTACGACGGGGATGCCATGTCGCAGGGCCTCGACGCGCGGTTCACCGAGCTGTTCGGGCGCGAGGCGGCGGTGTTGTGGGTCGCGACCGGCACCGCGGCGAACTGCCTTGCGCTCGCCACCCTGTGCCCGCCCCACGGCGGGGTCGTGTGCCACCGCGAGGCGCATATCGAGGTCGACGAGGGCGGCGCGCCCGGGTTCTACCTCCACGGGGCCAAGCTGCTGCTGGCCGAAGGCGAAGGCGCGAAGCTGACGCCTGCGGCGGTGCGCGCGGTCGTCGATCCCATCCGCGACGACGTGCACCAGGTCCAGCCCCACGCGCTCAGCGTCACCCAGGCGAGCGAATACGGCCGCGCCTATCGCCCCGCCGAACTGGTGGCGCTGGGCGAGACGGCCCGGGCCAGGGGACTGGGCTTCCACGTCGACGGCGCGCGCTTCGCCAATGCGGCCGCGTTCCTCGGCTGCTCGCCGGCCGAAGCGGCGGGGCCGTGCGATGCGCTGAGCTTCGGTTTCGTGAAGAACGGCGGCCTCACCGCCGAAGCGATCGTATTTTTCCGCCCCGACCTTGCCGACGTGGCGCGTTATCGCCGCAAGCGGGCGGGGCACCTGCAATCGAAGGGCCGGTTCCTCGCCGCGCAGATCGCCGCCATGCTGGACGGCGACATCTGGCTCGCCAACGCGCGCCATGCCAACGCCGCCGCGGCCGAGATCGGCCAGGCGTGCGGCGAGCGGCTGATGCACCCGGTCGAGGCGAACGAGCTGTTCGTGCGCCTGACCGGGGCCGAGCGCGAGACGCTGCGCGGGCAAGGCTTCGGCTTCTACGACTGGGGCAGCGACGCCGCGCGCTTCGTGACCGCCTGGAACACGCGCGAAGCGGACGCGAAGGCGCTCGCACAGGCGATCGCCGGGCTGTGACGGGCGCGCCCGCGCACGCGCTGCTGCGGCCGCGCATCGCGATCCCGTTCGTCGTCACCGCGCTCATCTGGGGATCGACCTGGTACGTCATTCGCGGGCAGATCGCCGGCGTCGACCGGCACTGGGCGGTGGTTTACCGCTTCGCGCTCGCCGCCCCGGCGATGTTCGCGCTGGCCATCCTGATGGGCAAGTCGCTGGCCATGCCGGGCCGCGCGCACCGGCTCGCGATGGTCATGGGGCTGTTCCAGTTCTGCCTCAACTTCACCTTCGTCTATGCCGCGGAAGAGCACCTCACCTCGGGCATCGTGGCCCTCATCATCGGCATGATGTTCGTCTCGAACGCGCTGTTCGCCCGCGCGCTGCTGGGGCAGGCGGTCACCCCGCGCTTCATGTTCGGCAGCGCGATCGCGCTGTGCGGGATAGGCCTGCTGCTGGCGAACGAGGCGCGCGAGGCTCCGCTCGAAGGCAACGTCGCGCTCGGCGCCGCGCTGGCGCTGGCGGGGATGTTGTCGGCATCGCTGTCGAACGTGCTGCAGGCGGGACCGGCGGGGCGCGACGTGCCGCTGGTCAGCCTGCTCGCATGGGCGATCCTCTACGGGGTCGGCATCGATGCCGCGGTGGCGTTCGCGCTGGCGGGGTCGCCGCAGCTGCCCGCATCGGGCTGGTTCTGGGCAGGCACGGCGTGGCTCGCGCTGGCCGGCACGGTCACCACGTTCCCGCTCTACTACCAGCTCGTGCGCGAGATCGGCGCGGGGCGGGCGGCGTACAACGGCGTGCTGGTGATCGTGGTGGCGATGGCAATCTCGACCGTGCTGGAGGGGTATCGCTGGTCCGCCCTGGCGGTCGGCGGCGCGCTGCTGGCGACCGCGGGCATGGTCGTCGCGCTGCGCGCCCGGCAGGTGGCGGCTGCGCCTAACCCCGCTCCGCCATCAGAATAGCGGCCAGCCCCTCGCGGTAGCTCGGATAGCGCGGCGCCCAGCCGAGAACCCGCTTCGCCTTGCCGTTCGAGACCCGGCGGTTTTCCGCATAGAATCCGCGCGCCATCGGGCTGAGGCCGGCCTCGTCCATCGTTTGCAGCGGCGGGGGCGATACGCCGAGGAGCCGGCACGCCTCCTCGGTCACTGCGTTGCCGCTCGCGGGCAGGTCGTCGGCAAGGTTGTAGGCACCGGCCGGCGCATCGAGCGCGGCGACGACGCCCGCCGCGATGTCGGCCACGTGGACCCGGCTGAATACCTGGCCCGGCATGTCGATCAGGTGCGCCTTGCCCTCGCGCACCCGGTCGAGCGCGCTGCGGCCGGGGCCGTAGATGCCGGGGAGGCGGAACACCCGCGCCCCCCGATCCAGCCATGCCGCATCGGCCTCCGCCCGCGCCGAGCGCCGCCCGCCGCCGGTCGGCGAGCTTTCGTCCACCCACGCCCCGCCCGCGTCGCCGTAGACCCCGGTGGAGGACAGGTAGCCGAGCCAGCGGTGGCCTATTTCGTCGCCGTAGGACGCCAGCACCGGGTCGGCCCCCTCCTGCGGCGGGACCGACGACAGCACGTGATCCGCCCGGCCCAGCGCCGCGCGCACCCCGTCCCGATCGGCGAAATCTACCGTGCCGTCGCGCCCCGTCGCCTCCACCGTCCAGCCGTCCGGCAATGCCGCGACGATCGCCTTTGCACTGTAACCGAGCCCGAAGATGAACATATGCGCCATGTCGTGCGTTTAGCGTCTCGACAGGCTCACGATAAGGTTCGAACGGATAATCATGGATATCGCCCGCACACCCTCCACCCCCGACGGCAACCCCGAGATGGCCGACGCGCCGCCGATGCCCAAAGAACCGCCTGTAATCCGGCGCGAGGACTACACGCCGTTCCCCTGGCTCGTGCCCGTCACGCGGCTGGAGTTCGAACTCGGGATCGAGAGCACGCGGGTCACCTGCACGCTGGCGATCGAACCCAACCCCGCGGTCGATGGAGCCGACGTCCTGCGCCTCAATGGCGACGGGCTGGAGCCGGTCTCGGTCGAGATCGACGGCGAAGGCGCGAGCGACTGGCGGATGGAAGATGGCGATCTCGTGATCCCGCTCGCCCACGAACGACACGAGGTCACTGTCGTGACCCGGATCGCGCCGGCCGAGAACAGCCAGCTCATGGGCCTCTACGCCTCGAACGGGATGCTCTGCACCCAGTGCGAGGCCGAGGGCTTCCGCCGCATCGCCTTCTTCCCCGACCGGCCCGACGTGCTCAGCACCTATACCGTGCGGATGGCGGGCCCGAAGGACCAGTTCCCCGTGCTGCTGTCGAACGGCAACCGGGTCGCGACCGGCGAGGGCGAGGACGGAACCCATTGGGCCGAATGGCACGATCCCTGGTCCAAGCCGAGCTACCTCTTCGCGCTGGTGGCGGGCGATCTCGTCGCGCGCACCGACAGCTTCACCACCATGAACGGCCGCGCGGTCGAACTGAACATCTACGTGCGCGAAGGCGACCTGCCGCGCACGCAGCACGCGATGGAATCGCTCAAGAAGTCGATGAGATGGGACGAGGAGACGTTCGGGCGCGAATACGACCTCGACCTGTTCAACATCGTCGCGGTGGGCGACTTCAACATGGGGGCGATGGAGAACAAGGGCCTCAACGTCTTCAACACCAAGTACGTCCTCGCCGATCCGGAAACCGCCACCGACGGCGACTACGACGGGATCGAGGGCGTGATCGCGCACGAATACTTCCACAACTGGTCGGGCAACCGCGTGACCTGCCGCGATTGGTTCCAGCTCAGCCTGAAGGAAGGCTTCACGGTGCTGCGCGACCAGCTCTTCAGCCAGGACATGCAGGGTGAGGCGGTCAAGCGGATCGAGGACGTGCGCCTGCTCCGCAGCATCCAGTTTCCCGAGGATTCGGGCCCGCTGGCGCATCCCATCCGCCCCGACAGCTTCCGCGAGATCTCGAACTTCTACACCTCGACCATCTACAACAAGGGCGCCGAGGTCATCCGCATGATGCGCACGATGGCGGGGCCGCAAGCCTTCCGGCAGGGCACCGACCTCTATTTCGAGCGCCACGACGGCGAGGCGGCGACCTGCGAGGATTTCGTGAAGGCGATGGAGGACGGGGCGGGGCTCGACCTTGCGCAGTTCCGCCGCTGGTACAGCCAGGCCGGCACACCGAAGGTCGAGGTCGCGCTGGCGCACGACGGCGATACGGCGACACTGACGCTCGGGCAGGAAATCCCCGCGACCCCCGGCCAGCTCGCCAAGCTGCCGATGCCGATCCCGCTGAAGCTCGCGCTGTTTGACCGCGCGACCGGCAAGCACCGCGGCGAACAGCTCGTCGTGCTCGACGGCGCCGACAAGACGATCGCGTTCGACGGGTTCGCCGATGCGCCGGTGCTGTCCATCAATCGCGGCTTCTCGGCCCCCGTGTCGATCGAGCGCGCGGTGTCCGCGGACGATCTCGTGTTCCTCGCCGCGCACGATGACGACGCCTTCGCCCGGTACGAGGCGATGCAGGAACTGATCGTCGGGCATCTGGTCGCCGAAGTCGGCGGCGGGCTGTCCGATACGGACCGCGATGCCGGGCGCGCGGCGATCGGCGGGGCGCTCGAGGCTATCCTCGCCGACGAGGGCCTCGACGACCAGATGCGCGGCGAGCTTATGATGCTGCCGAGCCAGACCTACATCGCCGAACAGCTGCTGGTCTCGGACCCCGGGCGCATCCACGCCGCGCGCGAGGCGCTGAAGGCATGGCTAGGCGTGCGGCTGGAGGATGCGCTCGCGGCGCTCCACGAGCGGGCGAGCAAGCTGTCTGACGGCATGACCGCCGAGGCCCGCGGTGCGCGCAAGGTGAAGACGCAGGCACTCGTCTACCTTGCCGCGGGCAGCCCCGAACGGGCCGCGAAGATGGCCGCGGCGCAATACGACGCCGCGACGACGATGACCGACCGGCAGGGCGCGCTGATGGTGCTGTGTGGGCTCGACGGAATCGAGCGGACGAACAAGCTGATCGATTTCTACAACCGCTACCGGAACAACGCGCTGGTGATCGACAAGTGGTTCAGCCTGCAAGCCGCCTCGCTCCACCCCGCCGCGATCGAACACGTGAAGGCGCTGGCGAAGCATCCCGACTTCTCGCTGCGCAACCCCAACCGGGTGCGCAGCCTGTACATGGCGTTCGCCGGCAACCCGCACGCATTCCACGACGCGAGCGGCGAGGGCTACCGTATCATCGCCGACCTCATACTCGCGCTCGACCCGCTCAATGCGCAGACCGCCGCGCGCTTCGTGCCGCCGCTCGGGCGCTGGCGGCGGGTGGAGCCGGGCCGCGCGGCGATGATGCGAAGCGAGCTGGAACGGATCGCCGCGACCGGGGGCCTGTCGCGCGATACCTTCGAACAGGTGAGCCGCTCGCTTGGCTGACCTCATCGAAGCGCGGGCGCTGGCGGGTCTGCCGCACGGCTTTTCGGACCAGGACGGGCTCACCGCCGCCAACCGCCCGCTGCCGGGTCCGCTGGTGACGGTGCGGCAGGTCCATTCGCCCGATGTCGCGACGATCACCGGCCCGTGGGACGACGGCGCCGCGCCGCCGGCTGCCGATGCGCTGGTCACCGAGGTGCCCGGCCTCTTGCTCGGCATCGTCACCGCCGACTGCGCGCCCGTTCTCCTCGCCGATCGCGAAGCCGGCGTCGTCGGTGCGGCGCACGCGGGCTGGCGCGGCGCGGCGGGCGGGGTGATCGGCAACACGGTCGCCGCGATGATCGCGCTGGGCGCCCGGGCCGAACGGATCGCGGCCGCCATCGGACCGTGCATCGCGCAGGCTTCGTACGAAGTGGGCGCGGACATGCACGATGCGTTTCCATCCGGGGCGGAACGGTTCTTCGCCCCGGGAAGCGCCGGCCACTGGCAGTTCGACCTGGCCGGCTTCGTCGCCTGGCGGCTTGCCGAATCGGGCGTGGGCATCGTCGAGGTCGCGGAACGCGACACCTACGCCGAGGAAGGCACCTTCCGGTCCTATCGCCGGGCGACCCATCGGGGCGAACCGACCGGCGGGCGGCAGATCTCGGTGATCGGGATCGCCTGACGCAAAGGTGCGGAGCCGGGGGCGCCAGAGCGGTCGGAATTGCGCCACAATGGCGGTTGGCAAGGTGGCAACTTGCGTTTATGCGCGCCGCAAACCGGCACTGGGGGCGGGCGCGTGCCCATCCTGCGAGTGAACCGCGAAACAGGGGCATTGCAGCTTCGGATCGTGGCCGGTCGGCAAGTATCTATCCGCTCGTTTCGTCGCGGGCGCTCAATCGTTAGGGCAAGGCACCACCGATGGCTGACACCACTGGCACCGCGAACCCCGACGCCATCCCCGGGACCGTTGCGGTCGAGGGCGAAGGCGGCGGAGACCATGTTCGCCGGCGCGACTTCCTGAACATCGCGGCGGTCGCCGCGGCGGGCACCGGCGGCGTGATCGTCCTCCTTCCGCTCATCAGCCAGATGGCCCCCAGCGCCGACGTGCTCGCGGAAAGCAGCACCGAGGTCGACGTCTCGGCGATCCAGCCGGGCCAGGCGATCAAGGCGATCTTCCGCAAGCAGCCGCTGTTCGTGCGCCGCCTGACGCCGCAGGAAATCCAGATGGCCGACGCCGTTCCGCTGGGCGATCTGCGCGACCCGCAGACGCTGGAAGAGCGGACCAAGGAAGGCCATACCGACATGCTCATCACGATGGGCGTGTGCACGCACCTTGGCTGCGTCCCGCTGGGCGCCGCCGAAGGCGAGCCGCGCGGCGAGTTCGGCGGCTATTTCTGCCCGTGCCACGGTTCGCACTACGACACCGCCGCGCGCATCCGCAAAGGTCCGGCGCCCACGAACCTCGAGGTTCCGGACTACGAATTCATCAGCGACACCGTCGTCAAGGTCGGCTGAGGCGAGAGAGAGCACCCACCATGAGCTTCCCCTGGGCCAAGCATTACGAACCGCAGACCGCGTTCACCAAGTGGATGGACGAGAAGCTGCCCCTGCCGCGCCTCGTCTACGGCGCGATCGGCGGCGGCTATCCGGTGCCGCGCAACCTCAACTACATGTGGAACTTCGGCGTGCTCGCCGGCTTCTGCCTGGTGCTGCAGATCGTCACCGGCGTCGTGCTGGCGATGCACTATGCCGCCAACGGCCTGGTCGCCTTCGCGTCCACCGAACACATCATGCGCGACGTCAACTGGGGCTGGATGCTGCGTTACGCGCACGCCAACGGCGCCAGCTTCTTCTTCATGGTGCTGTACCTGCATATCTTCCGCGGGTTCTTCTATTCGAGCTACAAGGCTCCGCGCGAGATGGTGTGGCTGCTCGGCGTGGTGATCTTCCTCCTCGCGATGGCCACCGCGTTCATGGGCTGCGTGCTGCCGTGGGGCCAGATGAGCTTCTGGGGCGCGAAGGTCATCACCGGCCTGTTCGGCGCTATTCCCGTCATCGGCGAGCCGATCCAGATCTGGCTGCTCGGCGGCTACGCGCCCGATAATGCGGCGCTCAACCGCTTCTTCTCGCTGCACTACCTGCTGCCGTTTGTGATCGCCGGCGTCGTGGTGCTGCACATCTGGGCGCTGCACATTCCCGGTTCCTCGAACCCCACCGGCGTCGAGGTGAAGCAGGAATCCGACACGATCCCGTTCCACCCGTACTACACCGCGAAGGACGGGTTCGGACTCGGCGTGTTCCTGATCCTCTACTGCGCCTTCCTGTTCTTCATGCCGAACATGCTGGGCCACCCCGACAACTACATCGAGGCGAACCCGCTCAGCACCCCGGCGCTGATCGTTCCGGAATGGTATTTCTACCCGTTCTACGCGATCCTTCGTGCGTTCACGGTGGACCTGCACATCCCGTTCACGAACATCGTCATCATCGAGGCGAAGCTCCTGGGCGTCATGGCGATGTTCAGCGCGATCCTGGTGTGGTTCTTCCTGCCCTGGCTCGACAAGGGTCCGGTCCGCAGCGGCCACTACCGTCCGCTGTTCCGCAAGTTCTTCTGGTTCGGGCTGATCCCGTGCATGGTCGCCCTGTTCTACCTCGGCGGCGCGCACGCGGAAGAACCGTACATCATGCTCAGCCAGCTGGCTTCGGCGTACTACTTCCTCCACTTCCTCGTCATCCTGCCCATCGTCAGCATGATCGAGCGGCCCGAACCGCTGCCGTATTCGATCACCGAAGCGGTGCTCGGCGAGGACAAGACCGCGGTGCTCGGCGAGAACGCCGAACCGGTCGGCGTGTGACACGGCCCTAGGGAAAGCGACAAGACAATGATCCGTATCATCGGAATCCTCGCCGGCGTGTTCTTCGCGGTCATGGCGATGTGGGCCTTCTTTACCGGCCTCTTCACCGTCATTTCGGAAGGCAAGTTCGTCGAGCCGACGGCCGAGCACGAGTTCCACCTGCCCCCGCGCGACGCGAACCTGCCCTCGGACGGGCTGTTCGGCCGCTTCGACCGGGCCCAGCTGCAGCGCGGCCTGCAGGTGTACAAGGAAGTGTGCGCCGGGTGCCACGGCCTGAAGTACGTCGCTTTCCGCGATCTCACCGCGCTCGGATATTCCGATGCCGAGGTGAAGGCGATCGCCGCGGGCTTCCAGGTTCCCGGGGTCGATCCCACCACGGGCGAGGCGAACACCCGCCCGGGCCTGCCGACCGACTACTTCCCCGATCCTTATCCCAACGACGTCGCCGCGCGCGCCGCCAACAACAACGCCGTGCCGCCCGACC
The DNA here is from genome assembly GCF_003626915.1 of Tsuneonella amylolytica. Lineage (NCBI taxonomy): Bacteria > Pseudomonadati > Pseudomonadota > Alphaproteobacteria > Sphingomonadales > Erythrobacteraceae > Tsuneonella > Tsuneonella amylolytica. The sequence goes on from NZ_CP032570.1 coordinate 1,688,349, forward strand.
TGTCGCTGATGACGAAGGCGCGCCACGACGGCTCGAACTACGTCTATTCGCTGCTGACGGGATACCGGAACCTCGACACCTTCACGATCGGCGGGAAAACGGTGAAGGAGGAATTCCCCGAATTCACCACGCCGCCCAACGGCCACTTCAATCCGTACTTCGCGAACCTCAACATCGCGATGCCGCCGCCGCTGACCGCCGCCGGTCAGGTGACTTATGCCGAGGGCAACCCGGCGCCGACGGTCGACCAGATGGCGAAAGACGTGACCGCGTTCATGACCTGGACGGCCGAGCCCAAGCTCGAGAAGCGCCGCCAGGTCGGCTTCCCGGTGCTCGGCTTCCTGATCTTCGCCACCATTCTCGCCTACCTCGCCAAGAACCAGGTGTGGGCTGCGATCAAGCCGAAGAAGGCCAAGGTCGTCCGCTGAGGACGCACGGGGCATGACCCCGGACCAGTTGAAGGACCTCGTGCGCTCGGTGCCTGATTTCCCGGCACCGGGCGTTCTCTTTCGCGACATCACGACCCTCGTCGCGCATGGCGAGGGCCTGCGCGCCAGCGTCGGTCACCTGGCCGAACGGGCGCGCGGGGCGGACCTTGTCGCCGGGATGGAAGCCCGCGGCTTCATCTTCGGCGCGGCGGTCGCCATCGAACTCGGCATCGGCTTCGTCCCCGTGCGCAAGCCCGGCAAGCTGCCGGGGCCCACCATCGGCATCGACTACGATCTCGAATACGGTACCGACCGGCTGGAGATCGACCCCACCGCCATCCCGCCGGGTGCGCGGGTGGCGATCGTCGACGATCTCATCGCCACCGGCGGTACTGCGCTGGCGGCCGCCGAACTGCTGCGCCGCGCAGCCGCGAGAGTGGAGTCGGCGCTGTTCGTGATCGACCTGCCGGACCTCGGCGGGGCGGACCGGCTGCGCACCGCGGGTCTCGCGGTCGACGCCCTGATGGCGTTCCCCGGCCACTGATCGCGCGCGCTCGCCGGACCGGCGGGCAAAAGGCGGAAACCTTCGCCCCTCCCGGTGCATTTGCGTTCGGACGGGCTTTCTGCGACCGTCAGGGGGGTAGATGGAACAGGCACAGGCTCTGGTGATCGCGCTGGTCGGCGTGCTTGGTATCGGCGCGCAGTGGATCGCATGGCGAACCGGCTGGCCGGCGATCGTGCTCATGCTCATTGCCGGCTTTCTCGCCGGGCCAGTCCTCCATATCTTCGACCCCGAGACGACCTTCGGGCCGATGCTCGCCCCGATGATCTCGATCGGCGTGGCGCTGATCCTGTTCGAGGGCGGTCTCAGCCTGAATTTCCGTGAATGGTCGCACGCCGGCAGCGCGGTCTGGCGGCTCTTCGCGTTCGGCGTGCCGATCGGCTGGTTCCTCGGCAGCGTGGCGCTCAACATGGCGGGCCTCGTGTGGCCGGTGGCGATCCTGTTCGCCGGCATTCTGGTGGTGACGGGCCCGACGGTGGTCATTCCCTTGCTGCGCGAGGCGAACGTTCAGCAGCGCCCGGCCGCCATCCTCAAGTGGGAATCGATCGTCAACGATCCCGCCGGCGCGCTGTGCGCGGTCATCGCCTACGAATACTTCCGCAAGTCGGCGAACGGATACACGGCGCTGGAGATCGTGCCACCCCTGCTGCTGGCGGCGGTGCTCGCAGCCGTGCTCGGCTACGCCGCGGCGCGCGCGATCGCGTGGTCCTTCCCGCGCGGCGTGGTGCCAGAATTCCTGAAGGTGCCGGTACTGCTGACCGTGGTGGTCGCGGTATTCGTAGGCGCCGACCTCATCGAGCACGAGGCCGGCCTCATCTCGGTAACCGTCATGGGCGTCGCGCTCGCGAACATGAACGTGCAGTCGCTGCGCAGCATCCACCCGTTCAAGCAGAACGTGGCGGTGCTGCTGGTGTCGGGCATCTTCATCCTGCTCGCCTCCAGCCTGAAGCTGGAAGACCTGCGCTACCTCGAATGGCGGTTCGGGCTGTTTCTGCTCGCGTTGCTGTTCGTGATCCGTCCGGCGACGGTCCTGCTCAGCCTGATCGGCAGCTCGCTGCCGTGGCGCGAGCGATTGTTCATCGCGTGGATCGCGCCGCGCGGTATCGTGCTGGTGGCGATCAGCGGCCTGTTCGCGCTGCGCCTCGCGGACCTCGGCTATGCCGACGGCAACATCCTCATCGGCCTGAGCTTCGCGGTCGTGGTGGCGACGATCGTCGCGCACGGGTTCACGATGAACATCGTCGCGCGGTTGCTGGGCATCAAGGGATCGAGCCGGCCCGGCCTGCTGATCGTCGGCGCGACCCGCTGGACGATCGCGCTCGCCCGCCAGATGCAGGAACTGGGCACACCGGTCACCATCGCCGATTCGAGCTGGGAGCGTCTGAGCCGCGTCCGCCAGGCGGGCCTGCCGTTCTATCACGGCGAGATCCTGCACGAAGCGACCGAGCACGATCTCGATCTCGCGCCGTACCAGTCGCTCGTCGCGGCGACCGAGAACGAGGCGTACAACACGCTCGTCTGCAACGAGTTCGCGCACGTCTTCGGCCGCGATTCGGTCTACCAGTTGGGCGAGGAAGGCAACGAGCACGACAAGAGCCGCCTGCCCGAAAGCCTGCGCGGACGGGCGCTGTTCAAGGCCGGCTTCGGGGTGGAGGACCTCCTCGCCAAGCAGGCCGAGGGCTGGGTGTTCCGCAAGACGCGGCTGTCCGACCGGTTCGGCTTCGACGATGCGAAGGACCGGCTGCCCGAGGCGGGGCAGATGCTGCTGATCGTCCGGCCCGATGGCACGCTGCGCTTCTTCACGCACGCCACCCAGCCCCAGCCGCGGGCGGACGACACGGTCATCTCGTATTCCCCTGCCGCCGAACGCACGCCCGAAGCCGCCGCGGCGAAGAATGCGGCGCGCAAGGCAGCGAAGTCCGAACGGCCTGCCGAGCGGTCGCCCGACGGTTCGCCCGACCGGCCGCGGGAGGCCACCACATGACGGAGAAGACCATGCCCCGCGGACGCGTCATCGCAAGTTCCAGCCTGATCCTTGCCGCCGGACTCGCACTCGCCGGGTGCGACCGCAGCGACCCAGCGCCCGCGCCCGTCGCCACGCCTTCGGCCAGCCCGAGCGGCGACAAGGTTTCGATTATCCGCGACGACGTAGGGATCGAACGCGAAGCGGCGACCCCGATGGTGCCGCTGGAACTGTCCATAGGGTTCGGCGACGGCGGCAGCGAGTTGCCGGAACCGGCCATTGCCGCCCTGCGCGAAGCGCTCGCGTCCGAACAGATGAAGGCCGGCGGCGCGATCACATTGGGCGGGCATAGCGACAGCGCGGGCAGCGACACCGCGAACGAGCGCGCCTCGAAGGCTCGCGCCGAAGCGGTGCGCGACTGGCTGGTCGAGAACGGGGTGGACGAAGGCCGGATTACCGTGATCGCGTTCGGCGAGCAGAACCCGGTCGCCCCCAACGCGCGCCCCGACGGCACCCCCGACGAGGCCGGCCGCGCGAAGAACCGCCGGGTCGACATGACGATCGCGGTACCGCCCGGCACCCCGCCGGCGGTGCAGGAACCCGAAGGCACGCTGGTCGACGAACTGGCCGGCCCCGACCCGTCACCCGAACCCGTCACGGGCCCGACATCGAAAGAGTGAGTTGACGGCTGCGCCCGCCCCGTGGCAATCGCGCGGCTCCGGTCGTCATCTGAGGGAGCGACCACGAGCGGGCGGGTATAGCATAGTGGTAATGCTCTAGCCTTCCAAGCTAGCTAGAGGGGTTCGATTCCCCTTACCCGCTCCAGCCCCCTCCTTCAAAGTCGCGACCCGATCGAACCGGCAGGTTCGCGGTGCCCGATTGCTCGTCGGTTTCGACGACGGTTGTTTCGGGCTGGGTTACACTGGCATAGGCCGGGGATGTTCGCGGCCATCGCTCCCGTCCGAAGCCTGCTTCTGGGCATCATGCTTCTGATGCTCGGCTCGGGTTTCATGACCTCGCTGATCGGCGTGCGGCTTCAGGCGGACGGTGCATCCTCTCTGACGATCGGGTTCGTGGCGACCAGCTATTTCCTCGGCCTGTGCATCGGTTCGATGCGCGCCGGCCTGCTCGTACAAAGGGTTGGTCACATCCGTGCCTTCGCCGCATTCGTATCGCTCTTGTCCGCCAGCACACTCGGCTATGCACTGTGGCAGAATGCCGGCTACTGGACGGGTTTACGCCTGATCGACGGGGTTTGCGTGGCAGGGGTCTACGTCTGCCTGGAAAGCTGGCTGAACGACCGCGCGGAGCCGGCAACCCGCGGCAGCGTCCTGGCCGCCTACATGATCGCACTCTATTTCGGGCAGGGCCTGGGCCAACAATTGCTCAATGTAAGTGCTGCCGCACCTGCGCTCCCCTTCGTGATATCCTCATTGCTCGTCTCTCTTGCCGTACTGCCGATCGTGCTGACCCGCATGGCGGGGCCCGACCTACCCCCCGCAGGCATGATGCGGTTGCGGGAACTCTATTCCAGTTCGCCCCTCGGCACCGTGGGCGTCGCGGTGACCGGCATCATGCTCGGAGCTTTCTACGGCCTGGCGCCCGCCTATGCCCGCGAACTCGGCCTGCCGGTGTCCGCGACTGCGAGTTTCCTTACGGCGACCATTCTCGGCGGAGTAGCGCTGCAGTGGCCACTCGGCCTGCTTTCGGACAGGTTCGACCGGCGCCAAGTCATCATCGCCACCTTCGCCGGTTCCGCGGCGACGGCGGGAGGGTTGTGGGCAGTCGGTCCGGCGGGGATCGGAACCCTCGTCGCGGCCCTGTTCGGCGGGACTGCATTCGCTCTCTATCCCCTGTGCGTCGCACATGCCAACGATCGCCTGACGTCCGCGCAACGGGTGGGGGCAACCAGTGCGCTCGTCTTGATCTACTCGATCGGCGCCGTCTGCGGTCCGCTGCTCGGTTCTGCTGCAATGACGCTCGCAGGTTCGAACGGGCTGTTTGCGATGATGACCGTCGGGGCGGGGCTCGCCGTGGCTTTCGGGGTCTGGAGGACCTTCGTCGCCGGGCCGGTTCCGGAACACGAGCAATACTCCTACCAGCCTCTGCCGCGGACGACGCCTGTTGCCGCGTTACTCGATCCGGCCTCCGAGCCAGCCGAAAAGAACCGAGGGAATTAAATGGACGATCCCGTTCTCGAAGAAGCTGCGCCGTTGAACGCGAAGCCGCGCATCGCGGTGAACCCCACGGTCTTTTTCATATCCGCCGCGCTGATCCTGGCCTTCGCGCTGTTCGGCGCGCTGGCACCCGACCGCGCCGGACGGGTATTCGATTTCCTGCAAGCCGGCATCGTCGCGGATTTCGGCTGGTTCTACATAACCGCGGTCGCCGGCTTTCTGATTTTCGCGCTGTTCCTGATGATCAGCCGGTATGGCGACGTGAAGCTGGGGCCCGACGACAGCGAGCCCGAATACAGCTATCTGTCGTGGTTCGCGATGCTGTTCAGTGCCGGCATGGGTATCGGATTGATTTTCTTCGGAGTCGCCGAACCGATCCAGCATTACGCCATTCCCCCGGTCGGCGACGGAAAGACCGTGGAGGCCGCCCGTCAGGCCATGGTGCTGACGTTCTTCCACTGGGGGCTACACGCTTGGGCGATCTACGTAGTCGTCGGCTTGGCGCTGGCCTACTTCGCCTTTAGGCGCGGTCTCCCGCTGACGGTGCGTTCGGCTCTCCACCCCTTGATCGGAGACAGGATTTACGGTCCGATCGGGCACGCAGTCGATATCTTCGCCGTTCTCGGGACGATGTTCGGCGTCGCGACGTCGCTGGGACTGGGCGTGCTGCAGGTGAATTCGGGCTTCGCCTACCTGTTCGGTCTGCCGGTCGGCGCAGGGGTTCAGATCGCGCTTATCGCGGCGATTACGGGGATGGCCACGCTGTCGGTCGTGATGGGGCTCGACCGCGGGGTGAAGCGCCTGTCGGAACTCAACATCGTTCTGGCCGGCCTGCTGCTCGTGTTCGTGCTCCTCGCCGGTTCTACGGTCTTTCTCCTGCAGGCCTTCGTGCAGAATATCGGGACGTACCTGGGCGAGGTGATCCCGCGCACATTCCGCATGTATGCCTACGAACCCAATCCGTGGCTCGGCGACTGGACACTGTTCTACTGGGGATGGTGGATCGCCTGGTCGCCGTTCGTCGGGATGTTCATCGCGCGGATTTCGCGGGGGCGAACGATCCGTCAGTTCGTCGGCGGCGTGCTGCTGGTGCCCGTGCTGTTTACCTTCTTGTGGATGACGGTTTTCGGCAATACGGCGATCGAACTCGATATGACCGGAGTGGCGCCTGTCGCCGACGCGGTCGCGAACAACCTTCCCACCGCCTTGTTCGAAGTCCTCGGGCAGCTTCCGTTCTCGGCAATCGCCTCGGGTATCGCGACCTTGCTGGTCATCACGTTCTTCATCACTTCGGCCGACAGCGGAGCCTTGGTCATGGACCTCATCGCATCCGGCGGAGCGGAGAACCCACCGGTCTGGCAGCGAGTGTTCTGGGCGGTGTGTTCGGGCGGGATCGCCGCGGTCCTCTTGATGGCGGGGGGCCTCCAGGCACTGCAAACCGCCGCGATCACGAGCGCGCTTCCGTTTGCCTTCGTCATGATCTTCATCTGTTATGGGCTCCTGCGCGCCTTGCAGATGGAGGGGCGGAGCACGGCCACGGGTGCCGGTGCGGTCGCGATGCCACCCGCCGGGGGGGGCGGGCCGAGCTGGCAGCAACGGCTTGGCTCCATCGTCGAGCATCACGGGAAAGACGAATTGCTGGCCTATCTCGACGGGGTGGCGGCGCCTGCGATGTCGGCGGTGGCCGAACAGGTTGAAGAAGGCGGGCTTTCGTCCGCCATCTCTCGTAAGGACGAGTCCCTGACGCTCTCGATCGACCACGGCGAACGGGGCACTTTCGCCTATACCGTTCGGGTACGCGGCTTCCGCACCCCCAGCTTTGCATGGATCGAACCCGGCAAGGAAAAAGATCGCGAGGAGCGGCATTACCGCGTTCTCGGACGCTCCAGCGAAGACGCCCAGGGTCACGACATCACGGGATTTACGGCCGACCAGATCATCCACGACTTCCTTGCCCGGTATGCCCACTTCCGGCAGGCCACCCAGAGCATGCCCAACTGAAACTGCGATTGCCCCCAGCGGGGCGGGGTACCGTAGACCGCTTCGAGAGGTGTGCCCGTTCGGTGGCGTGGCCGCGCTTGCTCCTCCGTGTTCGAGCCCGCATGAGGGGCCGGTCATGACCAGCGACGCGCTCTCCATCGCCCAGACCTACCGCATGGCGGCCCGTGCCGCGCTGGCATCGCGGCTCGAAGCCGCGTCGATCGACGAGGAGCAGCGTGCCGCCCACGGCTTCGCGTGGATCGCGACCAGCGTCGCCGCGCTCGAGGCGGTGCACGAATGGGCCGGGCGAGCAGGCGATTCGAACCCGGTCGATCGGATGGTGGCGGACCTCGCGTTCGCGGAGACGCTGGGCCAGCTGGCGGGCGGTTTGCCGATGGGGCAGAACGAGATCTTCCGTCCCGAAGACCTCGGTCTGGAGGGCGAGGCGAAAACGCTGCGCGCCGCCGCACGCGACATGGCCATCGACACGAAGCGCCTGCGCACCGAACTGGTCGCCGCCCTGGTGCAAGGCGTGTGGCCCTCCGAGACGCTCCACGATCCCGAACTCGACGCCGTGCGCGACCAGTTCCGCCGCTTCACCGACGCCGAAATCCTGCCCCATGCGCACGGCTGGCACCTCGCCAACGCGCTGATCCCCGACGCGACCATCGCTCGGATGGCCGAACTCGGAACCTTCGGCGTGTGCATCCCGGAGGAATACGGCGGGCTCGGCCTCGGCAAGCTGGTGATGTGCCTCGTCAGCGAAGAGCTGTCGCGCGGATGGATCGGCGCGGGCTCGCTCGGCACCCGGTCGGAGATTGCGGGCGAGCTCATCCTCTTGGGCGGAACCGATGCGCAGAAGGCCGAATGGCTGCCCCGCATCGCGTCGGGCGACATCCTGCCGACGGCGGTCTTCACCGAGCCCGACACCGGCTCGGACCTCGGCTCGCTCCAGACCCGCGCGGTGCGCGGCGACGACGGCGGATGGCGGATCGACGGGACGAAGACGTGGATCACCCACGCCAGCCGGTCCGACCTCATGACCCTGCTCGCCCGCACCGTGCCGGACGCGAACGGATACGCCGGGCTGTCGATGCTGCTCGTCCCCAAGCCGCGCGGGACCGAAGCCGACCCGTTTCCGGCCGCCGGCATGACCGGCAGCGAGATCGAAGTGCTGGGATATCGCGGGATGCGCGAATACGCGCTGTCGTTCGACGGCATGACCGCGCCCGCCGACGCGCTGCTGGGCGGCGAGGAAGGCAACGGGTTCAAGCAGCTGATGCGCACGTTCGAAGGGGCACGCATCCAGACTGCCGCCCGTGCCGTCGGGGTCGCCCGCCGAGCGCTGGAGCAGGGGCTCGGCTACGCGGTGGACCGCAGGCAGTTCGGCAAGGCGATCGTCCATTTCCCGCGCGTGGCCGACAAGATCGCGATGGCGCTGGTCGACATGGTGACGGCGCGCGAACTGACCTACGCCGCCGCGCGCGCGAAGGATGGGCACAAGCGCTGCGACATCGAGGCCGGCATGGCCAAGCTGCTCGCGGCCCGCGCGGCGTGGAGCAACGCCGATGCCGCGCTGCAGATCCACGGCGGTAACGGCTACGCGCTCGAGTTCGAGATCAGCCGGGTGCTGTGCGATGCGCGCATCCTCAACATCTTCGAAGGGGCCGCCGAGATCCAGGCGCAGGTCATCGCGCGCGGCCTGTTGAAAGCGCAGAACTGATGAGGGCGACCGGGATGGGCGATTACACCGCATGGATCGGGCGCGAGGAAATGGCGAACGACAGGGTCGATGCCGGGCTGGTCGCGCGCTGGTGTGCCGCGCTCGACCGCGCTGCGCCGCAAGGCGGGTTCGCGCCGCAGGGCATCCACTGGTGCCTCGGCCTGCCCCGCGCCGCGACCGCCGATCTGGGCGCGGACGGCCACCCGCGGCGCGACGGTTCGCCGGCAAGCTTCCTGCCGCCGGTTGCCCTGCCGCGCCGCATGTGGGCGGGCAGCAGCGTCGAATTCCGCCGCCCCTTGCGCATAGGCGAGGAGGTCGAGCGGCGATCGGTCGTGAAATCGATCACGCCCAAGTCCGGCAGCGCGGGCGAACTCTGCTTCGTCGAGGTCGCTCACGAGACGTCCGGCGAGGACGGCCCGGCGATCGCGGAGGTCCAGACCCTCGTCTACCGCGAGGCCCCGCCCCCCGGTTCGCCCCCGGCTCCGCCTCCGGCGGGCGCGGGCCGCTTCGATGCTGGGGGGTGGAGCGCGGTGCGGACCCTCGTCCCCGATGCGCCGCTGCTGTTCCGGTACTCCGCGCTCACCTTCAACAGCCACCGGATCCACTACGACCTGCCCTACGCCCGCGAGGAGGAAGGGTACCGCGGCCTCGTCGTCCACGGGCCGCTTACCGCCACGCTGCTGCTCGATCTCGCCCGGCGTGAACTGGGCGAGCAGCCGCTGGCGCGGTTCGCCTTTCGCGGACTGTCGCCCGCCGTCCACGGCGAGCCGCTGCATCTTGCCCTGCGAACGGGCGACGGGGGCGAACTCGAACTCGGCGCGTTCGCCGGCGACGGACGACCGGTCATGAGCGCCACCGCCCGCGCCGCGACATAAAGCGCGCGGACCGACCGCAGGTGCCCTGTTCCCTTCCGGAGCGCGCGACCCTATCGCCGCAGCGACGAACTGGAGAAGACCCATGAAGACCCGCGCCGCCGTTGCCTTCGAAGCCAGGAAACCGTTGGAAATCGTCGAGCTCGACCTCGAAGGACCGAAGGAGGGCGAGGTCCTGGTCGAGATCATGGCGACTGGCATCTGCCACACCGACGCCTACACCCTCGACGGCCTCGACAGCGAAGGCATCTTCCCCAGCGTGCTGGGCCACGAGGGGGCCGGCATCGTGCGCGAGGTGGGGGCGGGCGTGACCTCGGTCGTGCCGGGCGACCACGTGATCCCGCTCTACACCCCCGAATGCGGCAAGTGCAAAACGTGCCTGTCGGGCAAGTCGAACCTGTGCACCGCGATCCGCGCGACGCAGGGCAAGGGCCTGATGCCCGACGGGACCACGCGCTTTTCGTACAAGGGCCAGCCGATCTACCACTACATGGGCTGCTCGACGTTCTCGAACTTCACCGTCCTGCCGGAGATCGCGGTCGCGAAAATCCGCGAGGACGCACCGTTCAAGACCAGCTGCTACATCGGCTGCGGGGTGACCACCGGGGTCGGCGCGGTGACCAAGACCGCCAAGGTGCAGCCGGGCGACAACGTGGCGGTGTTCGGCCTCGGCGGCATCGGCCTCAACGTGATCCAGGGCGCGAAGCTCGCCGGCGCTAACGTGATTCTCGGCATCGACATCAATCCCGAGCGCGAGGAATGGGGCCGCAAGTTCGGCATGACCCACTTCCTCAACACGAAGGGGATGAGCCGCGAGGACACGATCGCCAGGATTGTCGAGCTGACCGACGGCGGCGCAGACTACAGCTTCGATGCGACCGGCAACACCGAAGTCATGCGCACCGCACTGGAATGCTGCCACCGGGGGTGGGGCACCAGCATCATCATCGGCGTGGCCGAAGCGGGCAAGGAGATCGCAACGCGTCCGTTTCAGCTTGTCACGGGCCGCAACTGGCGCGGCACGGCGTTCGGCGGGGCAAAGGGCCGGACCGACGTGCCGCAGATCGTCGACATGTACATGGATGGCCTCATCCAGATCGACCCGATGATCACCCACGTCCTTTCGCTCGAGGAGATCAACAAGGGCTTCGACCTGATGCACGCGGGCGAAAGCATCCGCAGCGTGGTGGTCTATTGATGGAGCAGGTTTCGGCCAATCGCAGCCACGGCGGCACGCAGGGTGTCTATACCCACCCCTCGCGCGAGGCGGGCACGCCGATGACGGTCTCGGTCTTCGTGCCCGGCCATGCGCCCGGTGCGAAGCTGCCGGTGCTGTGGTACCTGTCGGGGCTCACCTGCACCCACGCCAACGTGACCGAAAAGGGCGAATACCGCGCCGCCTGCGCCGAACACGGCGTGATCTTCGTTGCGCCCGACACCAGCCCGCGCGGCGACGGCGTGCCCGACGACGCGGCGTACGATTTCGGCCAGGGCGCGGGGTTCTACGTCGATGCGACCGAGCAGCCGTGGGCCGCGAACTTCCGGATGCGGTCCTATGTCGAAACGGAGCTGCCCGCCCTCATCGCGGCGGAGTTTCCGATGGCCGACATGGACCGGCAGGGCATCACCGGCCACTCGATGGGCGGGCATGGTGCGCTGACCATCGCCTTGCGCAATCCGGACCGCTTCCGCTCGGTCAGTGCGTTCTCTCCGATCGTGAACCCAATGGACTGCCCGTGGGGCGAGAAGGCGCTCGGGGGGTATCTGGGGGACGACCGCACTGCGTGGCGCGCATACGATGCCTGCGCCCTGATTGAGGACGGCGCCCGGCTGCCGGACCTGCTGGTGGACCAGGGCACCGCCGACGATTTTCTCGAAGACCAGCTCAGGACCCACCGCCTCGCCGAAGCGTGCGACGCGGCCGGCATCCCGGCGACGATCCGGATGCAGGAGGGGTACGACCACTCGTACTACTTCATATCGACTTTCATGGCCGACCACGTCGCCTGGCACGCCGAGCGGCTGGGGTAGGGCGCGAGCGAACGGCCGGCGAAGGCCCGCCGTCAGTCGGCGACGGGGAGCTCGACCCGGAACGTGCTGCCCTCGCCGGGCGCACTCCTGACCAGGCAAATCTCGCCGCCGTGGAGTTCGGCCAGCTGCTTCACCAGCGACAGCCCGATGCCGAGGCCGTCGCCGACGATCCCAAGATCGTGGTCGGCCTGCTCGAACATGTCGAAGATCAGCGACTGGTGTTCGGCCGGGATGCCCACGCCGTTGTCGGAGATGGTGATGTGCAGCCGGTCGCCCGCACGCGCGGCGACGACGTCGATCCGCCCGCCTTTCGGCGTGTAACGGGCCGCGTTGCCGACGATGTTACCGACGATCTGGACGAAGCGCGCGGGATCGACGTCGAGCATCACCGTCTCGTCCGGCGCTTCCACCGTCAGGGTGTGGCCCGCCGCCTCGATCGACGGCCCTGCCACCGCCAGCGCGGCCGGCAGCACGTCGGCCAGCGCCAACGATTCCCGGCGGAGCGCGATCTTGCCCTGTTCGATGCGGTTGATGTCGAGCAGGTCGTCGACCAGCCGGGTCACGTGGGACAGCGTCTGCCGCATCGAGGCTTGCACGGTCTCGATCGCGGCCGGGTCGCTGGCCCGTTCGAGAATGTTGAGGCCGGCCGTCAGCACCGCCAACGGGTTGCGCAGCTCGTGCGCGAGCACCGCGAGGAACCGGTTCTTCTGCCGGTCGGCAGCCTGAAGCGCCGCGCTGAGCGTCGCCAGCTCGTCGCGCTGGACGGTGATCTGCCGGCGCTGGAGGAAGAGGTCGAGGAAGACGTCGGCCTTCGAACGCAGGATGTCGGCCTCGATCGGCTTCTGGATGAAATCGACCGCCCCCGCCTCGTACCCGCGGAACCGGCGCGCCGCATCGCCGCTGCCGGCGGTCACGAAGATGATCGGAATATGCCGCGACCGTTCGTTGGCGCGCATGAACTCGGCCAGCTCGAACCCGTCCATGCCCGGCATCTGCACGTCGAGCAGCGCGAGCGCGTATTCGTTGGCGAGCATCAGCTCGAGCGCATCCTCGCCGCTGCGCGCCGTATGCAGGACCAGCCCGTCGCGCGCGAGCAGCGCCTCGAGCGCGAGCAGGTTCTCGGGCAGATCGTCGACCAGGAGGAATTTCGCAGGTTCGGTCATCGCTCGGTCATCGTCAGGAGGGCGGCGGGAATGTCTTCGAGAGGCAGCGCGCGGGCGGCGGGGCAGGCGGCGCGGGCAGCCTCGGGCATGGTGACAACTTCGGCGGTGGCGGGCTCCTGGACGAAGGCCGTGCCGCCCGCCGCGCAGACCGCCGCGAGCCCGCGCGCGCCGTCGTGATTGGCGCCGGTGAGCACGATGCCGGCGAGCCCCGCCCCGAACGCGTCGGCGGCGCTTTCGAACAGGACGTCGATCGCGGGGCGCGAATGGTTGACCGTCTCGTCCGACGACAGCGCCAGCGTCGATCCGGCCTCCACCAGCAGGTGATAGTCAGGCGGCGCGAAATAGATCGTGCCGGGCACGAGCGGTTCCTTGTCCTCGGCCTCTTTCACCGGCAGCCGGCACTTCTTCGCGAACAGCTCGACCAGCGCGTTCTCCTTTCGCGGGGGAACGTGGACGACGACCATGACAGGGGCGGGAAAGCCCGGCGGCAGGGCGGGCAGGACGATGGACAGTGCCTGCACCCCGCCCGCCGACGTGCCGATGACGACCGCGGCCAGGGTCATCGCAGGGCCTTTCGGTAGATCTTCTCGGTTCGCACGAACTCGGTGAACAGGTCGGCATGGGCGGAGAAGCGCAGGCTCTCCTTCGATCCGATGCCGAGGAAACCGCCGCGCGCAAGCGATTCGCCGAACAGGCCGACGACGCGGTCCTGCAGCTCGCGGTCGAAATAGATGAGGACGTTGCGGCACGACACGAGGTGCATCTCGCCGAACGCGGCGTCGGTCACCAGGCTGTGGTCGGAGAACACCGTCCGTTCGCGCAGCGACTTGTCGAACACCGCGCGGCCGTAGTCGGCGGTGTACCAGTCCGACAGCGAGGAACGGCCGCCCGCCAACCGGTGGTTCTCGGTAAACAGGCGGATGCGGTCGAGCGGATAGACGCCGGCCTGCGCCGCCCTGAGCGCGGCCGGGTTGATGTCGGTCGCGTAGAAAATCGTGCGGTCGGCGAGCCCTTCCTCGGCGAACAGGATCGCCAGCGAGTAGAGCTCTTCGCCCGCGCTGCAGCCCGCCACCCAGACCTTGAGCGAGGGATAGGTTCTGAGGTGGGGCACGACCTTTTCCCGCAGCGCGCGGAAGTAGGACGGGTCGCGGAACATCTCGCTGACCTGTACGGTGAGGAAATCGAGCAGGCGGGGCAGCAGCGTCTCGTCGCGGAGAACCGCCTCCTGGATCGCGGAGATCGTGCCGTATCCCAGCTGCGCGCGGGCCTGCAGCAGCCGCCGCTTGATGGAGGCGCGGGCGTAGTGGCGAAAATCGTAGTGATAGTGATGAAACACGGCGTCCAGCAGCAGCTGGATTTCGACGTCCTCGACGCTTTGCGCCATCACCGCGGCATCCATACCCGCACCAGCGACAGCAGCTTGTCCACGTCGATGGGCTTGGCCATGTAATCGTTGGCGCCGGCATCGATGCACTTCTGCTGGTCGTCGGGCATCGCCTTGGCGGTCAGCATCACGATCGGCAGCTTGCGCCACCGCGCATCCTCCCTGATCGTGCGCACGGCGGTAAGGCCGTCCATGACCGGCATCATCACGTCCATCAGCACGAGGTCGATCGTCTTGTCGGGATCGCCGTCGGCATCGGCCAGCGCATCGAGCGCTTCCTGCCCGTTGCGCGCGATCCGGGTCAGCGCGCCGCGCGGTTCGAGAACGCTGGTGAGCGAATAGACGTTGCGCACGTCGTCCTCGACGATGAGGATACGGCGACCCTCCAGCGCGGCGTCGCGGTGGCGCGCCTTCTCGATCATCCGGCGCTGTTCGGGGGGCAGGTCCGACACCACGCGGTGGAGGAACAGCGATACCTCGTCGAGCAGCCGCTCGGGCGATTTCGCGCCCTTGATGATGATCGAACTCGAATACCGGCGAAGCCTCTGCTCCTCGTCGGCCGACAGGTCGCGGCCGGTATAGACGATGACCGGCGGCAGCGCGGCGCCGTCCTCCTCGCTCAGCGTTTCGAGCAGGGTGAAGCCCGAGGCATCGGGCAGCGACAGGTCGAGGACCACGCAGTCGTAGTGCCCGCCGCGCAGTTCCTCGAGGCATTCGGCTGCCGTACCGACCCCCACGGTCTCGACATCCTGCGATCCCAGAAGCTTGCCGACCGCGTCGCGCTGGACCGCGTCGTCCTCCACGATCAGCACCCGGCGCATGCGCGACGCCAGCTTGTCCTGCAGCTTGCCCAGCACCTCGGCCAGCTGTTCGCGCGGGGCGGGCTTTTCGAGAAAGCCGATCGCGCCCAGCGCCAGCGCCGTCTGGCTCTGGTCGGACCCCGAGACGACGTGCACCGGGATGTGGCGCGTTTCCTCCTGATGCTTGAGCCGGTCGAGCACGGTGAGCCCCGACTGGTCGGGCAGCCCGATGTCGAGCACGATCGCGTTCGGCCGGTATTCGCGGGCAAGCTCGATCGCCTCCTCTGCGGTGCCGGCGATTATGCACTGGAAGCCCATCTCGCGCGACAGGTCGCACAGGATGCCGGCGAAGGCGGGATCGTCCTCGATCACCAGCAAGACCCGCTTGCCCTCTGCCAGCGCGCCGCGATCGTCGTCGACGATGGCCGAGGCCGAAGCTGCGGCCGGCCCCGTCCGGCCGTGGGCAAGGGCCGGAGCGTAGGCCAGAGCGGGGGAGGCGGACGGTGCGCGACCGGGCGCGTCGTCCGTATCGCCAGTGGGGGCGACCTGGCGCGCTTCTACCAGCGCGGGATCGTAAACCACCGGGATCGTTACGGTGAAGGTGCTGCCCTTTCCTTCCTCGCTGTCGAGGCGGATCGTGCCGCCCAGCAGCCGCACGAGCTCGCGCGAGATCGACAGACCCAGTCCGGTGCCGCCGAACTTGCGGCTGATCGTGCCGTCGGCCTGGCGGAACGCCTCGAAGATCGCGTCGCGCTGGTCCTGCGCGATGCCGATGCCGGTGTCGGCGACCGCGATATCGACGGTGTCGCCCTCGCCCTTCGCAAGCGTTAGCGCAACACTGCCCGCCTCGGTGAACTTGATCGCGTTCGACAGCAGGTTCTTGAGCACCTGTTCCAGCCGCATCCGGTCGGTCTCGATCGAGCGCGGGGCACCGGGCGCGACCTCGATGGCGAGGTCCAGCCCGCGCTGCTGGGCGAGCGGATCGAACACCTTGCGCAGGTCGGCGACGAGGCGGTCGGTCGCGACGGGGGCCGCGGCGATCTCGACGTGCCCCGCCTCGATCTTCGACAGGTCGAGGATATCGTTGATGAGGGCGAGGAGATCGTTGCCCGACGATTCGATGGTGCGGGCGAACTTCACCTGCTCGTCCGACAGGTTGCCTCCGGTGTTATCGGCCAGCAGTTTCGAAAGGATCAGCAGCGAGTTGAGCGGCGTGCGCAGCTCGTGGCTCATGTTGGCGAGGAAGTCGGACTTGTACTGGCTCGCCTGTTCGAGCTCGCGGCTCTTGAGCTGGAGGCGCGCGGCGGCGCGGGCGATATCGTCGCGCTGGCCCTCCAGCAGCTCGGCCTGTTCTTCGAGCTGGGTGTTGGTCTGCTCCAGCTCGATCTGCTGGAGTTCGAGGCGGGCCTGCGTTTCCTTCAACGCGTTGCCCTGTTCCTCCAGCTCCTCGTTGGAGACGCGCAGTTCCTCGGTCTGGGCCTGCAGCTCGCCGGCCTGCCGCGTGGTTTCTTCCAGCGCATCCTGCAGGCGTTCGCGAAACCGCGCCGAGCGCAGCGCGACCCCGATCGAGCCCGCGATCGTCTCGAGCAGTTCGCCGACACGGTCATCGGGCGCGTCGAAGAAGCCGAGCTCGATCACGGCGTTGACAGTGCCTTCGTTGAAGGCGGGCGCGACAACCAGATGGCGCGGTACGTCGTTACCGAGCGCCGATCCGATCTTGAGATAGCCGGCGGGAAGGTCGGTGAGGGTGGTCGGCTTCGCGTCCGCGGCGACCTTGCCGAGAAGTCCTTCGCCCACCGTGAAGGTCTCGGGCACTTGCGCGGTATCGGGTACGCCCAGCACGGCGGCGCGGTTGAAGGTGCCGCCTTCGCCCTTGAACAGCGCGGCGGCGTTCGCCCCCGTCCGCTCGGCGAGGAAGGCGAGGACGGCGGAGGCCAGCTGGGGGACGGTCTTTTCGCCACGCATCATTTCGGACAGGTCCACCCGCGCCGTCTGCAACCAGGCCTGGCGGGCGCGGATACGGTTGCTGCGCGCCAGGAGGATGAAGATCGCGATGGTCAGGCCGATGCCGATGAGGCTCGTGACGACCGCGCTGACGACCGCAGTTCGCGATGCGGCCGCCAGATCGGCTACGCGTTGCTGGCGATCGGCCGTTTCCACGCGCTTCATCTGCGCCACTTCGGCGCGGATGGCGTCCATGGCGATCTTGCCGCGGTCGCCGTCGGTCAACGCGATGGCAGCGGCGAAGCCTTCGTCCTGACGGGTCCGGATTGCCGTTTCCGACAGGCGGAGCGACCGTTCGACTGTCGAACGCACCCCGGCGAGGTTGGCGTGCTGGACGCTATCGCCCTGCGTCAGCCTTTCGAGATCGGACAGGTTCGCCCGCGCCGCCGTCACGCCGGCGGCGTACGGTTCGAGATAAAGTTGATCCCCCGTCAGCAGGTAGCCGCGCTGTCCGGTTTCCGTGTCGAGGGCGGCGACGAGAATATCGTCGAGCGTCGTCAGGACCGCGTGCGTGTTCCGGATGCGCGCCTCGTTCGCGCGCATGTCGAGGATGTTGGACCAGGCGGCGATCGCGCTGACGAGGAAGAAGGCAATGCCGAGGACGAGGCCGGCGATGGCCCAGCCTGTGGCGTTGTCGCGCAATTTCAAAGTGGTCGTACGGGTCTGCAAGATACCGCATCCTGGCAAGTTCGCGCGAGCCATAGGGACGGGGACCGTCGCCAAGCAACCTCAATCGGCCCGCGGCTGCGCAAGCGACCGGTGTTCAACGGCGCTGTGCCGGTCTAGGGGCCGCGCGCGCTTATGCCGTCCACCTTCCACGAAACCGATCTCGCTCGCCTCGAACGCCGCGGGCGCAGGCGCACCCTGGCGTTGGCCGAGGGTGTCGACTTCTCGTCGAACGACTACCTCGCGCTCGCCGGATCGCCCGAACTGCGTCAGGCGGCGCAGGACGCCTTGCGGCGCGGGGTTCCGCTGGGCTCCGGCGGATCGCGCCTCCTGCGCGGCAATCACGCCGAGCACGAGGCGCTGGAGGATGCCGCAGCCCGGCTGTTCGGGTCGGCCGGCGCGTTGTGGGCCGGATCCGGTTATTCGGCCAACAGCATGCTGCTGGCCGCGCTGCCGCAGCCGGGCGACCTCGTCGCTTACGACGCGATGGTTCACGCCAGCGCGCACGAGGGCATGCGCCTGTCGCGCGCCGAATGCCGCGCCTTCGCACACAACGACCCCAGCGCGGCCGCCGACACCATCGGCGCATGGCGGGCAGAGGGCGGGCGGGGGACGCCCTGGATCGCGTTCGAAACGCTTTACAGCATGGACGGCGACACCGCCCCGGTCGCGGAATTCGCGGCGCTTGCCGAGCGCGAGGGCGCGATGCTGCTGGTGGACGAGGCGCACGCGGTCGGCGTCTGCGGACCCGGCGGCAGGGGGCTCGCGGCCGATCTTCACGGGCGCGCCGACACCATCGTGCTGGCGACCTGCGGCAAGGCGCTGGGGTGCGAGGGCGCGCTGGTTCTCGGCCCACGACTCTACCGCGACTTCCTCGTCAATCGGGGGCGGGGCTTCATCTTCTCGACCGCGCCGTCTCCGTTGATTGCGGCAACCCTGCGCGCCTCGCTGGCAATCGCGGCGCAGGCGGACGACCGGCGCGAGCGGCTGCGCGCGCTCGTCCGCCATGCCGCCGGCGTCCTCGAACCGCTGGGGATCGAGCCGAGCGGGTCGCACATCCAGCCCATCGTCATCGGCGACGATCTCCGCACGATGGAGATCGCAGGGCTCTTGCAGGCACGCGGGTTCGACGTGCGCGGCATCCGCCCGCCGACCGTCCCGGAAGGCACGGCGCGGCTGCGCGTCTCGATCACGCTCAACGTCGGCGAAAGCGACATCGACGACCTCGCCCAGGCATTGAAGGACATCCTGTGACACGACCCATCGTGGTGACCGGAACCGATACCGACATCGGCAAGACCGTGTTCGCCGCCGGCCTCGCGGCCTTGCTCGGCGCGCACTACTGGAAGCCTGTGCAGGCCGGGCTGGCGGATGGCAGCGACAGCGCGCGGGTGGCCGCGCTCGGCCTGCCGCCGGAAAAGGTCCTGCCCGAGGCATACCGCCTCACCACCCCTTGCTCGCCCCACCGGGCTGCCGAGATCGACGGCATTGCCATCGATCCCCGTGCGCTCGCGCTGCCGCGGGTTGATGGTCCGCTGGTGGTGGAGGGGGCGGGCGGCGCGCTGGTCCCGGTGACGCGCGGCCTTCTCTACGCCGACCTGTTCGCGCGCTGGGAGGCCCCGGTCGTCGTCGTCGCGGCGACTGCGCTCGGCACGATCAACCACAGCCTGCTGACGATCGAGGCCTTGCGTGCGCGCGGCGTGTCCATCCTCGGCATCGCCTTCGTGGGCGATGCGGATCCGGACAACGAGGCGACCATCTGCGCCATCGGCCAAGTGGCGCGTCTCGGCCGTCTCCCCTGGCTCGATCCGCTCGATGCCGACACGCTGGCCGCCGCCTTCGCCAACGCATTCGATCCGGGGCACTTCGCATGACCGGCTCGCCCATCTGGCATCCCTTCACGCAGCACGGCCTCGGCGAGCCCATCCCTGAGGTGGCGCGGGCCGAGGGCTCGCTGCTCCATCTCGCCTTGGGCGAAACGGTGATCGACGGCATTTCGTCGTGGTGGGTGACGACGCACGGCCATGCCCACCCGCGCATCGCCGAAGCCATCGCCCGGCAGGCGGGAGAGCTCGACCAGATCATCTTCGCCGGCTGGACCCACGAGCCGGCCGAACGGCTGGCTGGGGGCCTGCGCCGGATCATGCCCGCGAACCTCACCCGCGTGTTCTTTTCCGATTCCGGATCGACCAGCGTCGAGGTCGCGCTGAAGATGGCACTCGGATACTGGCTGAACCGGGGCGAGGACCGCCACCGGATCGTGGTGATGGACGGTGGCTATCATGGCGATACCATCGGGGCGATGTCGGTCGGCGCGCGCGGTGCCTTCAACCGCGCCTACGAACCGCTGCTGTTCGATGTCGTGTCGATCCCCTTTCCGCGCAGCCACGCCCGGCAGGCTACGCTCGACGCACTGGATACGGCCTGCCGCGAAGGGGCCGCCGCCTTCATCGTCGAGCCGCTAATACTCGGCGCGGGGGGCATGCTGGTTTACGACGCGCAGACCCTGGCCGAAATGCGCCGCATCTGCGCCGCCCACGGCACGCTGTTCATCGCCGACGAGGTGATGACCGGGTGGGGCCGGACGGGAACGCTCCTCGCGTGCGAACAGGCGGGGATCGAACCCGACATCCTGTGTCTGTCGAAGGGGCTCACCGGCGGGGCCATCCCGCTCGCGGTGACGATGGCGAGCGAACCCGTCTACGAGGCGCACTTCAGCCCCGATCGCGGGCGGATGTTCTTCCATTCGTCGAGCTACACCGCCAACCCGATCGCCTGCGCGGCGGCCAATGCGAACCTCGCGATCTGGCGCGAGGAGCCGGTGATGGACCGGATCGCGGCGCTGGCCGAGCGGCAGGCGCGGCACCTCGCGCGGGTCGCCGGGCACCCGCTCGCGCGCAACCCCCGTGCGCTCGGCACGATCGCGGCGTTCGATGTCGGCGATGCGGAAGGGTACCTGTCGGACCTCGCGCCCCGGATGCTCGCGATGTTCCGCGAACGCGGCGTGCTGCTGCGCCCGCTGGGCAACACGATCTACGTCATGCCGCCCTACTGCACGACCGGGGAGCAGCTCGGTTCTATCTACGATGCGATCGAGGACGTTCTCGAAACGCTGGCCTGAGCCGGCTCAGCCGACCGCCATGTTGTCGATCAGCCGCGTTCCGCCGATACGCGCGGCCACCAGCAGGCGGGCGGGGTCGGCTCCGAGAGTGTCGAGCGGCTCGAGCGAGGCCGCATCGGCCAGTTCGGCGTAATCGACGCTGTCGAACCCGGCCTGGAGCAGGTGCGCCTCCAGCGCCGCCAGCGTCGGGGCGACGGCACTGCCGCCTTCCACCGCCGCGATCGCCTCGCGCATGGCCATCGGCAGCGCGGCGGCCTGCGCGCGCTGTTCGGGCGAGAGATACCGGTTGCGGCTCGACAGGGCGAGCCCGTCGCTTTCGCGCACGGTCGGCACGCCGAGAATCGCACCCGCATGCGGCTGCATAAGGTCGAGATCGCGCGCCATGCGGCGGATGACCGCAAGCTGCTGCCAGTCCTTTTCGCCGAACAGCGCCGTGTCGGGGCGGACCTGATTGAACAGCTTGCACACCACGGTCGCCACGCCGTCGAAATGGCCCGGCCGCGCCGCGCCGCACAGGCCATCGCTCACGCCCGCGACGGATACGTTGGTGGCGAACCCGTCGGGGTACATCGCCACGGGCACCGGCGCCCACAGCAGCTCCACCCCCTCGGCCTCGAGCAGGCGGCAGTCTTCTTCGAACGTGCGGGGATAGGCATCGAGATCCTCGCCGGGACCGAACTGCTTCGGGTTGACGAAGATCGACACGGCCACCGCGTCCGCATGGCGCCGCGCCTCGCGCACCAGCGTCAGGTGCCCTTCGTGCAGCGCGCCCATCGTGGGCACCAGCGCGAGCCTGCGTCCGCCCGTGCGCAGGCCGTCCACCGCGCTTCTCAACACTTCCAGCGTGTTTGCGATTTGCACGCCCTGCCGCCTCTCGATTATCCTGTCCGCAATCGCCCTAGACGGGCCAAACCGGGATTGCACGTGACCAAAACCGCCCGCTGCCAAGCGCATCGCATCGTCTTCGCCAACGAGAAGGGCGGGACCGGCAAGTCGACCACTGCGGTCCATATCGCCGTCGCGCTCGCCTATCGCGGCGCCCGCGTCGCCGCCATCGACCTCGATCCGCGCCAGCGCACGCTCTACCGCTATCTGGAAAACCGTGCCGAGACCGCCGCCCGCCGCGGCATCGAACTCCCGACCGCTCGGTTCGAGGTGTTCGAAGGCGGTACGCCCGAAGAACTGGAAGCCACCGTCGCCACGCTGGCGGAAGGCTGCGACTTCGTCGTGTTCGACACGCCGGGCCGCGACGATCCGCTGGCCCGCCATGCCGCAACCGAGGCGGATACGCTCGTGACCCCGCTCAACGACAGCTTCGTCGATTTCGACCTCATCGGGCAGGTCGACGCCGAAACCTTCAAGGTCCGCAAGCTGTCGTTTTATGCCGAGCTTATCTGGGAAGCACGGCTGAAGCGCGGCCGCAGCCAGATCGAACAGAACCGCCGCGAGATGGACTGGGTCGTCGTGCGCAACCGCACCGGCCACGTCGAGGCGCGCAACATGGCGCGCATCGAACAGGCGCTGAAGGAACTGTCGAAGCGGGTGGGTTTCCGCGTCGCGCACGGCCTGTCCGAACGCGTGATCTACCGCGAACTGTTTCCCAGCGGCCTCACCCTGCTCGACAAGGGGCATCTGGGCGAACTCGGTACCAGCCACCTCGTCGCGCGGCAGGAACTGCGGGCGCTGGTTGCCGCGCTCAACCTGCCGGTGGCAAAGCCGAAGGAAGCCGAACTGGCGCTCGCCTGACGGGCGCACACGTTAAATCCTGTCCTACACGCGCGGGGGCGTTTATGGCGCGGGAAGTGCCTGTTCGTTCCCCCCGCTTCCCCCCCTTCCAATGCCACCGGCGGAAGGTGGCACGAGCGACCGCCGTTTTGCGCGCAAATCGCGATATTGGCAGGAAAAAACCGGGCCCGGCGGTTTCGGAAGAAACCCACGATATGTGTGACAGCGCCGCTGTCCGGAAGGCGATGCTCGCATGCTGAAACTGTTTGTCATCGCCGCCGTGATATCCCTTGGATGCCGCTGGATGCTCGGCGACTGGCCGTGGGCCTACCTGCAGGCGAAACCGACACGGGGCCGGGCCGTTCTGGATGCACGCAAGCTGCTCGGCGTGCGGCACGGGGCCTCGCGCGGCGAGATCGTCGATGCCCACCGGCGGCGCGTCGCGGCGGTGCACCCCGACCGCGGCGGAACGAACGACCAGGTGCACGAGGCGAATGCCGCCCGCGACCTGCTGCTGGACGACCTGTCCGAATAAACCTGAGGAGCCGATCTTGAGCCATACCTTCGATCCCACGACCTTGCGCGAATACGACATCCGCGGGGTGATCGGCGAAACCCTCGGACCCGACGACGCGCGCGCCATCGGGCGCGGCTTCGCCACCCTGTTGGCCGCTGCCGGGGGCCGGAAGGTTGCGGTGGGCTACGACGGGCGGATCAGCTCGCCGATGCTCGAGCATGCGCTGATCGAAGGGCTCACCGCCTCGGGCTGCGACGTCGTGCGGGTGGGCATGGGCCCGACCCCGATGCTCTATTATGCCGAGGCGTCAGCCGAAGATGTGCAGGGCGGCATTCAGATAACTGGCAGCCACAATCCCGCCAATTACAACGGCTTCAAAATGGTATTTATGGGCCGGCCGTTCTTCGGGGCGGACATCCAGCGGCTCGGCGAGATGGCCGAGAGCGGTGAATGGGCCGACGGTTCCGGCGAGGTCGAGAGCCGCGAGATCATGGGCGAGTACATCGAGCGACTGGTGGGCGGGCTCGGCGACGTCGGCCACGATCGGCTGTCCACTCTTCGGATCGGCTGGGACGCGGGCAACGGCGCCGCGGGCCCCGCGCTCGAGGCGCTGACCGCCCGGCTCCCGGGGGAACACCATCTTCTCTTCACCGAAGTCGACGGGAATTTTCCCAACCATCATCCTGATCCCACTGTTCCGGAGAACCTCGAAGACTTGAGGCGGCTTGTCGCGGACAAGAACCTCGACTTCGGAGTGGCTTTCGACGGCGACGGCGACCGGATCGGTGCCATCGACGGCGAAGGCCGCATCATCTGGGGGGATCAACTACTGATGATCTACGCCGAAGACCTCCTGGGAAGACTACCTAGTGCAACGATCATCGCCGATGTGAAGGCGAGCCGCGCGCTGTTCGAACGGGTCGCCGAACTCGGCGGAAAGCCCCTGATGTGGAAGACCGGGCACAGTCTCATCAAATCCAAAATGAAGGAAGTTTCCTCGCCCTTGGCCGGGGAGATGAGCGGGCACGTGTTCTTCGCCGACGAATACTACGGCTTCGACGACGCGCTCTATGCCGCAGTCCGTCTGATCGCGGCCTCGGCGCGGCTAGGCAAATCGGTCACCGAACTGCGCAGCGCGATGCCCGATATGGTCAACACGCCGGAACTGCGCTTCCAGGTCGACGAAAGCCGCAAGTTCGCCGCCATCGAGGAAGTGAAGGCGCGCCTCGCCGGATCGGACCTCGAGGTCGACGGCACCGACGGGGTGCGGGTGACGACGCCCGACGGCTGGTGGTTGCTGCGCGCCTCGAACACGCAGGACGTCCTCGTCGCGCGGGCCGAAAGCGACAGCCAGGAAGGGCTCGACCGCCTGGTCGCGCAGATCGACGACCAGCTCGAGGCGAGCGGGCTGGAGCGGGGACCGCAAGCGGGGCACTGAACGCGGTCGCCGGATGAATGATATTCGGCGAACACGAAAAAGGGGCCCGCAATCGCGGGCCCCTCATTGGTTCGATCCGATCGATCAGACTTCGGTGGTACCGGTCGTGTCGTTGGTCAGCGTCCGGTCGGTCGATGTCCGATCGGTGCCGTTCCAGTCGTTCGAGTTGCGGTCTTGCACGCGCAAGTTGTTCTGCACGTGCTTCACACCCGAAATGTCATGAACGACGTCTTCGGCCCGGCGCTTCGCCCCGCGATCGTCGACGGTCCCGTCGAGCGTGACTTCACCGCCGTTCACGGTCACCTGGATGTTACGGGCATCGAGATCCCAATCCTCGGTCAGGCAATCGCAGGCATCCTCGAGAATGCGCTCGTCCGACCGCGTGTAGCCCGAAGGGCCGTTGCCTCGATGATCCATCTTGCGGCGGCGCGCGGCATCCTCGTCACCGAACCAACTGGCGATCTCGTCACCGGCCCGCTCGAAGAATCCGCGGTCGCCGTCACCGCGATTTCCGGTGCGATCGTACGACCGGTTGCGGTCGTAGTCCGACGACGAACCGTAGCTCGAACCGTAGTCCGAACGCGTCCCGTAATTGCTGCGATCGCCGGAGAAATCGCGGCCGCCCTGGCTCTCACTGGTGTAGTAGCTCATGCCGTTGTCGTAGCGGTTGCCGCCGTAGTTGCCGCGGTCGCCGCCACCGTAGCTGCGGTCGTACGAGCCGGACGCGCCCTGATTGTAGCTGCTCCGCGACGAGCCACGACCGTAGTCGTCGCTCGAATACGACGAACCAGAGGACTGCCGGCTGTCGCCGTACTGGCGATCATAGCGGCCGCTCTGAGACCAGTCGCCGTCCTGCGAATAGGAATTACCGTCGTCGAACTGCTCGGCCTGACGCGATCCGTAGTAATCGGAGGTGTCCCGGTACTGGTTGCGATTGCGATTGCGGCCCTGCCGGTCGTACTGGTTGCTTCTATTGCGGTCATCCATGTGGTGGCTCCTGTCTTGTGAAAAGCTGCCGTTCCCATCGGCGGATCCGCTCGGCCGGCAGCATTGCCGGGATCGCGCCTCGTTACATGGGCTCAACGGACCGGCCGGACCTCCGGTTTCCCCGTTCATCGCAGGGCAATTTCGATTCGGCGCATTCACGGGCGGTACGTTTCCTATACAAAATCAAGAAGTTCACTGACGCCGCTCGTCAGGGCATTTCGGGCCGCTGGAGCTTTGCAACGTCTCGTGCTTTTCCCTTTCGATGAGTGATCGCGTGCCCCCCGAAATCGAGAACTGGTTCGCGGGTCGGGGCTGGCGGGTGAGGCGCCACCAAGCCGAGATGCTCGCCGCCAGCGATGCCGGACGTCATGCCTTGCTCGTCGCCGACACGGGCGCCGGCAAGACGCTGGCGGGTTTCCTGCCGACCCTCGCGGCATTCTCCCCCAGCCGCGGGAATGTGCCGGGCGAGGGCATTCACACGCTCTACGTCAGTCCGCTCAAGGCCCTGGCCCACGACGTCCAGCGCAACCTCATCGCGCCGATCGAGGAGATGGGCCTGCCGATCCGGGTCGAGACCCGCAGCGGTGACACCCCGTCCGACCGCAAAAAGCGACAGCGCCTGAAACCGCCTCACGTCATGCTCACCACACCCGAGAGCCTGTCGCTGTTGCTGAGCTATCCCGACAGCCTGACGCTGTTCGCCGGCCTCAAGCGGATCGTCATCGACGAAATTCACGCTTTCGCCACCGGCAAGCGCGGCGACCTGCTCGCGCTGGCGCTCGGTCGCTTGCAGGCCATATCGCCCGGACTTAAGCGCGCCGCGCTCAGCGCCACGCTCGCCAATCCGGAAGGGTTTCGCGAATGGCTGGCGCCGTGGGGGGAAATCGATGCGGTCGACCTCGTCATCGGCGAACCGGGTGCCCCGGCCGAAGTGGAGATCCTTCTGCCGCAGGAGGAGCGCGTGCCGTGGGGCGGGCACGCGGCGACATGGTCCATCCCGCAGCTCTACGAGGAGATCAAGCGCAACCGCACGACGCTGATCTTTACCAACACGCGGTTCCTTGCCGAATACATCTTCCAGAACCTGTGGGATGCGAACGAGGACACTTTGCCCATCGGCGTACACCACGGTTCCCTCAGCACCGAGGCACGGCGGAAGGTGGAGGGGGCGATGGCCCGGGGGGAGCTGCGCGCGCTCGTGGCCACCGCCAGCCTCGATCTCGGTATCGACTGGGGCGACATCGACCTCGTCGTGCAGATGGGCGCGCCCAAGGGGTCCTCGCGCCTGTTGCAACGCATCGGCCGCGCCAACCACCGGCTCGACCAGCCCAGCCGCGCGATCCTGGTGCCCGGCAACCGCTTCGAGTTCCTCGAAGCGACCGCCGCCAAGGAAGCGGTGGACGAGGGTCAGCGCGACGGCGAGGACTTCCGACCCGGCGGGCTCGACGTGCTGGCTCAGCATGTCATGGCCTGCGCCTGCGCCGGACCGTTCGACGAGGATAAATTGCTCGCCGAGGTGCGGTCGAGCCTCGCCTATGCCTGGCTCTCGCCGGCGGACTGGGAGCGCGTGCTCACCTTCGTCGCGACCGGCGGCTATGCCCTGAAAGCCTATGACAAGTTCCGCCGCATCGTGAAGGATGAGGGCGAGGCCGGCCATGCGGTCTGGCGTCTTGCCCATCCCGAGCACGCGGCGCGGCACCGATTGAATGCGGGCATCATCGTCGACAGCGAAATGCTCGACGTGCGGTTCAAGAACGGCCGGTCGCTCGGCAAGGTGGAAGAACGCTTCGCCGCGTCGCTGAGCCCCGGCGACACGTTCCAGTTCGCCGGGATCAACCTCGAGGTCGAGCGGATCAAGGACATGGAACTGACCGTTCGCGCCAGCAGCAAGGCGGCGATCATCCCGAGCTATGGCGGGCAGCGCCTGCCACTCACGACGCATCTGGCCGACCGGGTGCGCGAAATGCTGATCGATCGCAGCGGCTGGGCGCGCTTTCCCGACGACGTGCGCGAATGGCTGGAGGTGCAGGACTGGCGATCGTCGATGCCGGGGCCGGGCACGCTGCTGGTGGAGAGCTTCCCGCACGGGCAGAAGCAGTACCAGGTCTACTACACATTCATCGGGTGGAACGCGAACCAGAGCCTCGGGATGCTCGTGACCAAGCGGATGGAAGACCGCGGCATGATGCCGCTCGGCTTCAACGCCAACGATTACTGCCTTGCCGTGTGGAGCGTGAAGCCCGTCGCAGATCCCGCGCCGCTGCTCTCACCCGACATTCTGCAGGACGAGTTCATCGAGTGGGTGCAGAATTCGCATCTCCTGCGGCGTGCATTCCGCGAGGTCGCGGTGATCGGCGGACTGGTCGAACGGCAGCATCCGGGAAAGAAGAAAACCGGCAAGCAGGTGACCTTTTCGACCGACCTTATCTACGATGTGCTCCGCAAGTACGAGCCGGACCATGTTCTCCTCGAAGCGGCATGGGCCGATGCGCGCACGCGGATGACTGACATCGGGCGATTGGGGGACCTGCTCGATCGGGCTGCCAGTGAGCTGGTCCACGTCGAGCTCGACCGGGTCAGCCCGTTGGCGGTACCGGTGATGACGCTGATCGGCCGCGAGCGGATGCCGGAGGGAGCGGCGGACGACGAGCTGTTGTTGGAGGCCGAAACGCTGGCAAGTGCCGCGATGCGGGTAGACGATCGGATCGAAGACACCGATCAGTAGGCAACCACGTCGCATGTGCGCGGCGAAGGGAAGCGGAACTCGCGTATGTCGGGTGGTGCTTCGAACCGGCGGTACCGTCCGGTGTCCGCAAAGCGGAAGCAGCGGTCGATAAGGCCCGCCTCCCGAACGATACCGAGTATGGCGAGCGCCGAGGCGTAGGCGACATCCGGGGACGGGTCGAACAGGAGGGTGGGCTGCGGGTTCTGCGAGTGGGTCTGCAGGAGGATGGCGCGCAGTTCGATGCGGTCGACGGTTTCGCCATTCCAGCGGACCGTGCCGTCGCGGTCGATCGCCAACCTGTTGTAGGCGGGCGAAAGGACGCCGATGTGATCAGGCGGGACAGGTATCGGCAGGTTGACCAGGAGCGCATGCGATACGGGCGGCCTGAGGGCGGCGAAGACGAGGGTCATCGTGAGGAGGACGCCAGCGAGGGGCGCCAATCCCAGCGTCGATATCGGACGTCCGTGATCGAACGCCGGGCGATGCGTAAAACTTGACGTCCGGGCGGTGGGCATCTCAGTCGGAACGGGCGGCTGGTCGGGGGAAGTCCCGGAAGGCTTCGTTGCCGACGAAACCGAATTTGGTCACCCCGCTGGCCTTCACGATGGACAAAGCGTGCGCGGCGGCGTCGTAGCTTGCGCCGGCCGCGGGCGCGAACTGGAGCTCGGGCTCCACGGGCAGGCGGCGGGTCGCGGCGAGCGTGGACGAGAGGGCGCCTTCCGCTATCGGCGCTCCATTCCAGAGAAGTGTATCGTCGTTGTCGATCGACAGCCGGTTTCGAACCGGGTCCACCGAAACAGCCTCGCAATCCGCTCCGCAAGTTGGGAGATCGACCGCGAGCGAATGCGTCGCGGCGGGGATCGTGATCACGAGCATGACGAGCAGAACAAGAAGCACGTCGATCAGCGGCGTCGTGTTGATGTCTGCGAGTGGTTGTTCCGGCCCGATCTCGACTGATGACGTCCGGCGCGATGCCGCCCAGGTCAATGTACTCATGGCGATCCTCCTTGAATCAAGGCGGGGACGTTATGATACATTATCTCGCAAGCATTGCAACCCCAAGCCCGGTTTGTTGAAAGGGCGCTCAGGTAAGCCGGTGGGAGACGCTCGGTTTTACAGCAAAAGAAAAAGGGGGGCGGATTGCTCCGCCCCCCTTGAGATGTCCCTGCGCCCGAAGCTTACTTGGCGAAATCGCGGTACTTCTCGTTGCCGACGAAGCCGAACTTCGAAACACCGGATCCCTTGATCACGTTCAGCACGCGGATCGAGAGGTCGTAGCTGGCCTGCTGATCGGGTTCGAACTGCAGTTCCGGCTCGGGCGTGATCGCCTTGGTGGCTTCGAGATTGCGGACCAGTTCCCCGTCGTTGATCGGGGTGCCGTTCCACAGGATCTCGTCGGTCGGGCTGAGCACGATCTTGTTTTTGATCGGATCGATCATGTCCGGCGGCGGCGGTGTGTTGTTGGGCACCGGGAGGTCGATGTCGACCGAGTGCGTAGCCACCGGAATGGTAATGATGAACATGATCAGGAGCACGAGCATGACGTCGATCAGCGGCGTCGTGTTCATCTCCATCATCGGCGAGCCATCGTCCTTGCCGCCTGACATTGCCATGCTGGTTTACTCCTGAATTCGTGTCTGTCTCGAACCGTCCGGCCTCAGCCGTTCGGATCGACCGGGTTCGAGATGAAGCCGACGGTGGGGTAGCCCGCCGCCTGCACGTTGTAGATCGTTCCCGCGACGCAGCGCCACGGCGCGTTCACGTCGCCGCGGATGTGCACCTGAGGCACGTCCTCGGGGTTCTTCATCAGTTCTTCCGGCCCGCCCGCAGCCTGGACGATTGCGTCGAGACGATCGAACGACTGATCGTAGAGTTCCTTGGAATCGACCGGGGTGGTGTTGTTGAAGTAGACCCGGCACTGGCCGTTCCGCGAAGCGCCGGTGTAACCCGGTTCACCCGCGCTGCGGCCGGCATCGTCGGTCGTGCTGACGGTCAGCAGCAGGTTCTCCACCTTGTCCTTCGATTCGGTCGAAGGCATGACGGGAATCTTCAGCTTCTCGATCGTCTGGATGGCGATCGGAACCGCAATCAGGAAGATGATCAGGAGAACCAGCATCACGTCGACGAGCGGCGTGGTGTTGATGTCCGACATCGGGGTCTCGACTCCACCGCCGCCTGCGGAAATAGCCATGGGCTTCCTATCCTATCTCGTTCTTGCGTATTCTTGCGGATGGGCGGGGGGCAGCCGGCGGGCGGCCCCCCATCCGTATCCGATCAGGCCTTCGTCGTGGTCGTCGTCGTGGTACCGGCGGCCGGACGCGAGGCCGGGGCGGTTGCGGCGGCCTTGCCGGCCTGCTGCGTCGAGGTGGCGGTCATCACCGCGGGGCGCACCGCACCGCGCGAGTTGATGTTGGCCAGCACGTCGGTCGAGAAGCCCGAGAGCAGCTCGGCGATGCGCTTGTTACGCGCCTGCAGCCAGTTGTAGGCGAGCACCGCGGGCACCGCCACGAGAAGGCCGATCGCGGTCATGATGAGCGCTTCGCCGACCGGGCCGGCGACCTTGTCGATCGAGGCCGAACCGGCAAGGCCGATGTTGATAAGCGCGCGGTAGATGCCGATAACCGTGCCGAGCAGGCCGACGAACGGAGCGGTCGCACCCACGGTCGCGAGGAACGGCAGGCCGCCCGCGAGCTTGGCGTTGATCGACGCTTCCGAACGGGCGAGCGAGCCGTGGAGCCAGTCGTGCGCTTCCATGGCGTCGGTCATCTTGCCGTGCGATTCCTCGGCCGACAGACCGTCGTCGACGAGCTGGCGCCAGGCGCTGTTCTTGTCGAGCTTGCCGGCGCCTTCGCGCAGCGAGTTGGCGCGCCAGAAGTTCGTGCGAACCTGCTTGTACTGGTTCATGATCTTCTGCTGTTCGATCCACTTGGTGATGAGGATGTAGAACGAGCCGACCGACATGATGACGAGAATGGCGAAAATCGACCAGGCGATCACGCCGCCCTGTTCCATCGCTTCGATGAAGCCGAATTGGTTGGCCGGAGCGGCCGTGCCGTTTGCCGCCGCAGCGAGAAGTTCAATGTACATTAGCGAAGTCCTCTCAAGGAAATTGAAATTTGGAACAGCCCGGAGTTACTCCGGAATCTGCCACCGCACCGTGTTGCTGTAATTGCTGCCGACCTTGGCGCCGGTCGTGTCCGTGGCCGGATTGAAGCGGGCGCGGCGCTGAATGAGCGAGCATGTCGCATCCTTCAGCGGCTGCGGCGCGCTGCCGCCTGTCACGTTGCACGATTCGACCTGTCCATTGGCTCCGACGCGGAGCGCGAAACTGACCGTGCCCGAGTATTCGGAGTTGATCCACGACGAGCGGTAGTCCGAATCCGACAGCCAGCTGCCGGGGCTGCCGCGAACGGTCGCGGGCTTCGCGACGGCCGGAGGCGGCGGGGGCGGCGGGGGTGCCGGCGGCGGCGGGGGCGGCGCGACGGGGGCCGGCGGCGGCACGCGCAGCACCGGCGGTGCGGGCGGCGGGATCGTCGGCTGGGTCTGGATCGGCGGCGGTGCCGGCGCAATGTTGATCGGCGGCGGCGGCGCGACCGGAGGCGGCGGCGCCACTTCCTTCGGCTGCTCGGGCGGCGGCGGCTCGTCCTCGGGCGGCGGCGGCGGCTCCTCGATGTCCACCGTCGTTACGCGTTCGACGGCTTTTTTGATCGCCGAGTAGGCGAGCCCCGTCACGAGCGCGTATCCGATGGCGACGTGAATCAGGGCAACGATGACAATCGCGATAATGCGATTGGAACTCATCTGTTGGTCAGCGTAGGCCATTCAGTCGCATCACTCCATCGTCAGAACCAGGTCTGCGCACCCGGTCGAACAACGCGAGGGGTCGGCGCGAATCGATCTCGCCGCGCC
The DNA here is from genome assembly GCF_003626915.1 of Tsuneonella amylolytica. Taxonomy (NCBI): domain Bacteria; kingdom Pseudomonadati; phylum Pseudomonadota; class Alphaproteobacteria; order Sphingomonadales; family Erythrobacteraceae; genus Tsuneonella; species Tsuneonella amylolytica. The sequence continues at coordinate 1,720,524 of NZ_CP032570.1, forward strand.
CCACGCAATCCCAAAATTCCACCCTGCCGGCCCATCGATCGCGACGGCCGAAGCCAACGCCGGATCCCCGATGACCCGGCCGCGGGCCTGTCCGGTTGTTGCTTTTATGATAGCCGGACATGCAAGGCCTTAACCGGACAGGAAACCCCAAGCAAACGCTTTTACGGTTAACTGCCAATTCAGTCCTCGACCGCTCAAACGGCAAACTATGCGAGATGGTTTCCATTCGTTCCGTCAGGCTCTAGCGAGGCGCCCGTTATGACACAGCACCCATTTTCCATTTGCGCCCGCGGCGTTCTCGCCGGTCTTGCCCTATCCCTCGCAGCAGCGGGATTGGCGCAAGGTCAGAGTGCCGTCACCGCCGCCGGCGCGCCCACCTATGCCGACCTCGCCGACCTGTCGGATGCGGCCGATCTGGTCGTCCACGCGAAGATCCGGAAGGCGATCACGGTTCCGGCCGAACGCGCCGCTTCGGTCGCCCCAAACCATGCGCGCATCTATGTCGAAGCCGAAACAGTCGCGCTGATCGCCGGCAACGCACCGCTAGGCGAATCGCTTCGGTACCTCGTCGACGTGCCGCTCGATGCGCGGGGCAAGGTGCCAAAGCTGAAGAAAGCGGAAGTCGTCCTGTTCGGGCGCACCGTGCGCGGGAAGCCCGGCGAATTGCAACTCGTCGGCCCGCAGGCGCAGCTGCCGTGGACCCCGGCGCTCGAGGCGCGGTTGCGTCCCATTCTGGGCGAGCTCGCGGCCGCCGACGCCCCGCCCGCGGTGACCGGGGTGCGCGATGCGCTGTCGGTGCCCGGCACGCTCGCCGGCGAATCCGAGACGCAGGTGTTCCTGTCGACCCGAAGCGGCGATCCGGTATCGCTGACCGTCGTCCGGCGGCCGAGCATGGCGCCGGTGTGGGGTGTGTCGTTCTCCGAGATCGTGGACCAGGCGGCGCGTCCGCCCGCGCGCGATACGCTGGCCTGGTACCGCCTCGCCTGCTTCCTGCCGGCGGCTCTCCCGTCGCAGGCCAATCTCGCCAGCGCGCCTGCCGACCGGGCCCGGGCGACCGCCGACTACGCGTTCGTGATGCGCGAGCTCGGATCGTGTCCGCGCAGCTTCGCAGCCGCCCCCGTGGCTTCGCGATAGTATCTCTTTCTTGGTCCATCGAAGCGCTCTGACCTAGGAGCGGCCTCCGACTGGAGGACTTGAAGATGGGTACACGGCGATGAGCGCGCCGCTTCGCGTGGCGCTGGCGGGCGTGGGGACCGTGGGGGCGGGCGTCGTTCGTCTGCTCGATACCAACGCCGCGCTCGTCGAGGCGCGGGCCGGCCGGCCGATCGAGGTGGTGGCGGTGAGCGCGCGCGATCGGTCGAAGGATCGCGGCATCGATCTCGGCCGCTTCGCCTGGTGCGACGACATGACCGCGATGGCCGCCCGCGACGACGTCGACGCCGTGGTCGAGCTGGTCGGCGGTGCGGACGGTCCGGCGCTGACGCTCGCGCGCAACACGCTGGCGGGGCGCAAGGCTCTCGTGACCGCGAACAAGGCGATGATCGCGCACCACGGGCTCGCGTTGGCCGAGGCCGCCGAGCGCGCCGGCGTCCCCCTCAGGTTCGAGGCCGCGGTGGCGGGCGGTATCCCGGTCATCAAGGGCCTGCGCGAAGGGGCTGCGGCAAACGCGCTCACCCGCGTGCAGGGCATTCTCAACGGCACTTGCAACTTCATCCTTTCGACGATGGAGGACACGGGCCGCGATTTTGCCGACGTGCTGGCCGAAGCGCAGGCGAGGGGGTTCGCCGAAGCCGACCCCACGCTCGACATCGAAGGCATCGATGCAGGCCACAAGCTGGCGATCCTTGCCGCGCTGGCGTTCGGCATCCGGCTCGACCTCGCCACCGTGGCCTGCGACGGCATCGCTCGGGTGCGTGCGGCCGACATCGCGCGTGCCCGCGATCTGGGCTTCGTCATCCGGCTGGTGGGCGAGGCCGACGTGGAGGCGACCGGCGCGGGGGCGCCCCGGCTGCTCCAGCGCGTGCGCCCGTGCCTCGTCCCGCAGGATCATCCGCTCGCCCATGTCGACGGGCCGACCAATGCGGTCGTCGCGGAAGGCAATTTCTCAGGCCGGTTGCTGTTTCAGGGAGCGGGCGCGGGCGACGGGCCGACGGCGAGCGCGGTGGTCGCCGACCTCATCGACATCGCGCGCGGCATGGAGAGCAGGGCGGGCACGGGCTGTCCGTTCTCGGTCCCGGTCGCCGATCTCGTCGCGGCCGATCCCGCCGATGCGGGCGCGCGCACCGGGCGCAGCTACATCCGCTTCACCGTGGCAGACCGCACCGGCGTGCTGGCCGAGATTACCGCCGCGATGCGCGATGCGGGGGTCTCGATCGAAAGCTTCATCCAGCACGGCCAGCCCGACTCGCACGGCAACGTGCTGGTGGCGATGGTCACACACGAGGGGCCCGAACGGTGCGTCGACAAGGCGACCGAGTTGCTTGACGGATCGCCCAGCCTGACCGCGCGGCCGCTGGTCATGCCTATCCTGGAGGCGTGACCCCGTCCTCCTCGCCGCGGCCCCGCGCCGGGGCGAGCCCGCGGGCGGCCCGGTCGGCGTCGGAGCCCGGCGGCGCTTCGGGGATGGCGGCAAGGTCGATGATCAATGGCATCGGCGGCGGACACGGCGGGATGAAACAGCCGGTCGCCACGACCACGCCGGGGTATTTGGTTGCAACGTCGGGCGCGTCGGGAACGCCGTCTTTCGCGCCGGCCCCGGTCGGGTCGAGCTGAGCGCTCGATTGTACGCGGAACTGCGACTGGTCCTCCTGCTGCGCGCAAACCACTATCGATTCGCCCGGCTTGGGTGCGGGACACGCGCGCTTGGCCTTGGTATCGGGCGGGCCGTAGGCGGCCTTCGCATCGGCGATGACCTCCTCGGCGGTGACGGTGCCGGTCGGCGCATCCTGCGCAGCGACGGGGACGCTGGCAAATAGCGCGATCGCGCCGACGGCGAGCGCGATGGTTTTCACCGCGCCTTCTCCCCCCGTCCGATGCGCGCCGCGTCGGAGTCTTCCGGCGCTTCGGGAATCGCCGCGAGGTCGATGATCAGCGGCCGGTGCAGAGGTCCGCCGGTGCCGAAAGAAAAACACAAGAGCCCGGGACCACAGGCCGGGGGTGCCAGATTCGGTGCCCGCGGATTGCCGCGATTGACCGTCTTGGCTGCATACTCCCGCTCCGCTCGCTCGCGATCGAACCCGGCCCCTGCCGGATCGAAGGGACGCTCGGCGCAGACGACGATCTCCTCGCCCTCCTTCGGCGGCGGGCAGGCCGGGACTTGCCGCCTCGCTTGGCGTTCGCGTTCGGCTGGGTCCGACAGCGCGGCCCTGGCGCGGACCAAGACCTCTTCGGCAGTCATCGGCGTCGATTGCTCCCTGCTCCATGCGGAGGCAGGCGCGGCGAGGGCGATGGCGGTGGCGAGGGCCGATCCGGCCGCCTGTCTCGACAATCCCGCACTCCCTCTCTAGGCACCCCGCAAACTCCGCTGCAGGACTGAATTCCCCATGAACAACCCGTCTTCGTCCCCCCATTCGTCCAAGGGCCAACCCCAGCCGTCGAGCGTGCTCGACCGTGTCCTCGTGCTCGAACTGGTCCGCGTGACCGAAGCCGCCGCGATCGCGGCGAGCACCCTCATCGGGCGCGGCGACGAGAAGGCCGCCGACGCCGCAGCGGTCGAGGCGATGCGCAAGGCCTTCGATACCCTCGAGATCGACGGCACCGTCGTCATCGGCGAGGGCGAGCGTGACGAGGCCCCCATGCTCTACATCGGCGAAAAGGTCGGCGGCGCGCCGGGCCGCGGGCCGAAGATCGACATCGCGCTCGATCCGCTCGAAGGCACCACGATCACCGCCAAGGCCGGGCCCAACGCGCTGGCCGTTCTGGCCGCGGCGGAACATGGCTGCCTGCTCAACGCGCCCGATACCTACATGGACAAGCTCGCCATCGGGCCGGGCTACCCCGAGGGCGTGATCGACCTCGCCAAGTCGCCCACCGAGAACGTGCGGGCGGTCGCCGCGGCCAAGGGCGTGGAGCCGGCCGACATCATCGTCTGCGTGCTCGACCGGCCGCGCCATGCCGATCTCATCGCCGAACTGCGCGGGATCGGCTGCGGCGTGGTGCTGATCGGCGACGGCGACGTGGCGGGCGTGATCGCCACCACCGATCCCGACACCACGATCGACATGTACATGGGTTCGGGCGGCGCGCCCGAGGGCGTGCTGGCGGCGGCCGCGCTGCGCTGCGTCGGCGGCCAGTTCAACGGCCGGCTCGTCTTCCGCAACGACGACGAGAAGGCCCGCGCCCGCAAGTGGGGCATCCCCGACAGCGACTTCGGCCGCATCTACAAGCTGGAGGAACTGGCCAAGGGCGACTGCATCTTCGCCGCCACCGGCGTCACCAGCGGATCGCTGCTCGACGGCGTGAAGCGCCTGCGCGGGGGCAAGATGACCACCGAGAGCGTGGTGATGCGCGCGTCGTCGGGCACGGTGCGGTGGATCAAGGGCGAGCACCGGACGGGCTGATCCGGGCTGCCCTGTCACGCCGAAGGGGCGTATTTTTCGATACGGCGGGATCACTGCACGGCCCCCCCATCGTATCCCGCTTCGCCCATGGTGCGGGTCCGGCGTAGCAGGCGGAAAAGCGTGGGGTTGCAAGGCTTTCGCGCGATTCCCGTCATCGCACCCAGATGGATGACAGGCTTCAAGAGGTCCGTTTCCAGCCGCGCGAGCAGTGTCGCCATTGTCACCTTGCGATTGTCCTCCCGCGCGGCACCGGGGTGGCCGGAACCCGGCAGCGTGAGCACCCGGTCCCACGCGAAGGCGAAGCTTTCGGCCCCCGCCCGCGCCCGCAGGCGATAGGCGCTCGCCCGGCTCATCCCCACGGCTCTCGCCGCCGCGGAGACCGACCCGGTGACATAGAGCTGCGCCAGAAACGCACACTGCCGCACCTCGCTCCACCCGTCATTGCGCGCCCGGACCGGGACCGGGCGGAACCAGCCGGGGCGACGGCGAAGGCGATGGACGCGCGGCGTGCTCATCGACGAGCTTAGGCCACAGGTGGGAGGGTGTAGGAAAGTCCTTTGAGGACGGCGGCTTTGCGGCCGGGGCCCCGGTGACCCAAATTCCGCAATTGGGGTGGGAAGCGGACGTAACAAACCGTCACGCCCTTTCCATGCTGAGGAGACGAAGATACGGATTCCTAATGCGATGGTGGAAGAAAGTGGTCATAACATTCGGCTCATTTGCCGCGTGGTTATGTGGGCTAATCGCGTTTGGTGAGCGGGATTACGAGAGCCAATATTTTTGGGTTACCGGCTGCGCAATGGCTATTGGTTTCGCAATAGCCCCACTCTGGCGCTTTCGCAGCGAGGTCTGGTATTGGCCCACCGTCGTTTCGCTCGGCATCGCGCACTTGGCCGTGCTCTATAGCCAACCGGATTTCATTTCTAATCCCGACCTCCCTGCAAGAGGTATGGTCCAAGGGCTGTTCGTATTGGATTGCTTAGCCAGTTGGGCCGTTATGATCGCCGTCTGCTATTTTTTCATTCGGAAGTTCCCATGGCAGGTGCCCAGCGAGTAGGAAGCGGCTGGAGTTGAGGCTACGCCCATTTGCTCTTGTCCGGAACGCAGCGTTTCGTTTGATGTCCGCAACGGGGTCGTAACCGGACATCCCCTTTGTGGCGTCGCCTTCCACCCCCGCGGTGGCGGGTATGGCGACATGCCGTCAAGCCATGTTGCATCCCCCGCCCCTGCCGCTAAGCCGCCCCCATCGATTCCCCGCCCCAAGGACCTCCGCCGATGAAGATCATGTCCGGCAACGCCAACCTGCCGCTCGCCCGTGCGATCGCGGGGTATCTCGAGATGCCGCTGGTCGATGCCGGGGTGCGCCGCTTCGCCGACGAGGAGATCTTCGTCGAGATTCATGAGAACGTGCGCGGCGAGGACCTGTTCATCGTCCAGTCGACGAGCTTCCCGGCCAACGACAACCTGATGGAGCTCCTCATCTCCATCGACGCGTGCAAGCGTGCCAGCGCCAAGCGGATCACGGCGGTGATCCCCTACTTCGGCTACGCCCGGCAGGACCGGAAGCCCGGCCCGCGCACGCCGATCAGTGCGAAACTCGTCGCCAACCTCATTACCGAGGCGGGCGCCGACCGGGTGCTCGCGGTCGATCTCCACGCCGGCCAGATCCAGGGCTTCTTCGACATCCCGACCGACAACCTGTTTGCCGCGCCGACGATGGCGGCGGACATCCAGGCGCGCTACGGCAGCCGCGACCTGATGGTCGTCTCGCCCGACGTTGGCGGCGTGGTGCGCGCCCGCGCGCTCGCCAAGCGGCTCGACAACGTGCCGCTCGCGATCGTCGACAAGCGCCGCGACAAGCCGGGTTCGTCCGAGGTGATGAACATCATCGGCGAAGTGAGCGGGATGCATTGCATCCTCATCGACGACATCATCGATTCGGGCGGCACCCTGTGCAACGCGGCGCAGGCGCTGCTCGACGATGGCGCCGCATCGGTCACCGCCTACATTACCCACGGCGTGCTGTCGGGCGGCGCGGTAGCGCGGGTCGACGGTTCCGCGCTGGAAGAACTCGTCATCACCGATACGATTCGCGCGACCGACTCGGTGACCGACAGCAACCGCATCCGCACGCTCACCATCGCCCCGCTGATCGGCGAGGCCGTGCGCCGCATCGCCGACGAAAGCTCGGTCAGCTCGCTGTTCGACTGACTGGGGCGGGCAGGCATGAGCATGGACACCGACATCGCCCTCGCGCACCGGCTCGCCGATGCGGCGGGGGCGGCGATCCGCCCGTTCTGGCGCGGGGAGATCGGGCTGGAGGCGAAGGACGATGCCTCGCCCGTCACGCTGGCAGACCGCGCGGCGGAAGACGCGATGCGCCGCATCCTCGCCGCCGAGGCGCCGCGCGACGGGATCGTGGGCGAGGAGTTCGGAAACGAGCGCGAGGGCGCGAGCCGGACTTGGGTGCTCGACCCCATCGACGGGACGGTCAGCTTCGCCGCGGGCCGCCCGATCTTCGGCACGCTCATCGCCCTCCTGCGCGACGGGTTTCCGGTGCTCGGCGTGATCGACCAGCCGATCGGCGGCGAACGCTGGGTCGGCGCGGCGGGGCGGCCCACCACCTTCAACGGCGCCGAGGTGCGCACCCGCCCCTGCCGCGACCTCGCCCAGGCGGTGCTCGCCAGCACCGGGCCGCAATATTTCGACGACCATTCGGCCGAGCACTTCATGGCGCTGGCGGCCAAGAGCGCGCACAAGCGGATGATCTGGGGCGGCGACTGCTACAATTACGGCCTTCTCGCGTCGGGCCAGATCGACCTTGTCTGCGAAAGCGGATTGAAGCTCTACGACTTCGCCGCGCTGGTCCCGGTGGTGGAGGGCGCGGGCGGGACGATGGCCGACTGGAACGGCGAACCGCTGCACGCCGCATCGGAAGGCCACGTCATCGCACTGGGCGATCCCGCCCGGCTGGACGACGTGATCGAGGCGCTCGCCTGCGGGCACTGACGCGTTAGCTTTATCCTAAACCGCACGCGCTAGACAGGCGCGCATGGCTACCCATGCTATCGAACCGCCGCGGACGAACGGCCTGCGCCTGCCATGGGCGCGACTGCTCGCATGGGTGCCGCTCGCGGTGACGCTGGCCGTCGCTGCCCTCGAACTGTTGCTCGCCGATCGCAAGTTCGGCCTGTTCACCGGCGGTTTCGGGACGAGCCGCGCAGCCGATACTTTCGGCGAGCGGGTGCAGTTCGTCGCGGGGTATGCCGCTGCGATGGCAATCGTCGGGCTCGCCGGCTGGTCCCTCGCCCTCCGCCTGACCCGGGGGCGTGCCGGGTGGGCCCCCGCATTCGTCTTCGCGCTGCTGAACGGTGCGCTGTTCGCCGGCGTCCTTGCCGCGAAGTACCAGCTGGCGGCGTATTTCAGCGACGCGATGGGCTTTGCGCTGATGAAGCAGCTCGGCGGGGGAAGTCTCGTCGATGCGCTGCTTTACTCCTCGAGCGAGATCGGCCTCGGCCTGACGGCACTCGCGGCACTCGGGATCGCGGCGTGGATCGCGGCGAAATTCGTCGCGCGCATCGTTCCGGCGGACCTGCCGCGCCCGACCGGGCCGAGCCGGCGTATCCGGGTCGCGATCGTCGCCGCATTCCTTGCGCTCGCCATCGCGATTCCGCGCGGAGGGGGCGACGCGGCCTATGCCCTGCAGCGGACGCTGGCGTGGGGCACGCTGACCGGCGCGCTCGACCTCGCGACCGATTTCGACCGCGACGGATACGGGCTGTTCGGCATCCAGCACGACGGCGCGCCCTTCGACGCCGCGCGCCATCCACTGGCGCTCGACGTGCCGGGCAACGGGATCGACGAAGACGGCTACGGCGGGGACCTCGCGCTGGTTCCGCTGGCCGCCCCGCTCGGCCCGCAACTGTTCACCGGGCGGCGGCCCAACGTCGTGGTCGTGGTGTTCGAATCGACACGCGGGGACGTGCTCGGCAAGCGTTTGAACGGACAGCCTGTTGCGCCCCATCTCGAGGCGCTGGCTGCCGCGGGCGCCGCCGCGCCGGCCTACAGCCACGTCGGTTTCACGACGGAGAGCCTCAAGTCGCTGTTTTCCGGCGCGCTCGCCCCGCACGAGGGCGACCCCTCTCTTCTGCGCGATCTCAAGGCCAGCGGCTATCGCATCGGGGTGTTCTCGGGCCAGCCGGAGGACTTCGGCGGCATTTCGAAAACCGTCGGGATGCGGGACAGCGCCGATGTCTACGTCGATGCCGAGACGCTGCGCGACAAGCGCGCCTTCGACTTCGCCGCGCAAGGCAGCCTGCTCGTCGACGAGAGCCACCTGCTCGGTGCGTTCGACCGGACGCTGGGCCGCGAGGACTGGGCCGCGAAGCCGCATTTCGCCTACTTCAATTTCCAGTCGCCGCATTTCCCCTACGACCATCCCGGCGTCGATCGCCGGCTGACGGACGACCCGCTGCCGCGCGGCGACATTACCGCTGCCAATGCCGCCCGCGTTCGCGACACATACTGGAACGCGGTGGCGAATGCCGACCGCTGGCTGGGCGAACTCGTCGCCCGGCTGAAAGCCATGGACGTCTGGAACGACACGATCCTGATCGTCACCGGCGACCACGGGGAGGAGCTGTTCGAGGGCGGCTTCCTCGGCCACGGTCACGTAATCGATGCGGAGCAATTCCGCACCCTGCTCGCCGTGAACCGGCCCGGCATGCTGCCACCGGGCCCCATCGGGCTCGCCGATTACCGCGCGATCCTGGCGGCAGCTATCAGGGGCGGCAAGCCACCTGCGGTGACGGTGCCGCCCTTCATGCACGTCGGCGCGCTCGCCTCTCCGACGGCGATCGGGCTCGCCGAACCGGGCGGGCGGCTCACCAGTTTGCGCCTCGATACCGGCGAGGCCTGCTTCCGCGAACAGGGCCGCTGCGCGACTTACGCCTCGCTCGGCAAAGCGGACAAGGCGCGCGTCGATTCCGTGGTCGCACGCTGGGGGTCCGAACGTTGGCGCGACCATCTGCGCGGGAAAACCGCCGGGCACTAGGGCGCTGCCCCGGCGTTGGGGCGGCATGGACAAGGCCATCGCAATCACCGGCGGCGGGGCGGGCATCGGCCGCGCGACCGCGCTCCACTTCCATGGTCTCGGCTGGCGGGTCGCCGTGCTCGACACCGATGCCGACGCGCTGGCCGAATTGGCGGACCTGCTGCCGAAGGACCGCTGCCTGACCGTGCGCTGCGACGTGGGCAAGGAAACGCAGGTGAAGCGCGCGTTCGAGCGGATGGGCAAGTGGCTAGGTGACGACCCGCTCTCGGTCCTCGTCAACAACGCCGGGATAGCGGACCCGTATTGCGGACCGCTTGAAGACCTCGCGCTTGCCGACTGGCAGCGGTGGATCGACGCGAGCCTGACTGCTGCGTTCCTGTGCAGCCGCGCGGCGCTGCCGCTGCTGCGGCGGGCCGAAGCCGCGAGCGTGGTTAACGTGTCGAGCACCCGTGCGCTGATGAGCGAGCCCGAGACCTTCGCCTATGCCGCCGCGAAGGGCGGGCTCGATGCGCTGACCCACGCGATGGCCGTGACCCTCGGCCCGGCGGTGCGCGTCAACGCCGTGCTGCCCGGCTGGATCGAGACCGGCCCATGGCAGAAGGAAGCCGCGCGCACCGATCCCGACCATTCGAAGACGGCGCGCGAGCAGCATCCGGCGGGCCGGGTGGGCCGTCCCGAGGATATCGCCAAGGCGATCGAATGGCTGGCCGGGGCGGGTTTCGTGACCGGGCAGCGGATCGTGGTGGACGGAGGAATGACCGTGAAGATGATCTACGACGCATGAGGCGGCCCTTGTTCTTCTACGGCGTGCTGATCGCCGATATCGCCCCGCCGCGCGTGCAGCGCCTGCTCGCCGGTATCGGCCCCGGCCGCCCCGCGACCGCGCGCGGCACGCTGTATGCGGTCGACGATCCGGAAGGCGCGCACCCGGCGATGACCGAGGGCGAGGGCACGGTGCGCGGCATGCTGCACGAGGCTGGCTCGGTCGACCTTGCCGGGCTCGACGCATTCGAGGGCGCCGACTACCGGCGCTCGCCGATCGTCGCGGAGTGCGAGGGCGAGGCGGTCGCGGCCGAAGCGTATGTATGGGTTTCGGACACGGACGGGCTGGAGCCGATCCCCGACGGCGACTTCGCGCGCTGGCTGGCCGGCAGCGGCCTTGCCCCCATCGGGCACTGAACGGGTTGCCTTTGGTGCCCGCATCGCCTAGTGGCGCCGCCTTCACCGACACGTGATTCAGAGTCGGCCTGGCTATCTAGGGCTGCCAGGGCTGGTTCATGCGTGTCCCCGAAAGGAGACGAAATGCCCAAGATGAAGACCAAGAGCGGCGTCAAGAAGCGCTTCAAGCTCACCGCCACGGGCAAGGTCAAGCACGGTGTCGCCGGTAAGCGCCACCGCCTGATCAGCCACAACGCCAAGTACATCCGCCAGAACCGCGGGACCACCGTGATCGCCGACGCCGATGCGCGCACGATCAAGAAGTGGGCGCCCTACGGGCTCGATTGAGGGAGTACTGACAGATGGCACGCGTCAAAAGGGGTGTAACCACCCGCGCCAAGCACAAGCGGATTCTCGACCAGGCCAAGGGCTATCGCGGTCGCCGCAAGAACACCATCCGCGTCGCGCGGCAGGCGGTCGAGAAGGCCGGCCAGTACGCCTATCGCGACCGCAAGGTGAAGAAGCGCAGCTTCCGCGCCCTGTGGATCCAGCGCATCAACGCGGCGGTCCGCGCCGAGGGCCTGACCTATTCGCAGTTCATGCACGGCGCGAAGCTCGCCGGTATCGAACTCGATCGCAAGGTCATGGCCGACATCGCGATGAACGAAGGCGCCGCCTTCGGTGCGATCATAGCGCAGGCGAAGGCCGCCCTGCCGAACTGATCCGGTAGCGGTCGCACGACTGTTGCACGACATTCAGGGCGCCGTGGGCATTCGCTCGCGGCGCCCTTGACGTAAGCGCGGACCGTGCATAGCGTCCAAAACATACAAGAACGGGTCCTTCGGGTCGCAATGGGGTCGCACCCTATCCGACTGGACCACACGCAATGGCCGACCTTCCGAGGATCGGCGTGCATTTCTTCCGTCTGTCGGAAGCATTGCAGCCGTATTTCACCGCGCTGTACCTGACGGTCGTCGAGGCCGGGGACGAACTCGTCACCGACTGGCTGCACCCGGAATGGGCGACCATGCGCTTTACCGAAGGTCCGCCGCCGGTCGCCAGCATCGGGCCCGGCGAAATGGTGCCGCAGTGGCCGTTCGTCGCGGGCGGGCCGACCAGCATGGCGACTCATTTCAGTGTAGGGACGAGCCGCGTCTGGGGGCTCGGCCTGCAACCGGCTGGCTGGGCGAAGTTCATCGATACGCCCGCCGACGCACTTGCCAACATCACGGTCGACGGCAGCACCCATCCCGCGTTCGCGCCGTTCGCGGGCATCCTGCCGATCGTCCTGGAGGCGGGCGCGTCGGACGCCGAAAAGGCCGCGATGATCGACGCGCACTTGCTGCGGCAGGCCGACCGGCCCGCGGTGCGCGAAGCCGAGATCGCGGCCTGCCAGGAACTGCTCCGCGATCCCGCGATCGGCGAGGTGTCGGTCCTGCAGGACCGCCTCGGTATGTCGGCCAAGTCGCTGGAGCGGTTCTGTTGCCGCTATTTCGGGTTCACGCCCAAGCTGCTGCTCCGCCGCCAGCGCTTCAACCGGAGCCTGGCGCAGTACTTGCTCGATCCGGCACTCAAGTGGATCGACGCGCTCGACGCGCAATACCACGATCAGGCGCAGTTTGTGCGGGAGTTCCGCGCCTTCATGGGCATGACCCCGAGCGAGTACGCCGCACTTCCGCACCCGATTCTCGATCCCATCATCCGCCAGCGCATGGCCGATGCCGGCGCGCTTGCAGACAAGGACGGCGCTTCTGACTTGCCGACCATCGCACGATACCGGCGGGCCTGAGCGCAAGACGGATCGGTCATGCGAAGCGAGCTCGAGGACGGAAAGAGCCCGGGCGTCTCGGTCCGCTATTTCCTGCCGCACCCGTCACTGCGACCGGCGGGCAGCGCGATGCAGGTTCTCCAGCGCCCGGCGGGCATTGCGAAGCCTTCGCCCCGCCACTAGGGCACCGGCGATGGATACGACCGACGAAACCCGGCTCAGCGAGACCCTGGCGGCGATCGATGCCGCGGGGGATACCGACACTCTCGAAACGCAGCGCGTCGCCGCGCTGGGGAAGGCGGGCTGGGTCAGCGCGCTGTTGAAGACCCTCGGCAGGATGAGCCCCGAAGAGCGACAGGTCGCCGGCCCGCGTATTCAGGCCATGCGTGCGGCCATCGCCGATGCGATCGAGGCCAAGAAGACCGCGCTGGAAGATGCCGCGATGGAGGCGCAGCTCGCCGCCGAAAGGCTCGACCTCACGCTGCCCGCTCGCGCTCGCCCCAAGGGCTCGATCCACCCGGTCAGTCAGGTGATGGACGAACTGGCCGAGATCTTCGCCGACATGGGCTTCTCGGTCGCGAGCGGGCCCGAGATCGAGGACGACTGGCACAACTTCACCGCGCTCAACATGCCCGAAAGCCATCCGGCGCGGGCGATGCACGACACGTTCTACTTTCCCGATCAGGGGCCGGTCGTCGCCGGTTCGCCCACGCGCATGTTGCTGCGCACTCACACCTCGCCGGTGCAGATACGCAGCATGGTCGAACGCGGCGCGCCCTTGCGGATCATCGCGCCGGGCCGGGTCTATCGCTCCGACAGCGACGCCACGCACACCCCGATGTTCCACCAGATCGAAGGCCTCGTGATCGACGAGGGCATTCACCTCGGCCACCTCAAGTGGACGCTGGAAACCTTCCTCAAGGCGTTCTTCGAGCGCGAGGACATCGTCCTGCGCCTGCGCCCGAGCTACTTCCCGTTCACCGAACCCAGCGTCGAGGTCGACGTGGGCTGGCAGGATGTGAGCGGCCGCCGCGTGCTGGGCGGCGACGGCGACGCGCCGGGGCACGGCTGGATGGAGCTGCTCGGGTCGGGCATGGTCAACCGGCGCGTGCTCGAGTTCGCCGGGCTCGATGCGGACCGCTGGTCGGGCTTCGCATTCGGCGTGGGCGTCGACCGGCTGGCGATGCTGAAATACGGCATGGACGACCTGCGCGCCTTCTTCGACGGCGATGTCCGCTGGCTCGAGCACTACGGGTTCGATCCGCTCGACGTGCCGACCCTTTCCGCCGGTACGGGAGCCCCGGCATGAAGTTCTCGCTCGAATGGCTGAAGGCGTTTCTCGACACCGAGGCAAGCGCCGCCGAGATCGCCGCCGCGCTCAATCGCATCGGGCACGAGGTCGAAGGGCTGGAAGATCCGGCCGACACGCTCGCGGGCTTTCGCGTGGCCAAAGTGCTCACCGCCGCGCCGCATCCCGATGCCGACAAGCTGCAGGTCCTGACCGTCGATACCGGTGAAGGGGACCCGCTGCAGGTCGTCTGCGGAGCGACTAACGCGCGCGCCGGCATGAAGGGCGTGCTGGGGCTGCCCGGCGCGGTCGTTCCGGCGAACGGCATGGAACTGCGCAAGAGCGCGATCCGCGGCGTCGAATCGAACGGCATGATGTGCTCGGTCCGCGAGCTGGAACTGGGCGACGAGCACGACGGCATCATCGAACTGCCCGCCGACGCCCCGGTGGGCGAGGCATTCGCCGCCTACCACGGCGCGTCGCCGGTGTTCGACGTCGCGATCACGCCCAACCGGCCCGACTGCATGGGGGTTGAGGGGATCGCCCGCGACCTCGCGGCGGCGGGGATGGGTACCTTCAAGCCGTGGCGCGCCGCGCACACGGACGGAAGCTACCCCTGCCCGGTCGAGATCCGCACCGACGATCCCGAAGGCTGCCCGGCGTTCTACGGCCGGGTCATCCGCGGTGTCGCCAACGGGGCGAGCCCCGACTGGATGCAGGCGCGGCTGCTATCGGCAGGCCAGCGGCCGATCAGCGCGCTCGTCGACATCACCAACTACCTCTCGCTAGGCTTCGGCCGCCCGGCGCACGTCTACGACCTTGCGAAGTTGACGGGCCCCGTGGTCGCCCGCCGCGCGCGGGACGGCGAGACGGTCGAGGCGCTGAACGAGAAGACCTACGCGCTGACCCCGGCCATGACGGTAATTGCGGACGAGGCCGGCGTCCACGACATCGGCGGCATCATGGGCGGCGAACATTCCTCGGTCACGCCGGAAACGACCGACGTGCTGCTCGAGATCGCCTACTTCGATCCCGAGCGCATCGGCGCGACCGGCCGCGCGCTCGGCATCGCGAGCGATGCGCGCACGCGGTTCGAGCGCGGGGTCGATCCGGCGTTCCTCGACGCGGGGCTGGACCTCTTAACCGACCTCGTCGTCCGCACCTGCGGCGGGACCCCAAGCGAGGTGGTTCGTGCAGGATCGCCGCCCAGCGAGCCCAGGACGGTTGCCTACGACCCCGCGCTCGCCGCGCGGCTGGGCGGGGTCGACATCGCCGCCGGCGACCAGCGCATGACGCTGGAAGCGCTCGATTTCGCCGTGTCTTCGGACTGGCAGGTCACCGTGCCGCTGCGCCGGCACGACGTGGAAGGGGCCGCCGACCTCGTCGAGGAAGTGGTGCGCATCCACGGGCTCGATCATGTGCCGAGCACGCCGCTGCCCCGCGCCGACGGGGTGGCGAAGCCGACCGCCACGCCCGAACAGCAGCGCGAGCGCAAGGTCCGCCGGGCCGCCGCTTCCGCCGGGCTGCACGAGGCGATCACCTGGTCGTTCGTGTCGGAGGCCGAGGCTGCTGCAGTCGGCGGCGGGGACTGGACGCTCGACAATCCCATCAGCGAAGACCTCAAGGTCATGCGCCCCTCGCTCCTGCCCGGCCTGCTGTCGGCGGTGCGCCGGAACTTCGACCGCGGAGCGGATAGCCTGCGACTGTTCGAGATCGGCCGCCGGTATCTCGCCGGGGGCGAGCATCCGACGCTCGTCGCGGTTCTTGCCGGCACGCGCGACGCACGCGCGTGGGACGGCGGCAAGGCGCGCGGGTTCGATGCCTACGATGCCAAGGCGCTGGCGTTCGAACTGCTCGAGGCCGCCGGTGCGCCGGTCGGCAATCTGCAGGTGATGGGAGAGGCGGGCGACGCCTACCACCCTGGCCAGTCGGCGACGCTCCGGCTCGGGCCGAAGAACGTGCTGGCCAGTTTCGGCATGCTCCATCCGCGGACGCTGAAGGCGTTCGACATCGACGGTCCGGTGGCGGCGGTGGGCATCCATCTGGATGCCATTCCGACGAGGAAGAACGCCGGGTTCGCGCGGCCCGCCTATGCGCCGCCTGCGCTCCAGTCGGTGACCCGCGACTTCGCCTTCCTGGTCGACGCTGCGCTGCCCGCGGGCGATCTCGTTCGGGCGGTACGCGGCGCGGACAAGGGCGCCATCGTCGCGGCGCAAGTGTTCGACGACTTCCGCGGACAGGGCGTGCCCGAGGGGCGCAAGTCGCTGGCAATCGAGGTTACCCTCCAGCCCGGCGACAAGAGTTTCACCGATGCCGAGATCAAGGCGATCTCCGACAAGGTGGTCGCCGCCGCCGCGAAGCTGGGGGCCGAGCTGCGCGGGTGAGTGGGCCGATCGCGATCACGTCGGGCGAGCTGACCGCGACCGTTTCTCCGCTCGGCGCCGAACTGCTGTCGCTGACCGACGCCGCGGGGCGGGAATACATGACCGACGCCGATCCGCGCTGGTGGACCGGACATGCCCCCATCCTGTTCCCGATCGTGGGCGCGCTGGAGGGCGAGACCTACCGGCTGGGGACCCGCGAATACGCGCTGGAAAAGCACGGTTTCGCGCGCAAGAGCCAGTTCGTGTGCGAGCGGCACGAGCGTTCCGGCTGCGCACGGTTCGCGCTGGAGGACAGCGCCGCGACGCACGCGGTCTTCCCGTTCGCATTTCGCCTCGAGCTTAATTTCGAGATCGAGGACCGGACGCTCTCGATCACCGCCACGGTGACCAACCGCAGCGACGCGTCGATGCCGTTCTCGTTCGGTTTCCACCCCGCGTTCGCCTGGCCGCTGCCCGGCGGCATGGCGAAGGACCAACACCGCGTCGTGTTCGCGAAGCCCGAGCCCGGACCCGTGCGCCGGATCGGTAAAGGCGATCCCGTCCTGTTGCCCGACGCCCTTACGACGCCGGTCGACGGCGACACGCTCGTTCCACGGGCTCGACTGTTCGAGGCTGACGCGCTGATCTGGACCGAGCTCGATTCGCGCAGCCTGCGTTTCGGGGCGGACGGCGGCGCGTGGCTCGAGCTGGAGTTTCCCGATTGCCCCCATCTCGGCATCTGGCAGAAACCGGGGGCGCCGTTCCTCGCGCTCGAGCCGTGGCACGGTTACAACGACCCGGCCGGCTTCGACGGCGACTTCCGCGACAAGCCGGGCAACATGACGCTCGCCCCCCGAACGTCCGCGCGCTTCCTGCTTTCGATCACTGTCACCCCGCCACCGGAGAATACCCCATGAAGACCGCATTCGTATCCGGCGCGACCGCCGGGATCGGCGAGGCCACCGTCCGCACGCTCGTCGCCTCGGGCTGGCGCTGCGTCGCGACCGGGCGGCGGGCCGAGCGGCTCGATGCGCTCGTCGCGGACCTGGGTGCGGACAAGGTGCATCCCGCGGTCTTCGACGTGCGCGATGCCGAGGCCATGAACGCCGCGATCGCCGCGCTGCCGGAAGCGTTCGCGGGCATCGACCTGCTCGTGAACAACGCCGGCCTCGCGCAGGGGCTGTCACCCGCGCAGGAGGCGAATCTCGCCAACTGGCAGACGATGATCGACACCAACGTCACCGCGATGGTGACGCTGACGCGGCTGCTGCTGCCGACGCTGATCGCGCGCAAGGGCGCGATCGTGACGATCGGCTCTGTCGCCGGGAATTACGTCTACCCCGGCGGCAACGTCTATGCCGGATCGAAGGCGTTCGCCAACCACTTCACACTTGCGCTCCGCGCCGACCTCCACGGCACCGGCGTGCGGGTGACGAGCATCGAGCCGGGCATGGTGGAGACCGAATTCACCTTGGTGCGCACGGGAAGCCAGCAGGCCTCCGACGACCTCTATCGGGGCGTGAACCCGATGACGGCCGACGACATCGCGATGATGGTGAAATGGGTCGCCGAACTGCCGCCCCACCTCAATATCAACCGGCTGGAGCCGATGCCCGTCAACCAGGACTTCGCCGGCTTCCGCGTGGCGCGCGACTGAACTGGACCGGCACGCGGCGCACGGGTAAGCGCGCGGCCCATGAGTTCCACCGTTTCCAGCAACCGCCGCACCTTCGCGATCATCTCGCACCCCGACGCGGGCAAGACCACGCTGACCGAGAAGCTGCTGCTGCAGGGCGGCGCGATCCACCTCGCGGGCGAGGTCAAGGCGCGTGGGCAGGCGCGGCGCGCGCGCAGCGACTGGATGAAGATCGAACAGCAGCGCGGCATTTCGGTCACGTCCTCGGTGATGACGTTCGAGAAGGACGGCACCGTCTTCAACCTGCTAGACACCCCGGGCCACGAAGACTTCTCGGAGGACACCTACCGCACGCTGACCGCGGTCGACAGCGCAATCATGGTGATCGACGCAGCCAAGGGCATCGAGCCGCAGACCCGCAAACTGTTCGAGGTGTGCCGCCTGCGCAGCGTGCC
Source organism: Tsuneonella amylolytica (assembly GCF_003626915.1). Lineage (NCBI taxonomy): Bacteria > Pseudomonadati > Pseudomonadota > Alphaproteobacteria > Sphingomonadales > Erythrobacteraceae > Tsuneonella > Tsuneonella amylolytica. Next base: position 1,738,804 of record NZ_CP032570.1, read on the forward strand.
GATCATCACGTTCGTCAACAAGGTCGACCGCGAGGGGCGGCCGCTGTTCGAGATTCTTGACGAGGTGGCCGACGCGCTGGCGCTCGACGTCTCGCCGCAATCCGCGCCGCTGGGCATGGGCGGGCTGTTCACCGGCGTGCTCGACTTCGCCGACGATACGGTGGCCAAGCCCGAGGGCGACAGCCGCGAATACCTCGGGCGCCGCGAACCGCTGGGCGAGCTGCCGGACGACCTCGCCGAAGAGATCGAGCTCGTGCGCGAAGGCTATCCCGCGTTCGATCTGGAGGCGTTCCGCCACGGCGACCTTACCCCGGTATTCTTCGGCAGCGCATTGAAGAACTTCGGCGTCGAGGAGCTGATCGCGGCGATCGACCGCTGGGCCCCGCCGCCGCGTCCGCAGCCCGCGGGCGAGGAACAGATTGATCCGTCGCGCGACGAGGTGACCGGCTTCATCTTCAAGGTCCAGGCCAACATGGACCCCAACCACCGCGACCGGATCGCCTTCATGCGGCAGGTCTCGGGCACCTTCAAACGCGGCATGAAGCTGACGCCATCGGGGCTCGGCAAGCCGATCGCGGTGCACAGCCCCATCCTGTTTTTCGCGCAGGACCGCGAGATCGCCGACACGGCGGAGGCCGGCGACATCATCGGCATCCCCAACCACGGCACCCTGCGGGTGGGCGACACGCTGAGCGAGAAGAACACCGTCCGCTTCACCGGCCTGCCCAACTTCGCGCCGGAAATTCTGCGCCGCGTGGTGCTGCGCGATCCGACCAAGACCAAGCAATTGAGGAAGGCGCTCGACGACCTGTCCGAAGAAGGCGTCATCCAGGTGTTCTACCCCGAGATCGGCGGCCAGTGGATCGTGGGCGTGGTCGGCCAGCTGCAGCTCGACGTGCTCGTCAGCCGGCTGTCGGCCGAATACAAGGTCGAGGCCGCGCTGGAGCCCAGCCCCTTCGCCACCGCGCGCTGGGTCAAGGGCGGCGACGCTGCGATGAAGCAGTTCACCGACTTCAACCGCGCGAACCTCGCCAAGGATCGCGACGGCGACCCGGTGTTCATGGCCAAGAGCCCGTGGGACGTGAACTACCAGGCGGAGAAGAACCCCGACCTCACATTCTCGGCGACGAAGGAACGCTAGGGGCGCCCGGCAGCTGGCGCGGGGAAGCGCAGTTCCGCCAACAGGCCGCCCTCCGGCTGGTTGGCGAGCACCAGCCGCCCGCCGTGCGCCTCCGCGATTGCGCGCGCGAGGGTCAGGCCGAGACCCGCCCCGCCGGTCTCGCGATTGCGGCTCGCCTCGCCGCGCACGAACGGTTCGGTGATCGTCTCGAGGCGGTCGGCGGGAATGCCGGGCCCGCCGTCGGTCACGGTGATGACCGCATCGCCGCCGTCCTTCGACACCGCCACGTGTGCCCCGCCGCCGTACCGCACGGCGTTCGACACGAGGTTGCGCAGCGCCCGCTTCGCCCACGTCACGTGGACCGGGGCGACCACGCGGGGCCCGTGGGCCAGCTCCACCGGCTGGCCCATGTCCTCGAATTCCTCGACAACCGATGCGGCGAGCGCGCCAAGTTCGGTGCGCTCGGGAGGATCGCTCGCGCGGCCGACCCGGGCGAGGCTGAGGATGTCGTCGAGCGTGCGGACGATGTCCTCGATCCCGGCGGCCATCTTGCTGCGCTCGGCCTCGTCCTCCACACTTTCGATCCGGACGCGCAGCGCAGCGAGCGGGGTCTTGAGGTCGTGGCCGATGGCGCCCAGCATCACGTCCTTTTCATCCAGCATGGCGGCGATGCGCGCCTCCATGGCGTTGTGCGCGGCGATGAGGCGGCGGATGTCGTCGGGCCCCTCGGGCTCGACCTGATCGGCCGGATCGCGGGTGCGGGCGAAGGCCTCGACCCGCCCGGTCAGCGCGGCGAGGGGGCGCGCGATACGGCGCAGGATGATCCAGATCGCCAGCATGATGATGCCGAACAGCACGATCGTCTGCAGGATCAGTCCGCGCACCATGCCGGGCTCGCGCGGCGGCGCGACGGTGCGCGCGGTCGCCCAGGTGCCGTCGTCGAGGCGGCGGCTGGCGACGTACATGCGTCCCTTGCGGCCCTCCGCCCAGCGGCCCGTCAGCCGCCCTTCGCGCAGCCGGGCGATGAGGCGCGGATCGCGTGCGGCGGGATGGCTTACGACGCGCACCGCGCCCGCCGTCCGGTCGAGCCCGAACAGGTCGGCAAGTTCGCGCGCCAGTTCGGGTTCGGTCGTGTCGATCGCCATGCGCGGGCTGTCGGCAGCGAATTCGAGCCGCATCCGCCGCGCCCCTTCGCGAAGGGGGACGCCGCGCGCCGCGCGCCGCTCGCGCATCCGTTCGGAGCGGTCGCGCGCGCCTTCGGCATCCTGCAGCTGGAGGGCGAGCACGCCGACCACGGCGTGGGTGCGCCGCTCCTCCGACGCGCGGAACAGCAGCGCGGCCGAGATCGCCTGCGCCGCCAGCAGCGCGACCGCGACGGTCAGCAGGACCTGCCCGACGAGGCTGCGCGGCCAGATCCTCATCCCGCGCCGCCCGCCGCGACCCGCCGCACGTCCGCGGCGAAGCGGTAACCGCCGCCGCGCACGGTCTGGATGAAGTGGGGGTTGCGGCTGTCTTCCTCGATCTTGCGGCGGAGGCGGCTGACCTGGTTGTCGACCGCGCGGTCGAACAGGTGCGCTTCGCGCCCCTGCACGAGATCGAGCAGGCGGTCGCGGTCGATCACCTGCCGGGGCCGTTCGAGGAAGGCGACCAGCAGGCGGAACTCGGCGGTCGAGATCGGCACGGTCGTGCCCTCGGGATCGGTCAGCCGGCGTTTCAGCGGATCGAGCAACCAGCCTTCGAATTCGTACGAGGCGTCGTCCTCGGGCGCGGGCGGCGCCTTGCTCGCGCGGCGCAGGACGCTGCGGATGCGGGCGACGAGTTCGCGCGGCTCGAACGGCTTCACCACGTAATCGTCGGCACCGATCTCCAGCCCGACGATGCGGTCGGTCGGCTCGCCCTTCGCGGTCAGCAGGATGGTCGGGATCGCCTTCGATTCCACCAGGTGCCGGCAGAGCGATAGCCCGTCCTCGCCCGGCATCATGATGTCGAGCAGGACGAGGTCGGGCGCGCCTTCCACCAGCGCGCTGCGGGCGGCGGCGGCGCTCTCGGCCTCGCGCACGACGAACCCCTGGCGCGCGAGATAGGCGGCCAGGGGTTCGCGTAGGGTCGCCTCGTCGTCGACGAGAAGGAGGCGGACGGGCGCAGGTTCGGTCATGGTCGCCGTCATCCGTGGCCCCGGTGGGGCACGCCGGTCAAGCGCGCCCCGTGCCGGTTCCTTACTGGGCCTGCCGTTCGGCCTTGCGGGCTTCCCATTTGGCCTTCATCGCGGCGCGAGCGGCCTGCCGTTCGGCCTGGGTGACCACGCCGTTGCGGTCGGTGTCGGCCGTTTCGAAGCGCTTCAGCGCGGCGGCGGTGAATTCGGCGCGGGTGATCGTGCCGTTGCCGTCGGTGTCGCCGCGCATACCGCGCTTCGCGCCCATCTTCTGGCCGCCCATCTTGTGGCCGGCGTGCATGCCGTCGCCGCGCTTGGCCATCCGGGCGCCTTCGGGCCGGTCGGGCCGGGCGGGGCGGCTGGCCTTGAACGCGGCGCGTTCTTCGGCGCTGACGGTGCCGTCCTTGTTGGTGTCGAGCCGGGCGATCATCTGCGCGCGGCGCGCCTCGCGGTCGGCCTGGTTGAGCACGCCGTCGCTGTTGACGTCCATTTTCGCGAAGCGCTGGGCGGCCATCGCCTCGGCCTGGGCGCGGGTCATGTCGCCCTGGGGGGCCGTGCCGGGGGCGGCGAAGGCGGTGGCGGCGGTGGCGAGCGCCGCGGCGGCGAGCGAAAGCTTGATGGTACGCATGATTGGGTCTCTCCGATCCGGTGAAAAAGTAGAGCTGCGACGGGCCGAGTGGGAGGGGGGAGGGAGGCCCACCGGCATCGCGCCGCAGCTCATGTTGGCCGTTCTAGGCCCGGATTGTCGCACGGATATGCCGGCCGCCGGCCATTTTGTCGCGAAGTGTATCGCGTGGCCGGCGGCGTTCACCGGATCGACAGCGGAGAGAGCCGCCGCCTCACTCGTCGAGGAAGGCGCCGTTGTTGCGCTCGGCCCGCTCGGCCTGGCGGGCGCGTTCGCTGTCCGGCTCCATCTCGGCGCGGCCCGGCTGCTGGGCCTGCTCCGCCTGTCCGGGTGCCTCGCTTTCGAGCGCGGGCTGCCCGCCCTCGCCGCGATCGCCGTAGCCGGCCGGGGTGTGCTCGGCATCGGCGGGGTTCTGCTTGCTGGCGGTTTCCTGGTCCACCGGCGTGCCGTCCTTCGCCCAGCCGGCGTTCTCCTGGCCCGACGATCCCGCCGCCGAGCCGCCGCCGGGCGACTGCCGGCCCTCGACATCCTTCGGCTTGGGTTCCCCTGACTGGGGTTCGCCTGACTGCGATTGGCCCGACTGGGATTGGGACTGGGTGCCGCCGGACTGGTTCTGCGACTGGGACTGCGATTGCGACTGGTTCTGGCCGTTCTGGTTCATGGGTGTGCCTTTCGATTGGTCTGCCCCTTCAAGCGAGCGGCACCCGCGGTCGTTCCGAAAGGGCGGGGGAGGGTTGCCCCGAACTCGGGGGATGTCACACCTGTCACACGGTCCAGGGGGTAAAGTGTCGCCTTGGCCCGGGAAGCGTCGCCTTGTGCGATACGGAGTGTCGCCTTGCGGGATGGCGACGTCGCCTTGGCAGGGGAAGGGAGGCCGGAGGGGCGGCGGAGGGGGAGGGCGCGGCGCATGACCACCCGCATAGCGCGGACAGGGGGCTGTAGGAAAATGCGCAGCGGCCGCAGCGCCGCGGCCCGCTCAGCGCGATAGCATCCATCCGATCAGCGCGCCGAGGCTGAGCATCTGGATCACCGCGATGCGGAACAACCGGCCCGAGAACGGCTGCTTGCGCGTCTTGTGCCGGAACACCCGCCGCCCGGCATAGGCCTCGGCGTGCCGCCCAAGAGCGCCAGCCGCAACGACGTCGCCTCCGCCACCCGCCGCCCGCCCGCCCGCGCCGACCGCTTGTCGATCCCGAACGCGGCGAACGCGGCGATATTGACCGCAAGGAGCCAGAGTGCGGCGAGGGCGGGCGGATCGAGCGGCATGGGACGGCGGGTGAGGGGAGTGTAGCTAGGCGCGCGATTTCCCAGGCGGTTGGGCAGCAGCTCGCTTCAACTCTTCGCTGTTTCTCATTTCGATGGCCGGCTCAAAGAGAGATGTTGTAAATTACTCGACCAACCTAAGGTTTCCAATCTGCTTGCCGCTGCCTGTTGCCCCTCCCTCTAACGGCAACATCGTGACAAGACCAAACACTAGATTATCTATCTCATTCGGTGGGATAGACAAGTCCCTAGCCAAATCCGCCTTGCCCAAACCCATGCTGCGCATTTCAGTAAAAACCTGATTCCAGAGCTGAGAGGTTTCTCTTGCGATCCCCTCGGGTTCCCGAGTGCGGTAACCTACCTTTTGTATTTCTATGCAAAGGCCTCGATATTCCCAGTCAGTTGTCAATCCGAGCTTGTGAACGCGATAGTTGAGAGCTGCTACTGATACTTTCCACCGTTTCTTAGCTCGAACCAACGAACTCAACCCATAGACGATTGGCAGTGTGGCGCGAACATCCGCAGCCGGCATAAGAAATGACGACGCAAAGCGATTTGCCTCGTGTTCGGCTTCCCGACCACGTGGTGCTCCGTGGCGGTGAAGAACCAAATGACCAAGCTCGTGAGCAGCATCGAAGCGCTGATGTTCTGAACTCTTAAACGAATTTAGGAACACGTAGGGCTTGTCACGACGCCACGTAGAAAAAGCATCAACTGATTTTACAGCCTCAGCGAGCGAGCACACGCGCACGCCTTTGGACTCAAGGAGCGCGACCATATTTGAAATCGGACGCTCGCCGATCAGCCAGCGTTCGCGGAGTACGCGGGCAGCACCTTCCGGAGTTTCATGTTTTAGATCTTCGAGGTCAGGCTCAGGGAGATTGAACCTCTCCTCAATCCAATCGAATGCTAGAAAACCTAATGACCCCGACGCAAGAGCTCCGTCACGCTCAGCCGCGGTCATAGAGGACATGGATCGAAAACTGGCTGATCTTTGATCTGCTACATCGATCTCAGCACCCATAAAAAATGATGCAGGAAATCGAAGGAGCGCCGAAATCTCGTCCAACTCCGTTGGACCTGGCTCGCGTTCGTCGGCTTCCCAGCGCATCACGGTTCGTGGATGCAGACCGAGTTGTTCGGCGAATCCCTTTTTGCTTAGCCCCGCGCGCTGCCGGGCTAAGGTAAGTCGTTGGCCACTGAACATAGCTACTTACGGCTGATCTGAACTCGGAATTCGGGGCCATCGTCGAGATCAATGGGCGAACGAACGCGAAGGTCATTGTCGCCGCTGACCAAGATGATGCGTTCCTTCCAACCGCCGATGATTCCCCCCTCACACTTTGTCGGAAGTGAGAGCTCAGCCCGCACAGTTTCTCCGACGGCGTAGATACAGAGGTACCATGTCGTTACTCCAGGTGACTTGGCTTCGTCTGGCTCAAGAAACGGAAGTCGCAGTTGGTTCGATTCAATCGCCATCTTACTGAACTCGCCACGACGCGAGCGGTTCGTCGGAAAGGAGATCGGATTGCCCGCACCATCGTCGGTATTCACCACCGCGACCTTGATGCCGGCTGCCTCGTCGAAAATTGTGGCAAAATTCGCAGTATCGTCTGCCGCCCAACCGGACGGTCGAAATTCTTGGCGGAGTCTGACGACGGCGTCATGCCAAGCCAGCCAACCCCTTGCGATTGGTGGAGAATCCACTGTGCAACCTGCGACCGCAGCGGAAGCGGCGCGAACGGCAGAGATCAGCCCTTCACGATGAAGGCCTAACTCGCGAATTCGATCATCGACCGCAGAACGGGTTATGTAAACAGCAGCAGCCACGAATCACCTTTCGGTCACTTTTTTCTTCCTCATTTGTGATCCAAAAAAGTGACCGCGTCAACTACTCCGCCGCCACAGTTCCGCTCGCGCCGAACATGTCCGGCTCGCCGCTCGCGTCCTCGACGTCGTTCGCGCCTTCGCCCTTCTTGGCTTTCTGGCGGCTGTCGAAGCTCGACCACACGTCGTTCCAGTTGCCCTTCGTCGCGGCCTTCGAATACTCGGTGGCGCGGGTTTCGAAGAAGTTGGCGTGCTCCACGCCGTTCAGCAGCGGGGCGAGCCAGGGGAGGGGGTGATCCTCCACCATGTAGATCGCCGGCAGGCCGAGCTGCGACAGGCGCCAGTCGGCGATGTAGCGGATGTAGCGCTTGATCTCCTTGGCGCTCATGCCCGGCACCGGGCCGGCCTCGAACGCGAGGTCGATGAAGGCATCTTCCAGCCGCACGGTCTTCTGGCAGGCGTCGATGATGTCTTCCTTCACCGCCTTGGTCAGGCAGCCGCGTTCGGCGCAAAAAGCGTGGAACAGGCGGGTGATGCCTTCGCAGTGGAGGCTCTCGTCACGCACCGACCAGCTGACGATCTGGCCCATGCCCTTCATCTTGTTGAAGCGCGGGAAGTTCATCAGCATTGCGAAGCTGGCGAACAGCTGCAGCCCTTCGGTGAAGCCGCCGAACATCGCCAGCGTGCGGGCGATATCCTCGTCGGTGTCGACGCCGAATTCCTGCAGGTAGTCGTGCTTGGCCTTCATCTCCTCGTACTCGAGGAACATGCCGTACTCGCTTTCCGGCATGCCGATGGTGTCGAGCAGGTGCGAATAGGCGGCGATGTGGACCGTTTCCATGTTGCTGAACGCGGTCAGCATCATCTTGATCTCGGTCGGCTTGAACACGCGGCCGTACTTCTCGTGGTAGCAATCCTGCACCTCGACGTCGGCCTGCGTGAAGAAGCGGAATATCTGCGTGAGCAGGTTGCGCTCGTGGTCGGAAAGCTTCTGCGCCCAGTCGCGGCAGTCCTCGCCCAGCGGCACTTCTTCCGGCAGCCAGTGGACCTGTTGCTGGCGCTTCCAGAACTCGTAGGCCCACGGATACTCGAACGGCTTGTAGGTCTTGCGGGCTTCGAGGAGCGACATCTGGTATCTCCGGTTCGGACTGGCCCCACCATATAGCGCATTGGGGGCGACAAGGGAATCGATTGGGCGTGCGAATCGCACACGGGGCGCGGTGCTGCGAAAGGGGAGGCTATGCGTTCGCGGGGCCGGTGCGAACCCGCCCGCAACGTCCCGGTTGGGGATAAACGCCGGCGCGCGTGAACAGGCCGTTAGCCATGTGCGGAACCGGGCAGGATTTGCCGCATTGTGCGGTCAACGGCCAGGCATGGATCGAGCCCTACCTGGTTGCATGAGGGAAAGCACGGACCTGTCCGTTTTTCCCCTTTTCGCGGACCAGGTCCGCAAACCCTCGCGGCCTCCTGTTTCGTTACTTCGGTAGCGGCAGGGGGCCGCAACGGGTTGCGGTGCCCATTCGTTCGGCATCGGGAACGCGAGGTCGCGCCCGCCGGTTCTGCGCGTGAAGGAGATACCCGATGAGCAACCTCGAACCCGACGATTCGCGCGACGTGACCGGATCGCAGACCCCGGCCCCCGGCGAACCGCCCCGCACCGGCCCGCGCGAAGACGAAGCGCGCGAACGGGCGAAAAAGGATGGCGTGACGCCGGCAGAACCCCATCCCGACGGCACGCAAGTCCCGACCGAAGGCGACGCCACCGGCGATCGCTGGCACCGCAAGGCGACCGATGGCGGCACGGCCTGATCGCTCAACCCCGGGCGGATCGGCAACCTCGCCGGTCCCGCCCGAAGGGCGGGGGCCTAGCGCCAGAACCAGCGGCTCTTCGCGCCGCGGCGCGCCCGGTCGCGCCACATCCGCACGTACATCCAGATCCCGCTGAACGAGAAGAACAAGAGGGCGAGGCCCGACAGGAAGCTGATCGCCTCGCCCGCCGGGCCGAACTCCTCGCCCGAGTGGAGGTGATGGAAGAACCCGGTCAGCGACGCGAAACCTTCCTGCTCGCCGCGGGGCGGGCGGCATTGCCAGCCTTCGGGGCAGACGAACCCGGCGGGCGGCGCGGCGGCGGCTGCAGGCGGCTCCACCCGCGACCACGCGGCGAGATGACTGAGCAGGCCGGTCGCCGCGATGAAGAGGAGGAAGACGCCGAAGAAAACCGACAGCCAGCGGTGCCACTTGCGCATGAAAAGTCCCGTATAATTGCGAATCGTTCGCAACAGCCTCTGGCGCATCGGCGGGGCGGCCGCAAGTCGCGGGTTGTAACGCGCGTCCTCAGCGGCGCGCAGCGAGGCTTTCGGCAAGGCGGAAGGCCTCCGCCTCGGCCCGCGTGAAGGCGGTTTCCGCGCCCGGCCCATCGTCCGGGCCGAGGCCGGTGACGAAGTAGGCGACGCCGACCCCGCGGGCCCGGTCGATCCACAGGCCGGAGCGCAGGCCGTACGCCTCCCCCGCATGGCCCACCCACCGGCGCGCCGTGCCGGTGGCATCGTCGCGGCATCCGGCCTGGCGGCTCGCCAGCGTCTGCACGGCGAGGCCGTAGGTGCAGAAGAACCCGCCGTCGGTCGCGCCGTTGCCGCCGTCGAACCGCCATACGGGCGCCTCGATCGCCGCGATGCCGGCCGGCGACAGCAGGCGCACCCCGTCGACCGTGCCGCGGCCCAGCAACAGACGGCCGATCTTCGCCAGCCCGCGCGCGCTGATGCGCAGGCCCCCCTGCGGCGCGAACAGCGACCCGTTCTCGCCTGCGGTCCATCGGGCCAGATCGCAGCTGCCGTCGCCTGCGGCCTGCACCGGGCAGGCGGGCCGCGCGCCGCGCAGCAGGTCCTTGCGCTCGGCCCCCTCTGGCGTGGTGAGCGCCACCGCGCGCGCGACCGCCGCGTCGCTGCAGGTCGGCCAGTTGAAACAGCCGTCGATCGACAGCGGCGCGAGGACTTCGCGCTGCATCAGCCGGTCGAAGCGTTCGCCGGTCGCCTTCTCCATGACGGCGGCGACGACGGGGAAGTTGAGGTTGGCATAGGCGAACCGGTGCGCGGCGGGGCCATGACCGGGGTCCCAGCTCGCCGGGTCCGCCAGCACGCTACGCAGCGATCCGCCGAGCGGGATCGCGTACCGGTCGTCGTGATCGCGCAGCGATGCGGTGTGGCTCAGCAAACCGCGCAAGGTCACGACTTGCGCCGGGTAGGCCGGATTGACGACCGGATAACCGAGCCAGTCGCCGACCGGGCGGTCGAGGTCGAGGATGCCCCGCTCGGCGAGGCGCATGACCCCGATCGCCACGACGAGTTTGCTGACCGATGCGACCCGCACCGGATCGTCCAGCGTCAGCACGCGGTTCACGGCGGCATCGGCGAACCCCTCCGCCCGGCCGCCCCGTTCGCCCGCAGCGTCGAACGCGATCGCCGCGCGCGCCGTCCAGGCGGGCGGCGCCGGATCTTCGGTCGCGACCGGACGGGGCAATGCGCCGCACGTTGCGGCCAGTCCGGCGAGGATTACGACAAGCCAGCGCATCGTTTTGCCCCCTCGTGCATTGTGCCTGTGTAACCCCCGTTTCACCAGGAGAACAGAGATGACCGATACCAGCCAAATCCGCGAACACATGGAAGTCATCGGCGCCGATGGCGTCCACGTCGGCACCGTCGACCGGGTCGAGGGCGACCACATCAAGCTGACCAAGAAAGATTCTTCGGCCCAGATCGAAGGCGCCGAGGGCCAGCACGAAGGCCACCACCACACGATCCCGCTCGGCCTCGTCGCCGACATCGAAGGCGATCAGGTCCGCCTGAGCGCGACGGGCGCGAACGCCCAGAACTTCGAGGAGGAAGCCGACTGACGGCGTTGCCTTTGAGCGAAGCAAACGAAAAGGGCCGGCATCGCGCCGACCCTTTTCTGTGCGTGCAAGGGGAGAATCCGTTCAGTCCTCGGGCGTCTTCACCTCGACACCGAACGGGGTCTGCTGGTGCTGGACGACGACCCAGTCCTCGTGGGCGAGCCGGCGGATCGTGCTGGTGCACAGCGCGCGGTAGGTTTCCTCGCCCCGGCTCGCCTTCACGCGATACCCGATCACGATCAGCCCTTCCTCGGGGCGGCTGACGCGGGTCTCGGCGAAATCGACCTCTTCCCAGCGCGGCGTGTCCTCTACCGCGGCGGTCGCCGCGCCGCCGTCGAACAGGAACGGCTGCGCGGGCAGCGCCATCACGCAATCGTCGGCCACCTTCTCGCGGTAGACGTCCCCGCCGCCGAGCCACAGCTCGCGCTCGAATTCCCAGATGCGATCGTCGTTCATGAACTTCTCCTTCGCCCGCTCAACGCGCGGGGCGGGGAGACGTTCTCGTGCGCGAACGCGTCAGGCCGTCACTGGCAGGCCAGGCACTCGTCGTAGTCCGTCGTCGGCAGTTCGTACTTCGCCGCCTCGGGGGTGTTGTCGGCTTCGACGCCGCCCGCGAAGCCGGCGCGCTGCACGGACTTCGACCGCAGGTAGTAGAGGCTCTTGATGCCCTTTTCCCACGCCTGGAAGTGCAGCATCGCGAGGTCCCACTTGTCGACGTCGGCTGGGATGAAGAGGTTCAGGCTCTGCGCCTGGTCGATGAACGGCGTGCGGTCGGCCGCGAATTCGAGCAGCCAGCGCTGGTCGATCTCGAAGGAAGTCTTGTAGACCGCCTTTTCCTCCGGCGTGAGGAAGTCGAGGTGCTGGACGCTGCCGCCCTTTTCGAGGATCGAGTTCCACACGTTGGTGGAATTCTTGCTCTTCGAATCGAGCAGTTTTTCGAGGTAAGGGTTCTTCACGATGAAGCTGCCCGACAGGGTCTTGTGGGTGTAGATGTTCGCCGGGATCGGCTCGATGCAGGCACTGGTGCCGCCGCAGATAATGCTGATCGAGGCGGTCGGCGCGATCGCCATCTTGCAGCTGAACCGCTCCATCGCGCCGGCATCGGCGGCATCGGGGCAAGGGCCACGCTCCTGCCCCAGGACGAGGCTTGCCTCCTCCGCCTTGGCGCTGACGTGCTTGAACATCTTCAGGTTCCAGACCTTGGCCATCGGGCTTTCGAAGCCGATGCCCTTCTTCTGAAGGAAGGAGTGGAAGCCCATCACGCCCATGCCCACGCTGCGTTCGCGCATCGCGGAATACTTGGCGCGGCCCATCTCGTCGGGCGCGCGGTCGATGTAGTCCTGCAGCACGTTGTCGAGGAAGCGCATGACGTCTTCCACGAAAGCCTTCTCGCCTTCCCACTCTTCCCACTTTTCGAGGTTGAGCGAGGACAGGCAGCAGACCGCGGTGCGATCGTTGCCGAGGTGGTCGACGCCGGTCGGCAAAGTGATCTCGGAGCACAGGTTCGAGGTGGAGACCTTGAGGCCCAGATCGCGGTGATGCTTGGGCATCATGCGGTTCACCGTGTCGGAGAACACGATGTAGGGCTCGCCGGTGGCAAGGCGCGTCTCGACCAGCTTCTGGAACAGGGCGCGTGCATCGACGGTCGCGCGGACCTCGCCCGTCTTGGGGCTGGTGAGGTTCCATCCCTCGCCCGCGCGGACCGCCTCCATGAAGGCATCGGAAATGAGCACGCCGTGGTGCAGGTTCAGCGCCTTGCGGTTGAAGTCGCCCGAGGGTTTCCGGATCTCGAGGAACTCTTCGATCTCGGGATGGCTGACGTCGAGATAGCACGCGGCCGAACCGCGCCGCAGCGAGCCCTGCGAAATCGCCAGGGTGAGCGAATCCATCACGCGCACGAACGGGATGATGCCGCTGGTCTTGCCGTTGAGGCCGACCGGCTCGCCGATCCCACGCACGTTGCCCCAGTAGGTGCCGATGCCGCCGCCGCGGCTGGCGAGCCACACGTTCTCGTTCCAGGTGCCGACGATACCGTCGAGGCTGTCGCTGACCGAGTTCAGGTAGCAGCTGATGGGCAGGCCGCGGTTGGTGCCACCGTTCGACAGCACCGGGGTCGCCGGCATGAACCAGAGCTTGGAGATGTAGTCGTAGAGCCGCTGGGCGTGGTTCTGGTCGTCGGCGTAGGCATCGGCCACGCGGGCGAACAGGTCCTGGTACTTCTCGCCCGGAAGCAGATAGCGATCGTCGAGCGTTTCCTTGCCGAACTCGGTCAGCAGCGCGTCGCGCGATTCGTCGGTGACGATCGTGAAGCGCCGGTCGGCGATCTTCTTGCTGTCGTCGGCCGGCTTGACCGCGGCCTTCACCGCCTCGCCCATCGCACCGGCCATCGCTTCGGCGGCCTTTTCGGTCACCAGTGCGTCGCTACCCATATCCGCCTTGTCCATCGTCATCGCCGCGCTCTTGCTGCTGGTGGTCGCCGGTTCGCTCTCGGTCGCGGTCGCCTCTGCAATCGTGTCCTCGAGCCCCATCGCCGCTTCGTCCCCAGTCCTGAAATCCATGTGTCCCCGCCCGCCCTGTCGTTTCGGGAGCAACGGGGTTCGGTTAGCCCCGATGTTCCGCCTTCGTTCGATTCGGAGCCGAAGTGCCCCGAGTATCATTTCCGGGTTCGCGAAAGGGGAAAACTTTTCCCCGGATTCGTCCCCGGACGGGCGCCGGGCGGTCCCGCAAGGCGCAGTTCGGGCCTGCCGGTACCACATGGTGCCGCCGGCATGCGAAAACTAGGTCTTGTGGGTCCCCCTCAGGCACCAACCACTATCCATAGTGAATCATGCGGGACTCGCGCGCAATAGGGTGAAGCCGCCGTTAACCCCGATCGAGCGTTGGAGTGGCAGGGTGTCATGCGCCGCTACGACACCGCGACGCGGCGGAATTCCTAGGCCCGCACGGCGCGCAACCCGCAAACCGCATTCTGCCGATATTTTTTTCTCCACGGTGCGGCGCGGCAGGATCGGATCCGAAGCGGCAATTTTCGACTCCGGACCGGAAATGTGCGGCAACGATCAATCGGCCATGCAGGCGCCCGGATCGTCAGCCTTGCTGCGTGCCGTCTGATTCTGGTCGGGGCCCGGCGGGACAGCCGCGACCAGACACGGGTCGTCATCGAGCCTCACGACGAGCAGGTAGCTCGTTTCGGGCGCGGGGTGCGCTTGTTCCGCCACATCGTAGCGCACGATCATCGAATCGGGCGCGAACGACGCGGCGCGCGGGCCTCTCCATTCGACGTTCCTGCCGAAGCTGCTGAATCCTCCGCCGCCGATTCGCGCGGTCGGCACCCGGTAGAGTTCGCTTGACGGGGGGACGAGGGTGAGAAGCTGGCGCGCGTCCGAATCGAGGACCTGCAGCGAATACGAGCCCGCACCGGGGCAAGCGACTTCGGTCATCGGCATCTCTTCGCGTTCCTGCCTGAGGATCTTGCAGTTATCGAGCGACGTGTAGCGATAGGTCCGGCCGGCGACCGGCGAGGGGGCGGGCTCGGGCGCTGCAATCGTTCCGCCGGGCGATGGCGCTCCGGCGTTGCCTGCAGGTCGGCCCTCGCCGGCAGCTATCGTCGATGCGTCGGCCGCGTCACGCTCCCGCTCCCCGGTCGCGGGGTCGGGCGAACAGGCGGCGACCGACGCGAGGGCTGCGGCGAAAACGGGCAAGGCAATCGGGCGACCGGAAATGCGCATGACCGGAAAAACGAACAGCGGAGCGGCGCGGTTCCGGTTCGATCACGCGGCGGCCTGTTCGCCCTTCGCGTTGCCGGCTACCGCATCGGCGACTTCATCCACCAGTTCGAGCGGCAGGTCGTGGCCCCAGCCCGGGATCGTCCGGATTCGCGCGCCGGGTATCGCGGCGGCAACGTCGTGGCCGTTCGCGACCGGGATCAGCGGATCTGCCTCGCCGTGGAGGACGAGGGTGCGCACGTCGAGGGACTTCAGCATGTCGCGCCGGTCGCCGTCGGCGATGATGGCGGCCATCTGCCGTGTCGGCCCCTCGGGATAGACGCTGCGGCGCACGTTGGCTCGGGTGCGTTCGCGCACCGCGTCGATGTCGCGCGGGAAGCCGGGGCTGCCGATCACGCCGGAGAGGTACACCCCGTGCTCGACCAGAACGTCTTCCTCCAGGCTGGCGGGCCGCTTCGTCAGGGCCCTGATCGCCTCGGGCTTCGCGCGCGGCATCTTGGGGTTGCCGGTGGCGGTGAAGACCAGCGTCAGGCTGTCGGTCCTGCCCGGGTGCCGCGCGGCGAAGTGCTGGGCGATCATCCCGCCCATGCTGGCCCCCACGATATGCGCATGCGCGATGCCGAGCGCATCGAGCAGGCCCGCCCCGTCGTCGGCCATGTCGGCGAGCGTGTAGGGCACCTTGGGCGTGAGGCCGATCTTCGACAGCAGGACGAGCTTGACGGGGCCGGGCGCCTTCACCCCGTCGAACTTCTGGGACAGGCCGATGTCGCGGTTGTCGTAGCGGATCACGCGGAAGCCGCGCTCCACCAGCGCCTCGACCAGCTCGATCGGCCACAGGGTCAGCTGCGCACCGAACCCCATGATGAGGAGAATGACCGGATCGGCGGGATCGCCGTGATCCTCGTATTCCAGCGTGATGCCGTTGGCTTCGATCTGGGGCATGGTCGGTTCCTCGGAAGTCGGGTGGGGCGGAGTTACGGAACCAGCACGGTGTCGCGCGGAACGGGGTCCGTTTCGGGGTAGTCGAGCGTGTAGTGCAGCCCGCGGCTCTCGTGGCGCTTCAACGCGCTGCGGACGATGAGGTCCGCGCACTGGTGCAGGTTCCTGAGCTCGACGAGGTCGGTCGTGACGCGGAACGAGCCGTAGTAGTCCTGGATCTCCCGCCCCAAGAGCTCGATCCGGTGTGCCGCGCGCTCCAGCCGCTTGGTCGTGCGCACGATGCCGACGTAGTTCCACATCATTCGCCGGATTTCGGTCCAGTTCTGCTTGATGACGACTTCCTCGTCGGAATCGGTGACGCGGCTTTCGTCCCATTCCCGGATCGCCGGGGGCTCATCCATCTCGTCCCATGCCTCGAGGATGTCCTTCGCCGCCGCCTCGCCGAAGACGAAGCATTCGAGGAGCGAGTTCGAGGCGAGGCGGTTGGCGCCGTGAAGGCCGCTTTCGGTCACTTCGCCGGCGGCCCACAGGCCGGGCAGGTCGGTGCGCGCGTCGAGCCCCACCAGCACGCCGCCGCAGGTGTAGTGCTGGGCGGGGACCACCGGGATCGGCTGCGTCGTCATGTCGATGCCGAGGCCGGTCAGCTTCTCGTCGATGTTGGGGAAGTGCTCGCGCACGAATTCGGGGGCCAGGTGGCTGATGTCGAGATGGACGCAGTCGAGGCCGTAGCGCTTGATCTGGTCGTCGTTGGCGCGGGCCACGATGTCGCGCGGGGCAAGCTCGGCGCGTTCGTCGTACGAAGGCATGTAGCGTTCACCCGTTTTCGGGTTCTTGAGGATGCCGCCTTCGCCGCGCACCGCCTCGGTGATGAGGAAGTTCTTGACCTCTAGGTTGTAGAGGCAGGTCGGGTGGAACTGCATCATCTCCATGTTGGAGACCCGCGCGCCCGCCCGCCAGGCCATCGCGATCCCGTCGCCCGTGGCGCCGCGCGGGGCGGTGCTGAACTGGTAGACGCGGCCCGCGCCGCCGGTGGCCAGCACGGTCGCGCGCGCGACGTGCGCCTCCACCTTCCCGGTTGCCTCGTCGAGGGCATAGACGCCCCATACGCGCCCGCTGCCCGAATACTTCTCGCCGTTGCGGCCCGTGATCAGGTCGATGCACGCGCGCCCCGCCAACATCGTGATGTTGGGGTTCGCTTCGGCCGCCCTGAGCAGCGCTTCCTGTACCGCCCAGCCGGTCGCATCGTCGACATGGACGATCCGGCGGTGGCTGTGCCCGCCCTCCCGTGTCAGATGAAGGGTGTCGGTGTCCCTGTTGAACGGAACGCCCAGTTCGATCAACCGATCGATCGAGGCGGGCGCGTTCTCGATGACGAATTCGACCGTCTCCAGCCGGTTCAGGCCCGCGCCGGCGACCATCGTGTCACGGATGTGGTCCTCGAACGTGTCGCCCGCGTCGAGCACTGCCGCGATCCCGCCTTGCGCCCACGCGGTGCTGCCGCCGGTCAGCGACCCCTTGGCGAGCACCAGGACCGATCGCGTTTCGGCGAGCGCGAGGGCCGCGGTAAGCCCGGCGGCGCCGGAGCCGATGACGATGACGTCGTATCGGGAAGCGGATCGGGCGTCGGAAGAAGCGTTCATCCGCGGCTTATTGCCCGCGGCGAGGGGAGGCCGCAAGCGGCGCGCGATTCATCCACATACGGCAATTTCTGAACGGCTCGGCGCGCGGCAGTTTCCGGCGCCCGCGTGCCGGGATAATCGAACAAACGACAGGGGACATGGACGGGAAGGGTCGCGATTCTATGAAGATCGCTCATTTGGCGTGCGCGTTCGGCCGCCACAGCGTGGATGCAGGCAAGGCGCGCAAGGTGCACGGCGGTATGGTCGGCCGCTGCCGGCATTGCGCGACGCCGATGGAAGAAGTGATGCCGCAGCACTGGACCGTGCAGCACGTGCGCGACGCGGGTCTCGGCGACCGGATGCTCGGCTGAAGCGGTTCAGGCGGGGCGCGATACGACGAGGCAATAGCCTGCGTCGATCGCGTTCCGATCCATCAGGTGGCCGTATTCGGCTTCCCAAGCCCCGCTGGCGAGATCGGCTGCAAGGCGGTCGAGCCCGTCCTGCGTACCGTCGATCTTCCAGAACGAGCTGATGCCCTTGCGGATTTCGGGGTCGAGGTAGGCCGCGGGCCGGCGCCAGTAGGCGTAGAGGAAGCCGTCGGTGCAATCGGCGGGGATGGGAACGGGCACGATCTCCACGTGGCCGAGGACGTCGCCGTAGAGCGATAGCTTGGGCATGATGGCGGCATCGAGTTCGGCGAGCTGCGGCCAGTAGTCGAGGATCCAGGCCACCCGATTGTCGGGGTCGAAGGTCAGCAGCACCACCGGCCCGCGCGAGACGCGGCGCATTTCGCGCAGGCCCTGCGCCGGATCGGTCCAGTGATGGATGGTCAGCACCCCCATGACCGCATCGAAGCTGTCGTCGGCGAACGGCAGCGCCTCGGCCGCGCCTCGCACGCACGGGGCGGCGCCCGCGGGCCGCTGGGCGATCATTTCGGCGGACGGTTCGAGCGCGGTGACGTCGCGATCCGCCGGCTCGTAGCTGCCCGCGCCGGCCCCGACGTTGAGCACGGTGCGCGCATCGCCGAGAGCGTCCTCGATCATCGCCGCGATGCGCGGGTCGGCGCGGCGCAGGTCGGCATAGTCGATGCCGATCGTGTCGTAGATCGGCGCTGTATCAGACATTGCTGGTGAGGCTGACGAAGACGTCCTCGAGGTCCGCCTCGCGCGTCGTCACGTCCTCGATCACGAAGCCCTGGTCCTGCACCAGCGCGAGCACCTGCCCGGCGGTCAGCTTGTCCTTGTCGTAGGTGATCGCGACGGTGCGCTCGCCCTTCTTCTCGGCCTTCTTGAAGGCGGCGTGCGCGGGCGGCTGGCCCATGTCGCGGTCGACCGTCACCTCGACGACCTTTTCCGCCATCATGCCGACGAGTTCGCGGGTCGGCTTGTCGGTGATCAGTTCGCCGTGATTGATGATGGCGATCCGGTCGCAGAGCTGCTCGGCTTCCTCGAGGTAGTGCGTCGTCAGGACCACGGTCACGCCCTCTCGGTTGAGGCGGGTCACCAGCTCCCACAACTGCTTGCGCAGTTCGACGTCGACGCCGGCGGTCGGTTCGTCGAGCACGAGGATGGGCGGCGAATGGACCATCGCCTTGGCCACCAGCAGCCGCCGCTTCATCCCGCCCGACAGCGTGCGGGCATAGGCATCGCGCTTGTCCGACAGGTGCACTGCTGCGAGCAGTTCCTCCGACCGGCGCTGGCCCGCGGGAATGCCGTAGAAGCCGGCCTGGTTCTCCAGCACCTCGAAAGGGGTGAAGAACGGGTCGAAGACAATTTCCTGCGGCACGATGCCGATGCTGCGCTTGGCATTGCGCGGGTTCTTCGCAATGTCGAAGCCCCAGATTTCCGCGTTGCCGGCGGTCTTGTCGACGAGTCCGGCCAGGATGTTGATGAGGGTAGACTTGCCCGCGCCGTTGGGGCCGAGCAGGCCGAAGATCCCGCCCTGCGGCACGTCGAAGCTCACGCCCTTCAGGGCCAGCTTCCCCTCCTCTCCCTTGATGCCGGCATAGCGCTTGACGAGGTTGGCGATGCGGATCGCGGGGGGCGTGGTCATGGGCAGGTCGCGTACTGATGTTGGGTGCAACCCGCAAC
Organism: Tsuneonella amylolytica; assembly: GCF_003626915.1. Taxonomy (NCBI): domain Bacteria; kingdom Pseudomonadati; phylum Pseudomonadota; class Alphaproteobacteria; order Sphingomonadales; family Erythrobacteraceae; genus Tsuneonella; species Tsuneonella amylolytica. The sequence continues at coordinate 1,758,050 of NZ_CP032570.1, forward strand.
AGCGGGTGCACGGGCGCCGTTGCGCGCCGCCCGCAACATCGGTATCCGCCGCTCCATGAGCATTCCCCCGCCCGAAGTAACCAAGGTGATCCAGCGCCGCGTCTGGTGCGACGGCGCGACCGACATCCGCAGCGGCGCGCACTATCGCCCCGCCGCGCTCGGCCATCCCAAGGTCTGGCTGGAGATCGACGAGCACGGCTACGTCGATTGCGGCTACTGCGACCGCCGCTTCGTGCTGGAAGGCGGCCCCGCCGACGGCGCCGACCAGGCAAGCCTCGTCGACATCTCCGAAGGAAGCGATCCGGGCCACCGCTAACTAGGAGCCGGTCGCAATTGCATCGCGCGTTACCTACATAGCGCCTGATGACATCCGATCCCCACAGCCTGATCTATGCCGACGGCAAGCTCGATCCCGACGAGGCGAAGGCGCTTGCCGCCGAAACGCTGCGCGGTTGCGACGATGGCGAACTCTACCTCCAGTTCGCCGCGAGCGAGAGCTTCGTCTTCGACGACGGGCGGCTGAAGACCGCGGACTATTCGCGCGATGCGGGCTTCGGCCTGCGCGGTGTATCGGGCGAGACGACCGGGTTCGCCCATGCGAGCGAGATCAGCGCCGGCGCGATCCGCCGGGCGGGTGAGACGCTCCGCCTCCTCGATCCCGCGAAGGGAGCGCGGGCCGCCCCGCCGCCGCGGTCGAACCGGCACCTCTATACCGATGCCAGTCCGCTCGACGGTATCCCGTTCGAGCGGAAGGTCGCCCTTCTGGAGCGGATCGACGCCGCCGTCCGGGCGAAGGACCCGCGGGTCGTGCAGGCGACGGCGAGCCTCGCCGGATCGTGGACCGGGATCGAGATCGTGCGGCCCGACGGTTTCATTGCGCGCGACATCCGCCCGCTGGTCCGGCTCAACGTCTCGGTCGTCGCCGAGTCGGGCGGGCGTCGCGAGACCGGCAGCTTCGGCTTCGGCGGACGGTATCTCTACGACGACCTGTTCGACGAGGCGAACTGGATGCGCGCGGTGGACGAGGCGGTGGCGCAGGCGCTCGTCAATCTCGAAAGCGTGCCCGCCCCCGCCGGTGAGATGACCGTCCTGCTCGGTCCCGGCTGGCCGGGCGTTCTGCTGCACGAGGCGGTCGGCCACGGGCTCGAGGGCGATTTCAACCGCAAGGGCACCAGCGCGTTCTCGGGCCGCATCGGCGAGCGTGTGGCGGCCCCCGGGGTCACGGTCGTTGACGACGGCAGCATCGCGAACCGCCGCGGCTCGCTCAGCATCGACGACGAGGGGACGCCCACGCAGGAGACGGTGCTGATCGAGGACGGTATCCTCAAGGGATATATGCAGGACCGGCTCAACGCGCGACTGATGGGCGTCGCGGCCACCGGAAACGGACGGCGCCAGGGCTATGCCCATGCGCCGATGCCGCGCATGACCAACACCTTCATGCGGGCCGGGGCCGACGATCCGGCCGAACTGCTGTCGCGCGTGAAGAAGGGTATCTTCGCCAAGAGCTTCGGCGGCGGTCAGGTCGATATCGTCAGCGGCAAGTTCACCTTCGGTTGCACCGAGGCCTATCTCGTCGAGAACGGCAAGCTGGGCGCGCCGATCAAGGGTGCGACGCTGATCGGCAACGGGCCGAGCGTGCTCACCCGCGTCACCGGCATCGGCACCGACATGGCGCTCGACGAGGGCGTCGGCATGTGTGGCAAGGGCGGGCAGAGCGTGCCCGCCAGGGTCGGCCAGCCGACGCTGCTGGTGGGCGGACTGACTGTCGGCGGCACGGCCTGAATGGTCAGCACCGGTTCAGCCGCCTCGTGCTACATGGGCCGGGTCATGAGAAGAATCGCCTGCATAGCTCTCGCCGTTTCACTCGCCGCTCTCGTGGCGGCCCCCGCCGCCGCCGACCGGGCCGATCGCGGCGAGGCGCGGCTGGCGAAGATGCTGGACGGGCGGGTCGCCGGCGCGCCGGAGGATTGCATCCGCGACTTCGCGCAGGAAGGCATGACGGCCGTCGACGGCGTGGGCTTCGTATTCCGCCGCGGCGATACCCTGTGGGTCAACCGCCCGGCTGCGGCCAACTTCGTCGACGACGGCGACCTGCCGGTGATCGAGAAGTGGAGTTCCTCGCAGCTGTGCGTCCACGACCGGGTGGAGATGCGCGACCGGCTGTCGCTCATCCCCGGTCCCGTCCTTACGCTCGGCGAATTCGTCCCGTTCCGCCGCCCGACACCCGGAGACATGCAATGATCCGCTCCAAACGCCTACCCTACTTCGTCGCCCTCGCTGCCATCGCCGCTACGGCTGCCATTCCGGCCCAGCTTTCGGCGGGAGAGCGGCGGACCGGCGAACAGAAGCTCGCCAAGATGCTCGAAGGCCGGGTTGCGGGCGAGCCGGTGAGCTGCGTCGATACCTATCGCAATCGCCAGTCGCAGATCGTCGAAGGCGCGGCGGTCGTGTACGGCTCCGGCCGCACGATCTGGGTCAACCGGACAGCCCGTCCGCAGGATCTCGACCGGTGGGATGCGATGCTGACGAAGCAGTTCGGCACGCGCCTCTGCCGCCAGGATATCGTGACGACCTTCGACACGTCGACCGGGATGTACACCGGCAACATCTTCCTCACCGACTTCGTACCCTACACCCGCGCGAACTGACGGGCGCCGTGGCCGCCGCCCCGCGCCGCTGGGCGGCGGACCTGCTGTATTTCTGGTTCCACGAACTGTCGCCCGCCGATTGGTGGGGCGGTTCGCCCGCGCTCGACGCGCGGATCGCACGGCGGTTCGGCGGCGACCTCGCGATGTTGCGCACGCGTTGGGCGAGCGAGTTTCTGTCCGACCCGCTGACGGCGCGGGCGGCGATCCTGCTGTTTGACCAGGTGCCGCGCAACGTGCATCGCGGCACGGCGGAGGCCTTCGCCACCGATCCTCTGGCCCGCGCCATCGCGCGCGGCGCCATGGCGAAGGGGTGGCACCTCGGCTTGCCGGACCGCGAGCGCGCCTTCGTGGGCATGCCGCTGATGCACAGCGAGGGAATCGCCGACCAGCGCGCCAGCCTCGCGTTCTTCCGCACCATTCCTGCGAACTTTGGCTTTGCTCGGGATCACTGGCGGATGATCGCCCGTTTCGGGCGGTTTCCCCACCGCAACCCCATCCTGGGGCGACGCTCGACGGCGGCCGAAAAGGCTGCGGTCGCGGCGGGGAACGCGTGGTAACGATGTGCGGTGTAGCCATATCGTGAAGACAGAACAGCAAAGGGAGGAGATCGCCATGAACACCCCGCAGCAGCCAGTGGGCTCGCCTTTCGGATACCGTTCGACCGCCCGCGAGGCGATGGCGGGGCAGGACCTTACCGGCAGACGCATCGTCGTCACCGGCGGCTATTCCGGCATCGGCACGGAGACGGTGCGCGCACTGGCGGGTGCGGGCGCCGAGGTGATCGTCGGGGCCCGGCGCGTCGAAGCCGCAGAGGGAGTGCTGGCTGGCATTGGCGGATCCGTCGCGATCCTGCCGCTCGATCTGTCGGACCCCGCATCCATCGACGCATTCGCCGACGCCGTCGCGAACCGGTGGGACGCGCTCGACATCCTGATCAACAACGCCGCCGTCATGGCCAGCCCGCTCACCCGCGATGCGCGCGGGTACGAGGGGCAGTTCGCGACCAACCATCTCGGGCATTTCCAACTGACTGCCCGCCTCTGGTCCTTGCTGGCGACCGGCGGCCATGCGCGCGTCGTGGCGCTGTCCTCGATCGGGCACCGTCTCGGCGCCCCCGACCTCGACGACCCGAACTTCGAGCGGCGCGACTACGACAAGTGGCAGGCATACGGCCAGGCCAAAAGCGCCAATGCGCTGTTCGCGCTCTACCTCGACCGGCTGGGCGAACCCCACGGCGTGCGCGCCTTTTCGGTCCACCCGGGGGGGATCATGACCCCGCTCCAGCGGCATCTCAGCCGAGAAGAGCAGGTCGCGATGGGCTGGATCGACGCGGACGGAAACGTCAACGAACGCTTCAAGACGACCGAGCAAGGCGCCGCCACCACGGTCTGGGCGGCGACCTCGCCGCTGCTCGAGGGCAAGGGCGGGGTCTATTGCGAAGATTGCGACGTGGCCGCCCCGGCGAGCGCGGACCGGCCGACGGGCGGCGTCCATCCGCACCTGCGCGACGAGGGGCTGGCCGAACGGTTGTGGGCCCTGTCCGAGGAGATGACCGGGGTGCGGTTCAGGCCGTAGGACGCGCGGCGGCGGCGTAGAACTCGCACAGGTCGTTCACCGGACACACGGGACACTGCGGGCTGCGCGCCTTGCAGATACGCTTGCCGAGCTGGATCAGCCAGAAATGTCCCTCGTGAAACGCCCAGGCGGGCGCGCGCGCCTCCAGCTGCCCGGCGGTCTTGTCGGCAGTCCTGGCGTTCGTCAGCCCGATACGGTTGCAGACGCGGTGGACGTGGGTGTCGACCGCGATGGTGTCGGTGCCGAACGTGAACTGCAGCACGATGTCGGCGCACTTGCGCCCGATGCCGGGCAGCGCCATCAGCCCTCCGCGCGTGTCGGGCACCACGCCGCCGTGCCGATCGAGCAGCGCGGCGCAGAACGCGCGGATGTTGCGCGCCTTCATGTTGTAGAGACCGGCGGGCTTGATGGCCGCGGCGATCGCCGCGTCGTCGAGCTTCAGCATCGTGCGCGGGGTGCGGGCGAGCCGGAACAGCGCCTTCGTGGCGGCGGCGGTGTTGCGGTCGAGCGACTGGGCCGACAGCATGCAGGCGATGCAGCTGCGGAAGGCGTCGGGCTGGCCCTTGGGACCCTTCGCCCCCCGCGTGCGGCCTGGCATCGCCTGCGACAGGCGGCGGAACACCTCTTCGACTTCGTCCTCGCCCAGCATGAAGCCCTAGCGGTCGGGAACGCGCGCGGTTCCGGCGGGGCAAAGCGACAGCGCGGGGCACTCGGCACACAGCGGCGCGGCGGGCCGGCAGAACTGCTGGCCGAGCTTCTTCATCAGAAGGTGGTGCTCGTCGAATTCGGCGGCAGTCCATTCGGGCGGCATAGCGGGCATCAGGCTGTCGAAGGCGCGGATCGTGTCGGCGCGCGGCGGCACCAGCTTCATCCGCTGGCTGACGCGGATGTGGTGGCTGTCGAGCACCAGCGCGCGCCGGTCGAAGGTGCTGGCGTTCATAACCCCGGCGGCGACCTTGCGCCCAACGCCGGGCAGGCTTTCCAGCCACGCCATCGCGTCTTCGGTGGAGAGCGCGCCGAGGTGCGAGAGGTCCATACGGCCGATCCGCTCGACTACGCCGCCCAACGCCGATTTGACCCGGGCGGCGGCAATGTCGGGAAAGGTTTGCGTCGCGAGCTCGGCCTCCAGTTCCTCCACCGGCGCGGCGGCGACCGCGTCCCACGAGCCGTAGCGGACGAGCAGGCGTTCGGTCGCGGCGTTCGACGTCGGCGTCAGTGTGCGCGCGCCGATCACACCCTGCACCAGCACCCATTCGGGCTTGCGCCAGTCCGCCGCGGCACGGTCGATGCGGCCGAAGCGCTGGATCATCAGCGCCTGCAATCGGCGCAGCACATCGGTGCGCGGATCGGGGCCGAAGTCGAGCTGGTTCACCGGATCGCCACTGGTACGCGCTCGGCGGACAGGTCGACGATGAGGTCGGCGGGCTCGCCTGCCAGCATGGCTCGGGTTATCCGCTCGTAATGCTGGACGAAGCGGGCGAGGGCGGCGGGCGGCATGGCCCGATCCCCGAGATGCGCTTCCTGCTCGCCGCGCCATCGCTCGACGACGGCGAAGGACGGCGCGCGAAGCACGACGGTGAGGTCGAGGCGGCCGAACAACCCGGTGTAACCGGTCGCCAGCCGATCGTTGACCCAGCGCCGCCATATGCCATCCGCGTCCTCGAACCGTTCGAGTGCGTTGACCGGTTCGGCCAGTTCGACCGCCGGCTGCGGCAATGCGCCGACGCACCAGCCTTCAAGCAATACGACATCGACCGGGCCGGCCACTGTCCGCGACCCGGCACGGTCGTCGTTCGCCTTGTCGAACACCGGCACGTGCGCGCTGCCGCCGGCGAGCAACACATCGAGCGCATCCGACAACAGCCCGACATTGTGCGTCCCCGGCACCCCTCGCGTGGCGAGGAGCGGGTGCACGTCTTGCGACAGCATCGCCCGCTCGGCGCGGGTGAGGTAGAAATCGTCGAGCGCGAGGATCGCGGTGTGCAGGCCCCGGTCCGCCAGCAACGCGGCGAGGCGCGGGGCCATCGTGCTCTTTCCCGAGCCCTGCGATCCCGCCAGCCCCACCAGGACCGGGCGGCCCAGCGCGGTGTGACGCCCGGCGACGGCGAGCCCGGCCGCCGCGTCAGCAGCGGGCCAGCCTAGGTCCGGCTCTGTCCGGTCGGGCATAGCGAGAGCGCGGGGCATTCGGGGCACTTGGGGTTCTTCGGCGTGCAGATCTCGCGGCCCAAGTCCTTCATCAGCATGTGGTGTTCGTCGATCGTGGCCGCGTCCCATTCGGGCGGAAGTTGCGGCATGAGCGCGTCATAGGCCTTCGCGGTATCTTCGCCCGCGGCGATCAGCCCGAGCCGCGCGAGAATGCGAAGGTGGTGCGTATCGAGCACGAGCGCGGGCTGGTCGAGCGTGGTGGTGTTCACGACCTGCGCGGCAATCTTGCGCCCCGCGCCGGGCAGCGCCTCGATCCACGCGACGGCTTCCGACGTATCCATGCTTTCGAGCAGCGACAGGTCGACGGTGCCGACTCGCTCACGGATCGCGCCGAGCACCCCATGCACCCGCTTCGCCGACTGGTTGGGAAACCGAACGCCCTTGAGCGCTGTGACAAGGTCTTCGAGCGGCAGCGCCGCCACCGCGTCCCACGATCCGTTCTCGGCAAGCACCCGGTCCGCCACCGCACTCGACGCCTCGCTCGGCATACGGCTACCGATCAGCCCCTGCACCAGCGACCATTCCGGCGCGCGGCGATCTTCAGGGGCACGGAGCATGTGCCCGAAGCGCTGTACTAGCGCGTCCTGCAGGCGGCGGAGGATTTCGGTTGCGTGGATCTCGGCGGCTCCTTCCGTCGCCGAGCGATTTGGCCGGATTGATCCCCCGGATCAATCCGTGTCGCAAATCACTCCCATTCGATCGTGCCCGGCGGCTTGCTGGTGTAATCGTAGACCACCCGGTTCACACCCTTCACCTCGTTGACGATGCGGGTCGCCACGCGGCTGAGGAAGGCGGCATCGAAGGGGTAGACGTCGGCCGTCATCCCGTCGGTGCTTGTCACCGCGCGCAGGGCGAGGACGTGGTCGTAGGTGCGATAGTCGCCCATCACGCCCACGGTGCGGACCGGCAGCAGCACCGCGAAGGCCTGCCAGATCGCATCGTAGAGGCCGGCGCTGCGAATCTCCTCGAGGTAGACCGCATCGGCCTTGCGCAGGATGTCGCAGCGTTCCTTGTCGACCGCGCCGGGGATGCGGATCGCGAGGCCGGGGCCGGGGAAGGGGTGCCGCCCGACGAAGATGTCGGGCAGGCCGAGTTCGCGGCCCAGTTCGCGGACCTCGTCCTTGAACAGCTCGCGCAAGGGCTCGACCAGCGCCATGTTCATCCGTTCGGGCAGGCCGCCGACGTTGTGGTGGCTCTTGATCGTGACCGAAGGCCCGCCGGTGAAGCTGACGCTCTCGATAACGTCGGGATAGAGCGTGCCCTGCGCGAGGAAGTCAGCGCCGCCGATCTTGCGGGCCTCCTCCTCGAACACGGTGATGAATTCGGCGCCGATGAATTTGCGCTTCTTTTCGGGGTCGGTGACGCCTTCGAGGCCCGCCATGAAGCGGTCTTCCGCATCCACCACCACCAGCGGGATGTTGTAGTGGTCGCGGAACATCGTTTCGACCTGCTCGCGCTCGTTGAGGCGCAGCAGGCCGTGATCGACGAATACGCAGGTGAGCTGCTCACCGATCGCCTCGTGGATCAGGATCGCGGCGACCGAGCTGTCGACCCCGCCCGAAAGGCCGCAGATCACCCGCCCGCTGCCGACCTGTTCGCGGATCTGTGCGATCTTCGTCTCGCGGTAGGCGGCCATCGTCCAGTCGCCCGCAAGACCGCAGACCTTGGTGACGAAGTTGGCGATCAGCTTGCCGCCGTCAGGGGTGTGGACGACCTCCGGGTGGAACTGGGTGCCGTAGAACTTGCGGCTCTCGTCGGCGATCACCGCGAAGGGCGCGCCGTCGCTGGTGGCGACGACCTCGAAGCCGGGGGCGAACCGGGTGACCTTGTCGCCGTGGCTCATCCACACCTGATGCCGTTCGCCGACCTCCCACAGCCCGTCGAACAGCGCGCAAGGCCGCGTGACGGTGAGGAACGCACGGCCGAATTCGCCCTCCCACTCGCCTTGGTTGCCGGCCTCGACCCGGCCGCCGAGCTGGTGGCTCATGACTTGCTGGCCGTAGCAGATGCCGAGGATCGGCAGGCCGGCCTCGAACAGCATCTGGGGCGCGCGGGGGCTGCCTTCCTCGGGCACCCCGGCGGGCGAGCCCGACAGGATGATGCCCTTGGGCTTCAGGCGGTGGAACGCCTCCTCCGCCTGGGTGAACGGGGCGATCTCGGAATAGACCCCCGCTTCGCGCACGCGCCGGGCGATGAGCTGGGTCACCTGGCTGCCGAAATCGACGATAAGGATGGAATCGGGGAGGGTCGCGTCGTCCATGCGGGCCGTTAAGCGAAGCCCTTCGCCCGAGTCCAGCAACGGCAGCGCGTCCTCCCCGATGAAGCGTTACGACATTGGAACGAACAGTTGCACCAAACGCAACACATCGCGCCGTTTTCTCATTTGTGAAAAGTGCGGCGCAAGATTATTTCGGGCGCCGAAGCCGGGCTGCATCCAGTCCTCTCCCCCGTGTGATGGGGCACCCCGGCATCGCCGACCGGCCCCGTCCCCCCGAGTAGGCCCGTCGGCGAGTTCGCCCCGTCCGCCCCGATGCGGATGCGCGCGACGTGAAACGGGGCGGCTGGCCACTCCTCTCCCTCCCAGGCCGCCGCCCCGTATTCATTCCCCCATCGCTCAGGCCGGTTGCGGCAGCGTGTCGGCGATCGTCCTGAGTTCGGTTTTCAGCAACTTGCCGATGTGGCTGCGCGGCATCTCGTCGATCGCATGGAGCATCGCGAGCCGCTGGGTCTTGCCGAGCTTGCCGTTGGTATCGGCCATGATGGCCGGCAGGTCCGCCTCGCCGGCGCCGCCCGCCAGCCGGACGAAGCCGACCGGGGTCTCTCCCCACTTGTGGCTCGGTACGCCGATCACCGCGGCTTCGACCACCCGCGGATCCGCCTCGAGCGCCGTTTCGAGGTCGCTCGGGAAGATGTTGAACCCGCCCGAGATGATCATGTCCTTCGCACGGCCGACGAGTTCGACGAAGCCGTCGGCGTCGATCCGTCCGATGTCGCCCATCCGCTGCCAGACCTCGCCGGTCTCGGGATCGGTCCAGTACCCTTCGCGCGTCTTGGCGTCCTGGTTCTTGTAGCCCGACATCATCGTCGGCGACCGCCCCACGAGGTTGCCCGGCGTCCCCGGCGGCACCGGCCGATCCTCGTCGTCGAGGACTTTGAGCTCGCTCACCGGAGAGGGGCGGCCGACGGTGTGCAGCTTGTCCGGAAACTCGTGCGCGTTGAGCAGGCACACGACGCCGCCTTCGGTCATCGAATAGATTTCGGTGAGCGTGCCGGGCATCCGGTCCAGCACCTCGCGCTTCAGCTCGGCGGAAAACGGCGCGGAGGTGCAGTACTTCACCGCCAGGTTCGACAGGTCGAAGTCGCCGAAGGTCGGCTCGGCCATCAGCCTCTGATACTGGACCGGCACCAGCATCGTCACGCGCGTCCTGTCGGCTTCGGCATGGGCGAGCCAGCGCCTGCTATCGAACTTGCCCATCACGCGCACCGTGCCGCCCGCCAGCAGCGGGGCGAGGAAGGCCACCATCGTGGTGTTCGAATAGAGCGGGGTGGAGGCGAGGCTCACCGGGTCCATTCCGCTGGCGGCGAACGCGCTCGCCGTGGTGGCGAACTGCCGCCAGCGCATCAGGTGCGAATGGACGATGCCCTTCGGGATGCCGGTCGTGCCGCTGGAATAGATGATGTTGAACGGATCGCGCTCGTCCGGATCGAACGGCGGAGCGGTCGTACCCGCAGGCGCCATCCAGTCGCCCAGTTCTTCGTCGAGGACGATGCGGGTCATGCCGGGAAACGCGTCGTCGCCGAGTTCGGCCAGCTTCGCACGATCGACGAAGATGTGCTTCGCCCCCGAGTCCTTCGCCATGCCGGCGAGCTGCTCGGCACTGGCGCTGGTCGTGAGCGGGGCCGCGACCCCGCCCGCGCGCACCGCGGCGAGGAAGACGAGCGCATAGGGAACCGTGCTGGTCCCGAGGATCGCCACAGACTGGCCGCGCTCGAGCCCGTCCTCGATGAGGCGCGCGGCGATCCGCTCTATCCGGTCGCCGAGCTCACCCCACGTGATCTCGCCATCCTCGTCGCGCAGCGCGGGCTTTCCGGGCTGTACCCGCGCCCAGTCTGCCAAGACCTGCGGAAAGGAGCCATAGGGCTGCGACAGGCCGGCGGTGATGCCTTCGGCGCTCGTAATCGGGTCATTCATTACTGCCGGTCCTTGTCGCCGCTCTCTGCCGTTTGATCGTAAGCCGTGAATTGAAGGCGATCGAGACGCCAAGCGGGATAGGGAGCCATGAGTTCTTCCGGGGAGGGGACGGGTCCCGGATCGGCGACGTTCTCAACCGAAGCGTAGATGTAGCGCCCGGACTCGCGAAGACGGACCGTGGCACGGGGCCAACGGTCCAGCAGGCGTTCCTTGAGTTGCCGGGCATCGTCGGCAATGTCGGAACTTTCCAACGCGCGAGGGGCACCATCGAGCAATTCGGCGGCGGCGGTCCGGATGTTTTGATATCCGTCCTTCAATATCGAGATCGCGATGAATAGCGCGGCTGCGCTGTCGGCCCACCAGTATCCCAGACCGATCCCCATCACACCGACTACGCCGGCCAGACCCGTCTGCCAGTCGGCTTTCTGCATGAGTGCGTCGGTATGCAGGACCTTGTCCCGCAGGCGTTCGGCGACGGGCTGCTTCATCCGGCCCAGGACGACGGGCGGAACGATCGAGTAAACCAACGCGGCGACCATCAGCCATCCCAGCCAGATGTCGCGCCCGAACAGGGTTACGGGCGGAACGGTCGGATGTTCTCCCATCAGGAGGGTGGTCGCGCTTTCGTAGAACAGGAATCCGCCCACGAGTGCCAACGCGACCGCGGCGATCAGGAAGGCCAAACTGTTGAAACGGACGAAACCGAAGGGGAATTTTTCCGTCGATCGCTTCGGTTCAAGCCCTGCGGCGACGAGCCAGGTCACCGCCGGTACGAGGCTGAGCACGTCTTCGATCAGCGCGCTTTGCATGGCCTTGCTTGCACCCATGGTGAAATACATCGCGGCGATGATCGAACTCATCCACGCCAGCGTCCACCATTCGAGCCGGCGAGCCCGTGCGAAATCGGCCCGTATCTCCTCGGGAATGCCGCTCATGGGGCCGACCCCTCCACCAGGTCGATCCAACCGTTCTCGCCGTTTTTGAAGGCGAAGCGCGTGAGGCGCATCGACTTGGGCGGAGACGGCGGGCCACCCGGCGGCGTTCCGAAATGAACCGCGGTGGCCCATGGCGAATCGTCGGCGAAACGGCCCAGGACGATATCGAACCGGTCATCCTCCAGCCCTTCGAGAAGCTCCTCGCCATGCCCCCGGACCGAGACGACGCGCGCGCCGGTTTTCCGCGCGACGGTGGCAAGGGTCGCAAGACTTTCCGGATCGGGCGTAACGCCCGCTATGATTCCGAGACGGATCGCCCCCCGTTCGCGGATGCGACTTTCGGTTTCGCCGGGGTCGCGCGGTATGTCGCATCCTGTAAGCGTGACCAGACCCAGCGCTATCGCAAGATAAATCCGCATCATCCTACTTCGACGACAACGCCTGGACCAAGTCGTAAAGGAAGTCGCGGCCGCGATAGACGCCGGCGATCTCGATCCGTTCGTTGAGGCCGTGGGTTCCGTTGCCGTCGGGATTTGCCCAGGCGCTCGGCACGCCGTAAGTCGGGATGCCCGCCCCGCCGGTATAGACACCGTCGGTCGCCCCGGTGCTCATCGTCGGGACGACCGGCACGCCGGGGAAATACTTCTTCGCCAGCGTCTCGATCGGGCCGATGATGGCAGGGTTCATCGGCGGGTTGACCGCAAGCGGCTTGTCGTCACGGCCATAGGCGATCGAGATTTTGTCGTTGCCGATCACGCGAGCGAGTTCGCCCTTGATCTCCTCGGGCGTATGGCCGGGGAAGATGCGGCAATTGACGTTGGCGGTGACCTTCTGCGGCAGCGCGTTCACCGCGTGACCGCCCTCGATCATCGTGGCGACGCAGGTCGTCCGCAACATCGAATGCAACGCCTTGTCCCGGTCCACAACCGCGAGCGCGGCGGTGTCGCCGAGGTTCTTCGACAGCGCGACCATCGCCTTGCCCGCCTCGTCCTGGCGGATCGCGCCTGCCTTGGCGAAGAAGGCGCGGGTGGTGTCGTTGAACTCGGCCGGGAATTCGTGCTTCGCCACCGCGTCGAGTGCCCGCGCCATGTCGTAGATCGCGTTCTGCGGCACCGGCTGGCTCGAATGGCCGCCGGGGTTGGTCGCGGTCAGCTTGTAATCCTGGTAGACCTTCTCGCCGACCTGGACCGTCTGGACCACGAGGTTGCCGTTCCCGTCGGTCCGCCCGCCGCCGCCCTCGTTGAGAGCGAAGGCCGCGCCGACCAAGTCCTTGCGCTGGCTGGTGAGGTACTGCGCCCCGTTGAAGGCGGTGTCCGTCTCCTCGCCGCAGGTCAGCGCCATCTTGATCGTGCGCTGCGGCCGCTTGCCGGTTGCCTTCATGCGGATGAGCGTGTCGGCCCAGACCGAGGCCATGTACTTGTCGTCCACGATGCCGCGGGCGTAGTAGTATCCGTCTTCCTCGATGAACTTGAAGGGATCGCGCTCCCAGTCAGCGCGCTTGGCGGCGACGACGTCGATGTGTGCGAGCAGCAGCATCGGCTTCAACGTCTTCGAAGTGCCTTCCAGCGTGGCGACGAGGCCGCCGTCCTCCGGATGCTCGGGCACCGAGAAAGGGGTCAGTTCGGCATCGGTGAAGCCCGCCGCCCGCATCCGCGCGGCGATCTGCGAGGCGGCCTTCGTGCAGCTGCCGCCGTTTACCGACGTGTCGGTTTCGACCAGTTCCTTGTACAGCGAGAGGAACTGCGTCTGATCCGCTCGCAGCGGGCCCATCGGCTCGATCTTCATCTGCGCTGTTGCGGGGGAGGTGGCCGCGACGAATGCGGCGGCGAGTGCGATCAGGCTGGTCTTCATGTTGGCACCCCCCCCGGTTGTTCGTTAAGCCTAAATTGAGCACCAATCGCCTGTGGATGGAAGGGGCCTTCGAAGGTTTCCCATCCGCCCCTTCGTGCCTATATAATCGGCATGGACGAAACCCCCGAAAACGCCGCGGCCGGCGAGCCGCAGAAGCAGGCCAACCAGAACGGCTACGGCGCCGACTCGATCAAGGTTCTCAAGGGCCTCGATGCGGTGCGCAAGCGGCCCGGCATGTACATCGGCGATACCGACGACGGGTCGGGCCTGCATCACATGGTGTTCGAGGTTTCGGACAACGCCATCGACGAGGCGCTGGCGGGACATTGCGACCTCGTCCTCATCGAATTGAACCCCGACGGCAGCGTCAGCGTCGAGGACAACGGGCGCGGCATCCCGGTCGACATGCACGCCGAAGAGGGCGTGAGCGCGGCCGAAGTCATCATGACCCAACTCCACGCGGGCGGTAAGTTCGAGAACACCAGCGACGACAACGCCTACAAGGTGTCGGGCGGCCTGCACGGCGTGGGCGTGTCGGTCGTCAACGCGCTCAGCGAATGGCTGGAGCTCACCATCTGGCGCGACGGCAAGGAGCACTGGATGCGCTTCGAGCACGGCGATGCGGTCGCCCCGCTCGTGGTCAAGGGGCCGGGGCGCGATCGCAACGGCACGCGCGTCACCTTCATGCACTCCAACGACACGTTCAAGAACGTGACGGAGTACGATTTCGACAAGCTCGAGCATCGCTACCGCGAACTTGCGTTCCTCAATTCGGGCGTGCGGATCAAGCTGGTCGACAAGCGGCACGAGGAGCCGATCGAGCACGACCTCTACTACGAAGGCGGGATCGCCGCATTCGTGAAGTACCTCGACCGCAACAAGCAGCCGCTGGTGCCCGAACCGATCTCGGTGTCGGCCGACAAGGACGGCATCGGCATCGACGTCGCGCTCGAATGGAACGATTCCTACTACGAAAACGTGCTCTGCTTCACGAACAACATTCCCCAGCGCGACGGCGGCACGCACCTCGCCGCGTTCCGCGCCGCGCTGACCCGCACGATCAACAACTACGCCGAGCGCACAGGCCTCCTGAAGAAGGAAAAGGTCGGCCTGACGGGCGAGGACATGCGCGAAGGGCTGACCGCGATCGTCTCCGTCAAGCTGCCCGATCCCAAGTTCGGATCGCAGACCAAGGACAAGCTGGTCAGCTCCGAAGTGCGTCAGCCGCTGGAATCGCTGATGAGCGAGAAGATGACCGAGTGGCTGGAGGAAAACCCGGCCGATGCGAAGGCGATCATCCAGAAGATCGTCGATGCCGCCGCCGCGCGCGAGGCCGCCCGCCGGGCGCGCGAAATGAGCCGCAAGGGCGCGATGTCGGTCGCATCTCTGCCGGGCAAGCTCTCCGATTGCCGCGAGCGCGACCCCGCCAAGAGCGAGATCTTCCTGGTCGAGGGTGACAGCGCCGGCGGCTCGGCCAAGTCGGGCCGCGACAGCCAGTACCAGGCGATCCTGCCGCTGAAGGGCAAGATCCTCAACGTGGAACGCGCCCGGTTCGACCGGATCATCTCGTCGAAGGAAGTCGGTACGCTGATCCAGGCGATGGGCACCGGTCTGCGCGACGAATTCAACCTCGAGAAGCTGCGCTACCACAAGATCGTCATCATGACCGACGCCGACGTCGACGGCGCGCACATCCGCACGCTGCTGCTGACGTTCTTCCACCGCCAGATGCCCGAGATCATCAAGGCCGGGCACCTCTACATCGCGCAGCCGCCGCTGTTCAAGGTCGCCAAGGGGCGGAGCGAGGTCTACCTCAAGGACCAGGGCGCGCTCGACCGCTACCTCGTGGATGCGGGCCTGTCCGGGCGGACGCTTGAAACCGCCGGCGGGGCGCGCTTCGGCGAGGATCTCCGCTCGCTCGTCGACTATGCGCTGCGCATCCGCAGCCTGCTCGGTTTCGTGCCGCGCAAGTACGATCCCGCGGTGGTCGAGCAGATGGCGCTTGCGGGCGCGTTCGATCCCGAACTCGATGCCGGCACCCGGATGCAGGCGCTCGAGTACGCGGCGCAGCGCCTCGGCATGAGCGATCCGGAGGCCGAATGGTCGATTCTTCGGCGCGACGACGGTTCGATCGCCTTTGCCCGCAAATGGCGCGGGGTAACCGACGCGCACGAGATCGACGCCAAGTTCCTCGACAGCGCGGAGGCGCGCAAGCTGCACCGGATCGGCAGCGAGCACGCCGAAGCGTTCGCGAGCCCGGGCAACTTCGTCCGCTCCTCCGCCGAGCCCGAACCCGAGCCGGAAGGCGATGTCGCTGAAAACGAAGACGGCGCGACCGCCGGGTCCGAGGCCGCAACCGTCGCGGTCGAAGGTGCAATCACCCGGCCGACCGAGCTGCTCGACGCGGTGCTCGCGGCCGGGCGCAAGGGCCTCTCGATCAGCCGCTACAAGGGGCTGGGCGAGATGAACGCGGAGCAGCTGTGGGAGACCACGCTCGATCCCGACAACCGCGCGCTGCTGCAGGTGAAGGTCGAGGACGCCGATGTGACCGACGAAATCTTCACCCGCCTGATGGGCGACGTCGTCGAGCCGCGCCGCGAGTTCATTCAGGAAAACGCGCTGAACGTCGCCAACCTCGACGTCTGACTTTCGGCACGGAGAGTTGTCCGTCCCACGCCAGCGGGACGGACAACGGTATCGTCGGTCGAAGGCGGCCTTGCGGGCTTAGCGCATCGCCTGCGCCTGGCGGCTCACCGCGCCTTCGGGTCGCTCTGGTCCTTCCTGCGCGAGGTTGCTGAACAGCTCTTCGTAATGGATCATCGCCTGGCGAAGATCCTCGGTCGTCGCAGTGCCGTTGGTCTGCGCCAGCGCGATGTCGTGACCGGCGCGGTAGTGGCGGGCGACCTCGCCGTGATCGACCGTCAGGCTTTCGTAGCGGGCATCGAAATCGTCGACCGGGTAACCGCGCGCGCCCATCACGCCGCCGATCACGCGGTCGGCGTCGAGCACGGCCTTGGCCGGATCGTCGACGAACCGGTGCTTGGCGGCGTGCCAGTCGTCGGTGAACCGGCGGCGTTCGTCCGGGCCGAGCGGGCGCAGGTCGAGCTTGGCGTGACGCTTCTCGCGCGCAAGGAGATCGTCCTCCGCCTTGCCGCGGGCACCGCGCGCTTCGAGCGTGCGGTCGTACTCGTCCTCGCCGAAGCGTTCGCGCAGGGCGGCCGTCCGGCGCGATCGGTAGAGAAACCACAGGATCAGCGCCGCGACGAGAATCGCGGCGACGATGACTATGACGGTCGTCTGGTCGGGTTGCATACGGGTGCCTTTCAACAAGTGTCACCCCTCCCGACCCTGTGCGAACCGAACTGCCCTGCGGGCCCGGCGGTTCCGCGCGCGGCGCGGGTTATTTCGGGCCGGTGCTTCCCGGCAACAGGTACGTGCGGTCGGGCGAGACGTCGTCGAACGGCACGTTCTCGTTCTGCATCCGGTAAAGCGCGCCGTCGCCCACCAGCACGAGCGGTTGGTTGACCACCCCGCCGAGCCGCAGCCGCCGCCCGTCGGGCAGCCATTCGTAGCGCCCCGTCACGGGCCGGCCGTTCTCGACCAGCACGAACGTGCCGTCAGGCCGGATGTCGAGACTGTTCGCATCGGCCTCGCCGCCGCTGCGGACATAGGCGGTGCCGGTCTTTAACGCGCTACGGGCATGGGCGGGCAAGGCGGGCCCGGCGGCGGGTGCTCCCGAGACGGTGGCAGCCGGAGCGGGCGCGCCGGTGCCGACCCGGCTCGCGAAGTCGTCCGACGTCTCGCCCTGGGGCTGGTCGCCGCAGGCGGTGAGGAGGAGCGCGATGGCGAGAGCCGCCGGCGCGAACGTGAGCGTTGTCATGCCGCAACCCGCTAGCGCCGCCATGTGACGGTTTCTTGGCAGCTTTTGCGCTTGCCAGCGCGCCGCGCGGTGGGGCACCAGCGCGGACATGCTCCGCCAGATCGCCATGCTCCCGCTCGCCCTCGGCCTCGCCGCGTGCGCCACCGTCCCGCCCGTTGAAACCGCCAAGCCGGTCACCGTCCGCATCGTCGGTCTGAACGATTTTCACGGCAACCTCGAACCGCTGGCGCGGCCCTATGCGCTGGGCGACGGGAAGGGCGGGACGCAGGAGGTCTACGCCGGCGGCGCCGCCGCTTTCGCCACCGCCGTCGCGAAGCTGCGCGGGCAGAATCGCGACAGCCTGGTGATCGGGGCGGGCGACCTCATCAGCGCGAGCCCGCTGGCAAGCTCGCTGTTCCTCGACGAACCCACCGTCGGCGTGATGAACCGCATCCGCCTCGACTACACCAGCGTCGGCAATCACGAATTCGACCGCGGGTGGAAGGAACTGAAGCGCCTGCGCGAAGGGGGCTGCGAGAAACTGACCCAGCGCGAACCCTGCGCGGTCGAGCCCGATTACAGGGGCACCGACTATCCCATACTCGCGGCCAACGTGCGGATGCCCGACGGCACGACACTGTTCCCCGGCTACGGCATCACG
Source organism: Tsuneonella amylolytica (assembly GCF_003626915.1). Lineage (NCBI taxonomy): Bacteria > Pseudomonadati > Pseudomonadota > Alphaproteobacteria > Sphingomonadales > Erythrobacteraceae > Tsuneonella > Tsuneonella amylolytica. Next base: position 1,775,979 of record NZ_CP032570.1, read on the forward strand.
CGGTTCGGCAGCGGCGCCGATGCGGTGGCGATCGGGGTCATCGGCCTCACCCTCAAGGGCACGGCCGATATCGTCATGCCCGCCGGGATCGAAGGCCTGACGTTCGAGGACGAGGCCGATTCGATCAACGCACTGGTCCCCCGTGTGCTGGCCGAAGGGGCCGATGCGGTCGTCGTCGCGATCCACCAGGGGCTGGTGTCCGAACCCGGTGACGGCTTCAATGGATGCGGGGCGATGGCGGGGGACCTGCGCGCGATTCTCGACCGGCTCGATCCGCGCGTGAACCTCGTCCTCAGCGGTCACACGCACAGGGCCTATGTCTGCGATTTTTCCAAGGTCGATCCGGCGCGCCGCTTCACCGTCACGAGCGCCGGGTTCGGCGGTGCGATGCTGACCGACATCGCGCTGACGATCGACCCGGCCGCGCATCGGGTAACCGGGATTACCGCGCGCAACGTTCCGGTGCAAAGCGCGGGCGGCGAAGGGCGCGCCGTGAACCCCGCCTTCGAAAACTTTACGGCCGATCCCGCCATCGCCGCCTACGTCGCACGCTACGTCGCCGCCGCGGCCGAAGTCGCGGACCGCCCGGTGGGCCGCATCTCGGCCACCGCGACGAAGGCGGGCCGCGAAAGCGAGCTCGGCAACCTCATCGCCGATGCCCAGCTGGCCTCCACGCGCGATGCGGGGGCGCAGCTTGCGCTGATGAATTCGGGCGGCATCCGCGCCGACCTCGCCGCGCGCGACGGGGGAACGGTGACTTACGGCGATATCTATGCTGTCCAGCCGTTCGGCAACACGCTCGTGACGATGACCCTGACCGGCGCGCAGCTGCTGGCCGTTCTGGACCAGCAGTTCGCCGGGCGGGAAGGCAACATCCTGTCGGTGAGCCGGGGCTTTGCCATGACGCTCGACCCGTCGCGCCCTGCCGGGCAGCGGGTGGTGGCGGCCACGCTCGACGGTAAGCCGATCGATCCGGAGGCGAGCTACCGCGTGACGGTCAACAACTTCATCGCCGGCGGCGGCGACGGTTTCACCGCCCTGAAGGCCGGAACGAACCCGGTCGTCGGACCGCTCGATCTCGATTCGATGGAGGCGTATCTGGCAGGAACGGCGACGGTGCCGGTACCGGCGCTGGGCCGGGTCACCATCGTCGGCGGCTAGCTCCGTTAAGCGGGGTCGGGCGGCGTCAGGCGGCGCGCAGGCCCGTGACGCCGCGCGCCCCGCCATCGCGGGCGGACAGGCCGGCGAACAGCGTGTCGACGATCCGGCCGAGCTTTTCCTCGCTCAGCTTGTCGTCGAGGAAGACGATGAGATCGGACAGGGTGTAGGCCGCGACCATCTGGTTGATGAGCGACAGCGCCTCGCCAATCGCCAGCCCTTCGAACGCGCCTTCGGCCTGCGCCTGCGCGATCAGTTCGCACAGGTAGTGATCGCCAAGATCTATGTAGCTTTCCAGCCGGTCGAAATGGGCTGTGCCGAGATCGCAGTACACCTTGAAGGCGGCCGGATCGGCGCGGTAGCGCTGGCGGTTGAGGACGAACCGGCGGGCGAAGAATTCGTACATCTTGCGATTGGCCGGAAGATCGCTCGCGAGCACCTCCTCCATGATCGCGACGGGTTCGTCGAACCACTGTTCGACGATCGCGTCGAGCAGATCGGCCTCGGCCGGGAATACCGCCTCGATCCGCGCGCGAGAAACGCTGGCGCCGGTGGCCACGGCAGCGCGGCTGACGAGATCGCCACGCTCGGCAATCAGGCGTCTCGCGACTTCGACGAAGCGGCGTTTCTCCGCGCCGTCCGCGGTCTCGTTCCCGGTCACGTCGTCCTCCCTTGGATCGCCGACAATCTAGGGAAGCCCGCGCGCGGCGTGAAGGGCCGCGCGCGGGAAATCGTCAGCTCGCGGGTGCGGTATTCACCGCCTTGGCGGCGCCGGTCCGGCGATAGGTCTGCCCTTCGGTCATCGTGCCGGTGGTCGGCGCCTGCGCGTCGGGCATGCGGTAGAGCGCGCCGTCCGCGATTGCGTAGACTTCGTTCTGGCCGTTGTTCTTGATGAGGATGCGGCTGTTGTCGTCGTACCAGTTGTAGGTGCCCGTGGTCTCGCGGCCGTTCTCGTCGCGCATCGTGTAGGTGTCGTCGGTCCTGAGGGTGATCGACCTTTCGCCGCTGCCGACCGGCTGCGCGTAAGTGCCCGCGTAATTCACGCTGGTGCGGGCGTTCGGCGCGACCGAGGGGAAGCGCGTGTCGACCTGCGGCAGGTTCACGTCGACGCCGGCGGTGGTGTCGGTAGCCGCGGGCTCGGTCTTCGCTCCGCCGCAGGCGGCGAGCGCGAGCGAGGAAGCGGCGGCGAGGGCGAGTGCGATACGGTTCATGACGGGTCCCTTCTTCCGTGTGAGTACGCCGCCATAACGGTCGAGCCCGCCGGATGTTTCGGCGGTGTTCGCTCAGCTGTCGGCGAGCGTGTCGTCGCCGCGCGCGGCCAGCCGTTCAGCCTGCTCGGCGAGCCGGTCGAAACGGTCGCATTCCGGCCGCTTCGTGCGATAGAAGGCGGCAAGCTGCGCCAGGTCTGCGGCGAAATCCTCGCTCGGCCACAGGGCTTCCCCGATACCGCCGCGCCGCCCGTCCTGGTCGACCCAGGCCGGAACGATGGGTACGCCCGCCGCCCGCGCAATGTGCCAGAAGCCGGACCGCCATTCGCCGCCCGACGTCCGCGACCCCTCGGGCGCGATGACGAGCGCGAGCTGGTCGGCCCGGGCGAAGGCATCGGCGACCTGGCTCACGTAGTTGGCCTTGCGGCGCGAACGGTCGACCGAAACGCCGCCCATGTCGTACATGAAGCGGGTCATCGGCCAGCGGAACAGCGTGTGCTTGCCCATGAAGGCCGGGCGCATGCCGAGGTCCTCGACCGCGCCGAGAACGAAGACGAAGTCCCAGTTGGAGGTGTGCGGCGCGCCCAGCACCACGCACTTGGCGACCGGGGGCGCGCTGCCTTCGATCCGGTAGCCGCGCCCCCGATAGAGCGCGATGAGGGCGCGGTGCGCGATGCGGGACAGGAACCCCGGCCGCGCGCTCACATCCGGAACACGCCGAAGGCGGGGCGGTCCGGGATCGGCGCTTCCAGCGTGGCGGCAATGGCAAGGCCGAGCACGTCGCGGGTCTGCGCCGGGTCGATCACGCCATCGTCCCACAGGCGGGCGGTGGCGTAGTAGGGGTTGCCCTCGTCCTCGTACTTCTGGCGGATCGGCGCCTTGAACGCCTCGGCCTGTTCGGGGGTCCAGGTGTCGGCGTCGCGGTGGACCGTGGCCAGCACCGATGCCGCCTGCTCGCCGCCCATCACCGAAATGCGCGCGTTGGGCCAAGTGAACAGGAAGCGTGGGCTATAGGCGCGCCCGCACATGCCGTAATTGCCCGCGCCGAAGCTGCCGCCGATGACCACGGTGACCTTGGGCACGGTGGCGGTGGCAACCGCGGTGACGAGCTTGGCACCGTGTTTGGCGATCCCCTCCGCTTCGTACTTCCCGCCGACCATGAAGCCGGAAATGTTCTGGAGGAACAGCAGCGGAATGCGCCGCTGGCAGGCCAGTTCGATGAAGTGCGCGCCCTTCTGCGCGCTTTCGGAAAACAGCACCCCGTTGTTGGCGAGGATCGCCACCGGCATGCCCCAGATGTGCGCGAACCCGCACACGAGCGTGCTGCCGTAGAGCGCCTTGAATTCGTGGAACTCGCTGCCGTCGACCAGCCGCGCGATCACCTCGTGCACGTCGTAGGGCGCGCGAACATCGTCGGGGATCAGCGCATAGAGGTCGTCGCTGCCGAATTTCGGCGGTCTGGGCGTGCCGAAATTCACGCTTTGCGCCGCCGAAGTGTTCGCGCCCAGATGGCTGACGATATCGCGCACGATGGTGAGCGCATGCTCGTCGTTCTCCGCGAGGTGATCGACCACGCCGGACTTACGTGCATGCAAGTCGCCGCCGCCCAGATCCTCGGCCGAGATTTCCTCGCCCGTCGCGGCCTTCACCAGCGGGGGGCCGGCAAGGAAGATCGTGCCCTGTTCGCGCACGATCACCGTTTCGTCGGACATCGCGGGCACGTAGGCGCCGCCCGCGGTGCAGCTGCCCATCACGCAGGCGATCTGCGGGATGCCCAGCGCGCTCATGTTGGCCTGGTTGAAGAAGATGCGCCCGAAATGCTCGCGGTCGGGGAAGACCTCGGCCTGGTAGGGCAGGTTCGCCCCGCCGCTGTCGACGAGGTAGATGCACGGCAGGCGGTTTTCCTGCGCGATTTCCTGTGCGCGCAAGTGCTTCTTCACCGTCATCGGGTAGTAGCTGCCGCCCTTCACGGTGGGATCGTTGGCGACGATCATCACCTGCCGGCCCGAAACCCGCCCGATGCCGCAGATCATCGAGGCGCCCGAGACGTCGCCCTCGTACATCCCGTTGGCCGCAAGCTGTCCGATCTCGAGGAACGGCGAACCCGGATCGAGCAGCCGCTCGACCCGCTCGCGCGGGAGCAGCTTGCCGCGCGCCACGTGCCGCTCGCGGTGCTTCTCCGGCCCGCCGAGCGCCGCTTCCGCGACTTTGGCGCGCAAGGTCTCGGCCAGCGCCTTGTTGTGCGCGAACCGGGCCTTGGCCTCGGCGCTCTCGCGGTCGAGCTTGGTGGTAAGGACGGGTGCGCTCATCCCGCAGCCCCGATCAGTTCGCGGCCGATCAGCATGCGGCGGATCTCGTTGGTGCCCGCACCGATGTCGAGCAGCTTCGCATCGCGCAGATAGCGTTCGACCGGCCAGTCTTTGGTGTAGCCCGCGCCGCCCAGTGCCTGGACCGCCTCGCCCGCCACGCGAAAGGCATTCTCGCTGCTAAGCAGGATCGCGCCTGCCGCGTCGAAGCGGGTGGTCTGGCCGGCATCGCAGCTCTTGGCGACCGCGTAGGTATAGGCGCGCGCCGATTGCAGCGCCACGTACATGTCCGCGACCTTAGCTTGCATCAGCTGGAACGCGCCGATGGGCTTTCCGAACTGCTTGCGCTCGCGAAGGTAGGGGATGACCGTGTCGAGGCAGGCCTGCATGATGCCGAGCTGCAGCCCGGCGAGGACCACGCGCTCGTAATCGAGGCCGCTCATCAGCACGCCGACACCGCCGTTCAATGGCCCCATGATGCGGTCTTCGGGGATGTGGCAATCGTCGAACACCAGTTCGGCCGTGGGGCTACCGCGCATGCCCATCTTGTCGATCTTCTGCCCGATCGAGAACCCGGCGTCGTCCTTTTCGATCAGGAACGCGGTGATCCCGCGGCTGCCCGCGCTGCCGTCGGTCTTGGCATAGACCACCAGCGTGTCCGCGTAAGTCGCGTTGGTGATCCAGAACTTGGTGCCGTTGAGGACGTATCCGCCCTGAACGGCGTCCGCCTTGAGCTTCATCGAAACGACGTCGGACCCGGCGCTGGCCTCCGACATGGCGAGGCTGCCGACGTGTTCGCCGCTCACCAGCTTCGGCAGGTACTTGGCCTTCTGCTCCTCGTTGCCCCAGCGTCGGATCTGATTGACGCACAGGTTCGAGTGCGCGCCGTAGCTCAGGCCCACGCTGGCGCTCGCGCGGCTGATCTCCTCCACCGCGATCACGTGTTCGAGATAGCCGAGGCCGAGGCCGCCCCATTCCTCTTCCACGGTGATGCCGTGGAGGCCCAGCTCGCCCATCGCCGGCCACAGTTCCCGCGGAAACCAGTCCTCGCGGTCGGCCCGTTCGGCCAGCGGGGCGACCTGTTCGTCGGCGAAGCGGGCGGTGGCCTCGCGAATCATCTCGGCGCTCTCGCCGAGCTGGAAATCGAAATCGGGGGTGGCACGCATGGGCAATCCTCTCTGGCCTGCGGCGCATAGCGGAGCGGGAAGGGCGCGCAAACCCCGCGATTCCAGCCCGTTGCACGCAGGTTAAAGATTACCCGAAAACCGTTGAAGTCGTTCGCCTTTCCATCTATTCCGTGCGTGGATCGCCCGCACATGACACGAGAAGACACGACCGAACGGCCGCCCGTCGCCGCCTCGACCGCAGAGTTCTGCGGAGAAGACGAGCGTGTCCAGGTCCTCGCTGCCTATGGTGCGGAGGCGCTCGACGACGATCCGGAGCTGACCGCGATCGCGCGCTTCGCCGCGCAGCTGTGCGATACGCCGATCGCGTTCGTCAGCCTGGTCGATCGGGAGAATCAGCGGTTTCTCGCCCGGGAAGGGGCTGAACTGCTGGGTACGCCACGATCGATGAGCTTCTGCGCTCATGCGATGCTGAATGGCGAGACGATGGTCGTGACCGATGCAACCGCCGATTCCCGGTTCGTCGACAACGAACTCGTGACTGGCGATGCCCACGTACGATTTTATGCCGGAGCGCCTCTGGTCAGTCCCGAAGGGGCACCCCTCGGCGCGCTGTGCGTGATCGACCGCGAACCGCGTGAAGAAGGGCTCACGCCCTTGCAGCTGGATGGCCTGAAAGTGCTCGCTCAAACGGTCATGCGGCGCCTCGCAGGCCGGCGAAACGAACTTGCCGCCGGGCAGGAAGCCAATGAAAGCGCCCGACGCCTGCGCGAGATCGCGGACATGCTACCGGGCATCATCTGGTCGGCCGACGGCGACGGCAAGTTCGAATACTTCAACCAGCGCTGGAACGAAATGACGGGTCTCGACCGCCCCAAGGAAGTCGGCGATTGGCGTCCCGTCGTGCACGAGGACGATGCCGACGGCGTATTCGCCAGCTGGCAGAAAAGCCTGACCGGCGGCGAACCGTTCGAAAGCGAAATTCGCCTCAAGCAGAGCGACGGCAACTGGCGCTGGATGCTTTCGCGCGCCCTGCCGTTCCACGATACCGACGGCAACGTGGCGCGGTGGTACGGAACACTGGTCGACGTGGACGACAGTCACCGCGAGTCGGAAGGGCGCGACCTGCTGGCGCGCGAACTGTCGCATCGGATCAAGAACATCTTCGCCGTCGTGGCCGGGCTTGTTTCGATGCGCGCGCGCAAGCACGAGGGGGCGAAGGAGTTCGCCGAGGAGCTAAACAGCGCGATCCGGGCGCTGGGCCGGGCGCACGACTTCGTCCGCCCGATGGAAGGGCTGAAGGGGGAGGGGCTGCGCGGGCTCCTTATCGAACTGATGGCCCCTTACGCCGACGGCAACGGCCGGGTCGAGATTACCGGGGACGACTGCAGGATCGCGCCCGCCGCCGCGACGCCGCTGGCGCTGGTCTTCCACGAACTCGCTACCAATTCGGCCAAGTACGGCGGCCTGTCGGCGGAAGGCGGATCGGTGGCGATCGCCATAGATTGCGGCAATGACGATGGAACAGCCGACGTGAAATGGCGTGAGCGGGGCGGCCCCGCGGTTGTCGAAACCGGTGAAGAAGGTTTCGGCACCCGGCTCGTCAAGATGTCGATCGAGGGGCAGCTCGGCGGAAAGATGGAACGCCGTTTCGCGGCCGGCGGCATGGAAGTCGACCTCGAAATTCCGCTCGCCTCCATCCGCGCCTGACGCGGTTCGCCCGCCGGCCCTAGCCGCCGCCCCGGTGCGCGGGTAGGCTATCCTCCAATGCTGGCCTTCGACAACGTGACCACCCGCTTCGGCGAGACGACCGCGGTCGACGGCGTGACGCTGTCGGTAGCGGATCGCGAATTCGTCGCGCTGGTGGGGGAATCGGGCTCGGGCAAGTCGACCCTGCTGCGAATGGCGAACCGGCTGGGCGATCCCGACGAAGGCCGGATCACGGTGGGCGGCGCGGACGTGCGCGACGGACCGCCCGCGGCGCTGCGGCGGCGGATCGGCTACGTCTTCCAGTCGATCGGGTTGTTCCCCCACATGACGGTCGCCGCCAACATCGGCATCGGGCCGCGGCTGGCGGGCGACCCGCTCGGCGAGGCCCGGATCGCCGAACTGCTCGAGCTGGTCGACCTGCCCGCCGCCTATGCCGCGCGGATGCCCGATGCGCTGTCGGGCGGACAGCGCCAGCGGATCGGCGTCGCCCGCGCGCTGGCGGGCAATCCCGAATTGCTGCTGATGGACGAACCGTTCGGCGCGCTCGACCCCGTCACCCGCGACGCGCTCGGGCGCCGGGTGCGCGAATTGCACGAAGGGTTGGGCCTGACGACGGTGCTGGTCACTCACGATATGGCCGAGGCGCTGCTGCTGGCGGACCGGGTGCTGGTGATGGCCGCGGGGCGCATCGTGGCCGACGAAACTCCGGCCGCCCTGCTCGGCGGGGCCGGCGGGGCCGAGGCGCAGGCGCTTGTCGCCGTTCCGCGCGCGCAGTCCGACGCGCTGCGGGAGCTTGCCCAAGGCCGACACCCGGCATGAACGGCGTCTGGCCGGTACTTCTGACGCTGGGCGACAAGCTCGCCGCGCACGTCCTCCTGTCGGCGTCGGCCCTGGCGCTGGGGATTGCGGTCGCGCTGCCGCTGGCGGTCTGGGCGAGCCGCAACGCCGCGGTCGCGCGCGTGGCGCTGGGTTTCGCCAGCCTCGTCCAGACGATCCCCGCGCTCGCGCTGCTGGCGCTGTTCTTTCCCGTGCTGCTGAGCCTGCGCGCGGTCTTCGGCGAAGGATTGCCGACGCTGGGCTTCCTGCCCGCGCTGCTCGCATTGGCGCTCTATGCACTGCTGCCGATTTTGCGCAATGCCGTGACCGCGCGGGCCGAAATGGATGCCGGCGTGCTCGACGCGGCGGACGCGGTGGGGATGACGCGGTCGCAAAAGCTGCGGTTGGTCGAGGCCCCGCTCGCCGCGCCCTACGTGATGGCGGGCATCCGCACCGCGGCGGTCTGGACGATCGGCGCGGCGACGCTCTCGACGACCGTGGGCCAGCCCAGCCTCGGCGATCCGATCTTCGCCGGATTGCAGACGCAGGACTGGTCGCTCGTGCTGGCGGGATGCATCGCTTCTGCCGGACTGGCGCTCGCGGCCGACGGATTGCTCGCGCTGGTCGAGCGCGGGCTCAAAACGCGGCGGCCGGCGCTGGCCTGGACGGGCGCGGCGCTGATCGCATTGGGGCTCGTTGCGGCGCTGGTGCCGGGGCGGGGCGGGGATACCCGCGATACGGTGGTGATCGGGGCCAAGAATTTCTCCGAACAGTACATCCTCGCGCGGGTCATCGGCGACCGGCTGGAGCGGGCGGGCTATGCCGTCACCTACCGCGAGGGGCTGGGTTCGGCGGTGATCCACAATGCGCTGACGAGCGGCGCGATCGACGTCTACGTCGACTACTCGGGCACCGTCTGGGCCAACGAGATGAAGCGTACCGGTACCCCGCCGCGCACGGAGATGCTGCGGCAGATCGCGGCGTGGGAAGCGGCGAACGGCGCGCGGATGCTGGGCGCGCTGGGCTTCGAGAACGCCTACGCCTTCGCGATGAAGAGCGAGCCAGCGCGGGCCGAAGGGATCGCCTCGCTGGGCGACCTTGCGGCAAAGGGGCGCGGGCTGGTGCTGGGAGGCGATCTCGAATTCTTCCGCCGCCCGGAATGGCGCGCGGTCGACGCCGCCTATGGGCTGGGCGCGCTGCGGCAGCGTAATTTCGCGCCGACCTTCATGTACGATGCGCTCGCATCGGGCGAGGCGGACGTGATCACCGCGTTCTCCTCCGACGGGCGCATCGCGGCGGACCGGCTGGTGGTGCTGGCCGATCCGAAGGGCGCGCTGCCGGCCTACGATGCCATGCTGCTGGTCGCCCCGGCCCGCGCGAACGATCGCCGTTTCGTCGGCGCGCTGACGCCGCTGGTCGGCGCGATTCCGGTGGAGACGATGCGCGAGGCCAACTTCATGGTCGACCGTACCGTCGACAAGAAGAGCCCGGACGAAGCCGCTCGGTGGCTGGCCTCCCGGATCGGGCGCTAGTCCGCTTCTAGTCGGTGCGCGTCCAGAGCTGGGTCTGGCAGAACGGCCCGATGCAGCCCTTCACCTCCAGCGTGCGCGCATTGCGGCGCTTCAGCACCGAGCGATACGACTTGCCGCTCTTGGGATCGTAGATCGTCCCGCGCCACACGTCGCCGTCTGGCCGGAAACCGGTGAGGATCGGCAGGCCGAGCAGCTTGCGCCCGCGCAGCCGCGCCTCGGGGTTGTTGACGTCGCGCTGGTCCACGCCCTGCGGCGGGGTCTCGAGGAACCTGGCGAGCTTGCCGCAGCGGGTGCCGCCGCAATCGCCGACCTGCACGATGCCGCTCTTTTCCTCCGTCACCCAGCGCCCGTCGATCGGCGCGGCGGCCGCGAGCGGGGCGGCGGCGAGCAGCGCGGCAAGGGACATTGCGACCTTCATCATGTGCTTCACTCCGTTTCGAATCCGACGCCCTGCGGCCAGCCGGGGGCGGCGAGCCCCATAACCTTGAACAGGTCGCCCATCTGGTCGTCGGCAATGAGACGATCGCGCTGGGCGGTGAGTTCCGCGCGGTAGTGCGGCGCGCGCTGTGCCAGTGCTTCGGCGCGGGTTTCGATACCCAGCGCGCGCAGCCAGTCGCCCTGGGTCCGCGTGCCCATCCACGTGACCTCGCGCGATTGCGCCACCCGGGCGAGCGTCGCGAAATCGACGTGTGCGGTGAGATCCGCCTCCCCCGGCGCGGCGAAGGGATCGACCTTGCGATGCGCGCGGACGGCCTGCACCGTCGAACCGGTGCGGACCGCGTCGTGGCCGTAGTCGATCAGCAGCGCACAGCCGCCCTGCGAGGCCAGCCGCCCGGCGATCTCGTAGAGAATCGCGGCGGAGGCGGGACTGGTCTCGATGATCGTCCCCTCGTCCGCGTCGCGGCGATCCTCCGGCACCGCCGCCTCCATCGGCTGGCGGCCCGCGACATAGACGAACCGCTCGCCGTCGAGCCCCACCATCCGCTCGCGCCAGCCGTCGCCTGCGCGGACCAGCTGGCGCACCGGCAGCGCGTCGAGGAATTCGTTGCCCACGATGAGCAGCGGGCAGTCCATCGGCAGGCCTTCGAGGTCGGCATGGAACTGCGCCTGCGGCACCGCCCCCATCTGCACCTCGCGCAGGGCGGGCGAGGTTTCCACGAAGTGGACCTCCGGCGAGAGGCCGTAGCGCTTCATCGTGCGCAGCGCGTCGCGGGTCAGCGTCGCACGGCCCGGCCCCAGTTCCACCCAGGCGACGGGATCGGGGCGCCCGCCGCGGATCCACATGTCGGCGAACCACAGCCCGATCAGCTCGCCGAACATCTGGCTGATCTCGGGCGCGGTGACGAAGTCGCCGTCCGCCCCCAGCGGATCGCGCGTGGTGTAATACCGCGCGTTGGATTCGGCCATGAACTGGGCGAGGCTGATCGGCCCGGTGTTGCGGATCAGCCGGCGGAATACCTCCGCCAGCGGGGTCTCCGCTTCGCTCATGCCCGACCGCTCATCCGGGCATCCTCATGCAGGCACCGTGCGATGCGCCTCCGCGCCCAGCGGCGGGCGCATCAGCGCCCGGACCGCGAGCGCGATGCCGAGCACGATCAGCGGCACGGTGAGCCACTGGCCCATGCTGAGCCCGGTCTGCCGCGCGAAATCGGCGAGCTGCGAATCGGGTTCGCGGTAGAATTCGACCGTGAACCGGCCAAGCGCGATCCCCGCGGTGAAGACACCCACCAGCAGCCCCGGCCGCCAACGAGCCTTGGTCTTCCAGAACAAAAGCAGCATCACGACGACCAGCAGCGCGCCTTCGAGGCCCGCTTCGTAGAGCTGGCTCGGGTGGCGGGGCACCTGCAGCGGGTCGGTGGGGAAGATCATCGCCCACGGCACGTCGGTCTGGCGGCCCCACAGCTCGCCGTTGATAAAGTTGGCGAGGCGGCCGAACAGCATGCCGAAGGGCACGACGACCGAGATGTAGTCGGCAGTGCGCAGGAAGCTGATCTTCCCGCGCCAGCAGACCCAGCCGATCGCCACCAGCACGCCGACCAGCCCGCCGTGGAAGCTCATGCCCCCGTCCCACAGGCGCAGCAGATCCCAGCTCGGCGTTTCACCCGGGGTGAAGTGGGTGAACATGCTGGGCAGGCCGGTGTCGCCGCCGGTATAGAACGCAGCGTAGCCCAGCCGGCCGCCGATGATGATGCCGAGCGTGCAGTAGAAGAACAGGTCGTCGGCGTGGCGCTGCGCCATCGGGCTGCCGGGCGCCTTCACCATTTTCGTCAGGTGCCAGTAGCCCAGCACGATCCCGGCGAGGTAGGCGAGCGAGTAGAACCGCAGCTCGAAGAAGCCGAGGTCGATGCCCCTGCGAAGGCCGAGGTCCTCGAAATGGAGGTACTGGTGGGCCTGCTGGCCCACTTCCGTGCCCATGCCCTGGGCAGCCGCGGCGAGTAGTGACAGCAGCACGTTTGATCCTTACCCTTGGCGTAACCCGTATCCGGGCAGGCCGCCCGTCCGCGCGCGTCTTTGGCAGAAGCGAAGGACACGCGAAAGCCCGGCGGTGAAAACGACAAAAGCGAGAGGACCCGAATGCCCACCCAGCTCGACCAGGACATCCAGCGGATCAACACCGGCCTCACCAGCGCGGGCCAGATGTTCGAGACGAAGTCCGTCACGCGGCGGGGGGTGGAGATGCCCGCCTTCCTCAACGCCCCGCCGACGCTGGCGCACTACATCGCGCACTTCGCGAACCAGCATAAGGACGCCACATTCGTCGTCGATGGCGACCTGCGCATGACCTACGGCGAGGTCTATGCCGCCGCCGCCTGCGTCGCGCATGGCCTGGTGACCAAGCAGGGCATGAAGAAGGGCGACCGCATCGGCATCGCCGCGCGCAACTCGGCGAACTGGATCGCGGCCTACATGGGCGTGCTGATGGGCGGCGGCTGCGCGACCCTGCTCAACGGCTGGTGGACGGGCGAAGAGCTCGCCTACGGCATCGACCTGTGCGAATGTTCGATCGTCCTCGCCGATCCGCAGCGCGCGGCCCGGCTGGACGGGATCGATCACCCTGCGAAAGTGGTGGTGTTCGAGCACGGCGGCCCGCCGCAGGTGGGGCTGGAGGCGGTATGGGCCGAAGGCGACACCGCGATGAAGATGCTCGGCGAATTGGGCCCGGACGATCTTGCGACGATCCTCTACACCTCGGGCTCGACCGGGTTTCCCAAGGGCGCCTATTCCGATCACCTCGGTGTCACCAGCGCGGTGATGAACTACGTCGCGCAGATGGCGACCGTGCTGCAGCTCCTCACCGAGCGCGACGAAGCGCCGACCGCGCAGGCGAGCGCGCTGGTCAACGTGCCGCTGTTCCATGTGACGGGCGAGGTGCCGCTGTTCCTCCAGAGCTTCGCGATGGGCCGCAAGCTGGTGCTGATGCCCAAATGGGACGCGACCGAGGCGCTGCGCCTGCTGGAGAAGGAGCAGATCACCTATTTCGTCGGCGTGCCGCTGATGAGCTACGAACTGGCGACTCATCCCGACCGCGAGAAGTACGACCTGTCGCAGTGCAAGAGCTTTGCCGGCGGCGGCGCTCCGCGTCCGCCCGAACACGTCAACAAGATCAAGGAGGCGTTCCCCGAAGGCTTTCCGCTTCTGGGCTATGGCCTCACCGAAACGAACGGGGTGGGGGCGGGCAACCTCAACGAAAACTACATGGCCAAGCCCGGTTCCACCGGCACCGCTTCGAAACCGCTCGTCGACCTCGCGATCCTCGACGATGCGGGGCAGGCCCTGGCGCAGGGCAAAGTGGGCGAAGTCTCGATCCGCTCGGTATGCAACTTCCTCGGCTACTGGAAGAACGAGGAAGCGACCGCGGCGGCTTATACCGACGACGGCTATTTCCGCACGGGCGACCTCGGCTATCTCGACGAGGACGGATACCTGTTCATCGTCGACCGCAAGAAGGACATCATCATCCGCGGCGGCGAGAACATCGCCTGCATCGAGGTCGAGCAGGAAATCTACGCGCACCCGGCGGTCGCGGAATGCTCGGTCTTCGGGCTCGAGGACGAGCGACTGGGCGAGATTCCGGCGGCGGTCTACGTGCTGAAGGACGGTCACGAGGCGAGCGAGGACGACTTGCGCGAGTTCGTCGCCGAACGGCTCGCGAAGTTCAAGATCCCCCAGTACTTCTTCGCAGAGACCGGCAACCTGCCGCGCCTCGGAACCGAGAAGATCGACAAGCGCGCGCTGCGGGCCCGCTACGCCGACCGGCATGCCGAAAAGCAAGGGCAGGAAGCCGGGACCGCTTGAACAACGTCCGGGTCCCCAACCAGCGCAGCGTCGTCGACCGGCGGGCGCTTTCCGGCGAAGTCGCCGCGCTGTGGGCGGACGGCGGGGCCGGGGCGCGCCCGGCGATCGTCGCCGCGCTGAAGGCTGCGCTGGAGGCGGGGCGCGCGGAGCTAGGCCGCCGGCTGGAGGAGAAACCCAGCGCGGGCCACGAGATCACCGCCGGCTACGCTTTCCTCGTCGATCAAATGCTGCGCGCGGTCCACGACCACGTCGTCGCCGACGTCTATCCCGCCGCCAATCGCACCGCGGGCGAGCGGCTGACGATCATGGCGGTGGGCGGCTACGGCCGGGCCGAGATGGCGCCGCATTCCGACGTCGACCTCGCCTTCATCCACCCCACGCGCAGCGCGCCGTGGTGCGAGCAGGTGATCGAGGCGATGCTCTATTGCCTGTGGGACCTCGGCCTGAAAGTGGGCCATTCCAGCCGCTCGGTCGACGACACGATCCGCATGGCCCGGGGCGACCTCACCATCCGCACCGCGCTGCTCGAAGGGCGGTACGTCTGGGGCGACCAGGACCTCTACGACGAGGTCACGCGCCGCTTCGCCGACGAGGTCGTGAAGGGCACCGAGAAACAGTTCGTCGCCGAGAAGCTGGAGGAGCGCAACGCGCGGCACAAGCGGATGGGCGACAGCCGCTACGTCGTCGAACCCAACGTGAAGGACGGCAAAGGCGCGCTGCGCGACCTGCAGACGCTCTACTGGATCGGGAAGTACATCCACAAGGTAAGGAGCGCCGCCGACCTCGTCGATGCGGGGCTGTTTACCGAGGCCGAATATCGCAGCTTCCGCCGGGCCGAGGGGTTCATGCTGGCGGTGCGCTGCCACCTCCACACGATCACCGGGCGGGCGGAGGACCGGCTGACCTTCGACCTCCAGCGGGAGGTCGCGCGGCGGATGAACTTCGCCGATCGCACGGGCAAGAGCGCGGTCGAGCGGTTCATGCAGTTCTACTTCCTGCAGGCGAAGCGGGTGGGCAGCCTGACCGGCGTGTTCCTCGCCCACATCGACGAACAGTTCGCCAGGAGCCGGGTCCGCAAGGGCCTGCTTGCCGGCTTCACCCCGCGCGCCCGCGACCTGAAAGGCTACAAGGTTTTCGGCGGGCGCATCGCGGCGCCGTCGGACGACTGGTTCCGCAAGGACCCGGTGCGATTGATCGAGGTGTTCCAGCTCGCCGAAACGCACCGGCTGGAAATCCATCCCGAGACGATGCGGCAGGCCGCGCGCGATGCGGGCCTCATCCGCCGGCAGGTGCGCGACGATCCCCGCGCCAACGCGCTCTTCCTCGACGTGCTGGCGGGGCGCAACGATCCCGAAACGGTGCTCCGCTGGATGAACGAGGCGGGCGTGTTCGGCCGCTTCGTGCCCGACTTCGGCCGGGTCAACGCGCAGATGCAGTTCGACATGTACCACCACTACACGGTCGACGAGCACACCATCCGCGCGATCGGCCTGCTCGCCCGGATCGAAAAGGGCGAACTCGCCGCCGACCATCCCCGCTCGACCCGGCTGATTCACGAGGTCGCGAGCCGCCGCGTCGCCTATGTGGCGGCGCTGCTGCACGACATCGCCAAGGGGCGCGGCGGCGATCATTCGCTGCTGGGCGGCGACATCGCCGAGGAACTGTGCCCGCGCTTCGGCCTCGACGCGCAGGAAACCGACCTCGTCGCCTGGCTCGTGCGCCAGCACCTCCTCATGAGCCGCACCGCCTTCAAGCGCGACCTCACCGA
Organism: Tsuneonella amylolytica; assembly: GCF_003626915.1. Taxonomy (NCBI): domain Bacteria; kingdom Pseudomonadati; phylum Pseudomonadota; class Alphaproteobacteria; order Sphingomonadales; family Erythrobacteraceae; genus Tsuneonella; species Tsuneonella amylolytica. Next base: position 1,791,897 of record NZ_CP032570.1, read on the forward strand.
CCCCAAGACGATCGAGGATTTCGTCGGCGAGGTGCAGAGCGTGGAGCGCTTGAAGCACCTCATGATCCTGACCGCGATCGACATCCGCGCGGTGGGGCCGGGCACCTGGAACAGCTGGAAGGGCCAGCTCCTGGGCGAACTCAGCGACGCGGCGACCGAACGGCTGCGGCTCGGCCACATGAAGCACGGGCGCAAGGAACGGGTCGCGGCGAAGAAGGAAGCGGTGGGCTCGCTACTAGGCGACCGGCGCGGACTGTTGGCGCACTACGCCGACCGCTTCGACGATTCGTACTGGATCGCCGAGCCGGAGGACATCGTCGCCCTCAACATCGTCCAGTACGGCCAAAGCCACGAGGACAAGGACAACCTGTCGGTCCACTGCGAGGTCTATCCGAGCCGCGGGGCGACGCTGGTCACCGTAATCGCGGCGGACCACCCGGGCCTTTTCTACCGCGTGGCGGGCGGCATCCACCTCGCCGGCGCGAACATCATCGACGCGCGCATCCACACCACGCGCAGCGGATGGGCGGTCGACAATTTCCTGGTGCAGGACCCGCAAGGGCGCCCGTTCAGCGAGGCGGCGCAATTGAAGCGGCTGGAGGCCGCCATCGCCGACGCGCTCGCCAACAAGCGCGCATTGGTGCCCGAACTTGCCAAGCGCCCGCTGCCGCTCAATCGGTCGAAGGCGTTCGACGTGAGCCCGGTGGTGACCTTCGACAACCAGGCATCGAACCGCTTCACCGTGATCGAAGTGCAAGCGCGCGACCGCGCCGCACTGCTCAACCGCCTCGCGCGCACGCTGTTCGAGAACCGGCTGGTGGTGAACAGCGCCCACGTCACCAACTTCGGCGAACGCGCGGCGGACACGTTCTACGTGACCGACCTCACCGGCGGGAAAATCGTCGCCCCGACACGGCTAAAGGCGATCGAGGCGGCACTGCTGGCGGCGGCGAGCGACGAACGGCAGGCGGAGCTGGAGGGGGTTTAAAATTTTGCTTGTGCGTAGACTTTAGGCGGCATCTGGTCGCGAAATTTATTTCATCCGGAGCGCTTAACCGGCTCGTTTATTGTCGCAGAGGACCCGATTAGAAATGCCAGCACACAGCTCTTGGCAACTGATCGTTGCGACCATGCAGGCCACTGCTACATCCTTCCAGCGTGATGCAGATGCCACTTCTGAGCACCATAGCGACGACGGTAGCAGCGCCACTGTAAACGCTTCCCGTTCGGCTCGAATGCAAATGGTAATGGTCGCTGTCGGCGGCTTCTCGATGTTGGAAGGCATTCTCGAACAAACTCGTGACTGGAGTTCACCCTTCCGTGAATTAGACGATAAGCTTCGGAAAATCGGGGCGGCTTCGGTCGCAAACGAGTTCCTGGCATTCCGACTAGCCATCAACGTTCTGAAGCATGGCTACGGCGATAGCTACGAGCGATTGCTGAAGAAGGAGGGGCTGCCCTTCCGTGTTAAAGGGAAAGATCAATATTTCTTCGATGAGGGGGATGTCAGCGAAATACCTGGATTGATTTCAGTCGATGTGGATTTCGTGCATTCATGCGCGCTCGCGATCGAGAAGGCCATGACCGCACTTCGCATTCCGCGTTCGGATGTCTAAAAGTTCGGTCACGAAATGAAGAATTGGGGTCGAGAAAGAAACCTACTTCCGCCCCCCGAATAGTGACGTCCCCACCCGCACGTGCGTCGCGCCCAGCTTGACCGCCGTCTCGAAGTCGCCGCTCATGCCCATGCTGCGGCCGTCCAGCCCCTCGTCGCGGGAGAGTTTGTCGAGGAAGGCGAAGAAGGGGGCGGGTTCGATATCGGCGGGGGGCACGCACATCAGGCCGATCACCGGCACGTCCGCGTCGCTTGCCTGGGCGAGCAGGGCGGGCAGTTCCTTGACCGGGCAGCCGCCCTTCTGCGGTTCCTCGCCGACGTCGACCTGGACGAAGCACGGCACCTGTCGCCCGGTCTTGTCGAACGCCTTCGCGAGCGCCGTGACGAGGTTCGAGCGGTCGAGCGAGTGGATGCAGTCGAACACCCGTACCGCATCCTCCGCCTTGTTCGACTGGAGCTGGCCGACGAGGTGAAGGTCCACGCCTTCGTAACGCTCGCGGAGCTCCGGCCACTTGGCAGCCGCCTCCTGCACCCGGTTCTCGCCGAACACGCGCTGGCCCACCTCGAGCAGGGGGGCGATCGCATCGGCGGGGTGGGTCTTGCTGACCGCCACCAGCGTCACTTCGTCAGGCTCGCGGCGGGCGAGGGCGCAGGCTTTCGCGATGCGGTCGTGGATTTCGGCGAGGACTAACGCTGCGTTCATGGCGGGGTGCGCTATAGCGGGGTCATGGGCCTGCGCCATACCCTCCCGAACCTCTGGTTGCTCTCCGACGCGCGCAACGACGAACTGCTGCCCCGCGCGCTGCGGGCGCTGCCCGAATGGTCGGCGTTCGTGTTCCGCCACTACCACCTTGACCCCAAAAGCCGCCGCGCGCGGTTCGACGAATTGCGCCCGCTGGTCGAGGAAGGGCGGCACCTGCTGATCCTGTCGGGGAGCGACGATCAGGCGAAGGCATGGGGCGCTGCCGGATCCTACGGCCCGCCCGAAGCGGTGGGCGAGGCGCCCGAGCTGCTGCGCATCGCCACCGTCCACGACGCCGAGGAGATGGCCCATGCCAACGCGGCCGGCGCCGATGCCGTTATGCTGAGCCCCGTGTTCGCCACGCGCACGCACCCCAATACCGTCCCGCTCGGCCCCGAACGCTTCCATGCGCTCGCCGCGCTGGCGGAGATGCCGGTGATCGCGCTGGGCGGCATGAACCCCGACCGGGCGCGCGAACTCGGCTGGAACCGCTGGGCCGCGATCGACGGGCTGGCGCTCAAGCAGGCGTCATGACGCTCTAGGATTGACGGGCGAGTCCCGCACCTGCGATAACCCCCACCGACGGTTCGAGGGGTAAACGACGATGGCCACACGCGCGATGGATCGCGGCACGGGACGGGCGCCGGCGACCGACTGGCGCGCGGCGTTTCGCCGTTCGCTGCGGCGTGCCGGGCAGATCGCGGGGGCGGCGGGGCTGTTTGCGGCGATGCTGTTCCTGGGCCTCGCGCTCGCCAGCTACACCCTCACCGATCCCAGCGCCTCGACCGCTGCGGCGGGCGACGACGTCGCGAACTGGATGGGCGCGAGCGGCGCCTGGACGGCCGAGCGCGCCTATTTCCTGTTCGGCTGGACCGCTATCCTGCTCCTCCCGCTGCTTTACGTCGCCGCGCGCAAGCTGTGGCGCGAGGTGGAGGAAGAGGACCGCGAGGACCGCACCCGCTGGTGGCGCCCGCTCGGGCTGCTGCTGGGTTCGATGGCGCTGCTGGGCACGGTGCTCAGTCTCGCGTTCGACGGGCCGGGCGGCTCGCTGCCAGCCGGGATGGGCGGCATTTCGGGCCTCCTCGGCGCGGGCGCGGTCGAGGCGGTCGCCTCGCGGTTGGGCGAGGGGGCGCGGGGCTGGGTGATCCTGGCGCTCGCGCTGGCCGCGCTGGCGGGCGGGGTCGTGGGCATCACCCGGGTCTTCGCGCTCGACTGGGCGGCGCTGCTGACGCTGCCGCAATTCCTCCGCCGTGCGCCTGCGATGCCGCCGCAGCTCACCGAAATCGACCTGCCGTTCGTGCCCAAGCGCCGTGCGCGCAAGGTCGAGGCGCCCGAGGACGAGGCCCTGCCGCAGATCGCCGAGCGCCGCGCGCCCGAGATCGCCGACCCCGCCGCCGCGCCCAAGGTGGCCAAGCCCGCCGGCAAGAAGGCGCAGACCGATCTCTTCGCGACCTACCAGCTCCCCAGCCTCGACCTGCTGGAGGAACCGCCCGCGCATACCGCGCCCAAGCTCGACAAGCTGGCGCTGGAGCGCAACGCGCGTCTGCTCGAAACCGTGCTCGACGACTTCAACGTGAAGGGCGAGATCACCGCCGTGCGTACCGGCCCGGTGGTGACCATGTACGAGCTGGAGCCCGCCCCCGGCATCAAGGCAAGCCGCGTCATCGGCCTTGCCGAAGATATCGCCCGCAACATGAGCGCGATCAGCGCGCGCGTTTCACCCATCCCCGGCAAGACCGTGATGGGCATCGAACTGCCCAACGCAGACCGCCAGATGGTGGCCCTGAAGGAGCTGGCCGCCTGCGACGCCTTCGTGAACGCCAAGGGATCCCTGCCGATCATCCTCGGCAAGGACATCGCGGGCGAGCCGATCGTCGCCGATCTCGCCGCGATGCCGCACCTGCTGGTCGCGGGCACGACCGGCTCGGGCAAGTCGGTGGGCCTCAACTGCATCCTCCTCAGCCTGCTCTACAAGTTCACGCCCGAGGATTGCCGCCTGATCCTGATCGATCCCAAGGTGCTCGAACTCAAGAGCTACGACGATATTCCGCACCTGCTCAGCCCGGTGGTGACCGAGCCGGCGAAGTCGGTCCGCGCATTGAAGTGGGCGGTCGAGGAAATGGAGCGCCGTTACCGCATGATGTCGAGCATCGGCGCGCGCAACATCGCCGGCTTCAACGAACGGGTGAAGACCGCGATCGCCAAGGGCAAGCCGCTCGGCCGCCGGGTGCAGACCGGGTTCGACCCCGACACCGGCGAGGAGCTGTTCGAGGAAGAACAGCTCGATTACGCCCCGCTGCCGCAGATCGTGCTGATCGTCGACGAACTGGCCGACCTCATGGTCACCGTCGGCAAGGAGATCGAGGTGCTGATCCAGCGCCTTTCGCAGAAGAGCCGCGCGGCGGGCATCCACCTCATCATGGCCACCCAGCGCCCCTCGGTCGACGTCATCACCGGCGTCATCAAGGCGAACCTGCCGACCCGGATCAGCTTCAACGTGACCAGCCGCATCGACAGCCGCACGATCCTGGGCGAACAGGGCGCCGAACAGCTGCTGGGCAAGGGCGACATGCTCTACAAACCGAGCACCGGCGCGCTGGTGCGCGTGCACGGCCCGTTCGTGTCCGACGAGGAGGTGGAGCAGGTCGCCGAGCACTGGCGGGGGCAGGGCAAGCCCGACTACGTCGACGCCGTGACCGAGGAGCCGGAAGAGGGCATGGGCTTCAGCTTCGACGACGAGCTGACCGCGTCCGACAATCCGGAGGAACGCAAGTACCGGCAGGCGTGCCAGATCGTGTTCGAGCACCAGAAGGCGTCGGGATCGTGGCTGCAGCGGCAAATGGGCGTCGGTTACAACACTGCCGCCAAGTGGATCGAGAAGATGGAGGAGGACGGCCTCGTCGGCCCTGCCAACCACGTCGGCCGCCGCGAGGTCTACCGGGACCGGGATGGCAATCCGCTGTAACCGCCGGTATTGTTACGCAACTGCAACACAAACGCTAATTCGTTACAGGTGCTTCGCCAGATTATTGCGTAGACGGTGGTAAGCGGCGTAACTTTCGGTTTCCTGGTTGGGAGGCCAAAGTTCATGTCGTTTCGTCGTACCCTGCTCGCCGGCACTGCCGGCGCAACTCTTGCCCTGTCCTACACCCAGCCCGTCATGGCACAGGACGTTCCGGGCGAAACCGACGCGTCCGAACAGGGCGAGGCCGCCCCGCAGGACCAGCTGATCGTCACCGGCACCCGCCGTATCGACCGGACCGTGGCGGACAGTGCGGTGCCGATCGACGTCATCTCCAACGAGGCGCTACAGCATTCGGGCACGACCGAAACCAACCGGCTGCTCAACAACCTCGTCCCCTCGTTCAACTTTCCGCAGCCCTCGCTGACCGACGGCACCGACTCGCTGCGTCCGGCGACGCTGCGCGGCCTTTCGCCCGACCAGGTGCTGGTGCTGGTAAACGGCAAGCGGCGGCACATCTCCTCGCTGCTCAACCTCAACGGATCGGTCGGCCGCGGCTCGGCCGGCGTCGACATGAACACGATCCCGGCGATCGCCATCGACCGGATCGAGGTGCTGCGCGACGGCGCCGCCTCGCAATACGGCTCCGACGCGATCGCCGGCGTGATCAACATCCAGCTCAAGCGTCGCCCCGGCGGGCGGGCCGTGGCGACCTACGGCAAGTACATCACCACGCTGGAGGACGTCTTCGACGTGGCCGGCGTCACCACCAACGGCACCAGCGATCCGACGATCGCCTACGGCGACGAGCGCAAGCGCCGCGACGGCGACACCTGGACTTTCGCCACCAACATCGGCGTGCCGGTGGGCGACGGCTATTTCAACGTCACGGCCGAATACAAGGACCGCGACCCCACCAACCGTTCGGGCCCCGACATCCGCCGCCAGTACGCGCCAGCGAACGACCCGCGCGAACTCACCTTCGACCGGTTCAGCCACCGCTACGGCGACGGCCAGTCGCAGGATTACAACTTCTTCATCAACGCCGGCGCACCGCTGTTCGACACGGGGTTCGAGCTTTACGAATTCGCCAGCTACGGCAACCGGCAGGGCAACGGCGCGGGCTTCTACCGCCGCTCGCTCGACGCGCGGAACATCGACTATTCGAACGGCGGCCGGCCGATCTATGCCGACGGCTTCCTGCCGCTGATCGTGAGCGACATCGAGGATATCGCGGCGGTCGTCGGCGTGCGCGGCGATCTTGCCGGCTTCAACGTCGACCTGTCGGGCAACTACGGCACCAATCGGCTGAACTACCACGTCGAGGAGAGCGTCAACACGTCGCTCGGCGGGGCGGTCAGCCCGCGGCGCTTCTACGCCGGCGGCCTGCGTTCGGGCCAGACCTCGATCAACTTCGACGCCCAGCGCGCGATCGATCTCGGCCTCGGCGACACGTCGATCGCGGCCGGGTTGGAATACCGCAACGAGAACTACAAGATCGTGCGCGGCGACCGGTTCAGCTACGTGGCCGGTCCCTACACCTTCTCCAACGGCGCGGCGCCCGGTGCCCAGGTGTTTCCGGGCTTCTCGCCCAGCACCGAAGTCGACGCCTCGCGCGACAGCTACGCCGCCTACCTCGAGCTCGATGCCGACCTGTCGGACATGATCAACGTGCAGGCCGCCGGCCGGTACGAGCATTTCTCCGACTTCGGCGGCACGCTCAACGGCAAGCTGGCCGGGCGTATCGAGCCGGTGGACGGCATCGCGGTGCGCGGATCGATCTCGACCGGCTTCCGCGCGCCGGGCATGGCGCAGCAGTACTTCTCGACCACGTCCACCAACAACGTGGCGGGCGTGGGCCTGATCGAGATCGGCACCTTCCCGGTCAGCTCGCCCATCGCGGTGGCACTCGGCGCGCAGCCGCTGGAGCCCGAAAAGTCGGTCAACATCGGCGGCGGCGTGGTTTTCACCGCGGTGCGGGGCTTCAACCTCACGGTCGATTACTACAACATCAAGATCAACGACCGCATCGTGCTGACCGAGAACCTGCAAGGGGCCGACGTGGTGGCGATCCTGCAGGCGGCGGGCGTGGTCGGCACATCGGGGCGGTTTTTCATCAACGGCGTCGATACCCGCACACAAGGTCTCGACGTGGTTGCGAACTACCGCGTGCCGGACTTCGGCTTCGGCCGGGTCAGCCTGACCGCCGGCTTCAACATCAACGATACCAAGATCACCGACCGCAAGACCTTCAGCGGGTTCACCGCGGCCCGCCTGTTCGCGCGGCCCGAGAGCTTCCGCCTGACCGACGGGCAACCGTCGAACAAGCTCAACCTCGGTCTGGACTGGGATTACGAGCCGGTCGGCTTTACCCTGCGCGCCAACCGCTACGGCAAGGTCTTCCTGCCGGTGGGCAACGTCAACGACATCGGAATCGAGAAGGGCGCGGCGCCGGGCGACATCACTTTGTCGCCCAAGTGGATCGTCGATGCCGAAGTGCGCGTGCAGCCCGGCAACGGGCTGGAGCTGGCGGTGGGCGCCAACAACCTCCTCGACGAGTATCCCGACCGCCTGCCGTTCGGGACCGTGAACGGCTACAACTACGGGCTCAACAACAGCTTCCTGCCGTATTCCGCGCAGTCGCCGTTCGGGTTCAGCGGGCGGTTCGTCTACGGCCGGATCGCGCTCGACTTCTGACGGCGACGAACGAACTACGCGATGCCCCGCCGGTTGCCGCCGGCGGGGATTTCGTTTTAGTCCTCCAGCGGCCAGCGCACGCGGTCGA